>CANQVL010000001.1 GCA_947627285.1 uncultured Oscillospiraceae bacterium
TTTATATTCACTAAAGACATAGCTTTGGTCCTCCCCTATTATTCCTTGATGATGGCCTTGAACTTGCAGGTGGACATACAGGCGCCGCACTTCACGCACTTGGCGGGGTCGATCTCCATTGCCGCCAGCTTCTTGCCGGGGGCCACGTAGTCGGTGCGGGTGATGGCGGAGGCAGGGCACTGCTTTGCGCACATACCGCAGCCGAAGCACTTGTCCTTCACTATCTTGTACTGCATCAGGTTCTTGCACACGTGGGCCGGGCACTTCTTGTCGTTGATGTGGGTGAGATACTCGTCCATGAAGTGGGTCATGGTGGACTTGACGGGGTTTGCCGCCGTCTGTCCAAGGGCGCACAGGGAGCCGTTCTGGGTCACGTGTACCAGCTCCTCAAGGGCGGTGATGTCCTCGGGCTCGCCCTTGCCCTCGGTGATCTTGGTCAAAATCTCAAGCATACGCTTTGTACCTATGCGGCAGGGCGTACACTTTCCGCAGGACTCGTCGCAGATAAACTCCATGTAGAACTTGGCGACATCCACCATGCAGTTGTCCTCGTCCATGACGATGGCGCCGCCGGAACCCATCATGGAGCCCTTGGCTACCAGGTTGTCAAAGTCGATGGGCTCGTCAAGGTACTCCGTGGTGAGGCACCCGCCGGAGGGTCCGCCGGTCTGGATGGCCTTGAATTTCTTGCCGCCGGGGATACCGCCGCCGATGTCGAAGATGAGCTCCCGGAGGGTGGTGCCCATGGGGACCTCAACAAGTCCCACGTTGTTGACCTTGCCGCCCAGGGCGAAGACCTTGGTGCCCTTGGAGCGCTCGGTGCCGAATTTGGCAAACTCCGCCGCGCCGTTCCTGAGAATGAAGGGCACGCAGGCGAGAGTCTCCACGTTGTTGACGATGGTGGGGCACTGCCAGAGTCCCTTCACCGCCGGGAAGGGAGGACGGGGACGGGGCATACCGCGCTTGCCCTCGATGGAGTTCAAAAGCGCTGTCTCCTCGCCGCAGACGAAGGCGCCGGCGCCCAGCCTTATATGTACGTTGAAGCTGAAATCGGTGCCCAGGATGTGCTCGCCCAGGAGCCCCTCCTCCTGCGCCTGCTTGATGGCTATGCGCAGGCGGCGCACTGCCACGGGGTACTCGGCGCGGACGTAGAAGTAGCCGTTCTGGGCGCCGATGGCGTAGCCGGCGATGACCATGCCCTCGATGACGGCAAGGGGGTTGCCCTCAAGGATCGAGCGGTCCATGAACGCGCCGGGGTCGCCCTCGTCGCCGTTGCAGACAACGTATTTCTCGTCGCCCTTTTCGTTATAGGCAAACTGCCACTTGCGGCCCGTGGGGAAGCCGCCGCCGCCGCGTCCGCGAAGGCCGGCGGCAAGGACCTCGTCGATGACCTCCTGACGGGTCATGGAGAGGGCGCGGACAAGTCCCTGATAGGCACCGTAGCCCAACGCCTCGTTGATGTTCTCGGGGTCGATGGTGCCGCAGCCGTGGAGGGCTATGCGGTGCTGCTTCTTGTAGAAGTTGATGTCGTCCTGGCGCTGGACCTTCTCGCCGGTGGCGGGGTCCACATACAGAAGGCGCTCCACGATCTCGCCGCCGATGAGGTCCTTTTCGACGATCTCGTCCACGTCCTCCAGCTTCACCATGCGGTAAAGCGTGTCCTCGGGGAAGATCTTGACGAAGGGCCCCTGGGAGCAGAAGCCGAAGCAGCCAACCTGGTTCACGCTGACCTTGTCGGAAAGCCCCTTCTCGGCGATGACCTTTTCAAATTTTTCACGTATCTCGGCGGAGTTGGAGGAAAGGCATCCGGTACCGCCGCAGAGGACCACGGCGCGCTTGCCCTCCTCGCCCTTGAACTTGCCGTCGAGACAGGCGGAGCAGGAGGCTATCCTCTCCTGAAGCTGTTCAGGTGTTTTTATCATGTTGTGACCTCCCTTTTACGCGTTGCGGTAGCTTGCCACGATGTCGGGGACATCGGAGACCTTGACCTTGGGGTAGACCTTGCCGTTTATGGAGACGGCGGGGGCGATGCCGCAGGCGCCCAGGCACCTGAGCGCGTCCAAGGTGAAGAGTCCGTCGGGGGTCGTCTCGCCGCCCTTGATGCCCAGAACCTCGGCAAACTTGTCAAAGACCTGTCCGCCGCCCTTGACGTAGCAGGCGGTGCCCAGGCAGCAGCCGACCACGTATTTTCCCTTGGGCTTCAGGGAGAAGTAGGAGTAGAACGTCACCACGCCGTAGATCTCGGCGACCGAGATCCCGGTCTTCTCGGAGACGAGCTCCTGTGCCTCCAGCGGTATGTAGCCGTACTCGTTCTGGATGTCGCTGAGGATCATCATCAGCGGCGTCGGCTCATTGGTGTACCGGGAGCAGATCTCTTCGATCTTCGCTACCGCCGATTCGCTTAAGCGAGCCATATTGAAAACCTCCATTTTCTTTTTTCGGTCCGGTTCTCTCCTCCCGGGCCGTTTATTGTAACTTCAGTGCGCGCGGCACTCCAGTATTGTTAATAGAATAACATTCTTTCGTTGAAACTTCAATAGTGTATTTAAGCTTTTTTATGCGCGTTTTGACAATTTTTTAGGGCAGTTTACCCATTCGCGTCACTCGCCGCCAAGTGTCTCATAAATCATGTCCGGGTAGTCGCTCATGATGGCGTCCGCGCCCTTGGAGGCGAGGTCAAGGCACAGGCTGGGATCGTTGATCGTCCAGAACTGTACGGCGATGTTCCGGCGGTGGGCGTAGTTGACCATGCGGGTGGTGCCGAGCTTCACCACGTAATCCTCGTCGGGTATCTGAAGGGCGACGAAGCCGTAATATCCCTCAGGCCGGTCGATGCCCAGGAGGGAGTCAAAATAGAAGCCCACCACCTCGTTCACTCCGGCTGAGCGGAGCATATCCGGGTATTTCTCCGTCATGTATTCCGTTATCTCGTTGTGGAAGGTGCCGATGATCGCCCGGTCCAGCATATCCCTGTCCTTGAGTATACCGTAGATCCTGTCCGCCGCGAGCCTGCCCCGGTCGCCGGAGTCCTTGATCTCCATGATGAAGCGGTACTCTCCGTAGCCGTCAAGGAAGTCAAAAAGGTCCTCCGGACGCAGTACGCGCAGCTCATCGGGTATGTCCCCGCCCCGCAGTCCCCGGTAGGGCGTCTCCCCCGCCGCGTTCACAAAGCTCTCGCCCATGTTGAGCTCTCTCAGCTCCTCATAGGTGTGCCCGGAGGGGTAGACGTCCGAATAGCCGAAGTGCTCGGCGGCGTCGGAGGTGCGGTCAAGCGTCTCGTCGTGGAGCAGTATGAGCTCCCCGTCCTCCGTGAGAGCCAGGTCAAATTCAAAGATGTCCACCTTGAAGTCCGATTCCACCACGTTCCTGAATGCCATCAGGGTGTTTTCGGGCGCTATCCCTCCCCCGCTGCGGTGGGCGGATACCATGGGTGTGCCGGTCTTGGATATGTACGGGTTCGTACACCCCGACACGTCCACAGGCGGCTCGCCGGACCAGTCATGAGTGACCGTCAGGTACGCCGCCGCTGCAAGCGCCGCAAGCGCAATCAAGACCGCCAATATCGTCAAAAGCACCCTTTTCAGCGTCTTATTCATCTTATTCTCTCCTTTACATTGACTTCACACAGCTATAATAACCGCCGTCAGCCTCTTTCTGATTTCAAAAAACCGGACCGTCGGAATGGCGGTCCGGTATATTTGTTATTTCAGGTTGTTCTCCAGGGTCTCCAGGTTCTCCTCCAGCTCGCGGGGGAGCTTGCCCTCGCCGACCTCGCCGAAGAATTTGCGGATGTCCGCGGCCTCGCCCTTCCAGACCTCCTTGTCGATGGTGAGGAGCTCCTTCAGGGTCTCGGGGCTGACCTCGTCCTCGATGCCTTCAAGGTTTATGTCCTCGGGGCGGGGCATATAGCCGATGGGCGTCTCAACAGCGTCCACCTCGCCGGCACAGCGCTTCAGGATCCACTCAAGGACGCGCATATTGTCGCCGAAGCCGGGCCAGAGGAAGTGTCCCTCGTCGTCGGTGCGGAACCAGTTGACGTGGAATATCTTAGGAAGCTTGGTGACGCGCTTGTCGTGTCCCATGTCGATCCAGTGCTGCCAGTAGTCAGCCACGTGGTAGCCGATGAAGGGGCGCATGGACATGGGGTCGCGGCGGACAACGCCCACGGCGCCGGTGGCGGCGGCAGTCGTCTCCGAGGCGACGGTGGCGCCCATGAAAACTCCGTGGTTCCAGTCGCGGGACTGATATACCAGCGGCGCGGTCTTGGCGCGGCGTCCGCCGAAGAGCATGGCGTCCAGAGGCACGCCCTGGGGGTTGTCATACTCCTTGGAAAGGCAGGGGCAGTTGCGCGCCGGGGCGGTGAAGCGGGAGTTGGGGTGCGCGCCCTTGGAGCCGTCGGCGGGGTCCCAGGGCTCGCCCTTCCAGTTGAGAGCGCCCTCGGGGGGATTCTTGTCCATGCCCTCCCACCAGACCGTTCCGTCGGGCTTGAGGACAACGTTTGTGAAGATGGTGTTCTTCTTGGTGGACAACATGGCGTTGGGATTTGACTTCATGGAGGTGCCGGGGGCGACGCCGAAGAAGCCGTTCTCCGGGTTCACCGCCCAAAGCCTTCCGTCGGGACCCGGACGGATCCAGGCGATGTCGTCGCCCACGGTCCAGACCTTGTAGCCCTTTGCCCGGTAGCCCTCGGGGGGGATGAGCATGGCGAGGTTCGTCTTGCCGCAGGCGGAGGGGAAGGCGGCGGAGATGTAGTGGATCTCGCCGTTGGGGAACTCAACGCCCAGAATCAGCATGTGCTCAGCCATCCAGCCCTCGTCACGTCCGAGGCACGAGGCGATGCGCAGGGCGAAGCACTTCTTGCCCAGAAGCACGTTTCCGCCGTAGCCGGAGTTTACGGACATAATGAGGTTCTCCTGGGGGAAGTGGACAATGTAGCGCTTTTCGGGGTCCAGGTCCGCCTTGGCGTGGAGGCCCTTGATGAAGTCGGCGCTGTCGCCAAGGGCGTCGTATACGTCAAGACCTACGCGGGTCATGATCGCCATGGAAACCACAACGTAGATGGAGTCGGTGAGCTCAATGCCGTATTTGGCAAAGGGGGAGCCGACGATGGACATGGAGTAAGGGATGACATACATGGTGCGGCCCTTCATGGAGCCGTCGTAAATGCCGTAGAGCATCGTCTTCATCTCTTTGGGGTCCATCCAGTTGTTGGTGGGGCCGGCGTCCTCCTTGCGCTCACAGCAGATGAAGGTGCGGTCCTCAACGCGCGCCACGTCGTTGACGGCGGAGCGGTGGTAGACACAGCCGGGAAGCTCCTCGTCGTTGAGCTTTACAAGCTCGCCGGTCTTGTAGGCCTCCTGGCGGAGGGACTCAAGCTGCTCCTCGGAGCCGTCGATCCAGACGATTTTGTCGGGCTTGGTGAGGGCTGCCATCTCATCTATCCAGCTGAGTACGGCCTTGTTTTTTGTATACATGTGTTTAACCTCCTTGTAGAGATACAAATTTCTCTGTATAACATTCTACACTAAACGAATCAAAAATTGCAACGTCACAGATGACAAATAAAATAAGCGCTTACGTAATTTTTTGATATAGTTTACTTGCGGGAATGAAAACGCCCACACACAAAATGTTGTGTCAGGGGCGTTTGGATACATATTTGCTGCCGGAGAGGGTGAAGCGCCAGGGCCAATCCTTTGCCTCGCCCGCGTAGTCGATGCCCACGCGCTTCGAGGTCTCCACGGGCACGTCGCCCTCCCCCGCCTCCACAAAAAGCTTAGAGTCGGCGTCATATACGCGCGCCCCGTAAAGCTCCCTTGTGACGCCCAGCGCCGCCGTGAGCTTGCCGGGACCGGAGCAAAGGTTTGCGAGCTTGTCAGTGTGCCGCCGCTTCGACATCGTCTCAATGCCGCCCGTGGGCTCCAGCGCCCTCAGAAGGACGCAGTCGGGGGAGTCCTCCGGGCCGCAGGAGATGTTGAGACACCAGTGCATTCCGTAGATGAGGTAGATGTAGGCAAGCCCCTTGCCCTCGTAAAGCGCCCGCACCCGCTCCGTCCTGCCCTTATATGAGTGGGCGGCGGGGTCGATTGGTCCCCGGTAGGCCTCCGCCTCAACTATGACGCCCCGGGTCTCAGCGCCGCCAACGCGGGAGACGAGGGTACAGCCGATGAGCTCCCGTGCCACCGTCAGGGTGTCCCTTTTGTAAAACTCAACGGGAAGGATCATTCAAAGCCCTCCCCAGCTCGTCTGTAAGCGCGGCAAATTCCGGTATGCCCAGCTCCTCTCCCCTGACGGTTTCCGACAGCCCGCAGCGGCGGATACAGCCGGCAATATCCGTCTTGTCAAGCTGAGGAAAGCCGGAGGAAAGGGCGTTCGCCAGGGTCTTCCTGCGCTGGTTGAACGCCGCGCGCACCGTTTTGAAGAAGAGCCTCTCGTCGGTTCTCGCGGCTGGCTCTCCCCTCCTTGTGAGCTTTATGACGGAGCTTGTGACCTTTGGGCGCGGCTCAAAGCAGGAGGGCGGCACGTCGAAAAGGAGCTCCGGCTGATAGTAAAAGTCCACAAATATCCCGAACGCGCCGTAATCCGGCGTCCCCGGTCCGGCGCAGATCCTTCCGGCGACCTCCCGCTGGATCATAACGGTGACTGTCTCAAAGCGCCCGCACTCGATGAGCTTGGTGAGCACCGGCGAGGTTATGTTGTAGGGAAGGTTGGCGCACACCGCCGGCGTTAGCCCTTTAAGGTTATTTTCCAGTATATCCGGTATGTCCGCCTTCATGATGTCGGCGTTTATAATATCCACGTTGTCAACGCCGGCTAAGGTCTCGCCGAGCACGGGCATGAGGCGCGCGTCCACCTCCAGCGCCGCCACTTTGCCCGCGCGTTTGGCAAGCTCCGCTGTGAGACAGCCAACGCCGGGGCCGATCTCAAGCACGCCCGTTTCCTTATCAACGCCAGACTCCTGGGCGATGCGCTCCGGCACCCAGGCGGCGATCAGAAAATTCTGCCCCTTTGCCTTTGAAAAACGAAACCCATGCCGCTCCAAAAGCGCGGTCACGGCCTGAATATCTGTAAGCTCCATAATACCTCCGGGGAATAAACCGTTCAAATCTTATTATCCGGCGCAGCTTCAAAGGCGCGCTTTTCGTAAAGCCGGTAGACAAAAAGCGAGAGGGCGACGGTGAGGGTGTCCGCGCACAGCTGCGACCAGACGATACCGTATTTGCCGAACAGTCCGTTGAGGATATAGAGCATCGGGATATTGAATACGAGCCACCTGGTCACGCCCAAAAACAGTGCGTAGCCGCCCTTGCCGAAGCCGTTGAAAAGGTATACGTGGAAGAAGCTCAGGAACATAAGGGGTGTCGCCAGGACCCTCGCCCTCAGGAATTTTGTCCCTATCTCCACCGTGGCGGGGTCGGGAATGAAGATCCTGACGATCTGGCTTGTGAAAAGCTCGTAGATCAGTATGCTCACCGCCGCGCAGACAAGTCCCAGCATGAGGGCGTACCTCTTTGTACCCCTCAGGCGCTCCAGGTTGCGGGTGGAGTAGTTGTAGGCGATGATGGGCATCATGCCCTGGCATATGCCCACGCCCACGTTCAGCGGAAGGCGCTCCACCTTCAAAACTACGCCTATAGCCGCCAGGGATACGTCGTCATAACCGCTCATGAGCTTGTCTATCACCACGTAGTCCAGGTCAAAAAGGAGCGTGGCGATGGAGGACGGCACGCCCACGGCAAACACGCCAAGCACGCTTTTCCCCTCCGGCAGCTTCAGCGGGGATACGAGCCTCAAAACGCTGTCGGAGCCGCGAAGCCTTATGAGCACAGCGGCAAAATAGGCGCAGGCTATCAAATTTGAAAGGCACGTGGCGGCTCCCGCGCCGGCTATCTCCATGCCCTTCGGGAAAAGCACGAACATAAAAAGCGGGTCAAGCGCGATGTTGACCGCGCCGCCCATGGTAATTCCGAATCCGGCTTTTTTCGACTCCCCCACGCTTCTCAGGAGGTTTGCCAGCGTGTTGGAGAGCACGGTGGGAACGCCGCCGCAGACGATGACGAAAAATGCGTAGGTGGAGGCGTAGCCGTATGTTCCCGATGTGGCGCCAAGGGCGTTCATCAATGGGCGCATGAATATGAGCACGCCCGCGGAAAAAAGCGCCGCGGTCAGCGCGCCCAGGTACACGCAGAAGCTGTACACCCTCCGCGCCTCGTCCTCCCGCTTTTGACCCAGGAGCCTTGAGATAAGCGCGCCGCCACCGATACCCGCAAGCCCGGAGATGGAGAGGGATATGTTGAAGACGGGAAGTATCAGCGACGCCCCCGCCACCATAAGCGAGTTGCCGGTCCTCCCAATGAAGAAGGTGTCCGCCATGTTGTAGATGAGGACGATGAGCTGACTTATGACGGTAGGCACCGCCATGGTCATAACCGCCCTGCCCACGGGCATTTTTTCAAATATCTCGGTTTTATCCCTTGCCGCAGTCATAAATTATCTCTTTTCAACTAAATAAATTCAAGCGATGGTATAATACATTACAAGAAAACGGCAGCCGAAAGCTGCCGTTTTCCGGATCCGAGTGACTGGATTCGAACCAGCGGCCTCTTGAACCCCATTCAAGCGCGATACCAAACTTCGCCACACCCGGATATTTTTTTGTGCTTGAGTATAATAGCACATCTTCTCCGTCTTTGCAAGTCCTAATTTAAGATTTTTTTGATTTTTTCTTCGACGGGCACAAAAAGTGTCAAAAACCGGAGACGAACACGCAGGCTCGCCTCCGGTGATCATAAAAATCAGAAAATTATATTTGTCACGTCAGGGCGGGTGTAGATCGCGGCGTCCGGGACCTGGTAGAAGGCCGTCAGCATCCGGCGCGGGCGGGGAGGGATATTGATAATACCCACCGGCACTGTGACCTGCTGCCCCTCGTAAAAGGGGATTTGGTTCTCCCTCAGCACCGCCGCCTCCGTGACGCCGAATTTTTCGGAGACCGAACGGGCGCTCTCGCCCTTTTGTACGGTGTATATGTGCACGGTCATCCGCTCCAATTTCATGGCACACAGGTGCCTATGACATTGTATGACCCGCCGTGGGCGTATGCCACACCGTCAGAAGCGGTCCTCCGCCTTTGCCTCAGTGCGCCCTCTTGGTCTCCAAAAGGAGGCCGCGCAGCCAGGGGAGGCGGCGCTTGAAGGGCCTCCAGTCCGTGAGCCGCCACTCCCAGTTGGGGCTTCCCACGGTCCCCGGCTCGTTGAGCCTCGCCCTGTCGTCAAGCCCCAGGACGTCGGAGAGTGGCGCTATGGCGACCTCCGCCTTGCTTTGCATTATGTACATAAGCAGCTTCCGGCTCACCGGAGTGTGGGCGGAGCCGTAGGGCGCCAAGGTCCAGAGTATCTTCCGGCGCTCCTCCTTTGACCTGGACCTGTACCACCCCAGAGTGGTCTGGTTGTCGTGGGTGCCGGTGTAGACGATCTGGTTTTTGCGTATCGGCTGATTTTTGTCGAGGAGCGTAAACTCCGCCACGTTCATGCCCATGAGCCCGTAGTGGTCCCTGAGCTCCAGCACCTGGGGACGCAGGTCGCCCAGGTCCTCCGCCACTATGTTTATCTTTGGCATCACCCGGTAGACCTCGTCAAAGAGCTCATAGCCCGGCGCCTCTATCCAGTCCCCCTCCCTCGCCGTGGGGCAGGAGGCGGGTATCTTCCAGTAGGTGTCAAAGGCGCGGAAATGGTCGATTCGCAGTATGTCATAGAGCACCGAGGAATAGCGCAGGCGCTCGATCCAGAATTTGAAGCCGGTGCTCCTCATGTGCTCCCAGTTGTATATCGGGTTGCCCCAGCGCTGACCGTCCGCGTTGAAGTAATCGGGCGGAACGCCGGCGATGAAGGACGGCTCGCCGTCCCCGTTTATAAGGAACTCCTCCCTTGCCGACCACACGTCCAGGGAGTCAAGGCCCACGTAGAAGGGTATGTCGCCCATTATTTTTATGCCCTTCCCGTTGGCGTATTTTTTCAGCGCCATCCACTGCCTGTAAAACTCATACTGGGCGAACATACGGTAGCCGATCTCGTCCTCAAGGTGGGAGATGTCGTATTTTTTGTCAAGTATCCAGTTTTGCTGCTCCTTGGGCCACTCGGTCCATGACCTGAGCCCGTTCTGCGTTTTCAGCGCAACAAACACGGCATAGGGATAGACCCAGGAGTTTTTGAGGAATTTTTCATAATCCGCGCCGCCCTTGAAGCTCTTATAGGCGCGGCGCAGCCAAGGCTCCTTGTGAGCTCTGGAGCCGGAATAGTCTATCCTGTCCGCCTCGGCGGGCTCGAAGCCCTCGGGCGTTTCGTCAAGAAGTCCGTCCCTTTTCAAAAGTTCAAGATCTATGTAGCTCTCGTCCCCCGCGAAGGAGCTGAGTGGCTGATAGGGGGAGTTGCCGTAGCCAAGGGGGTTCAAGGGCAGGAGCTGCCATATGGACACACCCGCCTTTGCCAAAAGGTCAACAAAGGTGTACGCCTCTTTTCCGAAGCTCCCGATGCCGTATTTGTTCGGCAGCGACGCCACGGGCATGAGTATTCCGCTCTTTCTCACTTGTTGTTTCCTCCTTGTAATGTATGCCGGTCAACACCGGCGCAGAGGGCGACGCCCCCGTTTTTCACGCCTCCAGGCGCATGGCGCTCTCGCCGTCAAAGAATATGAAGGGCACCACCTCATGGGCGGCGCTGCCCTCTCCGCCTATGGCGTCAAGCAGCAGCCTGACGCTCCGCTCGGCTATCGCCTCCCCGTCCTGCCGGACGGTGGTGAGCTTCGGCGTGAGGTAGGAGCCCAGCTCTATGCCGTCAAAGCCGACGACGGAGATGTCCTCCGGCACCCTGAGCCCCCTGTCGCGTATGGCGCGTATGGCGCCGATCGCCGTCACATCCGACATGGCGAACACCGCCGTGATGTCGGGAAACTTATCAAGGAGCCTCTCCATGGCGGCATAGCCGTCGGTGAGGGAGAATTTCGACGCAACCACCCGGCTCCTGTCCGCGGGTATTGAGTATCTCTCAAATGCCCTGACACAGCCGACGTAGCGCCTCGCCGCCGGATAGGAGTTCTCCACATAGCCGCCCAAAATGCCTATGTTCCTGTGTCCCAGCGCCACCAGATGGTCGATGGCGCACTCGGCGGCAAAGGCGTCGTCAGTTGTGACGCTCGAGAGGTTCCCAAAGCCCAGCTCCTTGGCGGAGCTTGTGAGGAGCACGCACGGAACGCCTATACCCTCAAAGCCGCGCTTGAAGTTCTCATGGTTCCCGCCCAGGAACATTATCCCCTTGGGGCGGAGCTCACCGCAGATCCTGTGGGCCTCCATCACCTCGTCGGCGCCCTCGTCCACATAGTTTATCATGAAAACGTATCCGGTCTCCGCCAGAAGGCTCTGGAGGCGCTCAAGTATGGCTGAAAAGAGCATATTTTTTGAGCCCTTCACCACCACGGCTATGCCCGTGCCGGCCTGCTGCTTCAGCCTCTTGGCGTTGGAGTTCAGGTGGAAATCCGTCCGCCTGACTACCTCCATTATCCTTTCCCTCGCCTCCCTGGAGACGTTGGGCTGTCCGTTGAGTACGCGGGAGACGGTGGTCACTCCGTAGCCCGATTCCCTGGCAATATCCCTTATGGTCAAAACGATCTCCTCCGACTGCGTTTTCTATTCCTTGCCGCCAAAGGCGGTCAGAGGATATTTTAACCTATTCTGACGCTTTTGTAAAGCTATAAATCGAACCTGTTAATTTATACCTGCGACAGGTGAAATATATTACTCCGCCGGTATGATTATAAGGGCATCAGCCCGATGGAAACGTTTCCACCGCTGACAATGCCATAATAAGTCATATTAGCCAATTTTGCAAGAATAATTTACTGTTTTTCTCACTTTTGTCACAATGCTTAAATCCTGTCGCGTAATTTGTGCAATTTTCACTGCATAAAAATATCACAGGGTATCCGCCCTGTGATATTTCAGCTTGTCGGCAAAGAGCGCAGCCCTTTTTTACGTCAAAAAACTCGCCTCGAATGGTATTTTCAAATATCTGTTTGTCTCAACATGGCTCCAGCGCGGGTAGGTCCTGTCCGACCAGTCAAGGTCGGATTCCGGCACGCCGTCCCATATGGGGCTGATGTTGTAGCAGGCAAGGTAAACTATCCCGGAGCTGTCCAGCACGGCGACCGCCCTGCTTGAGGCGGCGACAGCGAGGCGCTCCCCGTCCGACGCCGCGCCCAGGCCTTCCGTGTCCCTCATAAAGGCACTTTGGAAGCTCCCCAGCTCCCCGTATTCCTCATTCATGTCGATGCGGGTGGTGAACGCCCTCCTCCACTCCCCGTCTTTTTTGACCATGAGCGCCGCGTCTCCGGTATCCGACAGCACAAAGTAAAGGTCGTCACGGCTTATTGTATAGATGCTTCTGTTTTCCAGCGGCAAAACGTCCTGCCTGTCCAGCACCTCGCCGGTGAGGGAGTCGAGGACCGTGAGGCGCATCATGCCCTCCTCCAGGGTATACAGGAGCACCCGCTTCTCCCCCTCGTCAAGCCTCACATAGAGCGGGAGCCCGCCGGTGGGATAGAGAAGGGAGGCGTTTTTGACGTATATATCTCCCTTCCAGACACTTGACCGCTCCGCCTCCGGCACCTGCTCCTGATCCGTGACACGCGGTATGAAGTAGAGCCCCTGCCCGTCCCGGTACTCAAGTATGTTCTCCCCGTCCCTGTCAATGGCGGCGGGATATACCCAAACGCCAGCCTCGCCGGAGTCGCCGCAGGCATATACGTCAAGGATATATCTCTCCGGCACGGTTTCCGCCTCCTCGGTGCCGTAATTGCCGGATCCGGCATAGGGCTTGGTCACCGTCTCAAGGCAGTCAGATGTGAGGAAGGAGCTCACCCTGCTGAAATTCCCCTGTGGGTCCTTGGACACCGTGACAAGGGCATACATATCCGGGGGAGTCTCAACCGTGAACAGGTCCATAAGCTCATTTCCCTGCCGCTCGGAGGGTTTTGTGGAGTTTAAGACCGTATTGTCCTCGCTCATGCTCCACGGTATGCGCTTATAGAAATCCGCCACGCGCACCGTCTCGCGCCTTGTCTCGCCGGAGGCTGTGCGCGACGCCACGCCTTTAATATACGCCGACATGGAGTTTGTGTTGTAATATTCTCCAAAATTTTCTACAATTGATTCCATACTGAACCAGCCGGAGACGGTGTAGTCCCCGCTCCACGCGGACATATCCACCTGACCGTTGTACAGGCCGTAATACCCGTCATAGCCGTCGGAGGGGCTTCGCGTGAGGCTGAAGTCGAACTCGGTCCGCATGTCCCGCTCCTCCCCTCCGGCGACGGTGAAGGACGTCCTCCAGGCGAGCCATCTCTCGTCGTCAATGGCGTTCAATGTGAGCCTCAGCCCCTCAGCGGCGCTTTTGTCGCCCACGTATACCTTCGAGCGCAGCTCCACACGGTCCTCGGTCCCCCTTATTCTCGCGGCGGCGGAGATGGACAGCCCCAGCGCCAGCGCCGTGACCAGCGCGAATACGATAAAGCGCCTCATTTTTCGTCCTCCTCCCCCGTGAGCTTACCCAGGGCGCGGCTCACCCTGTCGGGCTCGTAGCCGTAGGCGGACTTTACAAAGCCCATAAGGTCCGTCCCCCGGTCCTCCAGGTCGGAAATAAGCTCGTCGCCCACTATCTTCCCCTTTTTTATGAGCACCGCCCTGGAGACGAAGTTCTCCACCTCCTCCAGAAGGTGCGTGGAGAGTATCACCGTCTCCTCCGGCTCCAGTATGCCAAGGAGCACCTTGTAGAAGTCCTCCCTGTTGAATATGTCGTTCCCGGCAAAGGGCTCGTCCATGAGGATGTAGTCCGCCCCCTGGGAGAGGGCGAGGATCACCTCAAACTGGTTTTTCTGACCCGTGGAGAAGCTGCGCAGAGGCTTGCGCGGCGGCAGGCGGAAGAAGTCCATGAGCGCCGCGTAGCGCTTCTCGCGCCATTTCGGGAAGTGCTCCCGGTAAAAGTCCCTGTGCGCGTTGGGGGTGAGCCCGGGAAAGAAGGAGTGCTCGCAGGTGGCAAAGCTCAGCCGCTCTATGTTCCTCCTTGTCACCGGCTCGCCGTCCAGCGACACCGTCCCCTCATGGGCCGTGAGCCCCAGGGCGCACTTCAAAAGCGTGGTCTTCCCCGCTCCGTTCTCCCCGAAAAGCCCCACTATCTCCCCCGGTCCCACGCTGAGGGTGACGCAGTCAATGGCTGTGGTGAAGCCGTAGGATTTGTAGATTTTGTTGAGCTCAAGCATACATATCCTCCATTCCCGCGGGAAGCGTCACGCCTCTGAGGGCCCACCCCCGCATATAGGTATAAAGCGCGCGGCTGGCAAGGAGCACTATCGCCGCCAGAAGTGCAGATATCACTATTCCCGCAAGGGGTATCGCGAACGCCCTTACGTACCTCTCGGACCGCCGCGGCAGGCGCCTCAGGGTGTAGTCCGAGCGTGCCCCAAGGCGTGGATAGAGCCAGTGCCACACCGCCAGCGCGCAAAGCCCCGTTATCACCGCCGCGAAGCCGTAAAGGGCGCCGCCGAACAGCGTGGAAAAGCCCGGCATTTTATTGAACACTCCCACATTCAGGAGCTCTTTAAAATCCATGAACTCTCCCACGATGTGTAATGGGGCGACCGACCCCCAAAGGAGCGCCGCCGCCAGCGCCGCGCCCACGCATTTAAGCTCAAGGGCGGCGTTTATGCCCACCGGAGCAAGCCGGTCAAGCCGGATTTTGACTTTTTTCACCGCTCACCCCCCCTCCCTGCCCCGCGGATAAGCATAACGGTATTCAACGCGGTCATCGCGGCACAGGCTATAAGCACGACCCAGGCGCAGGGCGCGGAGATTTGACCCGCGAAAATAAGAATCGCCGGCATGAGCACCGCCCGGAACGGGAACCTTCCCCCGCCCCTCAGCCTCATGCAGTCCATCGCCAGGGAGAGCGCGACCGTCACGGCGTAAGCCGCCGCTGAGACGGCTGTCAGCGCGTCGGAAAGCGGCAGGAGCCAGTGGAAGGGACCGCATCGGTACAGCGCTATCATCAGGCTCTGCCCGCTCAATGACGTGGGGTCGGCCTCACTCCGGAAAAGCTCAAAGCCCGCGAATATGACCGCCAGCTGAGCCGCCCACCAAAGTATTATCCAGCCCAGATTTACCGCCGCGTTCCACGCAGTCGCCGCCTCCTCGCTGACCGAGAGCCTTCCAACGGTGCCGCGGCTCGCCCTTGAAGATATGAGCAGCCAAGCCCCCAAAATCGCCAGGGAGAGGCGGCTCGTTATTCCGAATCCCACCGCCTCCTCCAGCTCCGAAAAGGACGCTATGTCCCGCGATGTTACCGACGCAAGCTTCCAAAGGAACAGTCCGAGCTGCGCGGCGGCTGTCAGCAAAATTATCGCCAGCGCCCCCCAAAATGTCATCCGCAGCCAGAGTCCCGCCACGGAAAGATGTTTTCTCATTCTTCCTCTCCTCCTTCCTCGATGTCCTCGTCCCACAGCCTTGATAAAAGCTCCATTGCCGCGGACTTCTCCATGCCGCTTCGACGGAGCGACGATATGACCCGCCCCAGCTCCTCGGCACGGAGCCTCTGCCGCGCCGCCTCCCTGCTTTCCGGCGTCACGCAGGCAAAGCTCTTTGCCCCGCTTCGGGAGACTATCAGCCCCTCCTCCTCCAGCATCCTGTACGCCTTCTGGACGGTGTTGGGGTTTACGCCCAGCGTCGCCGAGACCACCCGTCTCGAGGGCATCTCGTCCCCGTCAACCACGCTCCCCGCCGCCACGCCCTCCCTTATGAAGCGCACGATTCGCAGGTAGATCGGTCCCTCGCCGCCCGTTGGGAAATCCGAAAACGAAACCACGCCGCGCCTCCTCTCCAACCGTATTACTTGACTAATACGGTTCATCTAACCGTATTATACGCATAATACAGTTTTTTGTCAATACACTTTACAAAAAAAATTTTACGGCGCGGTATAAAGCCGTGCCGTAAAACATTTCGCGTATTTAATTATATTCCCTCAGGACCTTCAGCGCAGGGAGGGCGTTGCCGTCGTAGTCAAAGAGCGCCTGGTTCGCCCACTCGTTGCCGCCGGGTCCGCGCTCGTGTATGTAGCTCAGCGCCGCTTCGCTCGCCCAGTGACTGCCGGGTATGGGTATCCACGCCGGCTCCCACCATATGATCCCCCTGCCCATGCCGCCGGGAACGCCCCTGACGGTGGCGATGAGGTCGGAGAGGAAGGCGCTTTGGCCCTCCGGCGTCATGCTCCAGGGAATGTTGCGGGAAAGCTCCTCCTTCGCCGCCATTCCACGGCGCAGGTCATCGGGAAGCTTCTCCTTGTCCTTGTAGTCGTCCAGGGAGAAGCCCATGGAGGTCTCCGCGACGATAAGTGGCTTTTTGTATCGCTCCGCCACGTCCGCCATATTCGCGCCAAGCCCCTCCATTGTGCCGTGCCAGAAGGGGTAGTAGCTCAGCCCGATGAAGTCGAAATCGGCGCCGCCGTGGCCCAGGTAGCCGTCGAACCACTCCCTGTAAAGGGCGTTGTTGCCGCCGTTGTCCAGGTGGATCATCACCCCCGTTTTAGGCGATACCTCCCGCACGGCGCGGATACCGGCGCTTATGAGCCTGGCGATGGCGGCGTAGTCGGGGCGCCGTCCCAATGGCCAGAGGAGCCCGTTGGACACCTCGTTGCCCACCGACACCATAGAGGGCGCTATGCCCTCCGCCGTAAGCGTCTCCAAAACGTCGCGGGTGTAATCATACACCGCCTTCTCAAGGCCGGCGGCGTCCAGGTCCGTCCACGCCTTTGGCAATATCTGCTTTCCGGGGTCAGCCCAGAAGTCGGAGTAGTGGAAATCCAAAAGCCAGGGTATCCCCATGTCCACCGCGCGGCGGGCGAGGAACATCACGGTGTCAAGGTCGCAGTTTCCCGCCCCGTAGGGCTCGCCGCTTTCGGACCTGGGGTCGTTCCACAGCCGGAGCCTGAGGAGGTTCATGCCGTAGCGCTTCAAAATCGCCATGGCGTCCTCCGCCGCGCCGCCGTCATAGAACCTGCCGCCGCACTTCTCCACCTCCCGGAGGGTGGAGAGGTCCATACCCCGCGCCGGAAATTCCAGGGGTAGAGGGAGCTTTGCGTTGTCAGTCATCAAATTCGGTTATCCTCTCTCTCATGCTGCCGTACTTCCAACGCAGCTGCTCGTTCAGCTCCAGGACCTTCTTCTCGTCCCCGTGGAACTGACAGCGGAGGCAGTAATATTCGTCCTTCTCCTCGTCGTAGAACATGTCGATGTCCAGGTCCCGCATAAAGCAGGCGGGGCACCTGTAATTCAGTCTGCCCTTCTTAGCTTGAGCCATGTGGTGAATACCTCCTTTTCCTTTAATGTGCCTGTGTAGCCCAGGGTGAACATGGGGCTGAAGGCGTAGCCCTCGCGGACGAAGCCCGCCTTGTCGCGGCCCTCGGCCTCCATGGAGACAAGCGTCTTGATGGGCGGCAGGGTGCAGCTGACGGAGGCGGCGTTTTCCGCCGACGCCTCGCGGCATTTGTACTCATAGGGTATGGTGGCGGAGCTCTCCCCCGCCTCAACACGGAGCGTGAGGCTCGTCATGTCCTCCGGGTACTCCGTGGTACCGTAACAGCCAACCATGTACTCCTGAACGGTGACCTTCGCCTCGGGGTTGGATATAGAGAGTATTTTCCTGTCGATCCTTATGTCGCCCGTCCCCTCGGGGAAGGTGACGACGGTCTGGAGCTTCACCCTGGTGTCGTCAGCAAAGACTATCTCCACCGGGTCAAGAGTCAGGACGCGGTCGGAGCCGTTCTGTGAGAAATGCGCCTTTGTGCGGCACAGGCACAGGTCCACCTCCTCGCCGTTGTAGCACACCTTAGCCGAGCGTATGGTGCCCTCTCCGGCGTAGTGGGTGAAGTAGCCTGCGCGGTACTTCTCCTGAATGAGGAAGGGGTAGCTGGCGTCCTGGACGTGGGGCGTGCCGATGCCCACGGGCCACTCAAGCTTGGCGGCATAGGGCCGCAGGTCCACGATGGCGCCGCCCTGGTCCATATTGACGCAGGCGCGGACAAAGGGGTCGCAGTACCAGAAAAGCTGCTTTTCGGAGCCGTAGAGTATGTCCCTCCAAAGGGCGCACTCGGGCTCGGTGTAGGTCTTTTTGGCGCGGTAGAAGTCGGCGAACTCGCTCATGGTCATGTCCGTGAGCTTGCCCTCCTTTTTGAGCTTCCCGTAGTAGGCGCAGCCGTCCTCATAGGACTTCAAAAGCAGCTCATAGGGCGCCTCCCACCTGCCCATCTTGTTCATCCAGCCGGGTCCCACGAACATCATGTTGTAGGCGTAGCCGTTGTTGTACTTCGCAAGGTGCCTGTACTGGTCGATGAGGTTATATAGGTACGGATACTCCCAGGTCTTTGTGTCGTAGATCATTCCCCGGAGGACGTTCTGGGGGTGGGTGCCGAAGTTGGAGCCGTTGCCGTCGTAGCAGGCAAGGAGGTCGCGGCTCAGGTGGGGTATGGCGACGATGCCGGAGTCCTCCTCCTTATTGGCGGCGGGGGCGTGGGTGTTGACCTTGGAGGGTATCCAGGGCGCCCAGGGGCCGCCGTCCATAAGGGTGTACCAGGAGTTGTTGCAGGTGTGGTACGCCTTCGGTCCCTCCTCCCAGCAGGTGGCGACGGCGCACTTGACGGAGGGGTACTCCTCCTTTATGAAGTTGATGAGCTCCGCGTCCATGTAGTAGGAGCCCGTGGACTCGGGGTAGAAGCCGAAGCGCTCATGGAACTTTTCAAAAACGTCCCTGACAATGGCCTTCTTGTCCTCCATGGAGAACATCCATATACAGAAGTCCTTGGTCTTGTACTTGTCCCTGAACTCCTTGCAGGGCAGTCCCAGGAGCGTAAGGGCGATCTCGTCGCCGTACTTCTCGTGGTCGGCCTTGGCGAGCGCCACCGCCTCGTCGTTGAAAAGGCTGGCGTAGGTCATCTGAATGGTGGTCCTCAGCCCGTTTTCATGGGCGCACCTCTGCTGGGTCTTGAAGATGTCAAGGCTCTCGGTGAGAAGCGCCTTGCGGCCCAGGTCCTCCGCCTTGCCGTGCCCCGTCACCTTCTCGGCGTACTCAGGCACCATCTCCGGACGGTGAATGATGGTTACAGCAAACTGTTCTGTCATATGATCTCCTTTCCGTCCCGCGCAAGACCGCGGGGCCGTGTTTTTCGCGCTGTCAATGATAGTAGCACATTTCGGGCGTATTCGCAATCGGAAAAAGCAAAAATCGCCGAAATTATTTTACGATCAGTCCCGCGTACACCGTGGCCATCTGGTGCGACGGCTCGATGGAAATCGCCTCATTCAGAAATCCCGCCGCTTTTTCCGTGTCACCAAGTCCAATATTGCCAAGCGCCATGAGATATAGGCAGTGGGCGCGGTTTTTGGCGGTGTAGTCCTCGTCGAATATGAGGAAATCCGGCAGGGACACGGCGAAATACTCTACCTTCACCATGTCCTCCAAATGTCTCTCGCCGTAGTCGATGAGCCGGTAGAACCTGGACCTGGCGGCGCGGACGTCCCCCAGCTTCAGGTGGGAAAGGCCCTGGTAGAGTATCATGTCCGCCGGCTGGTCGTTGTAGTACATCGCCCCCGCCGGCTCGTCGGTGCCGACGGTGGCGCGCTCAAAGCACTCCCGCGCCTCGGCGTCTCTCCCCTGCCCCTCCAGGGCAAGGCCCAGGTGGTAGTAGATGTGGTTGTCCTTTGTCCCCTCCAGCTTGCCCTCGCCCAGGTTCTCAGGATAGACGAGCGCGTCGCGCAGGAGCCCTTCGGCGTCGGTATAGCGCCCTTCCCTCAAAGCCCTCCGCGCCATCTGCAAAAGCGCCAGGGTGTACTGGGCGGTGATCTTCCCCTCGCCGCCCTCCCAGGGGTGGAAGCGGCGGGACATCATAAGCTTATAGGCGCGCTCATGCTCGCCGCACATATTCACAAGCGTCACGTACTCCACAAAGAGGTCGTCGCGCCCGCCGAGAAGCTCCTTATGCGCCTCAAAGTTACGGAGCCTGTCCTCAAAGCTCCGGCCCAGCTTTTTATAGAGCTGGTCCAACTCCAAAAACACCCGCGCGTCAGTCTCATCCAGGGCAAACGCCCGCTCCATCGCCGCTTTAGCGCGCTCTTTGTCATGGAGCTTGTTGTAGTACACAAGCCCCAGGTTGCGCCAAACCGTGGGGAATCCCGGCATATTCTCCGCCGAAAGCTCCCAGAGCCTCAGCGCCTCCTCCCACCGGAGCTTATCGTACCAAAGGCACCCCAGGTAGTAGGGGGCGCGGGAATTGCAGCCGTTTTCAACGGCGAAGCCCAGCACGGCGATGTCCTCGAGCTTGTTGGGGAAGCAGTAGTCCGTGGGCGCGGCCTCGGCGGAGGCCAAAAGCTCCGTGGGGTCGCCTCCCGTTTTCCCGGTGTAGTACGCCCTGTAGTACCAAAGCATGGGGTAGTCCTCACCGCATCGCTCCAGCACCTCCAGCGCCTCGGCATACGCCCCGAACTCGGCGTAGTCCCGCGCCGTCATCAGGTAATTTTCCCGGAAGCCGCGCATTTTCGCGGCAAGCTCCGCCCCGTCCTCGGCTCCGATAAGTATACGCTCGTTGCCGGAGACAAAGTCGAAGGGGTCCAGCTCCAGGTTCTCGGAGATCCACGCCGCCGCCTTTTCTGTCTTGCCCAGCCTCCTGAGCAGATACGCCCTGAGGCCCCGCGCCTTTATGTTGTGGGAGTTTTTCACCAGCGACCGCTCCACGTGCTCCAGGGCCCTCTCAAGCCTGCCTTTCTTTGCGTCGATGGCGGCGAGGTAGTAAAAGCCCATCTCCTGCTGTTCGCTTGTCCAAGTGGACTTGTAGAAGGCGTCGTAGGCTTCCGCATCCCTGCCCTGATACAACAGATCAAGCCCCAGAAGGTAGTAAGTCTCGCTGTTATACGGGTTCGGGTTGCGCTCCGTCAGGCGCTCCAGCGCCTTGCGGAAATATCCCTCCGCCCCTTCAAACTGCCCACGGCGCAGTAAAAGGCCTCCGTAGGCGTTGTTTATACGTATGTCTCCGGGGTCGCGCTTCAGCCCCTCCAGATAGTATGGGTCCGGCAGGTACGTGGCGTGGCGGTACTGCTCGATGTGCTGTCCCGTGAGGTAAAGCTCCTCGTTTGTCTGATATGTCTCCGGCTCCCTCGCCGCCCTCGCGGGCTCCGGGAGCTTGGGGATACCCCGCTTTTCGGGCCGGTACTCCACCAGACAGCGGTCCTCCGCCAGGACGGAGATATGCAGCTCCTCCTCAGGTACGCTCCCAATGGGAACGGTTTTTTCAAAGATGTCCGTGGGCGAGAGCCTCACCGTCTCGTCCAGCACGGTCTTCCCCGCCGCCGTCAGCACGACCCTGGCGTTTTCAAATACCCGCGTGGCGTAGACTATTACCCGCGCCGCGCCCTTCTCCGCCGACAGGTGCACCGCCGCGTCGGTGGTGGCGTTCATCACCTGCCCCACCGCCTTGTAGGGCATGAAATACTGGCGGAACACCTTCTCCTCAAAGGGCTTGAGCCAGGTGAAGTCCGGCTGGTTGTCGGTAAATACGCCGGTCATCAGCTCCACATACGGCCCGTCGGAGTCGGTGAGGTTCCGGTCCCACGCCTTCCCGAAGTCCCCGCACCCCCAGGTCCACTGCTTCTTTCCGGGTGAAATGTGGTGGTCGGCGACGTGGAGTATCCCCGCCCCCGCGCCGTAGTCGTAGCCGCCAACGAAGTCGTATTTTGACCTCTCCGCCATGTATGAGGTGGGCACGGGTATGTTCTTATAGCGCGATATGTCCACGCCCTCGCTGTAATCCTTCTTGTAGTATACGCCCGTTGCGATGGGGAACCTGGACACGTCCCGCTTGCCGTGGTCCATCACCGCGTGTACGTCCGGCGGGAAGACGGACTGTGTGTCGTCGTTGACGGATACGGCGGGGTTTGCCCACCATAGGAAGGTCTGTGGAAGGCTTGTCCGGTTATAAAGCTGCCCGGTTATCTCGATATACGCCCTGCCGGGGTAGAGGGCTATTTTCGTAAGCCCCTTTGTGCCGTACATCTGATCCACATCGTGCAGCAGAACAGCCGCCGAGCCGTCCTCGCCGTTCACCACCGTGAAATCCACCGGCAAAAACGTGGTGGGGCGGTGGTGCTGGGGCCAGTTGAACTCTATCCCGCCGGAGATCCAGGGCCCCGTCAGCCCCACAAGCGCCGGCTTTATTACGCGGTTGTAGTATACGAAATCGTAGCTGTTCGTCTTGTCCAGCGCCCGCTGTACGCGCCCGCCCAACTCCGGCAGGACCATGATCTTCAGATATTCGTTCTCCAAAAATACTGCGGTGTACTCCTTGTCCCGCTTGGTGTCGCTTATGCTCTCCACCGTGGGATACGGGTATACCTTCCCGGAGCTGCCCTGATAGACCCGCTTGTCCAGGAACATGGGGTTCTTCTCGGCCCTCCCTGTCTCATATGTGGGGATCGCGACCTTCTCCGTCCATACCCTCGCTTTTTCCATGTCTCCGCCTCCAGTATAAGTTTAGCTTAATCATACAACCTTTTTCACCAAATGTCATTAATTCCAATTGCGAAATTTTATATATTTTTTGCTGTTTGTGTCCCCGCCCGCGCATTTGGCAAAACGGGCAGATCAGAAAAACCGCGGATCCTCCTGAATCCACGGTTTTGATTATTTTCTTACGGCTCTTTGTCCTCCCGCTGTTCCTCCTCCGGCTCCGCCGGCGGGTCTGCCGAGATTTCCCCGTCCTGCCGCGGCGTGTCCGCCTCCGGCGCCTTGAAAGCGGGGGTATCCACTTTAAGGCGCGCGTCGGCGTGCTCCTTGACAAGCTCGATAAGCACCGCGGCGAGGGGGATAAAGAAGATGATGCCGACGATTCCAAAGAGCTTGCCCCCAATCATGGCGGCGATGAGGGTGTATATGGGCGGCAGGCCCACGGAGCTGCCCACGACTCTGGGGTAGATGAACTGGTTCTCTATGAACTGGACGGCGTTGTATACGATGAGGCACCGCAGGGCCAGGAGGGGGTCGATGAGCAGTACCAGGAAAACGCTGACGCAGCAGGATATGAACGCCCCGATATAGGGTATGAGGGCGCATATGGCGGTGACCACCCCCACAAGACTCCCGTATGGTATCCTGAAGAGGGTAAAGGCAAGGGTCATGAGGATACCCAGTATCACCGCCTCGGCGCACTGGCCCGTGAGGAAGCTGGCGAAGGACTGGCGGAACAGCCGACAGAAATTGAGAAAGCTGTCCGCCAGGGAGGGCTTCAGGTAGGCGCGGACAAGCTTATTGGAGTGCCTCCAGAGCATCTTCCTGTCAAGGGACATATATACGGAAATTATCAGGGCGAAGGCGACGGTGACCACCGTATTCACCGTGGCTGATACCGCTCCCACCGCGTTGGAGGCGAGGGTGTCGAGGCTGTCTGTAAACGTCTTTACCACGGCGTCCCAATCAAGGCCGGATATCCACCTTCTGAGCCACTCTATGTCCGCGTCCTTCAGGTACGCCAGCCACCTGGGGACAGCCGCCTCGATCTGGGTATAAAGGCTCTGTATGGAGCTCACAAGCTCGGGTATGAGCAGTGTGAGAGCCAAAATCAGCACGAGCACCACACACGTCACCGTGACGGCGAAGCAGATTATTGTGATGAGCTTGTCCGAGGGGCGCTTCTTTTTCCTGTCGAAAAGCCTTCTGAGCCGCTTTTCCAGCCCGTTCATTGGCACGTTTATAAAAAGCGCCAGTATCCCGCCGATTATCACGGGCAAAAATATGCTCACTATCCCGCGCAGAAAGCCCATCACATCGGCAAAATTCATCAGGGCGGCGAAAAGCGCCACCCCGACAACGGTCACCGTCAGATACTGTTTTGTTTTTGCTTCCATTTTTGCTCCCCCTTCGCTCCGACTCCCTCTTTACCGTAAGCGAAAAAATACGCCGGCACGCATACGGGCACCGCCGCCGCGAGGTCAATGACGGAATGCTGCTTGATAAACACGGTGGAGACTGAGATGAGCAGCGCCGTTAGCCCAAAAACCACCCTCCAGGCGGGCGTGCCGAAGCGCTCGGTGTCCCAAAGCGCCAGCATGGACGCCACTGAGCCTATGACGTGGATGGAGGGGCAGACGTTGGTGTTGGTGTCGAACTGATAAAAGCCCGATATAAAGCGGGTGAGAACGTTGTCCCGCTCAAATTCCGCCGGTCTCAGCTCCTGGCAGTTGGGGAAAAGTATGTAGATAAGTATGGTCACCGAATAGGAAACGATGATGAATTTCATCATTCTCTTAAAGGCGGCGGGGTCAAAAAACAGCGTGTAGGCTATGGCGCCAGCCATAAATACGAACCAAAAGAGGTACGGGATAAGAAAAAGCTCGCAAAACGGTATGGCGTCATCCAGGGCGCAGTGTACCGGCGTGTAGCTGTCCCTGATCCACAGCCTCTCCACGGTCATGAACATAAGACCGTATATCGGCCAGAACGCCAGGTATTTCAGGTGCTCAAACTCCGGGGTATTCAATTTGTTCAGCCGGAATTTCCGGTAATCCACAATTTCGGTTTTTTTAACGGTCATGGTCAGGCTCCCTTGGAAAGCTCCTCATAGATGATCTCGGCGCCGCTCGGCTGATTGTACTCCTCCAGCGCCCGCCGCATACCCGAAAGCCGCTCCTCCGAGGCCAAAAGCTCCAGGCACTTGCGAGTCAAGCGGTCAACGGAGGCGTCAGTTACCGCCGCGCCGAGCCTTACGAAAAATTCCATGTTGTAATTTTCACAGCCGGATACCGGGTTTATAAACGCCATAGGCAGTCTCTTTGCCGCCGCCTCGGTGACGCTTATCCCGCCGGGCTTTGTAAGATACAGGTCGGCGGAGTCCATGTAAACGGACACGTCCTCGGAAAAGCCCAGGATATGTATCCTGTCGCTGCCGCCGTACCGGCGCTTCAGCTTTTCATAGAGTCGCCGGTTGGTGCCGCATATGACGGTTACCTCCAGGTCCTCCGGGAGCGCGGCGGCGACGTTCCCCAAAAGCTTCACCATCGGTCCGCAGCCCATGCTTCCGCACATCATGAGAAGGTGCTTGCGGCCCTCGCCGATGCCCACCCTCCTCTTTGCCTCCTTGGTGTCAAGGCGCGTCAGGAAACCGCTCCTGACGGGTATTCCGGAGGCGACGGTGCGGTGCGGCGCGCGCAGATACCTTTCAAACTCCTCTGTCAGGGAGGCGTCGGGTATAAAATATACGTCCATCTCGCCGGTCTCGGTGCCGGGACTGCATGTGTAATCCGTGCCCACATACGCCGTTTTCACGGGCAGATGGGAGATCTCAAGAGCCCTTGTGAGGGCGATGGTGGGGAACACGTGGGTGCATATCACGGTGTCGTAGCCCCCGTCGGCAAGGAATTTGTCAAGCCGCTTGACACCTATGGTCAGGAGCCTGTAAAACGGCCCGCCCCTTTTCAGAACGCCCCTGTGCTCCTCGTTGAAGCTGTAGCCCCACCTGAAAAGTCCGGGGATGTGCTTGTACATGAAGCTGTGCCCCCAGGACATGAACCGGGCGAACGCCGGCGAGATAAACCGGAGGGAATCACAGACGGTGCAGGTTATATTCTTTTTTTCAAGGTATTCCCTGATTGCCTCAGCGCAGGAGTTATGACCCTGTCCCGTGCTGCAGCTCAAAATTATCACATTTTTCATTGGCGCTCTCTTTCGCCCTCCGCCTTTGAAGGATACGTATGAGCTTTGGGCGGTTATATCGTTGTATTATGATAAACGGTACGTTGCAGAGAAAATAGACGACCGATACGGCCCAGCCCCAGCATTTCCATATAAACACACAGCCGAAGCCCGCAAGGCACAAGAGTCCGTGTATCCATTCCGCCACGCAGGTCTCCCGGATCATGAGCTCAAGGTTCTCCGGCGTCATATCCCGGGGAAGTCTTTTTGACGGCATGAGCTTGGGGAGTATCCGGCTCATGTCGGGGAGCTTATCCTTCCACCGGCGCACGCTAAGGCAGTTGTACGCCGCCCCCTCCCTCTCCCAGGCAAATAGCCTGAAGGGGGGGCGCTCCCAATCAAAGAGTCTCTTCGGCAGGAGCCTTCCCAGGACAAAGCTGAACGCCCCGATAAGGGCAAGGTATAAAATACAGCGTATAAAGAAACGCATCACACCGTCTCCTCTAACCCGCGCTTACAGCCGTACCCGCTCATCTCTTCCTTCAAAAAGCCGATGTACTTGCTGAAGGAGGCGATGCATGCCGTCCTCTCGTCCTCCGAAAGCTTCTCGATGGCCCGCCGCTCCACCTCGAAAAGCGGCTTCACCACGATCTCGCCGTAGACCCTGCCCGCCCTTGTAAGGCGTATCTCCTTCCTGTTGCGCGTGCCGGGGATCACCTCCAGCGAGGCAAAGCCCTTGCGGACCATGTTGGATATTATGGTGTTCACCGTCTGCTTTGACATGGACCACATGCCGCATATGTCCTGCTGGGAGTAGTCGCCGTCCATGACGATGAGGGTGTACCATATCCACAGCTCGTTCTCCGACATTCCCAGTCTGCCCACCGCGTTCCGGTATATGCCCACCAGGTCCTTTATCTGCTGGTTCATCGTCTCCAGCTGCTTTTTGCTGTCGTCCTTCACCCAACGTTCTCCCCCTTTCAGCATATCGCGCAAAACATCATTCCTTTTCGCACTTACCGTATTGTAGTCCGAAACGGGACACTTGTCAATGATTTAAATTATCATTTAAAGAAAAAATGTTCCTCCGGCAATAGCGTATTGAAAAATTTGCTGATTGGCTGTATATTATAGCCAGCGGCAAAAAAGAAAATATACGGGAGGCAAAAAAATGAAGGAAGTCAAAAAACCAAAGAAACCGCTGCTTTATTACTACGGCATAGCGCTGCTGGTGCTGATGCTGTTCAACCTGTTTATCATGCCGCGCCTCATGCTTTCAAGGATCGTGGAGGTGGATTACGGCACCTTCATGAAGATGACCGACGAGGGAAACATCGGGCGCGTACAGGTCCAGAGCGGGCAGATCATATTCACCGACAGGGACGAGACGGCAATTTACAAGACGGGGATCATGGAGGACCCGGGCCTCACCGAGAGGCTCTACGATTCCGGCGCCAGCTTCACCAAGGAGATAATCGAGCAGACGTCGCCGCTGATGAGCTTTATTCTCTCCTGGGTGCTGCCCATCGGCGTGTTCTTCATCATGGGACAGCTCATATCCAGGTTCATGATGAAGCGCGCCGGCGGCTCCAACTCCATGATGTTCGGAATGAACAACAATAACGTCAGGGTCTACGTCCCCTCCTCCGACGGCATAAGGTTCTCCGACGTCGCCGGTGAGGACGAGGCGAAGGACAACCTGAAGGAGATCGTGGAATACCTCCACGACCCCTCAAAGTACAAGGAGATCGGCGCCAGTATGCCCAAGGGCGTGCTCCTTGTGGGACCTCCGGGCACCGGCAAGACCATGCTCGCCAAGGCTGTCGCCGGCGAGGCGGGCGTCCCCTTCTTCTCCATGTCCGGCTCGGAATTTGTGGAGATGTTCGTCGGCATGGGCGCCTCCAAGGTCCGCGACCTCTTCAAGCAGGCCAAGGAGAAGGCGCCGTGCATCGTGTTCATCGACGAGATAGACGCCATCGGCAAAAAGCGCGACGGTCAGCTGGGCGGCGGCAACGACGAGCGGGAGCAGACGCTCAATCAGCTGCTCACGGAGATGGACGGCTTTGAGGGCAACACAGGAGTGATAATCCTCGCCGCCACCAACCGCCCGGAGTCGCTTGACCCCGCTCTCACCCGCCCCGGGCGCTTTGACAGGCGCGTCCCCGTGGAGCTTCCCGACCTTGCCGGACGCGAGGCGATACTCAGGGTCCACGCCCAGAAGGTCAAGGTGTCCGACGACGTGGACTACACCCAGATTGCCCGCATGGCGTCTGGCGCCTCGGGAGCCGAGCTTGCCAACATAGTCAACGAGGCGGCGCTCCGCGCGGTCCGCGGCGGCAGACAGGCGGTCACGCAGGACGACCTCTCCGAGAGCATAGAGGTGGTCATCGCCGGTTACCAGAAGAAAAACGCCATACTTACGGACCGGGAGAAGTGGACAGTCGCCTACCACGAGATAGGTCACGCCCTTGTCGCCGCGAAGCAGACAAACTCCGCGCCGGTACAGAAGATAACCATAATCCCCCGCACCTCCGGCGCTCTGGGCTACACCATGCAGGTGGACGAGGGCAACCACTACCTCCAGACGCGGGAGGAGATAGAGAACAAGATAGCCACACTCACCGGCGGGCGCGCCGCCGAGGAGGTGCAGTTCGGCGTCATCTCCACCGGAGCCTCCAACGACATCGAGCAGGCGACGAAGCTGGCAAGGGCGATGATCTGCCGCTACGGTATGAGCGATGAGTTCGACATGGTCGCGCTGGAGACCGTCACCAACCAATACTTGGGCGGCGACGCCTCCCTCGCCTGCTCCGCCGAGACCCAGACGAAGATCGACGCCAGGGTGGTGGAGCTGGTGAAGCGCCAGCACGAAAAGGCGCTGGGTATCCTCCGCGAAAACCGCTCAAAGCTGGACGAGCTGGCAAAGTACCTCTACGAAAAGGAGACCATCACCGGCGAGGAGTTCATGTCAATCCTCAATACCTAATCAGACTGTCAAAAAGGGCTGAGCCCTTTTTGACAAAGGGAAACGTGCGGGGAAAAATTCTGAATTTTGCGAAATTCAGAATTTTTCCCCTGCTGTCGCACTGCGCGCGCCGCCGGAGGCGGCACACTTGCGCGACATAAGGTGATTTTTCCGACGTACATGCCGCCGGAAAAATATTTGATTTGGGGTCTTACTATTTTCTTGGGTTTGAATTTACCTATTTCCTCTTTTTCGGTTTTGGTGTTGGCAGCTCCTCATACATGGCGTTGAATAAACCTGTCAAAAACTCTCTGTCATCAACCTCGTCCACCAGCAGCATCTCTTTTGCTCCCTCATAGGGTAATTCATAGGCCGCCGTTGGCATATAGCTGATCGCTGCTTTTATCGGTTTTACAAGCAGCCTGTCATCATAGATCCCGCCTATGATTTTGCCCCGGTAATAGATGATAAATTCACCCATCATAGCCCGATATGTAATTTCATCCAGTTCGGATAGCTGCTCTGAAATAAACTCAAAATATTCTTTACTCGACGCCATTATTCCACCTCAAATCTACGATTTGTCTTAGTCGTCCTCTGAAAGCCCTGTTATTTCAAGGCGTTTCGCCTGTTAAAAGCTCAAATCCCATGTGTTTTCCCTTGCTTTTGCCCTTACTAAACGAAACAAGGGAATTCATTGATTCAAATGCCAAGCTGCTTTTTTCGGAAAGTAATCAGCTCTCGACATTTGAGAGCAAAACACACCCCTCGCACAAACCTATAGTTTGTACTCAGAACATCCGCTATTTGAATCAAAGATCAAATTGATTTTTTATCATCTGTGCAACAACACCAGGCGCAAGGTTTGTGTTGTCAATCCTCATGTAATTTTCAAATGGAATCTCCCCGTCCATTTTGAGTACGATCATCAATTTTTATGACAAACGATTTGGATATGATGAATTTGAAAGGATCAAAGGGTTAATGCCGTGGATCGTGAAATTTACCTTTGAGAACGATATTTGTACGGAAATCCGATCGTACAACTTATTTGAAGGATAATTTCCCGCCCGTCAGTGAAAATTTAATTTCTCATTCGGGACAATCTATTTACGCCCATATTGCCATTATAAGCGTCCCCGCGACCATCAGGCACAGGCCGGCGAAGGATTTTTTCGTGAGCTTCTCCTTGAAAACGAAATACGAAAAGGCGACGGACGCCACAATGCTCAGCTTGTCTATCGGGACCACGACGCTGACCACACCGTTGGCAAGGGCATAGTAATAGCACAGCCAGCTGGCGCCCGTGGCGACGCCTGACAGGATTATGAATACAAGCTCCCGCCTGTCTATGCTCCGGGCCTCCCCCTGCTTGCCCTTCATAAAAACTACCGCCCACGCCATTATCAGCACAACGCCAGTCCTTATGGCTGTCCCCAGGTTCGACTCCACACCGGATATGCCCACCTTCGCCAATATGGACGTGAGCGCCGCGAACACCGCCGACATCACGGCGTATATGAACCACCCGCCGCTCTTTTCTCCGCCGCGTATATCCCTGCGCTCGATCATCAGAAATATGCCGGCGGCTAAAATGGCGGTCCCTGTGAGCTTTGCCGCCAGGTTGTTGGTCTCACGGAAAAATATTATCGCCAGCACCACCGTCAAAACCGTGCTGGACTTGTCGATGGGGACGACCTTGTTCACATCGCCCACGGACAGCGCCTTGAAATAGCATATCCAGCTGGCGCCTGTGGCGAGCCCGGAGAGAACCAGGAAAACAAGGGATCTCGCACCAATCTCACCGATTGTCCCCACAGACCCCGCCACAAACGCCATGAGCCAGGATAATATGAGCACCACGCCGGTCCTTACGGCTGTCGCCACGTCGGAATCAGTCCTCTTTATGCCGCACTTTGCCAAAATCGAGGTCGCGCCGGCAAAGAGCGCTGAGCCGACTGCCGCTGTGAGCCACATACACATTCCCCCTTTTTCGCCCATTGTAGCGCGTTCGAGCCGGTTTTTCAATAGTAATTGACACTTCGCGCCAAAAGAGGTAAAATCAAAAGAAAAAACAGGAGGCGGCAATATGGATGAGATATTAAAGGCGCGCAGGGACATGAAGGAAAGCGACGACAGGAGAGACGCGGGATTGAAGGTCCCGGAGGACGTGGAGTGCTTTTACAGCATACCCTACGGCGAGGACGGAATATGGCAGATACTTGACGTTTACCGCCCCAAAAACGCCGCCGGAGCTCTCCCCGTCATCGTCAACGTGCACGGCGGCGGCTGGATATACGGCACAAAGGAGACATACCGGTTCTACTGCATGAGCCTTGCCCAACGCGGCTTCGCGGTGGTGAACTTCACCTACCGCCTGGCGCCGGAGCATATGTTCCCGGCAAGTCTGGAGGACACCTGCTCGGTTTTCGGCTGGGTCCTTGAAAACGCGGAACGCTTCGGCTTTGACGCAAAGCGCGTCTTCGCCGTGGGCGACTCCGCCGGAGGGCATATACTCGCCCTTTTCTGCGCCATGTGTACGGACCCTGAGTACGCAAGGGTCTGGGATTTCTCCGCCCCTCACGGCTTCGTGCCCACCGCCGTCGCATTGAACTGCGGGTCGTACCACCACGAGCTCCCCGCGGAGGGGCCCGCCCATGACCTCATGCTGGCGGTGCTCTCCGGCGGTGTGAGCGAGGAGACTGTCGCCGCGGTGGACGCTCCGCGCCACGTAAATTCAGGCTTCCCGCCCGTGTTCCTCATGACGTGCAGCGAGGACTTTTTAAGGCACGACGCCCTCAACATGGCGCGCGCCCTCATCGACGCCTCGGCGCCCTTTGAGCTCCACTTTTACGGCGATAAGGAGAACGGGCTGGGCCACGTCTTCCATGTGGACATGAAAAAGCCCGAGGCCGCCGTCTGCAACGACGAGGAGTGCGCTTTTTTCCGAAAATTCTGCTGAGGAGGCATACATATGCAGGGCTTTTCCCTGGCGTTCAATGTGGTGGTGCCGCTGGTGATATACATGGCGGTGGGTGTGCTCATAAGGGCGCTGAAGCTCTTTTCCGAGGACACGCTCAGGGAGCTGAACGACGTCATTTTCAAGGTTCTCATACCCCTGTCCCTGTTTTTTGACATCTACAGCGCCGACCTTGGCGATGTGGTCAGCGCGCCGCTCTTTTTGTGGACCTCGGGACTCATCACAGCCACCTTTGTGGTCGCGCTGCTTGTCTCGGTAAAGCTCATTCCCGACAGGGCGGACGTCCCCACCGTCGCCCAGGGCATTTACCGCTCCAACACCGTCCTCTTCGGCACGGTCATCAGCCGATCCATAGCCGGCGAGACGGGCGCCGCAATAATGGCTGCCCTGTTCGTGGTGGTGGTGCCGCTTCTCAATATCCTGGCGGTCATTGACTTTGAGGTCATGCGCGGCGGCAAGGTCAACATAAAAAAGACTCTCTGGCAGATCGCGAAAAATCCCCTGGTGGTCGCCGGTATACTCGGCGGTCTTGTGAATCTCTCGGGAATACGCCTGCCGGAGCTTGTATGCGCCCCGCTCATGACCCTGGGCGAGCTTGCCTCTCCCCTGGCGCTGGTGGTGCTGGGCGCCATGCTCTCCTTCAAAAGCATGGTCATCCACCGGGGAAGGCTCCTGGCGGCGGTGTTCTGCAAGCTTGTGGCTGTGCCCGCCGTTTGCCTTTCCGTCATGGCTCTGCTTGGCTACCGAGGCGCGTCGATGGCGGCGCTCCTGGCAGTCTTCGCCTCCCCCACAGCCGTCGCCTCCACCCCCATGGCGCAGACACTTGGCGGCAACGTGAAGCTCGCCGGCGAGATCGTCGCCCTCACCACCGCCCTGAGCGTCGTGACCGTCTTCCTGTTCATAGCAGCACTATCAAACCTGGGCCTGCTGTAAGCTCTCCAAAAAGGTAAATAATATGTAAATCCCAATTTTAATATTTTTCCGACGACATGCGCGTCGGAAAAATCACCTTTTGTTTTGCAAGCGTGCGCCCCTACGGGGCGTGCGCGCAGCAAAACAGCAGGAAAGCCCCCGCGAAAGGTCCGCAGACCTTTCGCGAGGGCTTTCCGCACGTTCCCCTTTGCCAAAAAAAGGCAAAGCCTTTTTTGGCAATTTTAGCCGTTGTCCCTTGCTTCCACCCTGTCCCTGAAAAGCAGTGAAATGCACCACAGAGCCGCGAGAGCGACCAGGGTGTACACCACCCGGCTGATGGAAGCGGTCTGACCGCCGAAAAGATACGCCACCAGGTCAAACTTGAATATACCGACAAGGCCCCAGTTGACCCCGCCGATTATCAAGAGGATGAGCGCGATCCTGTCCATGATCATAGCATGATCCCTCCTTTGTCGTTGCGAGCTTATTTTGCTCAGCCAAAGGCAATTTATACGGCGGAGAATTAATTCATATTCTGCATTAATTTCTTTTTAAAATTGCATTACCCTCTCCCATATCATATAATGGTGAGAACTGAGCGCTTGGAGGCATTTTTTATGAAAATCGTGGATCTTCACTGCGACACGGTGATGAATTTTTATGAGGGCAAGCACCTTGACGGGCTTGAAGGCTCCCACATCAGCATGGACAAGCTGCGCGCCGGCGGGACGCTTGCCCAGTGCTTTGCCATTTTCGTCCCCACCCACGGCTCCGCCGAGAGGATGGGTTACCCGTCCGACCCGAAGGAATATTTTGACAGGGCCTACGCCGCGTATCAGCGCGAGCTGGAGCTTTGCCGTGACCGCCTCGCCCCGGCGTATACCGTCGCCGACATAGAGCGAAACGAAAAAGTCGGCAAGGTCAGCGCCATACTCACTGTGGAGGACGGCGTGACGCTGGACGGGAAAATCGAGAACGTAGATGAGTATTTCAACAAGGGCGTCCGCATGGTTGCCCTCACCTGGAACTACGAAAATTCCCTGGGCTATCCGCAAGATCCCGACCCGGAAAAGCATTCCCTGGGCCTCAAGCCCTTCGGGATCGACTGCGTGAGGCGGATGAACGAGCTGGGCATAGCCGTGGACGTGTCGCACCTGTCAGAGGGCGGATTTTGGGACGTGGCGAAACATTCCAAAAAGCCCTTCATCGCCTCCCACTCCTGCTGCCGGGCGCTGTGCGACATATCCCGCAACCTCACCGACGGGCAGATACGCGCCGTCGCCGATTCCGGCGGCGTGGTCGGGCTCAACTACTGCAACGTCTTTCTCCACCCCGTCTCTGACAAATTCGACGACGACTACACCGCCGTCTCCGAGCTCATCCGCCACCTGCGCCACCTTGTGAGCGTCGCGGGCGCCGAGGGCGTCGCCCTGGGCTCAGATTACGACGGGATAGGCTCCCGCCTTGAGTGGGGCGACTGCGGCGGTCAGCAGATGTTTGCTCAGTCCATCGCCGACGCCTTCGGCTGGGAAACAGCCGAGAAGATAACCCACAAAAACGCCCTCCGCGCCCTGCGGGACATCATAGGCGGTTAATCCGCCCTCAGGCTCCTGTCCGCCATCATCGCGGTCATCACCGCAAGCTCCGAGCGCTTCAGCGGCGCGTCCGGTCTGAAAAGTCCCCCGTCCCCACGGATTATTCCCGAGGCGGAGAGAATTTCGACAGCCTTAGCGTATGGCGCGCCGGAGGGCACGTCGCGGAAGCTCAAAGCGGCGCCGGAGGTCCTCGCCTCGGCGGGCAGAGCCTTCACCATGACGGCGGCAAGCTCCGCCCTTGTCATCAGTGCGTTGGGCGGCTTGAAGCCCGTGTCTATCCCCCACTTCCCGCAGTATTCATAGCACGGCGCGTACCACGCGCCCGTTCCGGCAAAGCTGTACCCGTCGTCATAGTAGGCGGAGAGGAACCTGGCGGCAAGCGCAAGCCCCTCAGCGGCGGTGACATACTCCTCCGGCGCGAACTCAGAGGCGCTTCTCCCGCCGATTATCCCCAGCTCATAGGCCGTCTCCACGCCCACGGCGTACCACGACGACGCGGGCACGTCCCTGAAGCGTCCGTCATAGTCAAGCCGCCGCGTCAGGTATCCCACAAAGTCGTTTTCCCTCTCGCGTTCGCCCGAAAGGGAGCTTAAATATTCCCGCGTCGGGCGGACAATAAAGCTTATCCTGTATCCCCTGCCGGATACCGAGACGGAGTTGAAGGTGTCCCAGCTCCTTGCGGTGAGGCGGACAAGCCCCTTCCCGTCGCCGTTGCCCTCAAGATATGTAAGTCCGGAGCTGTCGTATTTCAGTATAATTATGGAGTGTCCGGCGTTGCCGTTGTAGCTTCCGTCGGAGTTGGGCGTGGTGCGCAGAAGCGATCCGAAGCACACGCCGGCGCTTGAGAAGGCGGAGTAGGACGCGGAGCTCAAATTTTTGACCGCGCACTCGGAATTCTCCCACGTCCCCGGCTCCCCGTGGTACGGCACGTCCCCGAAAAGCGTGGCGTAGACGGCGTTGGCGTATATGTAGCAGGAGGTCCCGGAGTAGACCGAACCGTTCTGTGACTTTACATAATACGTCTTCCCCAACGGCACTCCCCTGGAGCCCAGCTCCGCCGGAGCGAGGCTTTGGCACCGTGCGTCCAGGTACATATCCGGCGCGCCGGCAAACACCCTGTCAAGCCTTTCGGCAAGCACGGGTATATCCGTAAAATCCCTGCCCCGCAAGGATTTTCCATCGGTTATGTAGGAGCTTCCCGCGTATGCCTTGGCGGCTGAGGCAAGAGCCAGCGCCAGAATAAGCGTAAAAATCATTATCCGTTTTTTCATATGCCCTCCAAAGGATATTTTGGTTGACATAATTGTAACGTTTTTTTCGGTACGAATCAACCCCCAAAAGCCAATTGGCGTAATTTACATTGTTTTGTCTCAAGGAGGTAAAAATGGAGCTTTTAAAGATGTTTCTCACCTTCGCCAAGGTGGGAGTGATGACCTTTGGCGGCGGGTACGCCATGCTGCCCATATTGCAGCGGGAGATCGTGGAAAAGCACCGCTGGGCGACTGACGCGGAGCTCACCGACTATTTTGCCATCGGTCAGTGTACCCCCGGCATCATCGCCGTGAACACCGCCACCTTCATAGGCCACAAGCACAAGGGCGTCCTGGGCGGGATCGTCGCCACTCTGGGGGTCGTCTTCCCCTCGCTTGTCATCATCACACTTATCGCCGCGTTCCTCACCAATTTCGCGGACATACCCGCCGTGAAAAACGCCCTGGCGGGCGTCAACGCCTGCGTCGTGGCGCTTATCGCCTCCAGCGTGATAAAGCTGGGAAAATCCACCCTGAAGGGCAGTCCCGCCGTGTGTATCTTTTTGAGCGTGCTCATCCTCGCCTGCGCCGGGAATTTTGTCTCCTTCCCCGCCACATGGTGGGGCAAGGCGCTGGACACGCTCCTCTCCCCCGCCCTTCTCATTGTCTGCGCCGGCGTCACGGGCCTCATACTCTGGGCGCCCGCGGGTAAGGAGGGCAAGGGCAAATGACTCTTCTGCGTCTAATCTACGAATTTTTCAAAACAGGTCTGCTTGCGGTTGGCGGCGGTCTTGCCACGATTCCCTTTCTCCAGCGTATGGGCGCCTCCACCGGCTGGTTCACCGACACGGACCTCACCACAATGATAGCCGTCAGCGAGTCCACTCCCGGTCCCATGGGCGTGAATATGGCGACCTACGTGGGATTCCACATTGCCGGCATACCCGGCGCCGTGCTCGCCACGCTGGGGCTCATAACCCCCTCGATCGTGGTCATACTCATCATCGCCGGCTTCCTGGAGCGTTTTCGTGACTCCCGCCTGGTGGATTCGGCATTTCGCGGGCTTCGCCCCGCCTCCACAGCCCTCATCGCCGCGGCTGGGCTGAGCGTTGCCAAAAACGTCCTCCTCCGGCTCGACCTTGCGGGCGAGAGCTTCTCCCGCATCGTCAATTGGCCCGGCCTGGTCCTTGCCGCGGCGGTATTCCTGTGTATGCAGAGCAAAAAGCTGAAAAAGCTCCACCCGATAATCTTCATAGCCGCCTCCGCCGTGCTCGGGATAGTCTTTAAATTTGCCGGCGCCTGAAAAATGTCAGCTTTCTGAGCCTCCTGTACGCGCCGGCGCGTTATTTTTCCACGTTTTAATAAAAATTCCTCCGTTATATTTTAAACTTCTTGCGTTGACGTCTTGCAATTGGCGGAAGTATGGAGTATAATGGAGGAAAATCTGAAACAGGGCTGAAAATTTACGGTCGTCGGCGCATGACGCGCGGCGCCGTCAAAGCGGCTTTTTTCGGCGTAAAGGCTCCTCCGTCGCGGCGGAGCTTTAATGGAAGCGGCTCCGAGGTGAACGCGCGCTTCCAAATATATAGAAAGTACGCATTGGAGGAGAATATGGAAGAAAAGAACTATGAAGCGCTGAAGCTGGAAAAACAGCTGTGCTTCCCGCTGTACGCCTGCTCAAGGGAGGTCATAAAGTGCTACAAGCCGTATCTTGACAGGCTGGACCTGACGTACACCCAGTACATCGCGATGATGGTCCTCTGGGAGCGCAGGCAGGTCAACGTCAAGGAGCTGGGCGAGTGCCTTTATCTCGACTCCGGCACCCTGACTCCGCTCCTCAAGAAGATGGAGCAGAAGGGCTACGTTACCCGCGCCCGTTCCGACAAGGACGAGCGCAACCTTATCGTCACCGTCACCGACGAGGGTATGTCCCTTCGGGACCAGGCCCTCTCCATTCCCGAAGCCATTGATTCCTGCGTAAATCTCTCCCCCGAGGAATCCTCAACCCTCTACGGACTTCTCTACAAAATACTCCACGCAAAAGAATAAACGAACACGAACAATATTTTAAGCGGCAGGGTGTTGCCCTGCCGCTTTTGCTGTTTTGGCGATTAGTTGAAAACAAACCCGTCCAATATCTCCTGGACCGCTTCGTCGGTTATGTTTGACGGCGTTTCGTCCTCCTCCGGCCAATCGTAGAGCATGACGATGTAGCAAATGCCGTCCACCACCATGGGGAAGCCCAGAGCGGGGGTACCGGGCTCGGCATAGGGCACCTGGATCTCGGTGCCGTCCGTCAGGGTGTAGGGGTAGTATTCGCCGTCGCCCTTGGCGACCTCCTGCATCTTCGCCTCCTGATCCCCCAGGTAGATGTCGGCAATGACCTCCACCTCCATCTCCCCCACCCGATGGCGGCGGGAGACGACCAACAGGTCTGAGTCAAAGCAGGCGTCGTAGCCCCCGACCACGCCATGATCCACAGCGGGATAGCCGTCCAAGCAGGTGTTGTCCAACAGGTCCACGCCGACGTAGTCCTGGAGCTCCTGCCAGCTGTCAAAGTGCTGGTGGTCCACGTTGCCGTGGGGATCCGCGCTGTCCACCCGGTCCTGTGCATCCGGGGACAGCTCGTTCTCCCCCAGGACCTTCTGGGTGATGTCCAGCCGCCGCTCGCCGTCCTCCCGGGTCCACTCCACGATGCCGAAACGCACCGCCGCCACGGCGGACACCGCCAGCGCCGCCGCCAGGCCCGCCACGACAGCCACAGTCAGCAGGGGTCTTCTGACCCGGCGGGGTCTGGGCTCCTCTGCGGCGCGGATGTTGTGGACGATGTCCGCCCGCCGCTCATTACTTATCATTTCACGTTTCATAGCTTCCCTGTACGTCTCCTTAAAATTCATAGTCAAGCTCCTTCCTCAGCATCGCCCTGGCGCGTTGAAGCCTGGTCTGTACGGCTGTCCTGGTGATTTTCAGTATCCTCGCCGTCTCCGCCTGGTCAAGGCCCTCGAAGCAGTAGAGATGTACCACCGCCCGGTACTTCTCCGGCAGGCGCCACACCGCCTCGATGACCTCACCGCCGTCCCCGCCGGACCGCGCGGGTATCTCCTCGCTTAGCTCCTGCCCCTGTCGGGCCGGGGAGCGCAGCAGGCTCCGGCACTGGTTGGCGGCGCATGTCAGCAGCCAGGATTTTTCACGGCCCTCACGCCGCCTCATGCGGCCCTCGCAGAGCTTCAAAAACACGCCCTGGCACACGTCCTCCGCGTCCTGCCGGGAGCCCAGCATACTGAGCGCCAGCCGGTACACGTCGTCCCCGTAGAGGTTGAAGAGCCGCAATATCTCCTCTTGGTCCATCACATCATCTCTCCTTCTGTCGCGACACCCATATAACAAATATACCCCCGCGCATATCACAAGGGAAAGGAAAAATTTCATGTAAAAGCCAATAAAAAACGAGATGAGCAGCCCATTTTACTGCCCATCCCGCTTATTTTTTTTGCGTTTTTTCAGAATAAAGCTTATTATTTTATTCTTTTTACCGTCACGTCGGGCATATCGCGCTCAACAAAGCGGACGCTCCTTACGCCGAACTCGCGCCTAAGCGCCTCGGCGTTCCCGCGCTTCTGACCGACGGCGGCGGAGACTCTGCCCTTTTTCACGGCGAAGACCACCTCCGCCCCCCTGTCGGAATCCGTGAGCTCCGCCCGCTCCCTGGTGAGGAACCTCCTTGCCAGCACCAGCTCGCCCAGCGCCGGGTGGTACGCCCCCGCCACGGCGTCCCCCTCCGAGAGGTCGTCCGTTGGGTTGAGCCCAAGACGGATTATGGGTATGCCCGCCTCGGCAAAAATGTCGGAGATAATTGCGCACAGCTCCACCGCGTCATCCGTGGTGTGCTCCCGGTAAAGCCCCGCCCGCCACATATCGTAAAGCGGCGTGTCCCTTATTATCACCGTGGGGTACACCCGCACCCCGTCGGGTCTGAGCCTCACAAGCTCCCGCGCCGTATATACGCTCCGCTCCGGCGTGTCCCCGGGAAGGCCCGTCATCATCTGGAGTATGAGCTCAAAGCCGGCGTCCCGCACCATTCCCGCGGCTTTCCGCGCGTCCTCCGCCGTGTGCCCGCGCTCCGACGCGCGCAGAACAGCGTCGTCCATGGACTGCACACCCAGCTCCACAGTGCGCACGCCGTACCCTTTGAGCCTTTCCAGCGTCACGCCGTCAATGGCGTCGGGGCGTGTGGAGAGGCGAATGTCCGAAATGCTCCCGTCCCGCAAAAATGGCTGGGCCGCGCCAAGAAGCGCCTCCTGCTCCTCCGGCGGTATGGCTGTAAAGGATCCGCCGTAAAACGCGAGGGTCGCCGCCGCCCCGTTCCCAAGGCGGCTTCGGCCCTCGATTATGGCTTTTCTCACGTCCTCCGCCGTCGCCGGCCTGCTCTCGCCGGAGATGCGCCGCTGGTTGCAGAAGACGCACATGTGCGGACAGCCAAGGTGAGGCACAAAGACGGGTATTATACTGCGCCGGGGGGTCATTGAAGCGCCTCCAGCGCCGCCAGCGCCGCGTGCTGCTCCGCGTCCTTCTTGCTCCTGCCCTCGCCGGAGGCCAAGAGCTCGCCGTTCAGCCAAACCTCCACATTGAACCGCTTCAAGTGGTCTGGTCCCGACTCACCCACATGGCGGTACTCCAGCACCTGCCCGCTCTTGCGCTGTACAAGCTCCTGGAGGTCGGATTTTGCGTCCCGCTCCGGGTGCGCCTTCCCCGCCTCAAACTCGTCGAGAATGAACCTGTGAATGAACTCCCTGGCGGGTCCTATCCCGCCGTCAAGATACATGGCGGCTATCACCGCCTCCACCGCGTCGGCGTTTATGGACGGCCTTACGCGTCCGCCGCTGGACTCCTCGCCCCTGCCGAGAAGCAGGTAACTGCCAAGACCTATGGCGGACGCCACCCGGTCAAGGCTCCTTTCGCACACCAGCTCCGACCTGAGGCGCGTCATACGTCCCTCCGGCAGATCCGGAAATTTTTTGTACAGATACTCCGCCGTGACGAACCCCAGCACCGCGTCTCCCAAGAACTCCAGCCGCTCATTACAGCCTCCCGCCGAGCCCTTGTTCTCGTTGGACCAAGAGCTGTGGGTCAGCGCGTTTTTTAAAAGGTCCTCATTGGCGAAGGCATAGCCTATGCTCCTTTGAAGCTCAAGCATTGTTTTCTCCTTTTTCCGGCTCCTTTACCTTCATGTACTCTATGTTATCCGTTATCATCTGCGCGACGCCGCTCTCCGCCGTCTTGATCGCCTGCTTTACCGCCGAGCGAATGGCGTAGGCGTTGCTGGAGCCGTGGGCCTTGATGACCGGCTTTGTTATACCCAGAAGCGCCGTGCCGCCCACCTCCTCGGAGCTCACAAGCCTCTTGAGCCGCATAAGGTCCCCCTTGAGTATCAGCGCCGCGAGCTTAGAGAGGAAGCCCTTTTTGAACATCCCCTTCAGCTCGCGCATGAAGAATATACCCATGCCCTCAATGGACTTGAGGAGCACGTTCCCGGCAAAGCCGTCGGACACCAGAACGTCGCAGATGCCGTCCATCACGTCCCGCGCCTCCACATTCCCGATGAAGCTTATCCGCCCCTCGTCGCCGGCCTTTTTAAGGAGCGCGTGCGCCTCCTTGTAGAGCGTACTGCCCTTTGTCTCCTCGGCGCCTATGTTGAGAAGTCCCACCTTCGGGCTCTCCACGCCCTTGAAGGACTTGATGAAATACGAGCCCATGAAGGCAAACTGGAGAAGGTACTCCGGCGTACACTCGGCGTTGGCGCCCACGTCCACCATGAGCGTGCCGCCGTTTGACGGCGTCGGAAGCACCGGCGCGAGGCACGCGCGGCGTATGCCCTTTATCCTCTTGACCACCAGCGTGGCGCCGGAGAGCAACGCCCCCGTGGAGCCGGCGGACACCATGGCGTCAGCCTTCCCGTCGTGCAGGAGCTTCAGCCCAACTGTCATGGAGGAATCCGGCTTCAGCTTCGTCACCGTCGCCGGGTCGTCCTCCATATCCACCACCTCGGTGGCGTTGGCGATCTCCACGTTGGAAGGCAGGTCCTTCTCCCCCAGCTCCTCCAGGGCGCGCAGTATCTCCTCCCCGCGCCCCACAAGGACAATATCCGCCTTAAACTCCCGCGCCGCCATAAGCGCGCCCTTGACAGTCTCAAGCGGCGCGTTGTCGCCGCCCATGGCGTCTACTACGATCTTCATGTATACTCCTTCTTTCTCCCCAAAGCTCTCAGAAAGCTCCCTCCGCCTTCATTTTTTCCAAAATCTCCAGGCTCCGGCGGGAGATCTCCGCGTTCTTATTGCGCTTTCCCCGGACCTTATATCCCAGCGGGGCGATTATCCCGAAATTTATGTTCATCGGCTGAAAATCCCCCACGCTCCCGCCGGAGACGTAAAGCCCCAGCGCGCCAATGGCAGTCTCAAGGGGAAAATCCGCCGGCGGCAGGCCCATCAGCTCCCGCGCCGTCTCGATCCCCGCCAGCATCCCGGAGGCGGCGGACTCTATGTACCCCTCCACGCCGGTCATCTGCCCGGCAAAGGTTATCCTCGGCTCTCTCCTCAGGCGGTAGTACCTGTCCAGCACCTTGGGGGAATCGAGGTACGTGTTCCTGTGCATCACTCCGTAGCGGACGAACTCGGCGTCCCTCAGCGCGGGGATCATGGAAAATACCCGCTTCTGCTCGCCGAATCTCAGGTGGGTCTGGAATCCCACCATGTTGTAAAGCGTCCCATCCGCGTTGTCCATGCGCAGCTGCACCACGGCGTACGGCTCCCTGCCCGTTTTTGGGTCCTTAAGTCCCACCGGCTTCAAGGGACCGTAGCGCAGAGTGTCGATCCCCCGCCGCGCCATCACCTCCACCGGCATACATCCCTCAAACACCCCGGAGTCCTCAAACCCGTGGAGCTGAGCCTCCTCGGCGCTTTGGAGCTGTGTGACGAACTCGATATATTCGTCCTTCTCCAGCGGGCAGTTTACATAATCCGCCGTCCCCTTGTCGTACCTGGAGGCGAACCAGGCGGAATCCATGTCCACGCTCTCCAGCGTGACGATGGGCGCCACGGCGTCAAAGAAGTGAAGGTCCGTCTCCGGGCACAGCTTTTTTATTTCCTCCGCCATAGCCCCGTCGGTGAGGGGACCCGTGGCGATGATGACCCGCCCGTCGGGGATTTTTGTGACCTCCCCGTTGACTACGGTTATCCCCGGGTGTCCCTTTATCCTTTCGGTCACCGCCCTGGAAAAGCCCTCCCTGTCCACGGCAAGGGCTCCCCCCGCGGGGACCTTGTGGGCGTCGGCGCACTCCATAATTACGGAGCCCAGCCGCCGCATCTCCTCCTTCAAAAGCCCCACGGCGTTGGAAAGCTCATCCGACCGCAGGGAATTTGAGCAGACAAGCTCGGCAAAGCTGTCGGAAACGTGGGCTGGCGAGCGGCGGACGGGCTTCATCTCGCAAAGCGTCACGTCCACGCCCCGACGCGCCAGCTGCCATGCCGCCTCACAGCCGGCGAGCCCCGCGCCCACCACAGTCGCCCTCATTCCTCGCCCTCCGCCTTCTTGCCGGCGGTCTTTTTGGCGGCGGCGGGCTTTTTGGCGGCGGCTTTACCGGCGGCGGGCTTTTTCGTCTTTTTCGCGGCGGGCTTTTTTTCCGCGCCCTCCTTGCCGGAGGCCGGATCCTCCGTCTCCCCGGCGCTCTCACCTGCGGATTTGCGCCGGTAGCCGCGCTTGTCCTCGGGCACGAAACGCGAGCACTTCTCATTTACGCAGAAGGGCTTCTGGAACCCCCTGCCGGACTTTTTGAACATGGTGTGCCCGCACTCCGGGCAGTTGTCCTTGGTGGGCACGTCCCAGGTCATGAACCCGCACTCCCTGCGCTCGCAGGCGTAGTAGGTGTAGCCGTTTTTGCTGGTGCGCTTCAATATCCTGGACCCGCACTTGGGGCACTTCCCCGGCATCTCGATAACTATCGGCTTTGTAAACGTGCACTCCGGATAGCCCGGGCAGGCGAGGAACCTTCCGAACCTCCCGCTCTTGACCACCAGCTTCCGCCCGCACTCCGGGCATATCTCGTCGGACTCCTCGTCCGGGACCTTTATCCTCTCGCCTTTAAGCGCGGTCTCCGCGTCGGAGAGGGACTTTGAGAAGCCGCCGTAAAACTCGCCCAACACCTGCTGCCAGGCGCGCTCGCCCTTCTCCACGCTGTCCAGCGTCTCCTCCATTCCGGCGGTGAAGCCTGGGGAGACGATGTCGGAAAAGCGCTCCTTCATGAGCTTCGTTACCACCTCGCCCAGGGGTGTAGGCTTCAAATTCTTCCCGTCCTTCACCACGTACTCCCTGTCGAGTATGGTGGACACCGTTGGCGCGTAGGTGGAGGGGCGGCCTATGCCCGTCTCCTCCATCTCCTTTATAAGCGTTGCCTCGGTGTACCTCGCCGGGGGCTGGGTGAACTTCTGCTCACGAATGAGCTCAAGGAGCTTTACCTCGGTCCCCTCCTCCAGTATGGGGAGCGGAACCTCCCGCACGTCGGACTCCTCGTCCCGTCCCTCCTCGTATACGGCAGTGAAGCCGGCAAATTTCAGGGACTGGTACGCGGAACGGAAGGTGTGTCCCGCGGAGACGATGTCCATGGTCACGCTGTCATATACCGCCGACGCCATCTGGCTTGCTATGAACCTGTTCCATATGAGCCTATATAGCCTGTACTGGTCCGGCTGGAGGCTCCCGCGCACCCTCTCCGGGGTGAGCTCCGGCGAGGACGGCCTAATTGCCTCGTGGGCGTCCTGGGCGGAGTTTTTGTTTTTAAAGCGCCTTGGGGAGCCGGCGTAGTATTCCGCGCCGTAGCGCGCCTTTATCAGCCCTCCCGCGGCGGCGAGGGCGTCCTCCGAAAGGCGCAGGGAGTCGGTACGCATATAGGTTATGAGGCCCACGGTGCCCTCGCCCTCGATATCCACGCCCTCATAGAGCTGCTGCGCCACCGCCATTGTGCGCCTTGGCGCCATGGACAGCTTGCGGCTCGCCTCCTGCTGGAGGGTGGAGGTTATGAACGGCGGCGCCGGCGAGCGCTTCGCGTCCTTGCGCTTCACGGACTCCACGATAAACGGCGCGCCCTTCACGTCCCGCTCCACGGCGTCCACGTCCTCGGCGGAGTGAAGCTCCGTCTTTTTCCCGTTCTTTCCGTGGTACTTGGCGTTGAAGGCGGGACCCTTCCCGTGGGTCAGCCGCGCCTCCAGGTTCCAGTATTCCTCCGGCACAAAGGCGCGTATCTCCTCCTCCCGGTCCACCACCAGCCTTGTGGCGACGGACTGGACGCGCCCCGCGGAGAGCCCCCGGCGGATCTTTGTCCAAAGAAGGGGCGAGAGCTTGTAGCCCACTATCCTGTCAAGTATCCTCCTGGCCTGCTGAGCGTCCACCAGGTCCTGATCGATGGGTCTGGGGTGCTTTATCCCCTCGCTCACTACCTTCTTTGTTATCTCGTTGAAGGTCACCCGGTACACCTCGTCGTCGGGTATGCCCAAAAGCTCCTTCAGGTGCCAGCTTATGGCCTCCCCCTCCCGGTCCGGGTCGGTCGCCAGGTACACCCTGTCGGCGGACTTCGCCGCCTTCTGGAGCTCCCTGATGGTATCCTCCCTGCCCTTCACGGGCTGGTAATCGGGTATGAAGCCCCCCTCGATGTCCACGCCCATGGTGGACTTGGGAAGGTCCCTCAAATGCCCCATGGATGCCGTCACCTTGTAGCCGGGACCCAGATATTTTCCGATGGTCTTCGCCTTGGCGGGAGACTCAACTATTACAAGATTGCTTGCCATTCAACTTACCTTGCCTTTTTATTGATCGCTTATTTTACAGTGCGCCGTGAAAAGCTTCCCCGGCTCCTGCGTCACCGCCCCCTGGATCTCCAGCATGGTCAGCGCCGACATCACCGCCTGGGGCGGAAGCCCCGTATCGGCGATTATCTCGTCCACGTGCCGTCTGCCCTTCAATGCCTCCAGCACGGCCCGCTCGTCCAGGGACAGGGACTTAGCGTCCACTATTATGTCAATATAATCCGCCTCACCGGCGTTGTCAATTGCTTTTTTTGTCGTTTCCTGTCCTGTATCCGCCCTTTTGACTACCCTTTGGATGATTTTTTTGAGCCGCTTCTTCTTTCCCGCCTCCGGCAGCTCCTTCTCCGCGAGCTCCTCAGCAGCGCCGCCGTCCAGGGGCTTCAGCTCCACCTCGTCCGGGTTCTTCACCCTGTCCGGGAAAAGGCTCTCGTACTGGCTGACGATGTCCCAGCCGGACATCACCGGTATCGCCCCCTCCTTCATGAGGGAGTTGGAGCCCAGGCACGAGGGCGCGTCGATATTCCCCGGCATCACGAAAACGTCCCTGCCCTGCTCCAGCGCCAGCGCCGCCGTGATAAGCGCGCCGGACCTCTCCGGAGCCTCTATGACCACGACCCCCACCGAAACGCCGGACATTATCCTGTTTCGCACCGGGAAGTTGTGCGCCGACGGCGGCGTTCCCGGCGGAAACTCGGTGATTATCGCCCCTGACGCCGCCACGTCGTCAAAAAGCGGCTCGTTGGACTTGGGGTACACGACGTCAGGACCGCACCCCAGCACGCCCACGACCCTGCCTCCCGCCCTGAGCGCGCCCCTGGCGGCGGCTGAGTCTATCCCGCGGGCAAGACCGGTGACTATCACCGCCCCGCATCTTGCCGCCTCGTAGCTGAGCTTTTCGGCGTTCACAAGTCCGTAGGGCGTACAGCTCCTCGTCCCCACCACCGCCACAGCCGGCAGCTCGTCAAGATTCGGGAGCTTCCCACGGACGTACAGCACCGCCGGCGGGTCAAATATGTTCTTCAGCCTTTGGGGATACCCGGCGTCGTGGAGGGTGAGTATGTCGTACCCCCGCTCCTCGCAGACCTTCATTATCCTCCTGGGCTCCGCCATGCTCTTGTTTAGGAATGGCTCCCAGCCCGACTCCAGCACGTTTTTGTAGTCCGCCTCACCCGCAAAATATATCTCGTCCGGCGGTCCGAAGTGCTCCAGCAGAGCCATGATGTCCCGCCTCTGCGCGCCCAGCGACGCAAGCCACACCCAATATTTAAGCTCCGCCATCAGCCCGCCTCCTTCCGCAAGCTCACAAGAGCCCGCCTCAAAGCCTGTCCCTGCTCATCTCCCACATCGCCACCGACGCCGCTACAGCGGCGTTCAGGGATTCGCACCTTGGCGACATGGGTATTATCACCGTTCCGGCGCAAAGCTCCAAAAGCTCCTCCGAAAGCCCTGAGCCCTCATTCCCTATGGCGACTGCCGCGCCGGAAAGGTCCAGCCTTCTTATGTCCACGGCGTCCTTCCGCAGAGCCGCGCCGTATACCGGCGTCGCCCTTGAAAGCTCCCGAAGCTCCTCAAGCGTGAGCTCCGCCACACTCTGCCTGAATATCGCCCCCATGGTCGCCCTGACGGTCTTGGGGTTATAAAGGTCCGCGCACTCCCCCACCAGGTACACCGCCGGTATCCCGAAGGCGTTGGCAGTCCTGAGCACCGTCCCCACGTTGCCGGGGTCCTGTATGTTCTCAAGTATCACCGCCCCGCGAAGCTCCCTGTCCCCCCGGTCCCTGGGCATTCCCACCGAGAAAATCACGCCCTGGGGCGTCTTCATGGGGGAAGCCGCGTCAACTATCTCCCTTGGCGCCGAGTATACCCTGGCAAATTTGGGAAGCTCAAAGGGAATTTTGACGTCCGTGAGCACCTCCCTCACGTCGGCGCCCCACTTGACCGCCTCCTCCAAAAGCTTCAGCCCGTCGCAAAGGTACTCCCCCGACTGCCTCCTGTAAGCCGCCGACTCCCCCAGCGTTTTCAGGTGCCGCACCCTGGGGTTTTTCCGGCTCGTGATGTCATATTCAGCACCCAAGCGCAACACCGCGCCTTTCCAGCTCCCGCTCCGCGTCAACGGCGGACGTGAAAAGTATCCCCTCTATTCCCACCTGTCCGGCGCCCCGGACATTGGGCTCCATGTCGTCCAAAAAAACTGTCTCGCCGGGCTCCAGCCCGTACCGCTCCAGAAGTATCTCGTATATCCTCCTGTCGGGCTTTGTCACGTGGACCCCAAAGGACGCCACGCCCCCGTCAAAAAGCTGCGGCAGCCCTCTCTTTTCAAACTCCCCCCACAGGTCCCCCGGCATATTCGTAAGGCAGTATACCCGGTAACCCGAGTCCTTCAGCCTGCGGATAAGCGCCACGGTGTCCTCCTTTGTGCCCATCATGTCCTCAAACCAGTGCTCCTGGACATACTCCATCTCCCCGCCGAACCCGTCCGCCCGGGCATTATCCAGAACTATGGCGTTGCACTCGCCCCTGTCGGCGACGCCCAGATCGAATCTCTTCCAGTATTCGCTTTTAAAAAGCTTCTCCATCACGTATCCCGCCGCCGGCGAGGTCCCGAAAAGCCCCTCAAGGTAGGCAGCCGGGTCGTACCCCACCACAACGCCGCCGAAATCAAACACCACATTTTTTACCGCCATTGTAAAGCTCTCCCAAAATTCCTTTTTTCCTCTCGATTATACAATATCAATGCGATTTATGCAAGCAAAGAAATTCACCCGGACAATCCGGGTGAATAAAAGTCATATCTCCTGCCGTCCCTCAAGGGCGCGCATGAGTGTGGCGTCGTCGGCAAACTCCAGGCTCGCGCCCACGGGTATGCCGTAGGCAAGGCGCGTCACCTTCACCCCGAAGGGCCTGATGAGGCGGGAGATATACTTTGCGGTCGTCTCGCCCTCGGTGTCCGGGTTCATTGCCATTATGACCTCGCGCACCTCTCCCCCCGCGACCCGGTCCACCAGCTCCTTTATGCGTATGTCATCGGGGCCTATCCGGTTGAGCGGCGATATGACCCCGTGGAGCACGTGATATTTTCCCTTGTACTCCCCCGCCCGCTCAATGGCGGCGACGTCCTTGGGGCTTGCCACAACGCATATTACTCCCCCGTCCCGAAGCGGCGAGCGGCAGACGGCGCACTCCTCGGCGTCGGTGAGGTTCTGGCAGACCCTGCAGGTGTGTACCTTCTCCCTGGCGTTCACTATCGCCGCGGCAAAGGCCTTCGCCTCCTCCTCCGGCAGCGCCAGGATGTGGAATGCCAGCCTTTGCGCGGATTTGAGCCCCACCCCCGGAAGGGAGGCGAAGCGTTCCACAAGCTCGTCTAAAGCGGAAGGAAAAAAGCTCATTTCAAACCCCTCAAATATTCTATCTCCCCGCGCCTGTCAGCGGACCTGAAAATAAAGCTCCCCGCCACAAGTACGTTCGCCCCGGCGTCCACGCATATCCTCCCCGTCTCCCGGTTCACGCCGCCGTCCACCTCCACGTCACAGCTTATGCCCAGCCTCTCGGCAAGGGCGCGCGCCTCGGTCATCTTGGGCACCGCGTCGTAAATGAAGCTCTGTCCGCCAAAGCCCGGCTCCACCGCCATGATGAGTATGTTGTCCAAAAGCTCCGCGAAGGGCTCCAGCGCCGAAACGGGCGTTGCGGGCTTCACCGACAGCCCGACCCTCTTTCCCTTTGCCTTCACCGCCATTATTGCGCGCCGTATCTCCTCCGGCTCGTCGGCCTCCACGTGGAAGGTCACCGTGTCCGCGCCCATGTCGCAAAAGCGCTCAACAAAGCGGACGGGCTTTATTATCATAAGATGCACGTCCATCTCCAGCCGCGTCGCCTCCCTCACCGCCTTCAAAACAGGCAGTCCAAAGGAGATGTTGGGCACAAAAACTCCGTCCATCACGTCAAAGTGGAGCATATCGGCTGATTCCACCGACTTTATCTCCGCCCCGAGCTTAGTAAAATCTGCCGCCAAAAGCGACGGCGATACCTTTGCCATGCTTGACCTCCAGGGTAACCGGGGACCTCCCCCCGGCATAAAATTAAATAGCCGGCCGGCGCCGACCGGCTTTGACATAGGGGACCCGGGAGATAAGGCGGTATACCGCCCCTCCCGCCCCCATCGGGCTTTTTTCTACATTATTATACACCTAAAACCCCCGCTGTCAAGTGACCTGATCCATACCAAAAGCAGAAGCGAGTTACCGGCGTTCTGTCCCGGCGGCTCTCTTCTGCTTTATATTCACATCCGCCGGGTTTAAGAGCCTTTTCTAATCCTCGGCTGCCGGTCAGCGCATAACGCTTCACTGATTGTCCTCCGGCGTCTCGCTGTTTTGCGTCTTTTTGAACGCGCCCTTCACTATCATTGAGTTCAGCTTCGCGGACATGGAGAAGCCCAGCAGGAGCCAAAAGGCAAGGACGCGTATAAACACCTCCACGCTCAGGAAAAAGACGATCACGGGAAAGAGCGCGACGGCGCTCATGAGAAGCCCCCGGATAAACATGATAGCTCCGAGGGTGACGGAATTGCGAAGCGTGGTACGCACCGGATTTTCATAATGCCCCTGCAAAGGAAAGGCGAATGACGCCGCCGAAAGGCTGAGCAGGAGGACGATCACTATCCCAACCCAGACCAGAGTCTCGCCGGCAAAATCATATCGCAGGAGGAAATAGAGGTCCGCGCCCAGCACGGCCCAAACCGCCAAAAAAACCGCCCCGACGGCTGTCCCCTGCCCCAGGTTTCGCTTCAGCTCCCGGAAAAAGCGAAAAATCAGCCGCTCGTCCTGGGTGTCGTTGAGAAAGACCGCGCAGAGCGCCGATGTGGCGGCTCCAAAGCCCACCACCGTCAGACAGCACAGCATATAGCACAGATTCAGCACAAACATCCGCCAAACGAACCGGATCGCCTGCGCAAGGAAACCGTCATAGCTGAAAAACTTCATAGGGGTATCAGTTCTCCTTCTCCAGCCCCGCGAAGATCGCGGCTCCCGCCGCCGCCTCCTCCCGACAGCGGCTCATGGTCAGCTCCTGACCGAAGGCGGAGGAGAAGCACCGGCGCAAAAACGGGTTTTTCCGCAGGCCGTTCCCGGAGCCCAAAAGCCGCCCCGGTGCTCCGCCGGAGGCGAGGTATTGCCCGTACATCCCGCGCAGCTCCGCCGCCATGCCCTCCATCACGCCCCATATGAGGTGGAGCGGGGTGAAGTTGTCGGTGCTCAGTCCCTCGATCTTCCCCCGGAGCGCGGGGTCCTCCCGCGTACCCTGGAAAAGCGGCGTCACCGCCGGAATGTCCGACGGCCTCCCCTCACGCTCAAGCAGGGCCGCCATCGCGTCATAGGCGCTCTCGGGCTCGTGACCCAGCATCTGTCCCACGGAGCGGAAAAACCGCTCCAGCAGGGCGTATGCCCGCCCTCCGCAGATGGACGCGCCGACAAGCAGATACCCCCCGCCGGGGAAGGGACGTGTCTCCAGCCCGTCACAGCGAAGGTATTGCCGGCTGTAAACGGAGAATTGACTGCCCGTGCCCACGTTGACCAGCATGGTCCCGGGCCCGCCTCCGGCGCCCAGGAAGCTCGCCTGGTTGTCGCCGATGGCTGTGTAAACCTCCCTGCCATTCCACTGGCCCATCGCAGAACCTGTGGAGAGCGCCGGGAGAATGGCGGGGTCGATACCGGCGCGCTCCATCGCCCCGGTGTCAAACCGTCCCCGCTCCACGTCGAATATGCCGAAGCTCGCGGCGTCGCTGGTGTCCGTCACGGGCCGGGTGAGACCGCTCAGGACCATGGCGGCGTAGTCGTGTATGGTGCACAGCGCCGCCGCGTCATACGGAACAAGACCGTTTTTCAGGTTGTAATAATGCGTCGCCATACCGTAGCCGGGCGCCACAGGCCGCCCGGTGATACGGCTCAGCTCGGCGGCATACGTATATCCGTCAGGGGCTGTCTGCTCCGCCCTGGCGTCCTGCCAGGTATAGAGCGGGCTCACCGGTTTTCCCGCGCTGTTGAGGTAGACTATGCCGTGCATCTGCCCCGTGAGGCCGATCCTCCGCACCTCCGGGAAACGTCCCAACAGCTCCTGGGCTGTCTCGATCACAATAGACAGAATGCGGTTCGGGTCCTGGAGCCGTTCCCAGGGCTTATCTCCCGGCAAACGCGCGTCGTTGTCCCGCGTCAGGCTCTCCAAAACCTGCCCGTCCTCCGCCACCACCGCGCTGACGGTGGTGGTCCCAATATCCAGGCCGAGTATCTTCATACCGTCTCCTCAGCAGCAGGTGGAGCAGGGGTCCAGGCGGGTGATGATGTCCTCCTGAATCGCGGGGCTCAGGTCCAGGAAATTGACGAAGGTGCCGTGGATGCGCATGATATACACCCCGTTGGGGGCGTATTTTTTCGGCTCCGCCAATACCTTGCGCAGTGTGTCCGCGGTGGTGACGTTGACATACAGATAGAAGGGCGCGCGCTTTTGGTTGTTGGGATTGAAGAACAGCGGCCTCACCACCCGCTCGTAGAACTGCACTCCCTTCTCCTCCGGGTCCTCTGCCGTAAAGAATTTCGGATCTATGCCGAAGTGCGAGGCACAGCCGCCGCTCATCTTCTCAAAGGGCAGGCGCATGGTGGACAGCGTGCGGAAGCCCAGGCCCGAATCTGCCGTGCCGAAGAGCGGGTCGATGCCGTAGTTCATCATCTCCCGCGCGCTCCTGCCGTCGGGAGTGGCTCCCACCCAGTAGCCGTAGGTCAGGTGGGTGGAGGGTGTGCTCCAGTCAGGCCTGAACGGGTTGCCCAGATAGTTTTTGAGCCCCGCCACCATGTCGGAGACCCGCGACGCCACCTCCGCCGCCTCCCTGTCCGCCTCGGGGATATTGTTGCCGTATTTCGGGCAGGACTTCAAATACTCCCGCAGCTCCTCATAGCCCCGGAAGTCGCACCGGCAGGCGTCGATGAGCGCCTGGGCGTCCTCCGGGCGCTCCCGGAGAAGATGGTCCACGGCGACAAAGGAGTCCGCCACCACGGAAAGGCCGTGGATAAGGCACCCGCTGCCGTTGTATTTTGTCCCCTGCTCCTCCACGTCGCGCGTGTCCACGCCTGTCTCCAGGCCGCCGGAGAAGCTGCTGAGGAAGGGCACGGGAAGAAGGGAAAGCGCTTTGGAGGCGCCGTTTGCGGCGTCGCGCATCTGCTCGCAGAACCACTTAAGTCTCTCATAGAACAGAGGTCTCAGGTTCTCCAGGATATATTTTGCGTCCAGATCGCTTTGAGGTCCGATGGGCGCGCCGGTTATGGCGGATTTTCCGCCGGAGAGCGTCAGCTCCAGTATCTTTGCCATATTGAGCCAGCTGTTGGTGGTGTTTCCGTTGTCCTTGCCCATTATGAGGGGCTCCTGACAGCCCGCCACCGAATAGTCCGGCAGGTCCTCCGGGTCCACTCCGCGCTCCCGCAGTGTGGGGAAAAGGGAGTCGTCGTTGAAAAGCGACGGCGTAAGCGCCCCAGGCGTGAAGAAGAAGCGGCCCATTTCCCGATAGAGCCTTACCGGGGTGTTCTTATGGAGCTTCACCGACAGTATGGGCTGCGGAAGGTTCATGTCGTAGTAGGCGTCCAAAATGGCGTAGGTCATCTCGTTGGTCAGGTCCTGACCCTCCACGTCCCTGCCGCCCAGCAGAATGTTCTGGGATATGGCCCAGCTGCGCTCGCCCACGTTGTAGAACACCAGGAAGTGCTTGAACAGAGCCGCCGCCTCCTCGCGGGAAAGGCCGTCCATGGCGCGGTAGGGCTCAAAGATCCTGTCCGCGTTGCCCACGGAGAAGGCGAAGGGGTTGGGCGCCTGCTCCAGGCACATCACCTGCCACAGCAGTACATAGGACTGAAGCGCCTCCAAAAGCGACCGGGCACCATACTCCGGCACGCGCCTCAGTGTCACCTCCATCAGCTCCAGCTCCCGGCGGCGCCGTTCACCGGCGGTTTTTTGCTGTTCCGCCGCCAGGTCCGCGTACCGCCCCGCCAGTGTCACGGCGCAGGCCAGTGCGCGGCGCATGGCTGTCAGGTTCTTCGCCTTTTTCTCGGTGAGGTCCCCGGCGGCGAGCCTCTTGTCAACGCCCTCCATAAGGGCACGGACGCCGTATTTCAGCGCCGGACGGAAGTCCGGGATCATGTGCCCCGTGACCTGCTCGATGAAAAACGCCACCTCGTCGGTGCAGGAGGCATAGGCGCTGTATACGCTGTTAAGCGACTTGACATATTCCCCCTCCGACGCCTTGGCGCGCATCGCCGCGATCCGCTCCAGCGATATGTCCCCGGCGGGCGTGGCATAGTCATAGACCTCCAGCGGGTCGCAGTAGCCGCGGAAGGTCTCCACCCTGAAGGCGGGATTTATCAGCGCGTAGCTGGCGGCAAAGGCGTCCCGCTGTGTCCCCGCCAGTATGGCGCTGTCGCTCAGCTCGATGGGGAGCTCACGGATGATCGCCTCCAGCTCTCCCGCCGCCCTGAGCTCCGGGAAGGTCTCGCCCATGGTCCGGTCCGCCTCAGTCGCGATCTCGCGGGAGCGGAACCAGCCGTTGAGTATCTTGTGGTCCTCCCGCTCCTCCCTGTAAAGCCGCTTGGCTTTTTCGGTCAGAGCCTCCGGGGAGCAGATAGAAAACAGTTTCATTCCCTATACATCCTTTCTTTTTCGTTCCATATTCTACTTATGTGCGGACGACCTCGATGCCGGAGGCCCGCAGGATCTCCTCATAGCGCTCAAGGACGCTCAGCGGCACCTTAGCTGTTTCGTCCATGGTATAGGCAAGGCCCAGCTTTTTATATTTGTCCCTTCCGTACTCGTGGTAGCGCAGAAGCTCCACCCTCGCCCTTCCCGGTACTCCGATCTGCCGGAACAGGTCGGCAAATCGCGCCGCGTCCTCAAGGGAGGCGTTGAAGCCGCCGATAAGCGGGATGCGAAGGAGAAGCGGCTGTCCCGCCTCCAGAGCGGCTGAGGCGTTTTTCCATGTCGCTTCGTTCCCGCTCCCTGTCACCGCCCGGTGCTTCTCCCGGTCGTAGTGCTTTACGTCCATTATCAGCAGATCCAGCGCCGGGAAAAGCTCCGGAAGCGCGGGACTTATCCCGTTTGTCTCAACGCAGGTGTTGATGCCGTCCTCATGGAGCCTTGTGAGAAGCTCCTTCACCCGGGAAAGCTGCAAGGTGACCTCTCCGCCGGTGAGCGTGACGCCTCCGCCGTCAAAAAACATGAGACTGCTGTCCCTCGCCTCCGCCGCCAGCTCCTCCACGGTGTATTCCCTGCCCCCCGACAGCTCCAGCCCCTCAGGGTTGGAGCACCAGGGACAGCGCAGATTACAGCCCTGAAGGTGCCAGACCAGCCTGTTTCCCGGTCCGTCCTGGGAATAATTGAAGCCCTTTTGAAAAACCCGTATCAACTCGCGCGCTCCCCACTCTTCCTTTTTTAAGCAGTATACCATACCCGCCCCTATTTGTCAATTCACTTGACAAATTATTTTTGCAAAAGCCTGTCAGCGCAGTCCCGCCGGCGTCCCGCGGACGCCAAGTGCGGTCACCTCCCGGTCGTCGATCCCCGTTTTCACTCCGACCCACCGGATAAGCGGGACAAGGAGTATAAAAAGCATCGACTGCGACAGGAAAAGCACCGGCACACTGCCGAAGGAGAAGCCCGCCAGGTCCAGCGTACCGCCGCCCATGGCGCTCACGACCCAGGTCCCGATACCCATGCCCGTCAGCGCGCACAGGTGGCTCAGGAGCTGATAGAAGGAGAGATAGCTTGTTTTGTTCTCATCCGGCAGGGCCAAATAGATGAGGTTGCTCACGGTTATCACAACGCCCAGGTTCACGGTATTTTGTATGAGCTTAACCCCCGCCATCACCCAGAAGTAGTTTGCGGGGGTCATAAAGGCGTGTATCGCGTAGCTGGGGACCATCAGAAGCTCCACCAGCGCCAGCGCCCTGAAGGTCCCGAGCCGCCGCTTTACCCCCGCCCAAAGTGCGCTTGTCGGCAGGATAAACAGCACATAGCTCAAATTTACCGTGTTTATGTAGGTGTAGCTCACCTTCACCGACTCTAAAAGCCACGTGACTATCACCGAGCTTTGCAGGTTGGAGATCACCGTATACAGGCTGTACACAAGCATGACCAGGAGGAACCGGCTGTTGGAGAATGGGATACGCAGAACGCTCAGCAGCGACGGGCGCTCCGAGAGCCTGTATTCCGGCTCCGGCGGCTTTTGCATAAAATATACGTCCAGAACCGCCACCGCGAAGGAGGCGCAGCGCAGAGCGAGCAGCAGATTTTGACGGCTTTGCCCCTGCATACCGTCCGTAACAAGCCCCGCGACCACCAAAAACACCCCGGAAGCGGCGTTGGAGATGAGATTTGACGCCGTAAAATAGCCGCTTCGCACCTCCGGGTCCACGTATATCATGTGCCAGGCGGAATAGCCCGGCGAAAACAAAGCGTCGATCACGTTGGCGATGAAGACGATGACCACAAGCCCGACCATCCGTCCGACCCTCCCCTGGACGACCATCGGAAGGAAGGTCATACCCAGAATGTTCACCGTATAGTAGGCGATCCTCGCCCCGGTGAGAAGCCCCCGCCGCCTTGGGAAGCGCTCGAGTATCATGGGCGAAAGCAGGGAAAAGAGGCTTGCGATGTGGGGGATCAGCGTAAGCACCGAGATCCCCACGATGTCGATGCCGTAGCCCGCCAGATACCCCGAGTAAAAGAACCCTGTGGTAAAGCCGTTCACCACCGCCTGGGCTATAGAGGCAAAGAGCAGACAGCTTCTTGACCTGCCGTGCCCGTCTTTGAAATTAAACACCGCGTACCATGACGACGCCCTGTAACGGTCCCTTATCCACTTCATTGTGACCCGCCTCCGACGCTGGAGGGAACGTGAAAAACCTGTCCCCGCCCCCAAATTTAGCACAGTATAGCACGTTCTTTTCATATGTCAAGCGGATTGACAAATTATTTTTTGTATTGTATAATAATTCAAAAGAACGTATACCCGCCTTCAAAATTGGCGGGAAATCGAGGAGGACAAATTATGGAAAATCTACAGGAGCCCTGGCTGCGTCCGGTGTTTTTCCGCCGCAACCGGGTATACCGCGTTTACACCGGCGGGAAGCTGTTCCATGAGCTGTTGGGGGACCCGCCGGAGGACGGGTACATGCCGGAGGAATGGATATGCTCCTCCGTTCACGCCGTGAACCCAGGTCACACGGACCCCCTGGAGGGTATCTCTCTGCGCCGCGAGGACGGCAAGCCGTTTCCCGAGCTTTTAAACGAGCACCCCAAGGAATATCTGGGCGAGCGCCGCGACCTGGGCGTGCTGGTAAAATACCTTGACAGCGCCATACGCCTGCCAATGCAGGCGCACCCGACCCGGGCCTTCTCCAGGGAGCACTTCCACAGTCCCTACGGCAAGGCCGAGGCGTGGCTGGTGCTCGCCGCACGTCCGGGGGCGTGCGTCTATTACGGCTTCAGCCGCCAGGTGACGCCGGAGGAATTTGCCGCCGCCGTAGCCGAGAGTGAGACGGACCCTGACGCTATGACGAGGTTTGTAAACCGGGTGCCGGTGGAGCCGGGGGACGTATTTTTTGTCAGTGCCGGAATGATCCACGCCATCGGAGCCGGGTGCCTTATACTCGAGGCCCAGGAGCCCACGGATTTCACCATACAGCCGGAATACTGGTGCGGAAGCTACCATTTGAACAGCCAGGAGATGTACATGGGCCTCTCCCCCGAGACGGCGCTGGGGTGCTTCGACTTCACCCGTTTCGGTCCCCAAACCGTCGAGAACGGTCGGAAGGAGCCGGTAACGCTTTGGGAACGTGACGGCGTTTCCGCCCAGGTCCTCATCGGGCCTCGGGACACCGAGTGCTTCTCCATGACACGCTATACCGTTTACGGCGGTTCACTGACTATGGAGACGCCCGCCTCCATCTGGATCTGCGCCGAGGGCGAGGGGAGAGTTTGCTCCGACGGATACGAGGAGCGGGTCGCGAAGGGCGACTATTTCTTCCTCCCTGCCGCCGCCGCTGGCAGGTGCAGGGTAGTAAGCGAAAAAAAGCTTACGCTCGTGTGCTGCGCCGGTGGGAATTGAGATAATAACAAGCTGATTTACCCTGTTTATTTGACCGCCGGCAGCGGCGAAAAGCCCGAAGGGAGCTGAAACGCATGGCAATGACCCCGCGAAACGCAGAATACACAAAGGAGTACAACCGAAAGGCGTTTTTGCGCCTGCTCCGCTCCGGTCCCCTCTCCCGCGCGGAGGCGGCAAGGCGGACCGGGTTGACCAGATCCGCCGCCTCTCTCATCGCGGAGGAGCTGTTGGCTGAGGGGCTCATCGTTGAGACCTCCGCCACCGAAACAAAGCTGGGCCGCACGCCGGTCCCCCTGGCGCTTCGCCCCGACGCGGGGTACGCCGTGGGCATCTACCTGAACCGAGACGGCTGTACGGCAGGGATCGTGGATATTTGCGGCAATACGGTCTCCCAGCAGCGGCTGAGGATGGGCGATTGGGACGTGACAAACAAGATCGAGCGATTGGTGGAATGTATCCGCGGAATGCTTGCGGACTGCCAACTCCCTCGGGAGCGTCTGGCGGGGGTGGGGATCTCCGCGCCCGGACCGCTGGACGGCGAGAGCGGACATATTTTGAACCCGCCCAAATTCCCGCTGTGGAACAACACGAAAATCGGCCCCATACTGGAGGCGGAGCTGGATATGCCTGTATATCTGGAGAACAACGCCTCCTGCCTCGCCCGGTACAATCTGGGCAAGCCGGAGGCGAGGGGGAGCGAAAGCTTCCTCCTGCTCCTGGTGGACAGCGGCGTGGGCTCGGGGGTCGTCATAAACGGCAAGTTGCTCAAGGGCGCCGGATATTTCACCAGCGAATTGGGCCACACCTCCATCAATTACCGGGGCAAGCGCTGTGCCTGCGGCAACATCGGGTGTTTGGAGGCGTACGCCGCCATTCCCAATCTGCTCCAGGGCACCGGCTTCTCGAGCTGGCGGGAGGTCATGGACACCGTGTCCTTCGACAAGCTCGCCGGGAAGCTCATGAAGCTTGAGGCGGAGTATCTTTCCGCCGGGATCGTCACCATGTGCAATCTGGTGAGCATTGACACGGTGCTTCTCGCCGGGGACCTGCTGTACGGCGCGGATACCTTCGCGCCGCTTTTGGAGAAGCACGTCAACGCCCGCAGTCTCCGCCGGGAGATGCTTCCCGTGCGTGTCCTACCCTCCAAGGCCGGCGCCGACGCGCTCATAGGAGCGGCTGCCGACATCGCCTTTGACAGATACCTCATGGTTTGAGCGCCATACGGCGGAAGGAGAAAATATGGACCACACCATTCAAAACGAATTCCTCACCGTCTCCGCCGCGACGCACGGGGCGGAGCTTCAGTCCATCCGCGGCGCTGACGGCATCGAGTACCTTTGGCAGGGCGACCCGGCATATTGGGCGGACCGGGCAATCAACATCTTCCCCTTCGTGGCGCGTCTGGAGGGTGGAAGGTTCACCTGGGGCGGGGAGACATACGAAATGCGTATCCACGGCATCGCCTGCTACAGCGATTTTCAGGTCATCGAGAACACCGGCACGCGCCTGGCGATGGAGCTTGTATCGGGCCCGGAGACGTTGAAAAGCTACCCCTGCCGGTTCGCCTTTCGGGTGATCTACGAGCTTGAGGGACGGACCCTTATGATAACCTACGAGGCGGAAAACCGGGACGAGAAGACCATGTACTTCGGTCTTGGCGGACACCCCGGCTTCAACGTGCCCATAAGACGGGACCTTCGGTTCGAGGACTACCGCCTGCGGTTCACCAGTCCGCGGCCTGCCCGCCGTGTGGGCTTCAATGACGACTGCTTCGTGACCGGTCAGCTCCTGCCCTACGCGCTGGAGGGCGGCGCCGTTTTGGACCTCCGCCACGACCTCTTTGACAACGACGCCATAGTGCTGGAGGGCACGTGCCGGGAGGTCACTGTAGAGACGCCCCTGGACAGCAGGTCTGTCACCGTCTCCTTCCCCCAGATCCCCTATCTGGGCCTCTGGCACAAGCCGAAAAGCGACGCCCCCTACGTCTGTATAGAGCCCTGGTGTACCCTCCCCGGAAACGCCGGCGAGCTGACAGCCCTGGACAAGAGGCCGGACCTTCTCCATATAGAGCCCGAAAAAATCTATCGAACCACTTGGAAAATAACAGTTAATACGTAAATACAAGCAAACAAAAAACGATCGGAGGTCAGGTACAGCCTGACCTCCGGTCGTTTTTATCTGTCTTTGTCGCCCGTAAACCCTGCGCTCAGAAGTGGCGTGGGACGGTGGCTCTTTATCTCACGTAGTCGTCCACGCCTGCCTCTAGGAGGGCGGCGGCGGTGACTATCATCACGGCAGTGCCGGTGGTGTTGCACTGCTGAGGCGTGCTCCCGCCCGCCGTCCAGATGGACCCCGCCGCGTCGGGGGGACCGCTCCAGGTGCCGCCGTAATACCCGTCCTCCGTCCTGTCGTTGGTGACAATGGAGCGGGCGGTGGCGTAAAGAAGCTCCCGCATCTCCTCCGTCCCCGGCAGGGACAGCACATCGGAGACGTAAAACGCCGTGAAGGTCCCGTTCGTCCAGGCGTCCCTGTCGTCCAGGAGAACGCCGTTGTCATTGTAATTTGCCAGTATCCCCCGGGTGGTGCGGTACGCCCGGTCCAGGTACTCCTTTTCGCCGGTCGCCCGGTAAAATTTAACCGACAGCGACGCCATGCCCATGTTTGCCGTCAAAAATGAGTTGCTTGCCGCCTCATGTATGCTCAGCGCCGGGGGATTGTCGGAGAATATCTCGTCCAGGCTCTCGACGTAGTATATCCCGTCCTCGCGTCCCAGCCTTTTCTGCATCCTCTCATAGGACGCCAGCGCCTGGTCATAGAATCTCTGCTGACCGGTGATCTCCCAGATTCGCATCCAGCTCAGGGCGATGCCCACCTCGTAGAGGGACATGGACGTGGAGTTGTCGCCGTAGTACATCATGTCCTTGTCGGGGTCGTACCACCTGGAGTAGGTGTTGTCAAGCAGATTTATCGCCCGCTTTAGGAACCACTCGTCCTGGGTCACCGTGTAGAAGGTGAGAAGCATCATGGCGTTCCAGGAGCAGTCGTCCGAGGCCCAGTTGAAGTTGCCGCCCGCGTTTTCCAGCTCCCAGGGCTGGAAGTCCTCCCGGAAAAAGCGCGCCTCGGCCCTGAGCATATCCTCGTATACGCTGTCGCCCGTCAAAAACCACATATCGTAAATGCCGAACACGAGCATTGAGGTCTCCCAGATGGACCCGCGTGGGTCCGGCAGGTCGTCTCCGGGTAGGCCGTTCCAGGTGGGAACGAGCTTGCCGGTTTTCAGATCGCCTGTCCAGAAATTTTTCCTCACGTCCTTTTGCGCCTGCTCGGCGATGCGCAGGTAATAGCCCCGGTCCTCGGGGGATATTTCGCTCAAAAGCTGCTCCATTTCGTTCAAGGGCTTTTCCAGCTCCTCCTTTTTGAGGTCGGAGAAGGCGATCTCCGGACATTCCGTCCAAAAGCCCACGCGCACGGCCTTGCTGAAGTCCCTGTTTGAGATCTCCTCCGTCACCGCCTCGGCGAGCACCGAATCCGACTGGGAAAGGCTCAAACGCATGACCGTCTCGTCGCCCGAACGGCTCACGGACAGAAGCAAAGGCTTGCCCGTATCGACCGTCACGGGCTTTGCGTCCTTCAGAACGGATTCCCTGTCCTCCGTTCCCTTGAAGCGGCAAGCCGCAAGACGTATGGCGCCGTCCTCCCCCGCCTCTATGCCGGCGGAGAGCGCTGGCCTGCCGTCAGCCGTTCCAAACAGGATATATCCGAAGCCTCCGGCGGGCACGTCCCCGGAAAGCTCCAGCCGGACGCTGACCGTCCAGCCCCAGGAGTCCCCCGGAGCGCAGGCGTCGTCCCAGACAACGGGGCCGTCGTCGGTCTTATCCTCGCCGTCGTCCTTCGGCGTCTCGCCGCCGGGTACATCCCCGCCGCCGGGTGCGTCCGTATCGGAACCGGTGTCCCCCTCGGGCGGGGACGCCTCTCCGCCCCCTTCGGGCGGGGACGTGCCGGCGTCTCCGTTGGGAGGAGAGGCGGTATTGTCCCCGTCAGGGGTCCCGGACGGCTCCGCCGGACCGCCGGAACAGCCTCCGAGAAGGCTCAGAACCATGGCGGTCATCAGGAGCAGCGCCCAAATTCGTTTCATCAAATGGCCTCCTTTTCTGAGGGGTCCGGCTCAGCCGCGTTTCCCGGAACGGACGCCGAAACGCTCCCTCTTCCAAATCAGCACAGCCATTCCGCCGGCGGAGAGGAGAAGCGCCGTCAACCAGAACGCCAGGGCGCCGCTGTCTCCCGTGATGGGCGTGGCGTCAAGTCCGCCGAAGCCGGAGAACTGGACGGTGCCGGCGTAAACGCCGATCTCAAAGTTTTCGTTGTCGGGCTCAGTGGGCGTCATATCGAAGCTGCGCTTTGTCTTGTTCGTGTCCAGCGTGACGTGTATGTCCCCGCCGCCGGAACGCTCCACCAGCACCTTCACAAGGCTGCCCTCGGTGTCCAGCCAGCCAAGCTCGGAGCCGTTGATCTTCACATACACCTGGTCCCCGTTGGCGTGGCGGCTGTCGATCTCAAATATCGCCCCCATGATCTTGCAATATGCGCTGGAGTCCTTGCTCACCTTCACGTCCATGGATACGGTGAAATCCTGCCTGTTGGGGTACAGGGGCTTCCAAATCCTGTTGTTCCCCTTGGGGGTGTAGGTCGCCTTGAAGCGCTGACCGCTGTACAGTGTCCAGCCGGTAAAGTTTCCGTTGTCGTTGTCCCAGCCGTAATCGGCGAATGTCTTGGGTCTTGCCGGCTCCTCCACCTTGTCCCACACGGGGGCGGTGAGGTAGTAGGGCGCAGTGTTCTCGTCGGGCACATTGACCGACAGCACCGCCTGGGTCCCCTGGGTCAAAAGCTGTGTGAATTTATCTCCCATGCCGTCTTCCTTGAACTTCGCGGCGGTGAGGAGCTCGTCGATGAGCTTTGTCTTGCCGTCCAGCACCTGGAACCTCAGGCCGTTCTCCCCGGAGAGGCGGACTATGCGCAGCTGGATGTCGTTCAGCTGGCCCGAGCCCTCCTTGGTGCCCCAGACGGACACGGTGTCGGCGCTCCAGGTATCGGTTCCCGCGTCATAGAGCTGGACGCCCAGGTAGACCTGGTTGACGCCGTTGTCGTTTATGTACCGCTTCAGCCGGGCAAACAGATAGTTTTCGCTGTCGGGGAGACGGAGCTTCAAGGCCGTCTGCTCTCCCCAAACGCCGCTGCCGGTGAGCCGGCTTTCCGTCACCCAATTCATGGAAACGGCGAATTCCTTGGTAAGGTCGATGGTCTGCTTCAGTATGGCGTCGTCGCCGGTCTTATCCGTCAGTATGAGCCGCCCGTCGGCCTCGTCCACTGTCCAGCCGCCGCCCAGTCTCCAAAGCTCGGTATCTATGAGGCCGTCATCAGCCGTCTCGCCGTCCTTAATGCCGTTTTCCAGATCCCGGGCGGGGCTGTCAGCGTCCAGCTGTCCCTGAGCGATGCCGGAGAAGGAGACGGTTCCCGCGTAGCTCCCCAGCTCCAGGTTTATATGGTCCCTCTCGGGCGCCGTCACGGTGTCCACGAGCTCCGTCTCGTTGTTATTTCCCCGGAGCCTTACAAGTATCTTGCCCTGACCGATGGCGTAGGACAGCTCAACGGCTACCTCACAGCCCTCGGCGTCCAGCCACTGCTCGCCGATTTTGTCAAGTCCCTTGACATATATCTGGTTGCCGTTCCCGTTGCGGCTGTCAAGCTCCACGGTGCCGCCCATCAGCTTGACATACGCGCTCGATTCCGTGCCGGGCGTCACATTCAAGGTCACGGTGAAGCCGTCGCCGTCGGTGTCCAGCTCCTTCCATACCCTGTTGTTGACCGCGGCGGAACGGTCCACGCTGAAGTCCGTCTCGCTGTCGAACACCCAGCCGGTGAGGTCGTCGCTGTCCGAGCTCCAGCCGGAGGTATTTCCGGCGCTCTGATTGGACGGGGCCGGGGGTGTGTAGGGCGTGATGGGAGGACTCTCCGGTTCGCTCTCGGCGGTCGGGGGAGTATCCGGCTTTGCGGGACCGTCGCCGCCCTGAATTTCACTAAATGTTGCCGTGCCTGCGTACAAACCCAGCTCAAGGCTTGCTTTGTCTTTTTCTCCTTCATTTATGGTCAGATAGCCGCCCGTAGAGGCAGCGGCAACGCGGGCTTTCCCGCCGACGCTTTCGACTACGGCTGTGATGGTGTCCTGCACGGCAGCCTTGGTCAGCGTAACCGTGACCTCAAACCCCGGGGCGTCGATCCATGTTCCAGAATCGGAACCGTTCAGCTTCACGCAAACCTGATCGCCGTTGGCTCCGCGGTTGTCGATCTCTACCGTACCGCCCTTCAGTTTAACATATGCGCTGGAGTTTGCCTCAGGCTTGACGGTTACGGTCACTTTAAAGTTGTCTTTTTCACCACCAATCACGTCTTTCCAGACGCGGGTGTCTTCTCCCTGATATGTCCCCGTCAGAACCTCTCCGTCGGTGATTTCCCAGCCGGTAAAGTCAGGATTTCCACTGTCCGTGTCCCAGCCGGCGTCTTCTACGGGGTTTTTCTCAGGCTCCGGAGGTGTCACCGGATTTTCAGGGCCGGCTGCTGCCTCAATACCCTTGAACGACGCTGTACCTGACTCAACACCAAGCTCAAGATTTTTGTTATCCGGCTCGGAAATATCAAGTAATTCACAAATCTCCGTTTGATTTTTTCCTTGGAGCGTAACGGTAACATTTTCCTGATCTTTTGCCCGTGTCATCGTCACTGTGACCTCAAAGCCGTCGGCATTGATCCACTGCCCCGGTTCTTTGTTATTCAACTTTACATAGACTTGCTCCCCGCTAGCTCCTGTTGTATTCAGTTCCACATTTACGCCCATCTGTTTGACGTAGACTTGAGAGTTGGCGCCAGGGGTTACAATTACGGTCACTTTAAAGCTTTGGGAGTCCTCAATTAGCTCTTGCATGACCCGCTTGTTAGTCGCTTTGGAGCGGTCCACCTGCAAGGTTTTCCCTTCGTCAGCGACTTCCCAGCCGGTAAAGTCCTCGTTGTCTGAATTCCAGCCGAAATCCTTTGGTGTCTTCGCCGGCTCCGGCGGCGCGGTGTATCCTTGGGAGTAGGTTATATCGGCAAATGTCGCGGAACCTTTATCATTATTGCCATATACGCCCAGCTCCAGGTTTTTGTTATCCTTTTCAGTATCAGAAATTATCAGGGTATCGTTCCTTGTTGCTCCGTCTTTCCCTTGGAGCGTTACAGAAACGTTTGTTTCCCCTTCCGCGCGTGTTAAAGTTACCGCGACTTCCCGACCTTCGGCTTGAAGCCAAGCGGCGCCGCCGCTCAGACCTTTCACTTCAACCTCAGATCTATCATCGCTGTTCCTGGCGTCCAGCTCAATTGTGCTGTTCTTCACCTTGATATAAGCACAGGAACCCTTTTCCGGCGTCACTGTAATGGTCACAGTGAAGCTGGAATCAACGAGTATCTCCTTCCACACACGATTATTGACCGCCTTCGTGCCGTCAACCCGCAGGTTCGCCTCGTCTGTGGCTTCCCAGCCGGTAAAGTCTTTATCGTCTGTATCCCAGCCAAAATCCTCCGGTGTTTTCGCCGGCTCCTCCGGCTCTACGACACCGTTTACGAGCTTGATGTTACTGAACGACACTGTTCCGGCATTTCTGCCAAGCTCCAGGTTTTGGTTTTCATTTTCCGTGATGTTCATTTTATACGCGTTTGAAGCTTTATCTTTACCTTTCAGGGTAACGTTAATATGTTCCTGTCCTTCTGTGTAGGTCAGCGTAATCTCAACCTCACGGTCAACGGCGTCAAGCCATCCTTTTGGTTCCAGCCCTCCCTTAACGTCAACCTGGTTACCATTACCGCCTCTGCTGTCCAGCTCCAATGTCGCGCCAAATAGCTTGATGTACGCGCTGGATTCTGCCTCCTGCTTCACGGTCATAGTCAAGGTGAAGCTGCCTGCGGGATTGTCAAACATCCCTTTCCAGACGTTGTTGTTCTTGGCGTCAGGAGTAGCCTTCAGCTCCGATTCGCTGGTAACGGTCCAGCCGGTAAAATCGTTTTCGGACGTCTCCCAGCCGTAATGGTCGTCTCCACCGGCTGACGCCAGGGCTCCTATGGAAAGCGATCCGATAAGCATTGTTAAGCACACGAGGAAACAAACGATTCTTTTCATAATACTCTCCCTTTCCGTTTTTGTCGCGGCGCGCCTCAGCCCTTGATGGAGCCGAGCATGACGCCCTTGACGAAATATTTCTGAATGAAGGGGTACACCACCATGATCGGCAGGGTGGATACCACGATCAGTACATACTTGATGCGTGTGCTGTTTACGAAGTTGTTCACGTAGTCCTTCGGGTCCATCATGGCGGACAGGGATTGAGACGTATTCGCCGAGATGGACAGGACCTCCTTCAGGTAGAGCTGCAACGGACGCATGGCCTTGTCCTGAAGGTAGATGAGGGCGGTGAAATAGTCGTTCCATATGCCCACAGCGGCATACAGCGCCAATATCGCTATTATCGTCGTGGACAGCGGGAGAACGATCCGAAGGAATATCTGAAAATCGCTGGCCCCGTCCACCACCGCCGACTCAACGATCTCGTTGGGAATGGTGGAATTGAAGAACGTCCTCGCCAAAATCGCGTTCCAAATGCTCACCGCCCCCGGCACCACCAGCGCCCAGACGGTGTTGTACATATGCAGGGCCTTTATCAGCAGGAAGGTGGGTATAAGTCCCCCGCCGAACATCATGGGGATCAAAATAAACACCGTCAGGGGCTTTTTAAAGACGAAGCTGCGCCTTGCCAGCACATAGCCCAGCGACAGATTCGCCGCCAGCGAAAGGAACGTCCCCAGGGCTGTATAGATAACGGAGTTTATAAACGATGTGTAGAAATCCGGGTTTGTGATGACGCGCTTATAGGAGTCAATGTTGAAGCCGCGTGGCAGCAGCTTAACGCTCGCCTTCACGATGGCGTCGTTGCCGCTCAGGGACATACTGACGCAGTAGATGATGGGGTACAGGCAGCAGGCGGCGAAAACGGTGACAAGTATTATCGCTATGGCCTCTACCACCCGGTCCTCCGTGCTTTTGATTTTCATTACAACCTCCCTCCCCTCAGAACATCGCGACTTCCGACACCTTCTTTGAGACGGCGTTGGCCGCCACAAGCAGGACGGTGTTTACAACGGAGTTAAAGAGCCCCACCGCCGCCCCGTAGCCGAACTCGCCGGAGCTGAGGCCGTAGCGGTAGACGAAGGTGGCGATGACGTCGGCTGTCTCGTAGGTGCTGGCCTGGTACATGAGCAGTATCTTCCCCGCGCCGCTGCTGAGAAGTCCGCCGATGTGCATTATGAGGCAGATTATTATGACGGATTTCATACCCGGGAGCGTGACGTGGAGTATCCTCTTTATCCTCCCCGCGCCGTCGATTGCCGCCGCCTCGTAAAGCGTCTGGTCGATGCCGCTGATGGCGCCGAGATATATGATGGAGCCCCAGCCCGCACCCTGCCAAAGACCGGAGATTATGTACATGGGCCTGAAAAGGTTCGGCTGCGCGAACATATCTATGGGCGCCATTCCGAAAACCTTTTGGAGCAAAATACTCAGTACCCCCGTTGTGGGGTTGAGCATATTTATCATCATACCCACCACCACCGTGGTGGAGACGAAGTTGGGGAAATAGGTGCAGGATTGGGTGAACCTTTTGAATTTACCGTCCCTCACCTCGTTGAACGTCAGGGCAAGCCCAATCTCCACGGTGGTGCCCACCACCAGCGACCAGAAGTTGAGAATGAATGTGTTCCTTATGAGCCGCCAGGCGTATATGCTGTTGAAAAACTGCCTGAACCACTCAAAGCCCACCCACTCATTCGTCCAGAAGGACCCGCGAAGGCTCACGCGCTGGAACGCGTACAGTATGCCGAACATGGGTATGTAGGAGAAGATGGCAATACAAAGAACGGACGGAAGACCTATAAGTATCAGCTGCCAGTCCCGCCGGATCCCCTTTTCCAGAGGCGTCAGGCGCCTTGGCGCGTCAGTGGGCCCCCTCTCCTTCCTCAGCGCTCTCGTCAAATCGAATCACGTTCCTTTCTTTAAGGGAGGCGACATACGGGTATGTCCGCATGTCGCCTCGTTTTGCCCGGCGGCAGATCCGCCGGATCAGTTGGCGGAATTTGCCAGATAAATATCGTAGTATTTCTGATAGAGCGCGAGGACCTGCTCCAGATTGAGCCTGTTGTAAAGCGCGTCAACAAACTCCGTCTGGAAATTGGCCAGATTCGCGGTGCCGAGGATATATTTTTGCAGCATCTCGCTTGTAAACGTGCCCAGATCCGCGGAGAGTTGGTTGAGCCTGTCCTGGTCCTCCACGGTCATAAAGAAGGACGGGAAGGGGGTGCAGTAGTGGGCGGCGTTGTAGGCGTTGATCTCCTCCCAGTTCGCCTCCTGCTCCTCGGACATGGGATCGACGTAGTCGGGCAGGCTCCGCTTGACCTCCTTTTCAGCCGCGTTCCAGATCTTGGAATACTTCGCTGAAAGGAGCGTGGGGCCGTTGAAATGGACGTTCGCGCCGCTGGCCTGACGCACCGTCTCACCGCGTGCAAGGGACTCGATATAATCCCTGTTGGGGACGAAATTGCCCTCCGCGTCAAAGTCCCAGCCCTCGCCCTGGACGCCGGCTATCTCGGAGCAGATGCCGTAGTCGGAGTACCAGGCGTAATCCAGGAACTGAAGCGCCGCGCGGCACTGCTCCTCGTCGCCGTTGTCTATCACCGATACAAAGCTCCCGTACTGGGCCCTGCCCTGGACGGTCAGCTCGTGGCCCTCCGCCGTGGGGAAGGGCATATACATGAAGTACGCGTCGGGCTCCATCTGCTTAAGAGCCTCCTCGCACATGCCGGTGACGCCGGCATAGAAGCCGGAGAAGTTTACGCCGGTGGCGGTGGCGCCGATCTTCTGCTCCTCGGAGCCGGCGACCACGATGAGCCCCTCCTCGTACCACTTGTGCATCTCAGTGAGCCACTCCTTGGTGGCGTCCATGGCGGGCTCAAACTGTACCTTGCCGTTGGCGTCGGGGTACAGATAGTTCCCGGCAAAATCGTTGTTGAAATGAAGCCCGTAGGCGGAGTTCAGGATGCGGATGGACTCCCAGTTGTCCCAGTCCCACATCCACAAAGGCGCCATCTTCGGGTACGCCTTGTGTACGGCGAGCAGGAGATCGTGGAACTCCTCGATGGTCTTGGGATACGTATCAAAGCCCAGCTTCTTCGCGATGTCGGCGCGATACCAGATGGCGTTGTCGCCGTTCTCGGCGCTAATCTCCGCAAGTCCCGTGGGTGTGTCATAGGAGTTCACCAGCAGGCAGTATATGCCGCCGTCCGTATAGGTGAAGGTGCCCTTGAGGTCGGGGCGCTCCTCCTCCCAGTATTCCTTTATATTCGGGGTCACATCGTAGGCCCTTGTCAAATCGTACACGATGCCGTCCTCTATGTACTTCTGGAGCGTCGCCATACTGCCGTTCACCAGCACGATGTCCGGGCACTCGGAGGCGCTGCCCAGGAGCCTGGTCTGTAGCACCGTTTCAAAATCGCTGCTGACGGTCTCCCATATGAGCTTGCACCCGGTGCGCTCCTCGATCTGCTTAAAGCGGGGAAGTATGTCGCTCAGGGAAACGCCGGAGACCCATGTCTCCTGGGTGAGAAGGCGTATCGTCCTGCCGGACAGGTCGGGCGCCTCATTTCCCGGTATGACCGCGCCGGAGCCGCCGTCGCCGGACGTGCCCGCGCCGTCTAAGCTCCCGCCTGTGCCGCCGCCCGAGCCGCTTCCGGTCCCGGAAGAGCCGCTCCCCGTGCCGGCAGAGCTCCCGCCGGCGTTGGGGGTATTGCCACCGGACGCGGAGTTGTCCGGGGTCTTCCCGCAGGCCCCAATAAGTCCCATGAGAAGGACCGCCGACAACAGCAGGCACAGTGTTTTCTTCATCTTCATTTTCATTTTTCCTCCTTTAGCCGCAGTTTGCTGACCTATCACAAGCAGAAGGGACTGCCGTCCCCTCTGAACAAGCCTGAAGGAATCCGTGCCCGCCTGCCGCGGTCAAATCACCGTCTCGGCTTTCCCGTCGATCTGCCCACGCGCAGCTCCGCCGGGAGCAAAACGCGCTTGGGCTCCCGGTTCCCGTTGATGACGTCCAGCAGCATCCGCACCGCCTGGATCCCCATCTCCTTTTCGGGCTGGCGTATGTGCGTATACGGCCCGTCGCCCGGCGCGTCGAAGCAGACCAGCGACAGGTCCTCCGGCACGCGCAGTCCCGCCTCCTGAGCGGCGGCCTCGCATATCTTCATTGAGGAGTAATCAATGCACAGCAGAGCGGTGACATCGGGGTTCTCCACAAAATAGCGCTTCATCCGTTCCACGTCGATCCGATATATCTCCGGCTTGCTTTCCTCCGGTATGATGCTCCTGATGTTGGTGACAAGATACTCCGGGCGGACGGTACACCTGCTCATGGCGTAAGCCCTCATGTACCCGCTCTCCCGCTCCGTTATGGCGGTGGTGGTGGGACCGGAGGAGACAAGGCCGATGTGCTTGTGCCCCAGCTCAAAGAGGTACATGGTGGCCTTGTACGCGGCGTCCGCGTTGTCCGTGCCCACATACGGAAGGGACAGCCCCTCCAGATAGCGGTCCGCCAGAACAATAGGAAAGTCCATCATGGCGTTGAGGACGATGCCGGTGTTCACCCCCGTGGGGCTGTGGATCATCATCGCCACGATCCCCCTGGCGCCGTTTTCTATCTGGCGCTGGATGATCTCCCGCTCGTCCTCCGTCGTGGTGAAGTCCAGACCCGCCATGACGGTCCAGCCCTGCCGGTTTGTCTCCTCCGAGACGCCCCGCAGGAACTCTGACCCGAAATAGTCGGAAAAGCCGGACATGACCACGCCGATGATCTTCCTGGGCTCCCGTTCGCCGTCATTTGATTCCGCCGCCGGATCCTGCCCGGCTACAAACGTGCCCTTTCCGGGGAACCGCTCCACCAGCCCCTCCTCGGCAAGCATCTCCATGGCCTTCTTTACGGTGATACGGCTGATGCCGTACTGGGCCTGGAGCTCGCTTTCCGTGGCAAGGCAGTCGCCCTGGCTGTACTTGCCGGAGAGTATCCCGTCCTTGAGCTCGTTGTAGATCTGCAAATACTTGTACGTCCTGTTCATGCTGCTTTCGTCCGCCTTTCTACTTGAAAACGACATGCGCGCCCAAGTTATTGCCTGGGATTATTATATCAAAGGCATATCGTTTTGTAAATATGGTATGTTGTAAAAAATATCCGCCTTATTTTAGTGCACTATGACATATTTTCAGAAATATTTGATATATCAATTGACAGCATAATTAATATTTGATATTATAGCTTTAGTCTGGGAGTATCATATCCGGCGCCAAGAAAATGGTATATATGGTATATCCGGATAACCCATTATAAAACAAACAGGACACATAATTCAAGCTCAACAAAGGAGATTTTTATGTATCATTATGACAAAGATTTTGTAGATAAAAACGGGGAGCGGTACATGCTGCCAATCAGAATACGCAGTCTTTTGAACGTGCTCCAGAAGAAGTACGTCACAAGGCGCGAGGAGCCCACGGGCGATTTTGAATTTACCGAGGGCGATATGACCTTTGACGAGCTTGCCGGCAACGCGGTGTGGACCCCCTTCTCCGCCGGAGGGGACCTGTGGGGCGAGCCTGACCGGTTCGTCTGGTTCCGGCAGACGGTGACGGTCCCGCCGGAGCTGGCGGGAAACGATGTGTGGTACGTCGTTTACCCCTACACTCAGAGGGACGTATGGCCCTGGGGACAGCCGCAGATACAGATGTTCGTCAACGGTCACTGCGTCTGCGGGCTTGACAACAACCACCGCAGGCACCTTCTGGTGAAGAACGCCGCCGGCGGCGAGAGGCTGGAGATATATTTAAAGGCATATTCCGACCTTAAATATTTCCAGGGCAAGATGCGTATGTCGGCGGAGCTCCAGATAACCCGCCCCAGGGTTTACGAGCTTTTCCAGACCGTCTCCGTCCCACTCCAGGCGGCGGCGCTCATGAGCAGCGATTCCACCGAGCGTGTGGAGATCGTGAAGAAGCTCAACCGCGCCATGAGCATTTTGGATCTGGCTGCCGACCCGGACTCTCCTGAGTTCCTCTCCTCTCTGGAGGAGGCGGAGGAGTATCTGAGGACCGAGCTTTACGGCACCATGCGCAGCGGCGCGGAGCCTGTCCTCTGGGCGATCGGGCACACCCACATCGACGTGGCGTGGCAGTGGACCTATCATGTGACACGCAACAAGGCGGCGCGGTCCTTCGCCACCACGCTGAGGCTTCTGGACGAGAACCCCGACTATCTCTTTATGTCCTCCCAGCCCCAGCTATACGATTTCGTCCGCCAGGACTCGCCGGAGCTCTACCGGCAGATACGCGAATACGTCCGCCAGGGCCGCTGGGAGCCCGAGGGCGGAATGTGGGTGGAGGCCGACACCAACCTGACAGGCGGCGAATCGCTGGTGCGGCAGTTTTTGTTCGGAAAGCGCTTTTTCAAAAGGGAATTCGGCGTGGACAACCGGATCCTCTGGCTGCCGGACGTGTTCGGCTACTCCGCCAATCTGCCGCAGATATGCCGGCGCAGCGGCATAGACTACTTTTACACCACCAAGATAAGCTGGAACGAATACGACAAGTTCCCCTACGACACCTTCCGCTGGCGCGGTCTGGACGGGAGCACGGTGCTGACCCACTTTGGGTGCGCAATTCCCTATTCCGAGGCCGAAAAGGACTGGATGACCACCTACAACCCCACCTTGGAGCCCTCCTTTGTCCTGGGCGCCTGGGAGCGTTACCAGCAGAAGGACCTGAACAGGGACCTTTTGTACGACTATGGCTTCGGCGACGGCGGCGGCGGTCCCACCCAGGAGATGATCGACTACGGGCGGCGCCTTCAGGCGGGGATCCCCGGCTGTCCCACGGTCAAATTCGCAAAGACCCTCGACTATTTCCGGCACCTCGACAACGAGGTGTCCTCCGACCCACGCCTGCCGGAGTGGTGCGGCGAGATGTACCTTGAATTCCACCGCGGTACATACACCTCTCAGGCGCAAACCAAGAAGAACAACCGCCTCAGCGAGCTTCTGTACCACGATGTGGAAAATCTCTGGTCCATGGTACTGCTCACAGGTAAGGGCGGGTATCCCGAGGAGACGCTTTCGGAAAACTGGAAGCTCATACTCCTCAACCAGTTCCACGACGTCCTGCCCGGCTCCTCCATCCACGCGGTCTACGAGGACAACGCCGTACAGTATAAAAAGGTCCTCGGCGAGGGCGCGTCAATGCGCGACGCGGCGGTGGACGCCCTGGCGTCTGAGATCCGCTCCGGCGGCGACAGCATAGCGGTATTCAACACCCTGTCCTTTGACCGGAGCCCCGTCGTCATCTACGACGGCGTTCTGCCGGGTCTTTCCGACTCCGACGGGACCCCCATCCCCGTTCAGCGGACCTACGACGGGAAAACCGTCTTTGTGGCGCCCAACGTCCCCGCCAAGGGCTGGAAGCTCCTGAGCGTCACGCCCCGGGCCGCCACGGAAGCCCCCGCTGTCGCCGCCGATACCCACTCCCTGGAGACCGACGAGCTGAGGGTGACCTTTGACGGCAGTATGCACATAACCTCGCTGTATGTAAAGTCCGCCGGGCGGGAGACCCTGCCCCCCGGCGCCGTCGCGGGAAGGCTGCTTGCCTACGAGGACGTGGCGCTGAAGGACGACGCCTGGAACGTGCAGGCATACTATCGGGAGAAGTGCGCGGTGATAGACGACGTCTCCGATGTCCGCGTTCTGGAGGCCGGACCCGTCCGTGCCGTTATCCGTGTACTGCGGCGTTTCCGCCACTCCACCGTAACCGCCGACATCGTCGCCTACGCCCACTCCAAAGAGCTTCGCTTCGACTACGAGATAGACTGGCACGAGCAGAACCTGTTTGTCAAGGCGGAGTACCCCGTCGACGTCAACGCCTCCCACGCCTCCTATGAGATACAGTTCGGCTATATTGAACGCCCCGTACACCGCAACACGCTGTGGGACTTTGCCCGCTTCGAGGTCTGCGGGCACAAGTGGGCGGACCTGTCCGACGGCGGCTTCGGCCTTTCGATCCTGAACGACTGCAAATACGGCTTTGACGCCTCCCGGAACTGCCTGCGCATATCACTTCTCAAGTGCAGTACCTACCCCGACCCCCAGCAGGACCAGGGACATCACACCTTCTCCTACGCCGTCTATCCCCACGGCGGCGATCTTACCGAGGCGCGTGTGCGCGACCACGGCTATGAGTTCAATTTTAAAGCGCCCGCGGTGAAGCTGTCCGCCCAGGAGGGAGCCCTGCCCGGGGAGCTTTCAATGCTCCGCCTCAGCGCCCCAAACGTGGTCCTTGAGACCGTCAAGAAAGCCGAGGACTCCGACGGCATTATCCTGCGCCTCTACGAGGCGGAAAACAAGCGGACGGAATGTGTCCTGACCGCCGCCTTCCCCCTCGCCGAGGCGGTGGAGACGAACCTTATGGAGACGCCGGAGCGGGAGCTTCCGGTGGACGGGAACAGCGTAAGACTCACCCTGCGCCCCTTTGAGATAAAGACCGTCCGCGTACGGAGGGCATGAGCCCTCCGCCGACAGGAAAGGGAGATGAAAATGATTTACCGAGAGAAAGCGAAAAAGGCGCTGGACGACCTGTACAGCCGCTTCTGGACCGACGGGGAGGGCGGGCACATTCTCCCCACCCACTGCGGCGTGATCGTGGAAAGGCCCCTGATGATTTGGGAGACCGCCATGATGCTCATCGCCATGGAGACCTACTATGAGGCCACCGGAGACGTGGAGACAAAAAACCGCATCCTTGGCACCTGGCAGTACCTGAAAACCGTTTTCACCAAGGAGCAGATGACCGGCGGCTACGGCTCTCCCCCAAATCTCGCCCTTGATGACACGGGCTGGGACATAATGGCGTACCTGATGATCTACCGGATCACCGGCGAGCGGGAGATCGGTGAGATGGTACTGGACACCCTCATGGGCGCCTACGACCATTGGAAGGACGGGACGCTGGAGGAGGGGCTCTGGTACAACGACTGGGCGCAGTACAACGATCAGTGGAAATCCTCTTATGCCGTCAGCCTGCTCATAAGCGCCTGGGAGTTCTGCCGCCTGACCGAGGGCACCGAGCTTTACAGCCGGGAGCTTTACGACATGACATTGACCCTGTGCCGGTGGGTGGAGCGTGATTTTCGCCGCGACCGCCGTTACACAGTGAAAAACGGCCTGCCGGACGGCGGAGATTTGACCGTCGACGCTGTGGACAATTTGTATTGGGTGGATTATAATAAGGACAGGAAGGGCGCCCCGGAGCTCAACGGTCCCAGCGGCGGCACGCGTCAATACGACATCCACGAGCTGGGGAGCGTAAGCGCCATATTCATCAACATGGGCATGGCGGCGCTGAATGTGAAGCTCTACGAAAAATCCGGCGATCCCCGGTGCCTTGAAAGGGCCCTGGAGACCAGCCGCTCCCTGGAACGCGTATACGACCACCACGGCGCGTACCTCAACGACCGGGACGCCCACACCAACGCCACCATGCTGCGCTATTACATCGAGACGGTCCTCGCCACCGACAGGGCGAGCGACGCCCAGCGGGACCTCCTTTTCCGGACCGCCGACAACATAAGCGCCTCCGGGTCGAACTGCGGCGGCGTCTACTACCCCTGGTGGGGCAAGATCTGCACCCCGGAAAACGTGAGCCACCCCCAGCTTGAGTATTTCCGCGACAACCTGATGGTCAACGCCACCAGCGTGACCATGATCTGCGGCGCCGCCCTCCTGGAGGCAAAGGGATATAACCCAACATACAACTTTTAAAAAATGGGCAAAGCCCGTATTTTAAATGGAATACGTTCAGAAAAAAAGGAGGTGCGGCGATGAAGGGGAGAGCGGGTAAGTCCGTCAGGCTCACGGTCTGGTCGGTGCTTATGGCTGTCCTGGCGGCGGCTTTTTTGGTGTCCGCGGTGATGGTCACCGTCACCCTCGTCCGTTATAGGCACGAGGCGGCGGAGCTTGACGCCCTCGCGAAATCCCTGCCGGAGCGCGAACCGGCGGTCATTCCCGCACCCTCTCCCCCGCCGCAGGAGAGCGCGGCGCCGGACACGCCGGAGGACCCGCCCCCCGTCGAAGCCGAAGATCCCGTCCCCCAGGAGCCCGAGACCCCGCCGGAGCCGGAGATCCTCCCCCGGTACGAGGAGCTTTACGCCCAAAACCCGGAGCTTTTCGGCTGGATCGAGATACCCGGCACGTTGATCAACTACCCGGTGATGCACACCCCCGACGACCCGGAGAAATACCTGCACGCCGACTTTGACGGCGAATACTCCTTCAGCGGCATCCCCTTTATGGACGCGGATTGCTTTCCGGACTGCGGCAACTATCTGCTTTACGGTCATGACATGAAGAACAAGACCATGTTCACCGCGATACTCGGCTACAGGAGGAAGAGCTTCTGGACTGAGCACCCCATCATATATTTTGACACATTGACCCAACCCGGCGAATATCAGGTGGTCGCCGCCTTCTACGACAAGGTCCACCAACAGGACGAGAACGTGTTCAAATACTACAAATGCACGGACCTCACCGACGAGGAGGACTTCAACTACTACGTCTCCAACGTGATGTCCATGGCGCTGTACGACACGGGCATAGACGTTGCCTGGGGCGACAGCCTCCTCACCCTGTCCACATGCAGCTACCAGACCGACAACGGACGCTTCGTCGTGGTCGCAAAGAGGGTCACGGAAACGGAGGAGCCCCCCGCCGAAGCGCCCGACAGCTCCCCCTCCTCCAACGGCTGAGCCGCCTCAGCCGGTACACATCACAAGCGAGGTGATCCCATGAAAAGGCTGTACCCAGGCGGGAAGACAAAGGTCTTCACCGTCTCCTACGACGACGGCGTTCTCCAGGACATCCGTTTTGTTGAGCTGCTTAACAAATACGGCGTCAAGGGGACCTTCAACCTCAACTCCCGTCTCATGCGCGACGGGTTTGAATGGACTCATGAGAGCGGCATGGTGGTAAAGCGCCTGTCTCCGTCCGCCGCGCTTCACCTGTACGACGGGCATGAGATCGCAAGCCACACGCTGACCCACCCGTACCTGGACCGTGCCGACAGGAGCACGATTTTACGCGAGATGGGAGAGGACCGGGACGACCTGGAGCGGATTTTCGGCAGGGAGGTCCGCGGCTTTGCCGCGCCCTTCACCTTTTGGAGCCCGGAGATGGCCCAGTGCGCAAGGCTCTGCGGCTTTGAGTACGCCAGGATCTCCGAGGAGAGCCGCAGCTACGCCCCGCCCCGCGACCGCTGGAACTGGCGCGCCGGAATATTCCACCTGAGCCCCGATCTGGACGGCTTCGTGGACGGCTTTCTCGAAACCGACCTGGAGCTCGCCGTGTGCCAGATCGTCGGGCACACCTACGACCTGGACGCGGCAAATATGTGGGAGCGCATGGAGAACATCCTCCGCCGCGTCGCCTCCTGCACGGACGTTGACTTCATGACCACCCTCGAGCTCGTCCGCTTCCTCATGCCGCCAGACATATCCGAATCAGTCAATAACTCCCCATAAAAACGCCAAGACCGCCCGACGAGGGGCGGTCTTTTTTGCAATATTTCCCTTTTTAATGCGCAGCCAGTCAAAACGGGAAGAAAAAATCCCCTTCCTCCAGCTCGGCGTGGTCCCTGCTGATTTTCTCAAAGGTCACCAAAAAGTAATCGTGGTCCAGGACCGGTTTACTGCTCAGCGGGTCGTCCCAGGTGACGTCCACATACAGCCAGCTGTCGTCCACGTACACCCTGTTCCAAGCGTGATCTCCCCATCCTCCGCCGCCGTTCGCCATGCCGGCGCACCGCTCGCAGGGGATGCCGGAGCGAAGGCACATCTCCAGGTACGTATCCGCGTAGTTTTCGCAAACTCCGTACCCCGAGGCGAGGAAGATGTTGTAATTCGTGTCGTATTTCGCCCTTGCCTGTGCCTGGAGCCGCCCCGCCTCCTCTATCATCGCCGCTGTAAAGTAGCTCGCCGCCGCGGTCAGCGGGTCGTAGGTGCAGGTGTTCACCAGGTAGTCGTGGAGCGCCAGAGCGGTATCCCTGGAGCTCGACTTTTGAAGGTTCTTTATGGCGGGTCCCACCAGGTCCTCCTCGTAGTCCGGCATAAACTCATTTGGTATGCCGCAGTTGAGGTCAATGAGATTTCCGTTGACAGTATAGCCCAGAGCCGCAAGGCGCACCATGGGATATCTCCCGCCCAGGGTGACCACGGCGTCCTTGAAGGTTTTCTCCTCCTCCACGCCGTAAAAATCTATGTTTCTGGTGATATTCGCCTTCAGCTCAAGCTCCGACGGTCTTGCCGTCCCCACCTTCCTCCTGCCGCAGGTGAGCGGCTCCGGAATCACGGCGGTGTCAAAGGTCGAGGTGAACAGGTTCAAATAAAATTGATACCCCGTGTCATATTCTTCAAAAGAAATGCTCCCTTGTACTACTCCCTCGTAATCATAGATATACGCCCGGTAATCCCACATGTTCTCAAAATTGAAATAATACTCCCCGTTTATCTCAAATACCCCCGGGATATATGCGCCGTTTATCCCCAGAAAATACTCCGTTGAGTAGACCGTATAATCCGCCGGCTTTTTCACCGACTCGGACCTCTGCCTCAGCGACGGGTCCACCACCAGGGCGAGGATGGTCGCCATCTCCTCCCGTGACATGCCCTTGTACGGGAGGAAGGTCCCGAATTTGTCAATTCCCTTGACAATTCCCATGTTCACAAGGTACACCGTGGAGGTGTAATACGGGTCCCCCTCCTTAACGTCGGCTATGTAGGAGACGTCGTTTATGAAGCTGTCCTCCCCGCAGAGCGGCAAGAGCAGGTTGTAGAGCATCCTGGAGAGCTCCCCCCTGGTGATGTCGCGGTCATAATTGTCCGTGAAGTTGATGCCCTCCAAAAGCCCGTTTTTGCGGGCGTATTCCAGGTCGCCGGAGTACCAGGCGCCGTGGTCAACGAAGTCCGGGCTGTTCCCGTTTATTATGGCGTGGACCCTTGCGGCGGCGGCTATCCCCTGGCTCACAGACACGGCGCCCTTGGGGTCGAACCTGTTGCCGGGTACGCCCGTCATAAGGTTCCTGTTGTAGCAGAGCCTGATGTACTCCTTCGCCCAGCTTCCGTCCGCGTCGGTGATACCGGAGCTGTCAAAATCATTGACCACAGGAAAAAGCCTGTCCCACCCGTCGTCCGCCGACGCGACCGCCGGCACAGCCGTCATCACCGCGACAGCCGCCAGCACCGCCGCCACGATCCTACAGAAATTTCTCCTCATGTCCCCACTTCTCCCTCTCAATTTTAACGATTTGCCGCGCCAACGCCGCGGTGCCTATACCATACCACATCGCTCCATAAAATTCAAGAAAATTTATCCCCGTTCCCTGTGCTTTATCCGTTGTTTCTCTCGGTCAGCTTGCCGATCAGCTCATACAAAATCCCGTATAAGCTCCGCGCCTTTTCCGGCTCCAGATCCACACAGGCGGCGAGGCGCCGCGGCACGGAGAGAGCCTTTTCGCGCAGGGCGGTCCCCGCGTCGGTTACGGAAACGATCAGGTCGCGTTCGTCCTCACGCGAGCGGCGCCGCGCCACATACCCCTTTTCCTCCAACCGTTTGAGCAAGGGCGTCAGCGTGCTGGAGTCGAGATACAGGTATTCGCCCACCTCCTTCACCCGCAGCTCCTTGTGCTCCCACATCACCATCATCGTGATATACTGCGTGTAGGTCAAATCGAGCTCGTCGAGGTACGGCTTATACGCTTTCACGATCTCCTTCGCGCAGGCATAGAGTGGAAAACATATTTGGTTTTCCAGCTTCAGCGGGTCAAACGGTGCCGCCATGATTTTTGCCTCCCCTTACGATATGATCCCCCTGGCGAAATCCGCGGCGGCCTTTTGGTCGTCCTCATTCGGTCTGCCCTTGTGAAGCATCGCAAAAGCGCCCCGGCAGGAAAATTCCTCTTCCGCAACGGGGATTTGTCTCTCCGCAAGCAGTTTTTCCACATATTTGCGGGTGGATTTGACGGCGGCGGATGTGCTGAAGCTCACGACCTTGCCCACGGACACACGGATGCCGCTGATAAATTTCTTCATCTCGTCGTCCACATCGAAAGCATACGGAGCGCTGCCGAGGAACAGTATATCCACATCCTCGGTCAGCGGCTCCGACACCGTTTTTGCCTCCACGCCGACGGCCTTCGCGATCGCCTCTGCGATCTTTTTCGTGTTGCCGCCTCTTGAATAGTACCTTACCGCAATCTTCATCCCAGCACCTCCTCTACCTTCGCTTTCACCTTGTCCAGGGATTCCGTGGGCTCAAAGCGCGCGACGATCTCGCCGCTGCGGTCGATCAGAAACTTTGTGAAGTTCCATTTGATTTTGCCGTTGTTTTTATAGTCGCTGTCCATCTTCTTGACGATGGGCTTGAGGATCAGCCCCATGGGACCGGTGAAACCGGCAAAGGTGGTGTTCTCCGTCAGATATTTGTAGAGCGGGATGGCGTTTTCACCGTTTACATCAATTTTGGCGAACTGCGGAAAGGTGATGCCGTACCGTCCGGTGCAGAAGCTGTGGATCTCCTCGTCACTGCCCGGAGCCTGCTCCCCAAACTGGTTGCAGGGGAAATCCAGGATCTCCAGCCCGTCCTTCTGATGGAGCTCGTACAGGTCTTGGAGCTCGTCATACTGCGGAGTGAATCCGCACCCGGTCGCCGTGTTCACAATGAGAAGGACCTTCCCCTTGTAATCGGAAAGCGCCGCCTCGCTCCCGTCCTGTGCTTTGATCTTAAAATCGTAGATGTTCATACCGTTACCTCCATTCGTTTTCGCAATATTTAATCTCGCGGTATTGATAGTATAACACAACCTATTTGAAATGTCAATCAAGAGCGAGACCCCATTTTAAATATGACACCCGGTCAAACGCATGGTTTGACCGGGTGTTTTGAGTCGTTATGACGGTTACCTTATGGCGGCGGGGGTGTTTACCTTCTATGGAAGATCCGACGGAGCCATTGCCTGAAGCCTCCGCGTCTGCGGCCTCCCTGGGCAGCCGCTGACGTCCCTCCCTCGCCGGTGCCGGCATCCACAGCCGTTTCCTCCTCTGCGGAGCTGCCGGAGCCTTGATTCTCCCGGGTGTTCTGCTGTGTCTGATGCTCGGCGACCGCGGCCTCCTGGTCGGAGGCGACAAGGGACGCAGGGACCTGGGACGCGGCGTCCTCGCCGGAGGATGACGTGGAAGGCGGCAGCTCGCCCTCGGCGGCCTGCTGGTTCTGTGCGGCCCTGTCCGCCTCCGCCTGGTCAGCGGCGGCCTTCTCGTCGGCTGTCTGGAGCTTATTGCCGGTGAGGAGGTTTTTCACGTTCCTGATGCCCAAGAGCATACCCTTTTTGATCTCCTCAAAGTCCTCGGGGAAATCCTTCTTGCTGAAGGGGTGGGCAAGGTCAATGAGCCTCGCTCTGTCCTTCGAGGCGTCGTCGGGGTTATCGTGCCACTGAACGATGACGCTGGAGGCTATGTATACGGTATCTGACTGCTGGAAGTAGTTCTCTATGGCCTCCAGGTCCTGGATCACCGGGCTGTCCGGCGGGTACTGGCGGCCCTTGACCTGCCTGCGCACGGATTCCAGGGTCCTTATATTCTGGCCCGCCAAAAACTTACGTACAGGATTTAAGCCGTGCTGGATGGCGTCGGAGTCGCGAAGACCGTATCTGCCGGTTTCGGAGCGGTGGTCGTCGTTCCCGTTCATCCTCCTTTGCTTCTTCATGGCCTTTTTTTCGCTGCCCTTGTGTCCGTGCGTGTAAAGCTCCTTGGCGTTGGCGGTGGTGGTGCCAACCTTGAAGTCCTTTATGGACACGCCGCTGCCGCCCAGACTCTCCATCTCGACGTAGTAGTCATCGGCACTGCCGGCGTCCATCCACTGGCGGAATTTTTCCGGGTCGTAGCCGTCGGAGGAGAGCTTACTGGGGTCATGCTCGACCTGGTGTATCACGGGGAACGCGGCCCTGGAGCGGCTCCTGACCTCCGGATCCTCGCTATTCTGCTCCTGCCGGACCCTCTGGAAGCTTTCAAACTCGTTCCTCTCGATGCGCTTCATGATTTTGCCGTTGCCGAATATCATGACGCCCTTGTGTCCTGCCATCTGGACCGGCGCGGAGACAGCCGGCGCGGCTGTGGTTACAGGTCCGTAGCCCATGGTATCGCCCATGCCGGTGTCCGGGAGGACGCCCTGGAACTGCCGCCCCAATACGTCGGCCTCGTGCTCGAGGGCAGGGTCGGTGTTGGCGTCCATACCTGCCAGGCGCTCCGTGGTGGGCACGGACCCGCGCCTTTGCTGGACCACGTGGCCCAGCTCGTGGGGCAGGTGGCGCTCCTGTCCGGGGGCAAGGAAGATGTCGTCGCCGCGGGTGTACGCCTCAGCGTCAACAAACCCGGGCATGGACGAGTTGTAGTGAACCTTCACGCCCTGAATATCTCCGAAATGCGATGTGATCTTGTCCCTCATGCCCTCGTCCAGAGACGGACTGCCGGCTCCTCCGTTCCTGTCGCCAGCGCCGGCGTCACCGGCGGCGCTCAATGACGAATTCGGCACCTCAAGGCCGCCCTCGGCGACAGCGGTTTCAGAGCCGGCCTTTGTGCTCTTGACCGCAGCGGTTTTTTCTGTTGTTTCAAGAGAGTACATAAACTACCTCCGTCCTGTCATGCTTCACAGTCCGCGTCGGCGGACATCCGCAACCGGTGCTCCCGCCGCCCGCGTCTCTCCTCCCGGAGAGAATCAAGACAGCTATACAATGATATTGTACCATCATTTGCCGTGTTTTGCAAAGCTTTTCAGGTACGTTGGGACACATCCACGACAACGGCAGTTATGTTTTTGCGAGATAGGCGCGGTGGCGGCGCGCGCCGGCACCCGGTTGACAAGCTGTCGAAACCATTCTATAATCAAGAAAACGATTTGCGGCGCCGCCGCAGACAGGAGGGTGTCCTTATGCGCATTTTTTCTCCCGATTCCCCCTTTTCCAAAGCGATGGACCTGGTGGGGGATCTTATCCTTCTGAATCTCTGTTTTCTTCTGTGCGCACTGCCGGTGGTCACCGCCGGCGCGTCATTCACCGCCCTGTATACCGCCACGCTGGCGATCGCCGAGGGGCGGGACGGAAACGTCGTCAGGCGGTTCTTCCGCGGCTTTCGCCGCAATTTTGTCCAGGCGACTCTGATTTGGGCGGTCATGGTCCTGGGAGCCGGTATGCTGTTCCTCTTTTACCGGCTGATCCTGGGTCTTAATGTGAGCTTCCGCTTTTGGCTGCTGGCAGTTTTGGTACTGTTTTGCATCGTCTATATCATGGTGCTCAATATGGTGTTTCCGCTTCTGGCAAAATATGAAAATACCGTGCCGGGCACGCTGAAAAACGCGCTGGCGCTGGGGCTGAGCCACCCTTTTCACATTCTGGTCATGACCGCCGTCACCGTCTTTCCCCTGCTTCTGCCTGCCGCCGGCGAGGAGCTGTTTATGCGGGGCATGATTTTATGGATACTGATTGCGTTCTCCGCGTCCGCTCAAATCAACTCCTTCATCGTGAAGCGCGTCTTTAAAAGAGCCGCGGGACCGTCCGGTCCCGCGGAATGAAGCTTTCTCTCCGGGGCTGTGGATCGGCCCCGGTTTTTTTATGACAGAGTATAAGCGGCAAGGGAGACCTCCCGGTCCTGCCCGGAGAGTGGCTGCCAGGAGATGCGCCTGCGCTCCCCCGGCAGAAGGGAGAAATAGTTGTCCTCAAAGAGGTGATCGCCCTTCAACTCAACTACATGGATATACCGGTCAGCCTCCAAGGTGAGGAAATCGTCGCCACGCTCAATGATACGCGGTCCGTCCTCCACCGGCAGCAGCGGAAGCGTCCCCTCCTTATAAAAGCACCTGTCACGCTGTCCGTTTGACAGCGTATCGCAGACGATGAGCCTGTCGGTCCTCCGCGGCCAGGGCAGACGCGTCTGCCGCCGCCCGTAGGCGTCCACATCGCAGTGAAGCTCGCGGACGTCCTCCACCGCTCCGCCCCTGCCCGGATCGAGCAGTCGGGCGGTGACGCCGACGCTGACGGGGCTGTCCGCGTCGTTAGATACCGTCAGCGTGTACCCGTCCCCGCTGTCCTCGACGGACGCCGCAAGGGGCTTTGCGCACCGGGCGAAGCTGTAATATCCGGCTTTGGGCAGGCAGTAGTAATCCAGCAGGGACCAGCTCAGCGCGGCGGGCCAGCAGTCGTTCAGCATCCAGAAGATCAGCCCGTTGCAGTAGCCCAGATTCCGCCGGCAGTTTTCAAAGGCCACCCGTACCCACTCATACTGGATATACCGGTACTTGAAGATCCGGTCGTGTCCGTCTCTGAAGGTGCCCAGCACTTTTTCGGTAAAATCGCGGATATCGTCGAACAGGTGCCGATCCAGCGCCGGGTTATTTTTGGTGTGGAACCGAATCATCTCCTCCGTCTCATCTTCAAAGATGTCCTCCTCCGTCAGAAACCTTCGCAGTGAGGATTCCGCCGACGCGCCCACCGTCGGCTCCTCCGCGATGAAACGCGCCGTGAACTGGCCCAGGAACCTTTTGTAATCAGTGCAGTCGGACTCGTGGAAATACTTGAAGATATTCCAGCAATAGTTGGAATTGTGGGTCGTGCCGCAGGTGATTGACCCGTAGGTGTCCCCGCCGTAGGGACTAGAGGGCAGGAACTGCCGCGCGGTATCCATCCGGTAGATCTGAGGCGCGATCCCGCGAAGGGCGGTGTCCCGTCCCCGGTAGTCTGTCTGGAGATCGCTGCCCTCTGTGGCGTTCTCGTTGTCTCCGTGCCACCAGGCAAGGCAGGGGTGATTGCGCAGCAGCTTCACCGCGTATTCCGACTCCCGCCGCAGTGCCTCGATGAACCACTCCTCTTTTTCCGGGTACTCCCCGCAGGCCATCATAAAGTCGTGGGCTACCAGAAGTCCCGCACGGTCGCAGGCGTCATAAAACGCCTTTTTTTCCGGCAGTCCCCCGCCCCATACCCGAAGGATATTGGCGTTCATTCGCCGCGCCAGCTCCACCAGGCGCTCCAGCTTTTCATCCGTTTCCGCGGAGGGGAAGGGCTCGCAGGGGACCCAGTTGGCGCCCTTGCACAGGATCCTTACGCCGTTGACCACCACCTGGAAGCCGGAAAAGCTTTGGTTATGGCTGTAGATTTTGCCGATCTCCGTCTCCTGTGCCGCCATAGCCCTCTCCCAGTTGGCGCTGTGGGGCGTGTCCGGCAGCTGCATGATCTTCAGCGTGCGGATGCCGAAGGTCTCACGCGTCTCATTTTCCCCGACCCGCACCGCGAGCGTATACAGCGGCTGTTCGCCATAGCCGTTGGGATACCACAGCCGTGGCGCGGCGATGTCGAAGCGCCGCACCATGAAGGGCTGGTCGGCATAGAATTTTGTCCGCGCCACCGCCTCCCCCTCGGGGGACAGCACCAAAGTCTCCACCGTGGCCCCATGTTCGCTGTTGACGAAGGCGTACTCCACGCAGATCTGGGCGCTGAATGAGTCGATGTTTTCCGTGCGGATGCTCAGGGACTCCACGTCCATATCCTGCCCGTACAGCAGGTACACCGGGCGGAAAATGCCGCAGGTCACGAACCGGTCCACCCAGTCCCAGCCGTAGGTACACTGCATCCGGCGTGTATTCAGCCGTTCGCCGGTAAACGCCGCGCTCCGCTCCGGCATGCCTGCCACCTCCCGGATGGGTGAGCGGAACCGGACCTCCAGCGTATTTTCCCCGTTTTGAAGCGTCCCCGTCACGTCGAAGCTGTGGGAGATAAACATATCGTCAGCCTGTCCGACGCGGCGCCGGTTCAGGTAGATGTCCGCATATGTATCCAGCCCCTCGAACACCAGCCGCGCCGGCTCCCCTGCCACGGCGTCAAAGCGGCAGTGATACGTCCAGTCCTGTTCCTCGATCCATTGGTAGTTCCTGTTATTATCCCGCCAATATAGGTCGCGAATGACCCCGCCGGCCTCCAGATCCGTGTGGACGCACCCGGGGACCGCCGCGGGCAGAAGTCCGACAGTTTCGTTCCGGAGGCTCCAGCCCTTCGTCAGGTACTCTCTTCTCATTTGGCTCTCCCCTTCAAGCAAGCCGCTCTCATTCACAGCAAACCGTGACAGTCCCCGGCTTCAGATCGCCTGAGGCCGCCGTTACGGTAAATCTCCCCGTCCGCCCGCCGCGGCGCACCACGCAGAGGCACAGTCCGCCCAGGGTGGGGATACTGTCGCTTTTCAACATTCCGGTATATGTGGGATCTCCATTGTCCACTCCCACGATTTCCAGCCCATCCTCGGGGGTAAACGTGATTCTCGGCGCGTCCACCGGCACCGGATTCCCGGCGGCGTCCACCACCCGCGCCGTTATGTAGCAGAGCTCATACAGGTCATGGAGCACAGTTTGCTCCGCGGAGAGGCGGATCTCCGCCGGCGGTCCGGCAGTCACTATCCTGTCCTCGGCGCAAAGCTCGCCCGCCGGATCATAGCCCCGGACCGTCAGCGTCCCCGGGTTATACGGGACGCGCCAGTGCAGGTGCATCCCCTGTCGCGGGTCGAAGCGGCAGATCCCCTGGCTGACACCGTTGAGGAACAGCTCGGCGCTGTCGCAGTTGGTGTAGGCCAGAACGTCGATGGGTCGGCCCTCCAGCCCCTCCCAGTTCCAGTGGGGGAACAGGTGGAGCACCGGCTTGTCGGACCAGCATGACTGATAGAAATAGTAGGCGTCTTTCGGGAATCCGCAGGTGTCCGTTACCCCGAAATAGGAGCTTCTGGACGGCCAGGTATAGGGGGTCGGCTCACCCAGATAGTCCATTCCCGTCCAGATGAACATACCGCCGATCCTCTTGTTCGACTGGTGAAGACGCATTGAGTATTCCCCGCTAAGGTGCCGCGCCTTCGATGAGTCGATGGACTCGCCTCGGGTAAGATCGATTGTACATTGCAGTTTGGACAGGTCGTCCAAATCATACACGCCGCGCTTTAAGAATGGCGTGATGCTTGTATTCTCGCTGCCGAAAATCTTCCGGTCGGGGAAACGGGCCAGATGCTCGTCGTAAAGGGCCTCGGCGTAGTTATAGCCCACCAAATCAAGGTCCTGGTAGAATGGGCTGTTATCCGCCCCCTCCACGTCAAAGCAGCAGGCGCAGGTCACCGCCCGTGTACCGTCCAGGGTCCTGATCTCGCGGCAGATGTCCTGTAGATAGGGGATCGCCTCGGGATCGCTGAATCGCTGTTCGATAAGCTCGTTACCCACGCTGTAGGCGATGATGCTGGGGTGGCGGCGGTCCCGCAGGATGGTGTCCCGCAGGTCCCGGGCGTACCAATCCTTAAAAAACGCGGCGTAGTAGTTTACCGGTATGGTCTCCTTGTCACGGTCCTTTCTCAGGGCGAGCATTCGCTTGGGGGTGAACCACTCCTCAAAAATCTCGTCCACCACCAAAATCCCCATCTCGTCACAGAGCGTTAGGAACGACTCCGGAAACGGGTCGTGGGAAAGGCGGATGGCGTTGCACCCCATCTGCTTCATTATAGCTATTTTTCTGGCCTCGGCGGACCTGTTCTCCACGGCGCCAAGGCATCCGTTGTCCTGATGCAGGCACACGCCCTTGAGCGGGACGCGCCGCCCGTTCAGATGGAACCCGTCCTCAGCGGTCCAGCACATATACCTGATCCCGCACGGGGTCTCCGCCGTGTCTGTCAGGCTCCCATCGGCGTACAGCTCTGTCACAAGCCTGTAGAGGTACGGGTCCTCCGGCGACCACAGTCTGGGGGACGGAACGGAGGCGTCCAGCCGCGCCTCCCCCGCGCCAGCCGTCAGCTCGCCGTCTGCCTGGCCCGTCCAGCACAGCCGGCCTTCCCTGTCCAGCAGAGCGGTTTTTACCGTATAGCTTTTCGCGTCTGCGCTCAGTGCCCGGATGCCGCATCGGATCCGCAGCTTTGCCAGCGTGCCGTCGGCGGAAACGGTGGTCACAAAGGGGTGGTCCCCCTCGATCTGTACATTCCCCCTCAGCAGGACGGTCACTTCACGATTGATACCGGAGCCGGTATAGGCCCGGGACCCCGGCTGAAGGGAATTGTCCACCCGGACAGCCAGCACATTTTCCTGTCCAAACATCAGCAGATCGCCGATCCGGTAGTTATGCTCCACGTAGCCGCCGGGCCTGCCGCCGATGAGCTTCCCGTTCAGCCAAATCTCGCTTCGGCGGTAGATCCCGCCGAAGCGCAGGTCCACGTCCCGCTCAGTCCAATACGCGGGGGCGGTAAAGCGCTTGCGATACCACCCGACCCCCATGGTCAGATAGCCGCCGCGTCCCAAAGCGGGCGAATCACGGTCGAACGGCGTTTCAATGCTCCAGTCGTGGGGCAAGCGGAGAGTCCTCCAGGTCTCATCCGAATAGTCCGGCCTTTGCGCGCCAGGGTGATCTCCCGGCGCAAAGCGCCAGCCGTCATTAAAATCAATATAAATCCTTGCAGGGTTGTTCAAGGCGCATCATCACTCCTCCGGAAGATCTGTCAAAACCGCAAAGCTCTTTGCCGGCATATGGATTTTCCCGCGGCGGTCCCGGACTGTCACGGTCCGCCAGGGTGTCAGCGCTCCCACGCTCTCCTCCGGCAGTGTGGACGCGCTATATAGGAACTGCCGCAGACTGCCGCTCTCCTCAAGACAGGTCATGTCCGCCAGAATATCCTCCGCTCCGTCGTTGACCAGCAGGTAGGTGGTCCCACGGTCACAGCGCAGCGCCGTCGCCGCCACGTAAGGGGCGTCCGCGCCGCCCTTGAACATGGCAGAGCCGGTCCTTGTATACCGCGTCACCGGCGCTATCGCGTAATAGATCGGGCGGAAGGTCCAATTCTGGTCCTTGAACCGCCAGAGGCCCCGGTACATCTTATTGTTATCGCTGTAATATTCGTCAAACAGGCACCAGTGCATCATTCCGACGCACCCCTCGCCCAGCAGTACCGTCAAAAGCTTCCCGCACAGCAGGCCCCGCTCGAAGCTGTTGTTCCCCGGCAGGTCCACATAATCGCCGCCGTCGTCCCAATAGGTGCCGAACTCGTTGATCTCAAAATCCTTTTTGGTGTTCGAGCGTATGGGCTTCATCAGCTTTTCGCAGAACGGGACGATCTCCTCCAGGGTACTTTCCTTGTGAAAATAGTAGAAATGGGAGTTGAAGATGTCGGAGATCGCCTCAAATTCCGGGTCCCCGGTGCAGTCTTGTATCCACTGTGCCACGCCGCCGTCATCGCCTGTGCACAGCATTACGTCGTCCCGAAGCCCCGCCTGCCGCAGGTGCCGCTCTACGTTCATGACCATCTCCTTGTAGGCCGGGAAGCTGACCTCCTGGACGCTCTTTACATAATAGGCGGGATTCGGTTCGTTATAAGGGGTGATTTCCCGTATACAGGTATATCCCTTGACCCGGATCAGCCAGTGGAGAAGGGCGCAGAAGTTCTCGCTCCAGGCGTCCAGGTCGTTGGGCGGCGACACCCAGTGGACACAGCCGGGGATCGCCAGCCACGAGTTTTTGGAGGCATGAGCGCCCCACAGCGTCAGATTTACCCGGACGCCAAACTCCTCCGCTATATCCAGGATCCGGCATACGGAGCGCACCTCCGGATTATCCCAGGAAAAGACGCCCTTCTCCGGCTCATACCACTCGGGCATGATCATCATGCGTATCTTCTGCAAACGCATATATCCGACGCGCTGTCTCAACAGCTCCCAGTCCCCATCGTCCACTCCGTGGCGGGTGTTGATTTGGCGGAACAGATGGGGATCTATCTCCGCGCCGACCCCCTCCAGGAAATATCCGTTCGGTTCCCCAAATGTGACGGTCACCGTTTTTGTCTCAGAACACATATCGTCTTCCTCATTTCCAGGTTTTTCGCAAAATTTAGAACGCAAAAGCTCCGTCAGTTTTCGCTGAGCACCGCGAAGGTGTTGGCGGGGATCTCATAGTACAGCACGTTGCCGGTCATATCGACCGTGCCGGAGGAGGGGAGCGCAAGGGACCCGTCCGTGGGAACGCTGTCCTCGGTGTAGAGGTAGCAGTTCAGCGTCTCCGAGCCGATGTTTCCGTTGACAATGGCAACCTTCTTCGGCAGTGCGCTCTCGTTCACCAGAAGGTAGGTCCACCCGGACTCACTCCGCAGGGCCGTACCGGCAAGCTCCACATCTCTCGTCTGCCCCTGATACACGTCGGAACCGACCTGAGTGTGCTGAGTGACGGCTGCCAGGGCGTAGTACGCCGGATAGATCTCCCAGTCACGGTTTATAAATCCCCAAAGCCCTCTGTACATCGGCGAGCCCTCGCCGTAATACTCATCAAAGAGGCACCAGTGAGACATACCGGACACCCCCAGACCCAGGTAGACCGTCACGATCTTGCCCACGGTCAGTCCTCGGTCAAAATAGGTCAGCCGCTCGTCCCAGGTGGCGTCGTCGAACGGATATTTCGCTCCGAACTCGGCGGCATAAATGGGCTTATCCGCGTTTGCTTCGCTGTTCCGCACCGATTTGATATACATCTCCGCCGTGTCCCTGATCTCCTGTATTGTCTGATACACGGTGAAATAGTTGTGTATCGAGAACCCGTCCGACGCCTGGGTGATCCCGGGATCCTCCACGTTCTCCATCAACCACTGGGGTATACCGCCGTCGTCGCCGACCAGCAGATCCACATAGTCCCGAACGCCCTCGGTCCGCATCCGCGCCTCAAGATTGACCACCATCTCGGAGTATGCCTCAATGGTCGCCTCGGAGAGGTCCTTGACATAGTAGGCCGGATAGGGCTCATTATAGGGGATAATGCTCTTGACGCAGGTATAGCCCTTCACCTCCACCAGATACTTGAGCAGTGCGCAGAAATTCTCGCTCCACTCGTCGAGATCGTTGGGAGGAGATACCCAGTGGACACAGCCGGGCACCGCCAGCCAGGAGTTATGGGAAGCGTGGGCTCCCCACAGGGTCAGGATGATGCTGATGCCGTTTGCTTCCGCCAGATCCAGGACCCGATACAGGGCATTCATATCCTTGTTATCCCAGGAGAAGGCGTCCATATCCGTATCAAAGGGGTCGTCGTTCTCGTTTTTGGGCTCGAACCACTCCGGCATGACCATGACGCGGGCTCTTTGCAGCTTCATTGCTGTGACACGCTCCACTACCCTGTCCCAGTCCGCCTCCGTAACGCCATATATAGTGTTTATCGACCGCATCAAATGGGGGTCAAACTCCGCGCCTATACCGTCATAGACGACGCCGTTGGCCTCGGAAAATTCCAAACGGGTGTATCCGCTCTCCGTTTTGATCTTCGTCACATCCTTGGGACCCTTGCCGCCGGCGGCGCCGCAGCTTACCAGGGACATCAGCGCGGCAGCCGCCAGCAGGATACAGACGGACCGTTTCCAAATTCCTTGTCTTTTTTGAATCATAGGTCTCCCCTCTTATTCTTTCTGAACAATGCGCGAAAATGGGCAGCTCCGCCATCGGGAGCGGCGTTTTTTCGCCTCTTTGCCGGAAAAATTTCCGTCAAAAGGGCGTTACTGAGCCGTTCCATAGTGGTACAGTAACGCCCTCTTATACGGATTATCAGGTTTTTACTTCTGTACTCTGCCGCGCTTCTTTTTCATCACGATCGCCACAGCTGCGGCAATACCGATAACAGCCACAACCGCGGCGGCAACGACAGGCAGCACCACCCCGGATCTGCCGCTGTCCGGCGTCTCGTCAGGCGTTAACGTCGGCGTCTCGTCAGGCTTCACTGTCGGCTTCTGTTCGCCGTCTCCGGGGTCTTCTGTTCCGGTTTGCGGCGGCGTTGTCTCATCCTGCGGGTCATTGGAAGGCTGAGAGAGCTGATAACCCTCGATTCGGAAGTCTGTGACAGCTATGGAGTCGTTTTCACTGTAGCATCCGAGGGTCACGTAGCCGCTTCTGGAGGCGTACTTTTCCGGTACGTTGCAGATCAGCTTGCTGGCGCCATCCACCCATACCTGGACTGTCACCGACTTGCCGTCCAATCCGTTGACGGCGCGCAGTGAGATGGTATGCTCCTTTCCGTCGTACAGGTTCAGGCCCTCCACATTCTCAGACAGCCGGTTCGGGCCGCCCTCCGCGCCTCGGTTGTTGACAGAGATCACGGTCCCGCAGTTCTTGATCACCAGCGTCAGTGCGTCGTTCTCCGCGCTGAAATAGGGAGATTTCTCATAATCTGCCGCGTCCTCCGCGGTCAGGATACCCCGGAACTGGATCACCATCCAGTCGCTGTCCTTCGTTAACGCCCCCTTGATCCCGACGGTGACGGTCTGATCTGTGACCGGCGTACCGATGAAGGTGGCAAAGCTTCTGTTCAGCAGCAGTGTTCCGTCGCTCTGCAGGCCGTCGCCGCCGGCGATGATCCAGTTATCCGGTTCCGCCGCCAACAGGCTCGATCCCTGGACCTGCGGGGCGTTCTCAGAGGGGTTCCCCGCGGCTTCTCCCGAAGCGGAGCCCTGAGAATTGCCGGAGGCGCCGCCTGAAGTGTTGCCTTGGGTATTCCCCGAGGTGTTGCCCGAGGGGGTCCCCGTCTCCTGAACGCCCTCGATCCAGAAGCCCGTGACGCACACGGTGTCGTTCTTGCTATAACAGCCGAGGGTCACGTAACCGCTTCTGCCGGCATACTTTTCTGGTACGTTGCAGGTGAGCACACCGGCGCCGTCCACAAATATCCGAATCGCAACGGACTTTCCGTCCGTGCTGTCGGCGGCAGAGATCTCGATCGTATGCTCTTTCCCGTCGAACAGATTAAGCCCTTCTACGTTTTCCGACAGGCGGTCCGGGTTGCCCTCTCCGTTGCGGTTGTTGACGGAGATCACGGTGCCGCTCTGCTTGATCACCAGAGCCAGGGCGTCGTTTTCCGCGCTGAAATAGGGAGCCTTCTCATATTCAGCCGCGTCCGCCGCTGTCAGGGTGCCCCGGAACTGGATCGCCATCCAGTCCGTGCTGTCCGCGACCGTCCCTCTGAACTTGACGCCGATCTTCTGTTCCTTTACCTCCGCCCCGACGAAGGTGGCATAGGTCTGGCCCAGCACCAGCGTGCCGTCGCTCTTCAGGCCGTTATCGCCTGCAACCACCCAGCTGCCGGAGTCCGACGTCAGGTTATGCTGTTTGTCCTGCTCCTGAGAGAAATCACTGACCTTCACGCCATCTATCCTGAAGCTCTTAACGGTCAGCTCGGTACTGTAGAGGGACACGATGCTGACATAGCTGGCTTTTGTAAAGCCGTCGATCTCAAGGCTGTCAATTACCTTTACGCCGTCATAATGTACGGTCACGGTGATTTTACCGTTGCCCGCGTCCGCCGCAGCTATCTGGACGGTGTGCGTTTCCCCGTTGTACCACGGGCTGTCAACGGATTTTGTCCCGCTCATCTTCTTCCCGTTGCCGCTGATCGAGATACCGTCGCTTCCACTGCGCAGGAGCAGCGACAGGACATCGTCGCGCCCCTCGTAGAATATGTCCTTGGTCCCCGCCTTCTCCGTCGTAAGCTCTCCGCCGAACTGGATCGCCGCGGAACCGGCGTTGCCCGGACGGGTCGCGGAGAACTCCATTGTGATCGTCTGCCCGATCTCTACCGGTCTGCCAAGGAAGGTGGCTCCGGCGTCCACAAGTGTAAGGCCGCCGTTCGCCAGCTCGTGCTTGGCGCTTGCCTCAAGACCCTCTCTTACGCCGTAGGTCCAGCACTCCTTCGGGGCTTCCAGCAGGTTATTATCGTCGGTCGGCTGGTCGCCGTCAGTCTTCGGCGGCTCAGGAGCGCCCCGGAAATCCGCGGTCTTCCAGTCTCCAATCTGGACCCCCTTGACGGTCAGCTCAGCGCCGGCATATCCCACCAGGCTGACATAGCTGGGATCGGTAAAGCCGGTGATCCTGCAATTGTTGATCTTTTGCACTCCGTCATAGTACACCGTCACCGTGATCCCGCCGCTGCCGGTATCCTTGACGACGATGTCCACGATGTGATCCTTGCCGTCGTCCCAGCCGCCTACGTCCACACTGCCGCTCCAGTTCTTCTGACCGCCGTTGTTGCCGTGGCTGTCGTTGATGGAGATCTTTCCGTCTCCTCGCAGGAGCAGGACCAGGCCGTTATGCCCTTCGTGGTAGAAAATATCCTTTGTTGCCGCCTGCTCCGCCGTCAGGTCACCGCGGAACTGGATCGCCGCCCAGCCGACCTCGCTTGCCCGTTTTGCGGAGAACTTCACCGTGATCTTCTGCTCGCTCTCCGCTTTTTGTCCCAGGAAGGCGGCTCCGGCATTGTCGAGCACAAAGCTTCCGTCCTCCTGCCTGTAGGCTTCAGGCGCATTCGCGCTGTAGCGGCCATAGGCCCACCAGCCGCTCTCGACTGTCAGCAGATCTTCCGTCGGCTCTTCCCCGTATTTGTCTTTGGGCTTACTGTTGGTTCCGCCGCCGCTGACGGTACTGCCGCTGTTACCGGTACTGCCGCCGGGATTTACAGGCGTCTGAATATCCGGGAACTTCTCGGCTTTTACTCCCTCGATCCGGATGTCGGTGACCGTAAGCGTATCGGTGCTCTTGAAGCAGGTCAAGGTCACAAAGCCCGTCCTGTCCGCGTACTTTGCCGGCGCGTCGCAGGAGATCTTTTTTACTCCGTCCACGAGGACCACGATATTCACCGTACCGTCCGCGTTATCCACCGTGCGTATCACGCTATTAGGCTCAACGCTATTTGTGGCGGTGATCTGGATTGTATGCTCTTCTCCGTCGCACAGGTTCAGACCGGATACGGTCTCCGTTCCCGGCAGGACTCCAGGGTTACCGGTCCCGTTATTTTGGTTGATTGAAATTGCGGTGCCTTTATTCTTGATCACCAGCGCAAGAGCGTCATTCTCCTCGCTGTAATAGTGGACTTTATCAGCATTTTTCGCGTCTTCCTTCGTAAGCTTGCCCCGGAACTGGATCTCGGCAACGTCCTCATCCAGCTCCGCCTTGAATTTGACGGTGATAGTCTGACCGTCCTCTACCTGCTGACCGGTAAACGTGGCATAGTTGTTGCTCAGCTTCAGCTCTTCCCCACGTTGAACGCTTCCGCCGGTCACGGTCCAGTAATCGGTATCCACATCAAGAAGGTTGTCCCCCTCCTGCTTCTCCAGCCGGAAGTCCGTCACCGTCAGGGCGCCCTCCTTTATGTAAGAGGAGACAGTCACATACCCGCCTCTGCCGACGTACTTCTCCGGCGCGTCGCAGGTCAGCTTGCTTTCGCCGTCCACCCAGACCTGGACCGCCGCCGTCTTTCCGTCCTCACTGTCAGAGACAAGGATCTCGACAGTATGCTCATTTCCGTCGCACAGGTTCAGGCCGGATACGGTCTCCGTTCCCGGCAGAATTCCAGGTTCACCGGTCCCGTTATTTTGATTGACGGAAATTGCGTCGCCGCCGTTTTTGATAACCAGCGCAAGAGCGTCGTTCTCCGCGCTGTAATAGAGGGCTTTCCCAATATTTGCGGCGTCCTCCGCCGTCAGATTGCCCCGGAACTGGATAGCCGTCCAATCCTCGCTGCCAGTAAACGTTCCGTTGAATTTGACGGCGATCTTCTGATTCTTCAGCGTCTGTCCGGTATAGGTAGCATAGGTCTGCGTATTGCCCAGCAGAAGGCTTCCGTCATACTGCTGACCGTTGTCACCCGCCACGACCCAGCCGCCGGTCTCCGCCAGCAGGTTGCCCTCCTCGAACTGCGGGACCTGGAATGGCTCAAATTCTTCAGCCTTGTGTCCGTCTATCCGAACGTCCTTGATCGTCACGGTGCCGGTCGTATTTTGGGCGGACACGGTCACATAGCCGCTCCTGCCGGCATACTTCTCCGGCGCGTTATATTTCAGCACACTTTCACCGTCCACCCAGACTTCGATCGCCACAGTATTGGTGTCCGCGTTGTCGGTGGCCTGAATCACGACGGTGTGTTCATTCCCGTCGAACAGGTTCAGGTTTTCTGCGTCGTTCGACAGTTTGTTCGGTTTGCCATCCGCATTATTACGGTTGTTGACCGAAATCTTCGTGCCGCCGTTTTTAATCACCAGAGCAAGACCATCATTCTCCGCGCTAAAGTATTGGGCTTTCACGGCGTCATCCGCGTCCCAGGACTTCAGATTTCCGCGGAACTGGATCGCCATCCAGTCGCCACTCGCCACTTGTCCATCGGTCTTCAGCGTAACCGCGATCTTCTGATCCTCGACCAATGTACCGACGAAGGTTGCGCCGGTGCCGCCTGCCGGCATCTCCAGCGTCTTGCTTTCCTGGTCATCCTGCCAGTTGGCGCCTGCCAAAATCCAGTTGCTGGGCTCCGCGTTCAGCAGGCTATCCCCCTCGATCTCAACATAGGGATCGTCCGGGATATCCGGGTCGGGATCGACCGGGCCAGGACCGGGCTGATCCGGCTCCTGTGCCGCGATTTCCTCGATGCGAAAATCCGTGATTGTCACGCTGTCGTTGCCATTGAAGCAGGCGAGCGTCACATAGTTTGTCCTGCCGATGTAGTCCTCCGGCGCGGTGTAAGAAAGCGTGGGCTCTGTATCCTCCGGGCTTTCGCTCGCCGGGTCCACCCAAACCTTGATCGACACACCGGAGCTGTCCGTTATGTCCGCGACAGTCATCACCACCGTGTGCTCTTTATTGTCCGCCAAGTTAAGCTCTTGCGTGTTGCTGCCTGACAGATCGCCCGTCGCGCCTTTGATTGAAATATGCTTGCCGCCCTCATTTATCACCAGCGCCAGGGCGTCGTTTACCTCGCTGCTGTAGATGGCGCTCTGCGTATCAGCTGTATTCCATTCTGCCAGCTTCCCTCTGAACTGGATTCCCGCCCAGTCGGTTAAACCGTTTGCGGTGAATTTGAGGGTGATCTTCTGATTGACGGTATTTGCCGCGCCGGTATAGGTGGCATAGGTGTTTCCCAACAGCAATCTTCCGTCATACTGCCGACCGCTGTCACCGACAACGACCCAGCTGTCGAAGTCTCCCAGCAGGTTGCCCTCCGCGAACTGCGGACCCACGAACGGCCCAAAATCATCAGCTTTGCGTCCGTCTATCCGGACGTCCTTGATTGTCATAGTGCCGGTCGTGTTTTGAGCGGATACGGTCACATAGCCGCTTCTGCCGGCGTACTTCTCCGGCGCGTTGCAGGTCAGCACGCTTTTACCGTCCACCCAGACTTCGATCGCCACAGTATTGGTGTCCGCGTTGTCGGTGGCAAGTATCTCGACGGTGTGTTCATTCCCGTCGAACAGGGTCAGGTCATTTACGCTGCCCGACAGTGTACCAGGAGAATTTTTACCATCATTTTTATTGATAGAAATTGCTGTGCCGCCTTTTTTGATCACCAGCGCGAGACTATCATTCTCCGCGCTATAGTAGCGGGCTTTCTCGGCGTCGTCCGCGTCCCAGGACTTCAGATTTCCGCGGAACTGGATCGCCATCCAGTCGTTTTGCGCCAATTCTCCATTGGCTTTCAGCGTAACCGCGATCTTCTGCTCCTTGACCAATGTACCGACGAAGGTGGCGCCGGTGCCGCCGTTACCCATCACCAACGCCTTGTTGTCCTTGCCCTCCTGATCCTGCAAATCGGCGCTGCCGGCCTGGATCCAGTTGCTGGGATCCGCGTTCAGCAGATTGGTCGCCGGGTCAGGCTCCTTTGGCGATTCCTTGAAATCCTCGACCTTCCAGCCATCGATCTGAATTCCCTTGACGGTCAGATTTGTATTTAAAAGGGACACTATACTAACATAGCTGGCTTCCGTATAACCGGTGACCGCAAGGCTGTCTATTACCTTTACGCCGTCATATTCTACGGTCACGGTGATTTTACCGTTGCCCGCGTCCGCCGTAGTGATCTGGACTGTATGCGTTTCCCCGTTGTCCCACTTGCTGGCAACAGTTTTCTTTTCGCCCACAGGGCTCATATTGGCGTTGATAGAGATAGCGTCGGTATCACTGCGAAGGAGCAGTGACAGTACATCGCTGTGTTTATCGTAGAAGATATTCTCGGTCCCTGCATTCTCCTTCGTAGGCTCTCCGCCGAACTGGATCGCCGCGGAACCGGCGGTGCCCGGTCGGGTCGCGGAGAACTCCATTGTGATTGTCTGCCCGATTTCTACCGGTTTGCCAAGGAAAGTTGCTCCGGCATTCATAATTGTAAGACTGCCATTCGCCAACTCGTGCTTATTGTTTGTCTCATAGTCTGTCCTTACACCGTAAGCCCAGAACTCCTCCGGGGTTTCAAGCAGATTCTGGTCAATTGTCGGCAGCTCCGGCGATTCCTTGAAATCCTCGACCTTCCAGTTCCCGATCTGGACTCCCTTGACAGTCAATTTAGCTCCGGAATAGGCAACCATGCTGACAAGGCTGGGATCGGTAAAGCCGGTGATCTTACAATCGGTAATCTTCTTAACACCGTCATAGGTCACCGTCACTGAAATGCCATTGCCGCCGTTATCCTTGACGACGATTTCCACAATATGATCCTTATCGTCGCTCCAACCGCCGACATCCACACTGCCAGTCCAGTTCTTCTGACCACCGTTGTCGCTGCCGTGGCTGTCGTTGATGGAGATATTGCCGTCTCCTCGCAGTAGCAGGACCAGACCGTTATGGCCTTCGTGGTAGAAAATATCCTTTGTGGACGCCTTTTCCTCCGTCAGATCACCGCGGAACTGGATTGCCGCCCAACCAGCATCACTGGGTTTATTTGCGGAAAATTTAACCGTGATTTTTTCTTCGCTCTCAGCTTTTTGACCCAGGAAGGCTACGCCGGAATTATCAAGTACAAAACTGCCATCATCCTGCCGGTAGGTTTCCGACGCCGTATCGTACCGACCGTAAGCCCAGAACTCCTCCGGGGTTTCAAGTAGATTCTGGTCAATTGTCGGCAGGTTCGGTGATTTCTGGAAATCCTCGACCTTCCAGTCCCCGATCTGGACTCCCTTGACGGTCAAATCCGTACTATAGAGGGACACTATGCTGATATAGCTGGGAAAGCCGAAGCCGGAGATTGGACCTGTTGCGATTTTTGTTTCGCCGTCATATTTTACTGTCACGGTGATTCCGCCAGTACCAGAATCGGTTGTAGTAATTTGGACTGTATGCACATTTCCGTCGTCCCACGCGTTGTCAACAGTTTGGGTCCCACTCAAATTTTGATTGTTACCGCTGATAGAGATACCGTTGCTGTTGTCATTGCGCAGTAGCAGCGACAGGACATCAGTTCGTCCATCAAGGAACACACCAGAGGTCCCTATTTTCTCTTCCGTCACCTCTCCGCCGAACTGTATCGCCACTTTTCCGTTGGTGCCTGCTCGTGTGGCGGAGAACTGCACTGTGATAGTTTCCCCAACATTTACCTTTTTACCACGAAAAGTGGCTCCTACCTCATTGAGCAAAAGGCTGCCATCTACAAGCTCGTGCTTAGCGCTTGCTTCAGCGCCCGCCCTTACACCGTAGGTCCAGCACTCCTCCGGGGTTTCCAGCAGATTCTCGTCAATCGCGGCGGTCTGCTCCTCAATGCTTTCCTCCGCGGCAAACGCCACGGCGGGGAAGCCGTGCGCACAGGAAATCAGGACAGAACACGCAAGGATCAGTGTACATACTCTGTTGAAGAAATTTTTACTCACAATAACGCCCTCCTTCCGTGGCTTCCGGCTGTGTTCTCAGGACTTCTTTTTCTTTTTTGCCAGGACGATCACCACCACGGCGATCACCACCACCGCGGCGGCTCCCACCGCGATCCATATCACCGGAGAAACGCCCTCGCCGGACTGCTCGGGTTTGGTCTGGGGCTGAGCGGGCTGGTCAGGTTCGTTCGTTTCCGGTTCATTTGTTTCGGGTTCGTTTGTTTCAGTCTCATTTGTATCGGGTTCATTTGTCTCGGGATCCGTCGTTTCAGGCTCTGTGGTCCCCGGCTCGGTCCCCGCCGCAAGGTCGGCCTTCTGATGCTCCAGCTCCGCCTGCTCCTCCTCCGTCAGAGGCAGGATCAGCTCGTCGTCCACCTCCACGGAAAGAAGCTGTACCCACTCATCCACGCTGTTAACGGCAAAGGTGATAAAGCCCGCGTCCTTCATGGGATGCTCGTCAGATTTCTCCAGCGTATAATCCAGCGAGTCGCCGCCGTCCACCGTGATGACGAAGTGAATGGAGGTGTCGCTCAGCTTTTCCGTTTCAATGACCAGCGTATGCTCTACCTCGGGGTCGTCGAACCTGTATTTGCCCTCCTCGGTTTTCATATCCACCGAGCGCAGGCCCTCGATAAAGGAGTCCGTCAGACTGATACGGTTGTTTTTGATGTTGATGGACAGGGGAAGACCTCTGCCGTACCACGGGAACGCCATTCTGCCGCCGCCCGCTTCCAGGTCACGCAGGCTGTCTACGTCCACATTGTTGCACATATAGATGGCGCCCCACCCGCCGTCGGAGGGTATATACGCCTTGAACCGGACCGTAACGGTGCTGTCCATGAATTTCGCGCCGATATAGGTGAGCGCTCCGCTGGGCCCGTTGACGGTGACACTGCCGTCCGCGTTGTACACGATCGGGCCGCCGCCGTCAGCTAAAAGGTCCGTACCGATCCAGCGGCTGGCGGGATCGTCCAGGATGTCATAGGCAAACGCGGTGGTCCCCAAGGACAGCATCAGCAGTATCGCCATCAGGACCGTAGCAATTTTACAGTAGCGTTTCATATCTCTTTTCCTCGCTTTCCCGCCCTTTGAGGCGTCACTCAGGCTTGTGCTCGTGATAGTATTCATTCATCCACGCCAGATAATCGGCGTTCGCTGTCTTGAAGCTCTCCACCGCCGCGTCAAACTTGTCGGAGGTGTTCAACAGGCCGTTGCGGGCAGGCGTCAGGATCTCGTTCTTGAAGTTATCGGACGCGGTGCTGTAATTCTTCGCCATTTCGCTGTCCTGATCCGGCCAGAACACACCCTCCCTGGCGTCTCCGTGCAACGGGTAGTTGTGGCGCACGTTATCTATCCACCGCAGCTCCTGCTCCGTGTAGGTGTCCCAGAGCCGGTCTGAGACGGTGGTGTAATCCAGCGTGCAGAAAATGCCGTCATACAGAGCACTGGTGGCAATTATGTCCTCCGCGCCCTCGGGAAGACCGCGCAGGCCCTCGCCGACATCAACCCACTCGTACCCCTCGCGGCCGTACTTCGCCAACTCGTAGTTGGCGGGGTCGGATACCAGCCAGTTGTAATATTGGACCATCAGCGCCGCGTTTTCTGAGGTCGCAGGGACCAGGACACCGCCAAAGCAGGCGTTGGCCTTCTGGAAGGAGGCATAACCGTCAGGACCGGTCAGGGGTCCAATCACCTCAAGCTCGGCGTCGGGGTCCGCGACCTTGACCTTGCGGGCTATGTCGATCTCAGCCATGATCTCCGGGTACTGGATATACACGCCGGCGCGTCCGCTGATAAACAGGTTGTCGCAGGAGGACGCGGTGCGGCTGGCATTGTCAATATCCCAAAGTCCCTCCTGGATCCAGTTGTACTCCGTCTCAAGGACCGTTTTGTAGTTGGGGTTCAGGAAACCGGGCATGATGTTGCCGTTCCCGTCAAGATAGAAGTAGGACGCCTGTACGCAGTTATAGGCGCCGGGCAGGATCACCCGGTCCATATCCCAGTGGTAGCCCACCATGGGGACGATGTTGCTGTCCCTGTCGCGGAACGCCCTCAGCGCGGTCTCGAACTCCTCGATGGTGGTGGGGATCGGAAGGCCCGCGTCGTCCAGCCAGTCCTTCCGGATCAGTATCCCGTAAATGCCCTCATAGGCGATCTCGGGGATGGCAAAGATTTTGCCGTCAGAGGTGACGGTATCAAAGGCGATCTGGGGGACCTTCTCCTTCAGCGCGCTGCCGTACTCGTCGATAAGCGGCGTCAGGTCTGTAAAAAACGCGTTCTCATTGACGAACCGGTCCAAACCTGTGGTGGACCCCACGTTGCTGATGATGCCGTCGATCTGTTCGCCGCCGGCGATCGCCAGATCGACCTTTGTGTTCAGATCGCTGGTCTGGAACACCTTGACCTCCAGGTCGATTTTGTTGCCGGTGTCCTGATAGAACTTCTCCTCGATCGCGGCCTTGACCTCGGCGTCGTTGGCGCCCACGACCTTGTTGCCGCCGTAGTAGATCACCAGCTTTGTCGCGTCGCCGTCTCCGCTCACGTCTTTTTTGTCGCATCCGGTCATCATCGGCAGGCACATGACCAGCAGCAACAGGGCTGCCAACAGGCGTTTCCCAGTCTTTTTCATTTGTTTTTCCTCCTCTTTATATTTTAATTTTTAAACCAAAATGATGCCAAACAGGTTATTACTCCTTCACAGCTCCCAGCATAACGCCCTGGACGAAGTATTTTTGCAGGAACGGGTATACAATGATGATGGGCAGCGACGCGATGACGATCACCGCCATCTTCGCCGTCTCCGTGGGCAGGATCGTAATGCCCTGAATTGCCGCCGCGTTCGCCACCAGCGCGTTGAAGTCGATGTAGATCTGCCGGACCACCAGCATGATCGGGTACTTGTTGATGTCGCTGATAAAGAGCATGGCGTTGTACCAGTTGTTCCAGCTGCTCACCATGGAGAATACGCCGATGGTAGCGATCAGGGGCTTTGCCGTGGGCAGTGAGATCCGCCAGAAGCTCTGCCAGTATGACGCCCCGTCGATCAGCGCCGCCTCCTCCAGCGCGGCAGGCTGTCCGTCAAAAAAATTCCGTATCAGGACCAAGTTATAGGAGCTGAACAGCCCCGGTATTATCAGCGACCAGTAGGAGTTATACATTCCCAATCCGCGGACCAGCAGATAGAACGGCACCAGACCGCCGCCGAACATCATCGTAAAGACCATCAGGAAGTTAAGCACCCTGTGCCCCGGCAGGAACCTCTTGGACAGGGCGTATCCGGCAATAAACTGTACCGCCATGCTCATCGGCACGCCAACGATCAGCAGGCCCACGCTGTTCAATATAGCGCGCAGCAGGATCGGACTGCTCTTGAAGGCAAACTCATACGCCGCCGTGGTGAAGCCCTTCGGGATCAGCGTATAACCGTCCCGCAGAACGGTAAGCTCATCAGATAAAGACGTAGAGACAACGATGAGATATGGGATCACAAACGTCAGGCTGAACAGAGTCAGAAGGAAGATGTTGAATACATTGAATATTTTTTCACCGCGCGTTCTTTTCAGCATACCGTCTCACCTCACCATATACCGCTGCCCGACTCGCGCCGGTTCGCCAATGTATTCGCGCCCCAAACCATAAAGAACGTGACCGTGTTCTGGAGCATACTCAATGTCGCCGACGAAGCGTAGGTCCCGTGCATCACGTTGTTTGTAACAAAGGTCTCGAACGTCTGCGCCGTTTCCCATAGAATCTCGTTGTTCCCTACCATCGCCATTATCATTTCGGAATCAGAGGCGAGCATCTGCCCGATACTCAGAATGAACGTAACTATGATGGTGGGCATTATCGCAGGGATCGTCACATGCAGCGTCTGCTGCCAGCGACCGGCGCCGTCCACCACCGCCGCCTCGTACAGTCCCGTATCAATCGCGCAGATCGCCGCCAAAAAGACAATGGTGCCCCAGCCCGTCGTCTTCCATATCTTCGCGACAGTTAAGATCGCGGGCCACAGCGACGGCGTGGCATACCAGCGGACCGGATCGAGCCCGATAAGCTTGAGCACCTGATTGAAAAGTCCAAACCTGGTGTCCATCAGATTGAACGCCAGACCCGCCACCACCGTCCAAGACAGGAAGTAAGGCAGATACGCCACCGACTGCACCGTGCGCTTGAACAGGCGGTTGCGCAGCTCATTGATCAGCAGTGCCAGAACGATCGACGCGGGGAACGCAAAGACCAGAGACAGGGCAGAGAGCAAAAGTGTATTGCGCAGTACCTTCGGGAGCGCCCCGCCGGTCAGGATCCTGATGTAGTTTTCAAACCACACCCAGTTGCTCTTCCACAGGCCCTTCCAGGGGACGTAATCCTCCATCGAAATGATGAGTCCGGTGGGCATGGGGATATATTTAAAAACGATATACCACACCATCGCGGGCAGTACCATCAGATACAGTACCCAATACTTTTTCATCGCCCGCTTAAAGGTCATTCGCTGTCCCGGGATCACCATCTCTCCCCGGGCCGCCTTCTTCCGGTCGTCTCTCCTTTTTTTCACGCGCCTCACCCCACAAGATACATACTCCGCGATTCTTTATAGAAACGTTTCTATAAGAATTATAACACTCCGCACCATTTGTTGTCAATTGTCAACTTCGCCCATTTTTTCCTTCTTTTTTTGTGCAATTTGAAATCTCGTCTTGATTTTTTCTACGATCTGTACAATAATGTAGGGGAACAGCCCGCCCAACGGCGGCTGTGGGTCATGGGATGATCCCCACATCACAGAGCTCGAAGTTGGTTCCCCTGCCGTTTTCCGCCATGTAGGTCTCCAGCCGTACCTGATGCTGTCCCCGGGTAAAGCCTGTGAGCATATCACAGCGGATCCAATCCGGCGTTGTGTCGCACCAGGCAGGCCGGGGGTCCGTCAGCTCCTTCCACTCTCCCCCGTCCACACGGACGCGATACCCGGCGGTATAGGCGTTGACCACCACGAACAGCTCCATCCCGGTGCCCGTAAAGGAGAACTCCAGCGCCGCCCCAGGTGAAGCGGTGCGAAGCATACGCTCCACGGTGGGGATCCGATAGACCCTGTCACACCTCCACGGACCGACGCGGCGGATACTGTCCGGGTCCAGCTTGTGGGCGTACTGCCAGTTCTCCGGGAACAGCGACGCCGGGACCGGCATATCAACAGGCGCTGCCGTGGCAAGCTCCTCCTCCAGCAGCTTTTCCACTGCCTCGGCGTAGATTCGGCTGCCCACGTCCCCGGGATGTGTCGTGTCCGGCAGCCACTCCTCATACCGCACACTGCCTGCCAGCAGCTGACTTAAGCCATATGCGCCCACATCGACGCTGGTAAGGCGGTAGTGGTCGCAGAGCCGCTCAAAGTCCGCCACGCTGGGGTACTGCTCGCCGGCAAGCATACTTGCGATCGCGCCCCGGTAGCAGGTAAGGACCACCACCACGTCAAACTGCCGGTCAGGACAGCACAGCAGCTTGCGCAGAAGTCCCTCCCGGCACAGGTTCCGCTCCAGCTCCGGCATATCCTTGTCATTTACCGCGTATTCCACAAACACGATGTCACAGCTTCTTGACAGTATATCCTGTTCCACCCTGAACAGGGCGCTCTCCGAGCCGGTCGCCGCCTTCGAGGCGTTCTCCACGTTGACGCGCACCTCCGGGAAGGAGGCGGCAAGCCAGCTTGTCAGCTTATCCGGCCAGCGCTGCTGCTCCCATGACGGGAAGATCTGCTCGGAGATGGAGCCGCCCAGGATACCCACCGTCACCTCTCCGCTCTCCATCGCCTGCCGGAAGTGATACAGCGGACTCCGGCGGCAGATGTACTGTATGGCGTCAGGATAGAAGCGTTTCATAATAATCTCTCCTTTATTTGTGTATATATACTTGACCTGTTCCGCTCTTTAAGATCAAAACAGCATTTCCTGATGGAGGTTTTTCTATGCGTTCTCGCAACAATTCCACGATCAACGATGTGGCGCAGCTGGCGGGTGTCAGCAAATCTATTGTATCCTATGTGCTGAACAATACGCCGTCCGTCAGCATCACCGACGAAACGCGGGAGCGCGTCAAAAAAGCCGCCATGCAGTTACATTATGTGCCCAACGCCCTGGCCCAGGGGATCCGCCAGGGCAGCTTCCCCATACTCGGGTTCCTGTCATCCTGGAACTTCTCCGATACAGTGAGAACGATAGAGGAGATCATTACCGTCGCCGACGAAATGCAGATGTCCACTCTGCTGTGCCCCTACGGGGACGACCAGCAGTTTCGGTATGTAAAGCTGTACAACAGCCACCTCATCAACGGACTGATAATCCTGGCAAGCAAGGAGGACACGGGGCAGTTCCATATAAGCGACCACATCGAAATGATCCGTAAGCACCAGATCCCCACCGTGATCGTGGGTCGAAGCGACATCCCCGACGACATCAGCTCCATAGACGTGAACTTCGCCGATTCAGGCCGGATCGCCACTGAACACCTGATCTCCCTCCACCACAGGAAAATCGCCTTCCTTCAGCCCTACAAGGGGGACCTGGAGCGTATCCTGATCCGTCAGCGTCTGAACAGCCATTTGCAGTGCATGGAGGCCAACCACCTGACGCCCCAGATCGTCGGCTGTGAGGACATCGACGCTCTGCTGGACACGGTGAAGGCGGGGACCGGTCCGACCGCCGTGATCGCCACAAAGTCGGACCTGGCGCACGTGTTTTTACAGCACGCGCTGAGCAAGGGCGTGTCCATACCGGACGACCTGTCCCTGGTCAGCTGTAACTTAGACGACTATAACCGCTTCTCTGTGCCGCCGATCACAACCGTGGTCGCAAGCTCCTTCAACACGGGAGCGCTTGCCACGCGGATGCTCCTGGAGACCATTCGCGACCAGCAGGCGAAAAAGGAACAGCAAAAGATGCCCTTCGAGATCCTCCCCGGGGCATCATGCAGGGCGAATAACGAATGACCCCGCTTCCACATCAGACCGGCAGATATTGCCAGACCGGCAGATATTGCCGGTCTGTTTTTTTGCATTACATTATAAGCAGGACCCGCCCGCGCGGAGCAGATTTCGGACCTCGACGCCGGATACCTGCTGAACGGTCTGCCCGGTGTGCAGGCACTGGAACGCGGCAACGCCCGCGGCCTCTCCCAGCTGGTTCAAATTCACCATCACCCGCAGAGCGCCGAAGGCCTGGACGTCGGCGTTGAGCATACGCCCCGCCGCGATAAAGTTGGCATAGCGCTCCTGTACAAGCACGCGAAACGGCACCTGGTAGTACCTGGCGGGCTCGCCGGTCAATCCCGCCTGCTCCCTCCAGTTCCACTCCACGCTCTGCCGCTCCGCGCCAACCATGCGGATCGCGCTGCCATCCAGATATTTGAACGTCACCGTGCCGTCCAGGTCATGCATATCTACCCGATATGTGCCGTTCAGCACCGCGTCCTCGTACCGGGCGCCTGTCAAAAGCTCGTCGCCGTTTGCCTGATACACAGTCTCATAGTGGGCGCTCTCCCGGATCCCGGCAAGAGAACTCAGCGCCGCCACGGATACCTGCCGGTCTGTATACCGCCGGATCAGGTCCACCAGGGCATAGGCCTTCCGCCGGCCCTCCATCTCCACCCGCGTCAGGCCCTCCGCGCTGGCGCAGTCCTCGCCCAGCACATGAAAATCCGCCCGAAGATAGATATCCGGAACGCCCGGGACCGGACCGTACCAGCCAAAATCGTCCGGTATGCCAAATTCCTGACCGTGGGACCGGATCAGATTTTCCACCCGTATCCCGTCTGTACTCCCACGCAGGAGGAAGCAGGGCGTGGGCGGCTGTATCACCGGGTGCCGGTAGCGGCGGATCCCCAGATACCGGGCCAGGTCCCCGTCTCCGGTGGCGTCAATAAAGAACCCCGCCCTGACCGCGCCGCGACCGTCCTTGTTCTCTATCAGGGCGGCGGAGATCCGTCCGTCCTCCGTCACCGCCCCCACGCACACCGTGTGCAGAAGCACACGGATCCTGCTCTCCCGGACCAGGCAGTCCAGCTCGTACTGCAGGCGGTTGGGGTCGAATTGTATCGCCAGGGACGGATCGTCCTGGACGATCGCGGCGCCGCTTTTCACCAGCCTTCCTACCATTTCGTCGGTCAGTCCGCCGATGATCTGCTCTTTATAATCGGTGTCCTTCAGGCTGTGCCAGACGTTGACAAGCCCTGCCGTTGCCGTGCCGCCCAGACAGTTCTGCCGCTCCGCCAGCACCACGCGGGCACCCAGACGCGCCGCGCGTACCGCGGCGAACACACCCGTACAGCTACCGCCCGCCACAAAGACATCCGCGTCGTACCGAACGGGTATTTGCTTCTCCGGCTCCCGAATGTACTCCATCTCGTTTTCCTCCCCTGCTTTTGCGTTCCGGTCTTTAAAGCGCTCCGTTTTTCTGAAATCATTTTTCAAAATAGAACCGTTTCTTTTATGTATATTAAGCGTAAATTTGAATTCTGTCAATACAAAAATTTGTTGACATGTTACAATTTCTGTATTACGATGATCGCATAACATCCAGCGGCATTTAAACCAGCCAAGCCGCGCTTTTTCCCGCCGGTGTGCCGGCAAAGAAAGGAGCCAACTATGGACGTATCTGATATTTTTGATATTCCCCCCAACTCAGTCAAGCCATTTTGGAGCTGGAACGGTCTTTTGGAGCGGGACGAGCTGCTCTGGCAGATCAGGTGCATGAAGGATGCCGGGATCAACGGCTTTTTTATGCACGCCCGCGGCGGTCTGCTCACCCCCTATATGGGGCGGGAATGGATGGATCTGGTGGGGGCGTGCATTGATGAGGCCGCCAAACTGGGGATGGAAGCCTGGTTGTACGACGAAAACGGATGGCCCAGCGGCTTTGCCGACGGTGCCGTTCCTGCCTGCGGAGAGGAGTTCCAGCAAAAGCGCCTCAGGATCTATGCGGTTTCGGACGATACGCGCCCCGACCCCCGTGCGATTCGGTATTTCCGGGACAACGGACGCTCATTTGAGACCGTCGAGGTCCCGGAACCGGGATGTATCGCCGTGGGCTTCGAGGTCAACCGGTATTATATCGACACCTTCAACCCGGAGGCCGTAAGGTGCTTTCTCTCCCACACCCATGAGGTGTATTACTCCCGGTTCTCAGCGGCCTTTGGCGGCGCCATGCGCGGCTTTTTTACCGACGAGCCCCAGTACGGGAACGACAGCGCTATACCGTGGTCGCCGGTGCTGGCGGATCTGTTTTACGAAAAATACGGCTATTCCCTTGTTGACAACCTGCTCCTTCTGTTCCGAGACTACCCCGGTCACGAGGCGCTCCGCTCGGATTTCTATAATCTCGTGTCCCGGACGTTTCAGGGATCCTTCATCAAGCAGATCTACGACTGGTGCTCTGACCACAACTGCCGTCTTACCGGGCACATGATGAACGAGGACAGCCTGGAGGCGCAGATGCGTTCCACCGCCGGCGTCATGTCCTGTTACGAATATTTCCATGAGCCGGGCATCGACTGGCTGGGGCGGGAGATCAAGTCCCCGCTGATCGCCAAACAGCTGGGCAGTGCAGCAAGTCAGCTTGGCAGGAAAACGCTGACCGAGAGCTTCGCCTTGTGCGGCTGGGACGTGTCGCTGAACGAGTTGAAGTGGATCGCCCAGAACCAGTTCGTCCAGGGCGTGTCCGCCCTCTGCCCCCATCTGGAGTCGTACACCATACAGGGTGCCCGCAAGCGGGACTTCCCCGCCTCCCAGTTCATACAGCTCCCCTGGTTCCGGGACGGCTATAAAGTCCTATGCGACTACTTCTCCCGTCTTGGCGGGATCCTGGACGCCGGGCAGGAGTACGCGCCGCTTCTGGTCGTCCACATGATGCAGTCGGCCTTCGTCCGCTTCGATCCGTCCCGGGAGGCGCCGCTTCAGGACCTGGAGGCGTCCTTTGACCGGACGGTCCGCGGTCTTGCCGAGCTGCACATCCCCCACCACTACGGCGACGAGTTTCTGATGCGGCGGCACGGCGGCGTCAGCGACGGTCATCTGCGGGTGGGGCGGTGCGAGTACAGCACCGTCCTTCTGCCCGATCTCATAAATATCAAAGAGAGCACGCTCCGCCTTCTCACTGAATTTGCGGAAAGCGGCGGAATGATCTATGTGACCGGCGGCACCCCAAGTCTGGTGGACGGACGTCCCGACCCCAGGCTAACCGAGCTGCTGCGCCGCGCCGTCCGGCTGGAGGACCTTACCGCGCTGAGGACCGCCCTTGCCGGAATGGGCCTGGACGTTCCCGGAATCGAAACCGGCGGGGCGGAAAATCCCAACATCTACGCCTGCCGCCGCACCTTCCCGGACGGCAAGCGCCTCTACTACTTAGTGAACAACGCCGACGCTCCCCAGTCCGTCGCCTTTACCCTGAACGGGCGTCTCTGTCTCCGGGAGCTGGACCTCCCGGAGCGGCAGGCAGCCCTTTTGGAGACGCGGTATGCCCATGACCGGACAGAGATCACCCTGGAATTCGCCCCCTACGGAAGCCACGTCCTCCTGGCGCAAGAGTCAGCCGCGCCCCTGCCCGCCGTCAGAACTGCCGCTCCGGTGGAGACCGTCGCTCTGCGCCCCCGTTTTCAGATCCGGCGCGCGTCGCCGAACGCCCTCACGCTGGACAAGTGCGCGTACAGGATCGACGGCGGACCCTGGCAGGAGGAGCTGGCGGTCATCCTGCTTCAGGACCGCCTCCTGCGCCTGCGCCGCCCCTGCAAGATACAGCTGCGTTTCCGGTTTACGATCACCGGAAAGTCCGCCGTCAGCGGTCTGTGCCTGTGCGCGGAGACGCCGGAGAGGTTCTCCTTCTCCCTGAACGGGATCCCCCTGTCCTCCTTCGACCGTGGGCACTTCATCGACCGCTCCATACGGCGCTGTTCCATTCAGGACACAGCCGTTGAGGGGGAGAACACCCTGCTTGTGACAGGCAGGTTCCGGCAGGACGACAGCGTCTACCGCACCCTGTTCGATCCCAACGTCCACGAAGCGGAACGGAACAAGCTGACCTACGACACGGAGCTGGAGAGCGTCTACATCACCGGCGATTTCTCCGTGCGGATGGACGGTCCCTATACCGTCGGTCCCCGGCGCTGTATCTTCGGCGGACAGCGCTTTGTGATCGCACCCCCGGTGGGCGAGGTGGACCTGCCCGATATCACCCATCAGGGCTTCTGGTTCTTCTCCGGCTCCATGGACCTTGCCCAGACCGTCTCGCTGAGAAAAATCCCCGGCAGGCGGTATCATCTGGCTCTGAAACGTCTGTACGCGCCTGCCGCCGCGGTATTCGTCAACGGGCAAAAGGCCGGCCTTCTGGCCTTCGCCCCCTACACGCTGGACGTCACCTCTCTGCTGCGCGGCGGAGACAACGAGATCGTCCTGCGGCTGTACTCCGGCAACCGCAACCTTCTCGGTCCCCATCACAGGCCCTACGGTGAGAGCTATTTTGTGGGGCCGGATACATTTTCCGACGGTTACGGCTGGACCGAGCCCCCCGATCAGCCCACCTGGACGGACAATTACAGCTTCGTTCTCTTTGGCGCGCAGATATGACCGGCGAAAACGCGGTCCGAACCGCAAGCGCAAAGGCGCGGTCAGGACCGTATAAAATATAAGGAGGTATCGTACCGTGCTTGGCGATAATCTGAAAAAAATATACACGTGCTTCCCCGGAGGGAAGCACAAGGTCCTGACAATGAGCTATGACGACGGCTGGGGCGAGGACCGCCGATTGGTGGAAATCTTCAACCGCCACGGCATTCGCGGCACCTTCAACCTGAACGCGGGCGCTCTTGGAAGCCCGAACCGCGTCTCGGCGAAGGAGTTATCTGCGCTGTACCGGGGGCATGAGATCGCCTGTCACGCCTATCTTCACCCCAGCATTGAGCGGTGCCCCATCGAGCAGGCGGCGCTTCAGCTCCTGGCGGACCGGGAGGCGCTGGAGGCCGTGACCGGCGCGCCGGTACGTGGACTTGCCTATCCCAACGGCTCCTATAACCGGCAGATCATGGATCTTCTGCCGATGCTCGGTATCCGCTACGGTCGCGTGGTGCCCACCACCGGCGGCTTTGATATGCCGACGGACTTCCGGGAGTGGAAGGGCACCTGCCACCACAATTGGAACTTGCTGGAGCGCGGCAGGGCGTTTTTGGATTTGAAGAATACCGAGTATCTCTACATGATGTACGTCTGGGGCCACAGCATCGAGTTCACGAGCCACAATAATTGGGAGGTCATGGAGGACTTCTGCGCCCTGATGGATGGCAGGGACGACATCTGGTATGCCACTAACATCGAGATCGTGGACTACATGGACGCGGCGGGCCGCCTGCAATTCACCGTGGCGGGAGATAAGGTGTACAATCCCAACGCCTGCTCCGTGTGGATCGAAGCGGACGGACGAAGGACCGAAGTGCCCGGCGGAGCGCTGGCTGCCCTGTAGCGTGAGACGCCGCCCGCGCCTCTCCCCCGCCCCATCAATACTCCTCCCGCGTTGGGGTATAATAACCTCACCCAATCAAGCGGGAGGAAATAATATGTCATTTACGGAATTTATATCAAATCTCATAGCCCACGAAAAGAGTCCGGGGACGGTGGAGAAGTACAGCCGCGACGTGTCGCGGTTCCTGCGGGAGACGGGCGGCTCCGCGCTGAGCCGCGAGACCGTGGCGGCGTGGCGGGACTCGCTCACCGCGCGGGGGTACAGCGCCGTGACGGTGAACTCCATGCTCTCCGCCGTCAACAGATACCTCGCGTTCATCGGCGAGGACGGCTGCCGGGCGAGCTTCCTCAGCGTCCAGCGCCGCGTCTTTCGCGCGAAGGAGCGGGAGCTTACCCGCGAGGAGTACGAAAAGCTCCTCGCCGCCGCGCCGGAGATGACGAGGCTCATCATGGAGACTGTCTGCGCCACGGGGATCCGCGTCTCGGAATTGCGCTACATCACCGTGGAGGCGGTGCAGAGCGGCTGCGCGGAGATACGGCTGAAGGGCAAGATCCGCACGATCCTACTCCCCGGCAAGCTGTGCCGGAAGCTTTTGAAGTACGCAAAAAAGCAGAAAACCGCCTCCGGTGAGATATTTCTCACCGGAAACGGCAAGCCCCTGACGCGGGGTCAGATCTGGGCAGAAATGAAGACCGTGTGCAAAAAAGCGGGGGTGGACCCGCGAAAGGTCTTCCCCCACAATTTAAGACATCTGTTTGCCCGAACATTTTACCGCGTCACCCGCGACATCGCAAAGCTGGCGGACGTTTTGGGTCACAGTTCCATCGAAACCACCCGTATCTATCTAATCTCCACCGGCGAAGAACACGCGCGGGTGCTGGACAAGCTGGGGCTGGTGAGTTAGGACAAAATTACTATTTTGTAGCCTACATAGGAAAATGTACAGGGTCTAAAAGCCTTATACATGAGGATTTTATCACGGTAATCCGAAAATGTAAAGTCGTTTAACAAAGAAAATCGCAAAAAATTGCACAGCGAACAGGACCGCAAACGAAAAAATTTTCGTCGGTCCTCGTTGTCATGCCCAAAATCAGCCAAAAAATCAGGCGATTACCAATTATTGGCTTTGCTCCGCATGACGTTCAATACAAAATAGTAATTTCGTATTGAACGTCACGGAAGGAGGCGGCGCGCGACAGAGGGAATTTAATACTTATGGATCAATTTATAATTTCAAAGGAGGTTATTATTTATGAGAAGAATATTTTCAATTCTGCTGGCACTTTCAATGCTCCTGACGCTGGCGCCCATCGCGTTCGCCGAGAATGAAGCGGGACCGGCAGCGGCAAATTTGCAGTTAACAAGCGATGATGTAAACGTTGAAGACGTTGAAGATGTGTATCTTACTTTTAATTTTATAATATCTGAAGATAGCGGATTTATATCAATAGACTATACAAATAAGCATTTCCCAGCGATAAATGCTCCAGAATGTGAATATCTCAAAAAAAATGGTGCTTCACTGACGGTGACAAAGCCGGATGATGTAATAGATGATGATAAATATTATGTATGTGCAGGCTTCATTGCCAGCTCAAAATATTTTGATTCAAGCAAGCTTGCGCTTGCGGACAGTACGAAAGAGGAAAATATTCAAAAGTTTAATGATTCTGAGAGCGTTACAGTTACATTAACAAATGAAGATGTGTTTCAGTTTCCTTGGGGCTCGGAAATTGATGTTGCGTTTTTCTGGAAGGAAACCGAAAAGACATCCTATGAAATTACCTACGACTTTACGGGTCCCAACAACTCCGAATCCTACCCCGTGATAGCCAAGTTCAGCCCGAATGCCATGAGAATTACCGAAATGAGCTCGGTCGGATTCTTCACTGTCACTCAGGATGAGGAATGGACGAACCTCATAAGGTACGACGGCGATGATGTAGAAGAAATCGAGTACCATACGGACAGCCCTGGCGGTAAAGTAGTGCCCAGCACCGAGGCGCAGGAGCTTGCCGTTAAAATAGAAAACAATCAGATCAAAGTGAAATGCTTCGAGGGGACATCAAGCTCACTGCCGAAGATGGCCCAGCACAGAATGCCCATGGGTCATGTTATGGCGCGACATCATTTCTATCCCGTCATCGGCTATGTCGCCCGGGAAAAAACCGATATCGGATACAAATATTACCGCCTTGCGGGTTGGTCGGTTGGCGATAGCAAAGCAAAGGACGTTGACGGCATTTACGGCTCCTATGAACCTGATAGCGCAACAACTCTTAAGGCATATTGGGAGGAAATCACGCTGACCGATACCGCGGCAGACGCGCCCGAATTTCCCCTGCTTTCCAAAAATCAGGTCGCCGGCGGCGAGGTTTACCTTAAGCTTGAGCAGAAAGCGAAGAACGACAGCGTTTTCCAAACCGGAAGTTCAAATATCGGTTCCGATGGGGAATTGGATTACGGAGTAACCATTAAAGCGTCCGATTTCCTTAAGACGATTGAATCCACGTATTTTAAGTGGACAGATGAAAAGTTTGCCGTTATGAAGCTCAATGTTCACCTTGACAGCAAGCTTGCTCCGGCGGTGGACACGGACGGCTTTACCACGTTTAACATCAGTGGTGGCTCCCCCTTCCTCAAGCCCACGGGGGTGGAAATAAACAGCGAAGCCCTGGGCGCCGACAAAGTGAACACGGAAAGCGGATTTAAGCTTAAGGCTAAGCTTGACAACGCAAAGGATTTCACGCTTGTATTTGCCTGGAGCAGACAGCCACTCAATGATTTTCAGATCCAAATACCCACAAAGGCAGTTGAAGGTCAGGTTGGCACAGTGTCGGGCACAAAGGTCAGCGCCGAATTTGCTTTCAATTTTGCGGAAGCTACCGGCACCAAAACATTAGCCGCAGTTGAACCGGAACAGCTGGCACGGTATCTTTTAGCTTTAGACGAGACTTGGAATCAGTATTATTATGGAGAAAATAACGCCGAAGCGTCGCTGGAAAAGACGCTTCAAGCCGCGAAAAACATTGAGGAACAGCTGAAAAATGTTGTCTTTGATGATTCCAATACTCTCCGGGCCGAGATCAGCGAGAAGTTAAACGGACTGACGCTTGACAAGGACGAGTTTACCGTCAACGTTGGCGATTCCGAGACTGTTAACCCGATTTTTGACCCGAGTTCCGTTACCAACAAGTATGTGACCTGGTCTGTGGATGAAGCCGGAAAAGACATCGTCAGCATATCCAATGGCAAGATTACCGGCGTCAAGCCCGGTAAAGCCACCGTCACCTGTACATCGGTCCTCGACGCGGAAAAGACAGCCACGGTGGAGGTCACCGTAAACGGTCTGATCATCGTAGAGCCGACGCCCGGCGGAACCGTAACCGTGGATAAGACTTCGGCGACAAAGGACGAGGCCGTAACCGTTACTGTCACGCCCGAAACCGGATTTAATCTGGTAGACGGTACGTTAAAGGTCACCGGCGTGGAAGAGCTCACCAATAACGAGGATGGTACATACACCTTTAAAATGCCGGAAACCTCTCCTGTTTATATTGGCGCGGCATTTATTAACGAAGAGAATACTGTTGTAAATTCGACTACAACGGAAGTCAGCGTAGATGAAAATAGTGGTGTAGGTAAGTATGCTAACAAAGGTAACATTGAAGTAAAGCTGAGCGAGGATGCTGTCAACGAACTGGTCGATTCAATTGACCCGACGACATACTCCGCCGAAGCTGCAAAAGCTGCTTTGAGTGAGAAAAGCGTTGATACTGAAAGCGGTACTGTTTATCGCCACATTCAAACCAAGGCAGATGTAACTGTGAAGAATCTTGAAAAGATGGGGTCTGCCCTCGGTCATGGAAAGCTGACCATTGACATTGAGTTCAAGTACCGTGTAGTTGCCTCGACAGTGGAAAAACCGGGGGATATAAAAATTGATGATGAAACCGGTAGGAACGCGGTCGTTATGAATGAGCAGGGCGATGATGACGGGTGGAAGATTTACAAAACCAACCACCGCGCAAACATTGTTGTTCCGCTTGCTGACAGTGACCTTTTAATTGGCAAACCTGGCGATTGGGTAAAGGCTGTGCATATCCACGAGGGGATTGACTACACAAAATATCTCCAGATCCAGCCGGACGGAACCGTAGTCTATCTCAACGACGGAGAAGGAAATTCCATTTATACTTTTGAAGCTGTTCGCGGAGTTAAAGATATTCTGTTTGACAACAGAGGCACCTATTACGATATTGATTTTGTGCCTGACCCCGACAAATCCACATACTCTTTTGCGGTAAGCAGTGATGTGGACAGCCTTACGATGACCCCTCAGTTTTCGTCAGCCAATACGAGCGGTCTGGTAAATTATTGCTCCGTGACGTTCAACGGTACGCCAATACCCTCCGACAGCCAAAACGACCCAATTTACACTTTGCCGCTGGTCAATGGCAAAGTGAACACCGTTGAGTTCAAATTTGATCTAAATAACGATCACCAGACCTTCACCGTCAACATCACCCGCGGCACGCCGTACAACCCCGCCCCGACCCCCTCCACCTACTCCATAAAAACCGAGGCGGTGGAGAACGTAACGGTTGAAACCTCCGCCACCACCGCCACAGCGGGCACAGAGATCACCGTCACCGTGACCCCCGCCGAGAATTACCACGTCTCCGGCGTCGCCGTCACCGCCTCCAACGGCGCGGCTGTTGAGGTCACGGACAATGAGGACGGGACTTACAGCTTCAAAATGCCCGCCTCCAACGTCACTGTCAAGGCTGAGGTCTACGAGTGCCCGTCTATGGCGTTCCCCGACATTGACCTTGCACAGTGGTATCACCCCTACACCGACTACGCCATAAGCCACGGCCTGATGGAGGGCACCGGCGTTGGCTTCGAGCCCGAAACGCTCGTCACCCGCGCGGAGATGGCGGGTATCCTCTGGAACCTTGAGGGTCAACCCGAGGTCGAAGCCGAGATCCCCTTCCCCGACGTGCCCGAGGACGAGTGGTATACCGAGGCGATCCGCTGGGCGGCGAGCGTGGGCATAATCAAGGGCTACGACACCGGCAAATTCGGACCCAATGACACCATCACCCGCGAGCAGATGGCGACAATGCTCTACAACTACGAGCAGAAGCTGGGCACCGGCGGATTCGCGGAGGACGAGACATTTGACCTGACCTTTGACGACGCCGACCAGATCTCCGACTGGGCAAGCGAGGCGGTAGCCTGGTGCGCCATGAAGGAGGTCATCAAGGGCGACAATAACAAATTTAACCCCTCCGGCCTATCCCAGAGAGCCCAACTCGCCACCATCCTGGCCCTCTACGACCAGCTCGCGAAGTAACTTAGCTTTCTTCCATATCACCTCAATTCCCACCCCCGGGCCGGTGAAATTCCGGTCCGGGGGCACGGGGAAGACAAACCTCACGCCCCGCGCCATCCGGCGCGGGGCGTTTCACTCTGCCTCAGATTTTTTCCCTGTGATATTTCACTTCAGCAGATTTTTAGCCACGGACAGCGCGGCGTAGTCCCCCAGCTGCTCCCCCAGTCCGGCGGGCGCCACCTCGCATACCTGCCTCGTATAATAAAGCGCCTCCCGCTGTCCCGGTGCCAGAATCAAGGTCGTCCTTCCCGCCGCCGTCCACTCCCTCAGCCTCGGGACCGCCGCGCGCGCAATACCGCCTCCGCTGCAAAAGTCTTCAAATGAGCCCCTTACGATTTTCTGTGCCAACGTCTTGCCCCCTATCTCGGGCTTGAGAAAGCAACGTCAGCGGTCCGCCAGCATATTGACGCGGCGTTGAGCACCCTCCTGTCCTCCGGAAGGCTCAGAGAGGCCGACGGGAAGACATTTCTCAGTGAAGCGCAATGACCGATATTCATCCTTCCGATTCCTCCCCGTCATCGCCAGCCTCCGCAATGATGCTGAAGCTGAACTGATCCTCCGGTACTTCGTACTCCGACAGAAGCTTTGCTATGAAGCGGACGCAGGACGCCGCCGAAAGGTTCAATTCAACATATACATCCTCCGCCGCCTTTTGCGGTAATCTCATATCCTTACCGTCCGTATTGATATGGATGTGTCCATTCTTAGTGGTGCTAAAGGTAAATCCTTCACGCGCCAGCTCCGCCAGCTTCCCTGGCGTTCTTTTTTCCAGTATCTTTATCACGTCCAGAAGCATCAGAGCAAAATAGTTTTGCCTGTACGTCTCACCCAGCAGCTTAAATGAAACAAGCCGCTTGCCGGTAACGCTGTCATGGTCTTTCACAGAGCACGTCAAAACATATTCAAATTCGATTGAATCGTCCACAACACGCTGAATGCTGTATCTCTGCTTGACGATACCCGCAAGGCGTTTTCCCCGCGCTTTGATGGCGTCGATATCCCACCTGTCTACTGCGTCCTTGCCAATGATTTCTTTGTTTAGAACCGACGCTTTGGAATTTTCTTCGATTATCTTTTTCTTTTCCTCAAAGCTCTTGTTTGAAAGCTCAGAATTGTATCCCGTGACCGAGAGGTTACCCAATGTGTGCAGATACTCCTCATGGTCCTCCACAGAAATATAGTTCCAGTCAGCGGTTAGGGTCTGAGGCATAATGTGTTCTACAGTCAGACCGGCTGTGCTGATTTTCTCTTTGCCGTCACCATTTTCGATGTCTGTCAGCAAAAACCGGCAAATGGCCAGGTTCCCGTATATGTTGGCAGTTTGAAGCGCCCGTTCAAACTCCGCCTCAGAGGGCACCGCGTCTTTTGTGTTGACGGTAAAGAGGAATTTATTGATGGCTTCGTAATACTTCTTCTTATTGGCTTCCACCTTGAAAACGCGGTTGTAGAGGTAGATAAAAAGTCCCCTCAATGTGTTGGACGGCACGCCGCATACAAGGCGCCGCAGAAGATATGACAGAATAAATTGAAGAACATCTTCAACAACCTTTTCATCGATCGTCCCCTGATGATAATCGTCAAACACATGGAGCAAAAACGGGTAGCAGGTCGTTTGGTTCAAAAGTCTCAGCCGCTTCAGGAGGTTGTTGATTCTATCGGAATACTCATCATTTCCATAGACGAACGCCTTGAAGATATCCGCGTAGTATTTGAGCTCCTTCAGAATTCCCTCATGTGTATACCTGTTGTCCTTGAAATACTTTACAAATCTGCCGTACAACTGCCGGGAGTTGACGGGAGTGCCTGTCTTATACAGGATATACTGCATGAAGAACTGGTCAAGATTTGAGTAGTCCGTCTTGTTTCTCAGCGCCTTCTCAATATACAGCCAGTAATCCTCATACAGCTTTTCCTGGTCATCCGCGTTCATCAGGAGGAAATTGCGTATGAGATCGGCGTTGGAAAGCTCAAGGCCGGTGGAATTGATACTCTCGAAGATGACCTGCGGGTCATCTTCGCCTTTGGTAAGCACGATCTCCACCATCTCAAGCTTTGTCAGCGCGTCAAGAATCTGAGCGCAGCTTATTCCTTTCGCACACCACTTTTCAAAGCGTTCCTTGCACCGCGTATAGTTCTGCCAGAGATAATTCTCCTCGTCCATCTCGTCAATTTTGCCGTCGAGCATAAGAAGGAACTGCTCATTATCGGACTTTACGGGCTTCAGCTTAACTTTGTATTTCTCATCGCAGAAGCGGTTGCACAGGTACTGCTCCTCAATTTCCTGATAGGAGCTGTCACCTGTCTCTCTGGCCTGCTGGGCAAGGGCCTTTAGGATGATCATAAGCGTAGTCAGTCTCTGCTGACCGTCAATGATTATGTACTCCTGAAGCGTAAAGCCTCCGTCCCCAGCCGCCATAAACACGATCGTTCCAAGAAAGTGCTTCTCCCCGGTTTCCATGATGGTCCCGATATCCTCCAACAGTCTGTCAACATTGGACTCTGACCAGTCATAGTTTCGCTGATAAACAGGTATCTTAAACAGCACCTTGTTTGTGCCTATAAAATCTCTCAGCATCCAAAGCTTATGCGCATCCATGAGCAGCCTCCTAGAACAATATAATTAATGGAATAACCGATTACATCCATTATCATCATAACACAATAGTTCTTTTGATAACAGCATTTTATTGCCTGATTTTCCGGAAATACTCGTAAAGCGCATCAAGGGCGTCGGCATGTAAAACGCGATTGGGCGATGCCAAAATCAAAAACAAATCAAAAAGAATTACCTCAAACAGGTGCATTTCAATGACGCCTCCATTGGCAGTGGTTTTATGAAAGGAATAGTGTTTTATAACAGCGCGGTTTCGCGTCCAGATTTGGTATTGCCGGACGGAAATGCACTGGGCGGGCTTCACTGCGAAGACTGCATAGAAGTCATAATAGATGGCGCGCCCCAAATTGAGCGGATTGAAATGGACGAGGATTGGTTTGTCATCATTTATTGCATACCATGCGGGATTCCATACGGCCAGACTATAAAATTTCTATGAGCGGTTGGAGAAGCAGGGCAGGATGGTCTCACCGTCCATGCGCTCCGGGGGGCCGTCAGGCCCAGCAGAATCTTGGGTTTATAGTACGCCAGAGGAGTCGGCAGGTCGAGTCGGGATCCGGCGCCTGAACCGCCTGTAGTCCAGCGCCGACACCACCGTCTTCCCGGTGCCCGTGGTGCCGCATGGTCACTCAAATATATTGGGATGATGAGAATGCTATAGCTGACGGGAGCCGAACCGCGTCGGTTTTCGCCGGCGGATTTCCGTCCGTGCGGTGTCAAAGCCCTTGACAATACGCGAGTATTCCCTGCGGGCTTTTCCTTGCCCGAACGAAAATCCGCTCGCCGAAAACTGCTTCGCACTCCAGGGTCGCTATTTTCGAGTGATTTTCGTTGAGGCGGAGGAAGCCTTGCTGACGCAAGGCGCAGCCTGTCGACAAACCCACCCCGGGGTATAGGGGTGGGTTGGTCGACAGGCTGCCCCCCGGCATAGCCGGGGGTTCATGTGACACAATAGAAAACCATGATCGTCTCTCCCTTCTCTTTTTTATTATCACAACAGCTCTTTGATACTTCGGATTTGATTATATACACCGTTTTACTCTTTGTCAATCCTTCCCCGGTAGACTGCCATGGGCCGGACGACGGAGAGGCAAGCCCGGCTGTCGCCGCCGGAATACATATAGATGCGCTTTTTTATGTACTCCGCCAGATCCAGAAGCCTTCCGTCTGCCCCGCGCAGAGATCCAAAGTGCCTGACGGGTTCGTCCAGGATCTTCAGTTCCCGGTCACATGTCTCCGGCAGCTCCCCACTTTCCGGAGCCTCGTCCTCGATTTTGTAAAACCGCATTTTCGTTCCCCCCATGTGCCTCAAAGCATAGACGGAGGGAGTGAGTTTGTATTGGTTTGTGTCTGTTATTGCCAGAAACTGTTGATTTTTGAACTAAGATGTGATATAATATAACAACGATCGTAGTTGAAAACAAGACATTTAAGATATCCGGAGGTAACTGAATTGGGTAACGAGAACATCGAAAAATGGTCAACATTAAAAGAAGTCCAAGCATACCTTGGCGTTGGCAGAGAAACCATTTTGCAGTGGATTGCTAAAAGAAACATGCCAGCCTATAAAGCGGGCAAGCTGTGGAAGTTCAAGCTGTCAGAGGTGGACGATTGGATCCGTTCCGGCGGCGCCGCCGATGGCAAAGCTGATGATAAAGAAGACAAGGCCGAATGAGTCCGTTTTATGGGACAGCATATTTGGTACGATCATAATGTTTTAATGCCGAGTTCAGTGTCAATAGGGGAAAAACTGTATGGACAATCAGGTGCATAATTCAATAGTTAGCTTTATCTGGGGGATCGCGGATGACTGCCTTCGTGATGTGTATGTGCGCGGCAAGTATCGTGATGTTATTCTGCCGATGACGGTTATCCGTCGCCTGGACGCTATGCTGGAAGAAACGAAGCAAGCGGTGCTGGCAATGAAGAAGCAGCTGGACGCCGCAAAGATCGATAACCAGTGGCCTGCGCTGTGCAATGCCGCGGGACAGGCCTTCTGCAACGCGTCCCCCTTCCTTATGAAGGATTTGACCAGCCGCGCCAAAGCGCAGACTTTGAAAGCGGACTTTATCGCATATCTTGATGGCTTTTCTCCAAATGTTCAGGTGATTCTGGATAAGTTCAAATTCCGCAATCAGATCGACACGATGGTGGACGCGGATATTCTTGGCTCTGTGATCGAGAAGTTTACATCTACTGATATTAACCTGAGCCCAAACCCGATTTATAAAGACGCGGCGCAAACTATCCTCAGGCATCCCGGACTTGATAACCACGGCATGGGTACCATCTTTGAGGAGCTTATCCGCAAGTTTAATGAAGAGAACAACGAAGAAGCCGGAGAGCACTGGACGCCTCGTGATGTTGTCGAGCTTATGGCAGACCTTGTTTTCATGCCGATTGCCGACAAAATCAAGGACGCCTCATATTCCTGCTATGACGGGGCATGCGGTACGGGAGGCATGCTCACTGTTGCTCAGGACCGACTTTTGACGCTTGCCCTCAGGCGCGGCAAGGAGGTGGCTATTCACCTGTTTGGACAGGAAATCAATCCGGAGACTTATGCCATTTGTACTGCTGATATGCTTTTAAAGGGTAACGGAGAGGAAGCCGAGCACATCATGTACGGGTCCACGCTTTCTGACGATCAGCATGCTTCTCGTCAGTTTGACTTTATGCTCTCGAATCCCCCATACGGAAAGAGCTGGAAGACCGACTCGGAGAAGATGGGCGGCAAAAAAGAGATCCTCGACACGCGTTTCAATACCTGTCTGGAGGGCGGAGAGGTAATGACAATGATCCCGCGTACCAGTGACGGTCAGCTTTTGTTCCTATTAAACAATGTTGCAAAAATGAAGAAGGATACCGAACTCGGCAGCCGCATAGCAGAGGTACATAATGGGTCGTCTATCTTCACAGGCGATGCAGGCAGTGGAGAGAGCAATGCCCGCCGATATATGATAGAGAACGACCTTGTCGAAGCGGTCATCGCTTTGCCGGAAAATATGTTTTACAATACCGGCATAGGTACTTATATTTGGATATTGTCAAACCGTAAGGAAGAACGTAGAAAAGGCAAAATTCAACTTATTGATGCCACTAAAATGAAATCTCCGCTCCGTAAGAATATGGGCAAGAAAAACTGTGAATTTACACCGGAGATTCGTAAAGAAATCGTCCGCATTTTCCTTGACATGGAAGAAAGCGAAGTCAGCAAGATTTTTTATAACAAGGAATTCGGTTATTGGAATGTTACGGTAGAGAGACCGCTTCGTCTGCGTGTATGCCCGGAAAATCCGATTCCTACAGATACGTTCAAAAAGCCGGAGGAATATGATTCCGTTTGCGCGGCGATACGAGCTGCCTCGAAATCGGCTCCCCTTGATGATTGGACAGCGTTTGCAAAGGCAGCGAAGCTGAAAGCCGCTGTCTTGAAAAAGGTCCGCCCGTTTATTACAGAAAAAGACCCCGCCGCAAAGCCAATTGACGGCGAGCCTGACACCGACCTGCGCGATACGGAGAGCATCCCGTTTACTTATGAAGGAGGCATTGACGCATTCATCCAAAATGAGGTGTTGACCTATGCGCCCGACGCATGGGTAGATGAAAAGAAAACACAGATCGGCTATGAGATCAGCTTTACGAAGTGTTTTTATAAGCCGGTGGAACTGCGGGAAATGGCCGATATTTTATCCGACCTCCGTGCACTTGAAAAAGAAGCCGATGGCATGATGACGGAAATCATGGAGGGGATTTTATGATGAGATATAAAGATACTCGCTCATCAGGTCATTTATGGATCGGAGAAATCCCGAGTCACTGGAGTATAACAAAAATCAAAAGAAAGTGCAGTCTAATCGGAAGCGGCACTACACCCACTACAAGTATTGATAGATATTATGACGGAGACATCAATTGGATTCAAAGCGGGGATTTATATAAAAACTTTTATATAAATAAAACATCAAAAAAAGTGTCAATTGATGCCATAAATGAATGTTCCGCTTTATCCGTATATCAGCCTCCTTTTATTGTTATAGCAATGTATGGAGCTTCAATCGGAAATGTTGCTGTTTCCCAAATACAAGCTTGTGTCAATCAGGCGTGTTGCAGTTTAACTCCTGATGACGATATATCCCTTAAGTACCTTTATTACTGGTTGGTTCACTGTAAAGATAATTTCATTAGCCAATCCGCGGGAGGAACTCAACCGAATATCAGTCAGGCTAAAATCAGAGACAGCTAATATTGTGTCCTCCCCGTGACGAGCAAGACCAGATCGTGCGGTTTTTGGACTGGAAGGTTTCAAGCATTAATAAACTGATTTCAAACTATCGACATCAGAACGCGCTGCTCGATGAGATGAAGCAAAGGCGCATTGATGAAGCGGTAATCAAAGGGATGCGTCAAAATAGTCTTGTTCACAACGATGATATTCGTTGGGATATTGATTACCCGGAGCATTGGAAGATTCAACACATAAGAGAGTCGTTTTCTTTTCGCAAAGGTCTCTCCATCACAAAAGCCGATCTTGAGGAAGCTGGCATAGCGGTAATCAGCTATGGACAGGTTCACTCTAAAAAGAACTCAGGAGTTGGTCTCAATGATGAGCTTATCAGATATGTAAACGAGTCATATTTGGTCACCAACCAAAGCTGTCTTGTAGAAAAAGGTGATTTCATTTTTGCCGACACATCAGAAGATGTAACAGGCTGTGGAAACTGTGCTTATATTGATTGGAATGACACTATATTTGCCGGATATCATTCCATCATTGCCCATCCCAATGGTTCGACAAATAACAAGTATCTTGCTTATTTGTTCAAATCACCCACTTGGCGTTATCAGATTCGCAAGAAGGTCAACGGCGTCAAGGTGTATAGCATTACGCAGAAGATGCTGAAGGATGTATTCATATTGATCCCTCCAATTGACGAACAGGAAGAAATTATCAGACATCTTGATGAAGTATGCGCAAAAATCAATGCCGCTATTGAGATAACAGAAGAAAAGATTGCTAACTTACAGGATTTGAAAGCCCGCCTCATCTCCGATGTTGTAACCGGTAAAATCGACGTCCGTAACATCGAAATTCCCAAATACGAATATGTCGAGGAAGAAGCAGGAAGTGATACAGATAACGTTGACAACGAAGAGCCGACAGAACAGGAGGAATAAATATGAATTTTACAAATACCAAGGAAACCAGCCTTGAATCCCTGATCGTGAAGTGGCTGGTTGAGCAGAACGGGTACGAGGAAGGAACAAACGCCGACTATAACAAAGAGTATGCTGTCGACGAGACGCGTCTCATACGGTTCCTGCGGGATACGCAGCCGAAAGAAATGGACAAGCTGGGCGTGTTCACTTCGGATACGAAAAAGCGACAGCTCCTGAACCGCCTGTCCGGAGAGATCGCCAAACGCGGCATTATTGATGTACTGCAAAATGGCGTGAAGGTTTATCCGGCAGACCTCATCATGTTCTATCTGACACCGACCGAGAATAACGAGCAAGCCAGGATCATGTTCGAGAAGAACATTTTCAGCGTAACACGGCAGCTGCGTTATTCGCAGGATGCCGGAAAGCTGGCGCTGGATGTATGCCTGTTCATCAACGGACTTCCGGTCATCACAATGGAGCTGAAGAATCAACTCACAAAGCAGAACACGGAAAACGCTGTCCGCCAGTACAAGGAAGACCGCGACCCGCATGACCTCCTGTTCTCCTTCAAGCGCTGCATGGTCCATTTTGCCGTAGATGACGCCACGATCCAGTTTTGCACGAAGCTCGCCGGGAAGGACAGCTGGTTCCTGCCGTTCAATAAAGGCTGTAACGACGGCGCAGGAAATCCGCCGAATCCTGACGGCCTTATGACGGACTATCTTTGGAAGGACATCCTTACCAGGAGGAAGCTGTCCCGAATCATAGAAAACTACGCGCAGGTCATCGAAGATGTGGACGAGGATACCAGGAAGAAGTCCGTCAAGCAGATATGGCCGCGTTACCATCAGCTCGACTGCGTGGAAAAGCTGCTTGCTGACGTGCAGGAGAATGGCGTCGGCAAACGTTATCTGATCCAGCACAGCGCCGGAAGCGGAAAGTCAAACTCCATCGCCTGGCTTGCGTATCAGCTGATCGGTCTTGAGAAAGACGGCCATCCGATGTTCGATTCTGTGCTCGTGATTACAGACCGCCGTATTTTGGATAAGCAGATCCGCAATACGATCAAGCAGTTCATGCAGGTCAAGAACACCGTGACATGGGCAGAACATTCAGGCGATCTGCGTAAGGCCATACAGGACGGCAAGCGCATCATTATTTCTACGATTGAAAAGTTCCCGTACATTATCTCTGAGATCGGGCAGGAACATAAGAACAATAAGTTTGCAATCATCATCGATGAGGCGCACTCCGGTCAGAGCGGGCGTAACTCCGCAAATATGAATCTGGCGCTTTCCGGCCTTGCCACAGACGACGAGGCGGACAACGAGGACAAGATCAATGCCCTGATGGAGGGACGCAAGCTCGTCTCCACTGCCAGCTACTTTGCCTTTACCGCCACTCCGAAGAACAAGACCGAGGAGATGTTCGGTGTCGCCTACGAGGAGGACGGAGAAATCAAGCATCGCCCATTCCACGTCTATACAATGAAGCAGGCCATTCAGGAAGGCTTTATTCTTGATGTACTGCGGAATTATACGACCATCGACAGCTGGTACAAAATCATGAAGACGGTCGAGGACGATCCGATGTTCGACAAGAAGCGTGCGCGGAAAAAGCTGCGCGCTTTCGTCGAGGGCAATCCGGATGTTATTGCAACAAAGGCCGCCATGATGGTGGAGCACTTCCATGAGCAGGTCATCGCCAGGAAGAAAATAGGCGGCAAAGCGCGTGCGATGGTTGTCACCGCCAGCATTCCGAGGTGTATCGAATACTACTACGCAATCAACAAGTGCCTCGCGGAAAGGCATAGTCCGTATAAGACCGTCGTGGCTTTTTCCGGTGAGCACAAATATAACGGTCAGGAGCCGGCACTGACGTCCGCTGCCCTGAACGGATTCCCGGACGCTAAGATTCCGAAGGAATTTAAGAAAGATCCATACAGGATACTTATCGTTGCTGATATGTTCCAGACAGGCTTCGACGAGCCGCTGCTGCAGACGATGTATGTGGACAAGCCGCTCTATGATATTGCCGCGGTACAGACGCTTTCCCGCTTGAACAGAGCGTATCCCGGTAAGGATGAGGTATATGTTTTGGATTTTGCCAACAAAACCTCTGATATCGAGGAGGCGTTCTCGAAATACTACAGAACCACGATTCTTTCCGGAGAGACCGATCCCAACAAGCTGTACGACTTGATTTCCACTATGGAGGGATATCAGGTCTACGACCACAGTGATGTTGAAAAGCTGGTAGATATTTTCCTGAATGGCGCTGAACGCGACCGCCTCGATCCGATCCTGGACGCCTGCACAGCTGTATATAATCAACTCGAACCGGAAGATCAGATCAAGTTCAAGAGCGCCGCTAAGTCCTTTGTGCGTACATACGGCTTCCTTGGCGCAATTCTTCCTTACGGAAACGTTGACTGGGAAAAGCTGTCGATTTTCCTGAACCTGTTGATACCGAAGCTCCCGTCGCCGCGTGACGATGATTTTTCGGAAGGGATCCTTCAAACCGTTGACCTGAGCAGTTATCGCAACGAGGCGCGGGCGGCTGTTGCAATCAAGCTGGAAGATGCCGACGCGGAGATCGAACCGGTGCCTGCCGGCAAAGTCAGTCATATTGTTGAGCCGGAAACGGATCTGCTCTCCAATATCGTTACGGACTTCAACGATATGTTCGGGAACATAAACTGGAATGACGCGGACAACGTACATCGGCAGATCCTCGCCATTCCGGAGATGGTCTCAAAGGATAAGAAGTATCAGAACGCTATAAAGAATTCTGATGCGCAGGAGGCGCGAACCGAAAGCGAACGCGCACTGCGGCAGGTCATCTTCTCCGTTATGGCGGACAATATGGAGCTTTTCAAACAGTTCCAAGACAATCCGTCCTTCAAGAAATGGCTGTCTGATCTGGTGTTTAACCTCACTTACGATCCGGAGGGCAAGGGGTACGTGATGCCGGCAGTGAGTAACGACGGTTAAAAAAATCCCCGGAGCCGCTCGTGGACGTGTCGTAGGGCAACATTGTGAACCTGCCTATTCATATATTTTCTCGGTTGGGAGCCTGTGGCGATGCACAGGCTCCTTGGTTTGCTTCTAAATCCAGCTCAGCGACCTGTATGAGGATATCCTTCAGCTCCTGGGGCATGTCATTGATGATGCCGATGTCTCGGTAGTGGATGACGATCTCCTGTGGAGCGCTGCGGGAATACTTCTTGGCGTGTTAGCCGACCTCGATGCGCTTGATGAAGGTGTGGAGAAGCTCCGGGGTCAGTTCATTTATTTCTGTGTAGCGGTGGTATCGTCACTATCGGCACTGGAGAGCTCGATGATACGCTTGCCGCTGCTCCGGCGGAAGACGGCGGCAATGCCCGCTTTCCTTAGAGCCGCGGAACTTTGCAGGAGCTTCCTGGAGAGCGTGCGGGTGCTGATGTTCTCCGCTCCGGCAGGGTCGATGTTGGTGATGAGCTCGGTGTGAGTGCCGATAAAATTTCCGTGGGGCCTCACGAACGCAGAGAGCAGAGAGAGTAATCTGTCAGGAGAATTGGGTTGCAGCAGCGTCTCCTCCACGTCCCAGACGTTGCACTCGCTCTGAACAAGGCACAGCTCCCGGTACTCGATGTCCCGTCCTATGCAGTAGAGTGTGGCCCGCCCGCTACCACGTCCATCCTCCACCAGCGTAAAGCCGGGGTCCACCGCGCCGCTGATGGCTGTGGTGCCGGAGATACGTTTGAACACATCGCCGTCCGCGTTCTCTTTCCGCAGGTGGTGGATGAGCAGGACGGCGAGACCGTGGTCAAGAGCTTCCGGGAGGACTTTCCCGAAGCGTACTTCTTCACGCGCTCCGGGTTGGACAGGGCGTTAACGAACAGGGACGACGGCAGCGCCCTGTTCCTTCTCCAAAACGGTATGCGGATGATGAACGCGGCGCGGACGTTGTACCTCACACGCGTGCGGATGCGCAACGTCATGGAGGTGTGCTTCGGCAACACGGAGGGCATGACACAGCGGGAGCGTTGGGAGCACACCATAAGCATCTATCCTCAACTTAAAGGCTACGGCTTTTCCGCAGACGAGCGTACCTGCAAAAAGAGAGGTCGGAACCTGAAGCGCAAGAGGACGGACCGGCGAGGAGATTTTGAAACGCATAAACCCGGATGAGGAACCGCTGGACGCCGAACTGGAGCCGGAACCGTTCTCCCTTCAGAAGCGCCTTTCCCTCACCCCCTGGGACGAGCTGGTGGAGCGCGACATTTCTTTCGATCCCCGGCGCCATTTTGAGACTGTGCAGTCCATCGACCTTGGCGAGAAGAACCCGCAATGGAGGACAATCACGGCAAAGGAGCGGGAGATAGACGCAAAGCAGGGGAAGGTGAGTTTGAGGGAGAAGTATAAAAAAATAGGAATATTTCAAATTCCCCGCAGGGCTTATGCGGGGGTAACGGTTATGCTTGTGATGACCGGCTGCTGGTCGGTCGGAATGGTGCCGTTGGAGTCGGTGGGCTGGGCGGATGAACAGATGGCGTCAACAACGTCCATGCCCTCGGTGACATAACCGAAAGCGGCGTACTGGCCGTCCAGGTAGGTGCTGTCCTCCTGAACAATGAAAAATTGTGAGCTGGCGCTGTTATAATCGTCTGAGCGGGCCATGGATATGGCGCCTCGCGTGTGGGACAGGGGGTTGTCAAAGCCGTTATCGGCAAATTCGCCTGTGATGGTGCTTTCAGCGCCGCCTGTACCGTTTCCGTTGGGATCGCCGCCCTGCATCATAAATCCGTCCATGATGCGATGGAAGGTCAATCCGTCATAAAACCCGGACTGAGCCAGAGTGACGAAATTCTCTACGGTCTCCGGCGCGGCCCCGGCGTCCAGGGCCACAGTGACGGTCCCGTAATCCGCGATGTCAATGACCGCGTAGTAATCGGCATGAAAGGCCTCTTCCCCACCGGCGGGGGACTCATCGCTGAAATCCGGGGTTTTTCGCAGGGCTGTCGGGAGTATTACAGCGGTCAAAAGAACGGCTACCGCCGCGCAGATGACGCCGGCGCCTATAAATGTTCCCCGTTTCCTCTTTTGAATGGGGGCGCATATCTCCCGTATGAGCTTTTCAACGCTTTCGTCAACATCACCGGGGATCATTGTCTCCTTGGCACGCCGCGCAAGGCAGCGATGAAACTCCTCCGCCGTATGTTTTTCGGTCGGGCCGGAGGGGGACAGCAGGCAGACGCGGTCAATATTCGTTCCTTCTGAGGCCAGGACCTTTTCCACCACCTTCTCGCTGATCTCCATCGTTTTCGCAATCTCATCGGGAGAGAGTCCCGCTACGGAAGCGGACAGGCACACGAAGCGGTGCAGCTCCGGGAGGGCCGCAAGGACCGTCTCGCTCCAGTCCTCAGCGGCAATCAGCTTATTTGGGTCAAAAACAGGGGTGTAGTTATACCCGGACGGAGTCTTAAAGGCTTTTTTGTTTTTCCAAAGGGTGGCAAGCTTACATTCCGCCACAGCCCTCCGTAATGTGAACCTTGTAAACTCCTCCTCGCTTTCCAGGACACCGTTGGCCACATCCTCAAAGGCCCGCTTGAACGCGTTGACCGCCGTGCGGGAGGCTTCGCTTTCATCCTGCAGGAGGCTTTTACACACGAACCACACATCTGAGCGGTTTTGCTCATACAGCTCCATCATGGAGGTAACGCTGCCTTTTACTGCGGATTTCATGATCGATTGCATGGGATTGCTCCTTTCCATGATAACCTTCTTTGATTTGTCCTCTCACGGCTTATCCGGGGAACGCCGCCGTTATCTGGAAGGCGGTGTTTTCAGGGGCTTTGGCGGAGATCTTGCCGCTGTGGGCGGTTACGATGGCCTCCGCCATGGAAAGGCCGATGCCGTGACCGCCTGTCTCGGAATTGCGCGAGGCGTCCGGGCGGTAGAACCGCTCAAAGAGATGGCGCAGATCGTCAGGGGCGATGGGAGAGGCGGTGGTGTTGGTGACGGTCAAAAAAAGCTTTCTGCCCTGCCGCTCGAGCTTCAACTCCGCGCGGCCTCCCTCCGGTGTATATTTCATGGCGTTGTCCAGGAGAATGGATACGAGCTGGGAGATGGACCGCTCGTCGCCCGTCATAGACAGGAGCGGCTGGACGCTCACCGTGTAGTCGATTTTTTTGCTTGCCGCTATGGAGGCGAAGGGCGCGGCGGCGCCGGATACCACCTCGGAGATCGGAAATTCGATCATCTGGGGCTTATTCCCCGCCTCCTCCATCCGGGAGAGGTAGACAAGGTCGTTTGTAAGCTCTGTAAGCCGCTTTGACTGCCGCTGGATCTCATCCAGGCCCTCGTTTTCGCCCATGTCCATTTTCAACACGTCCACGTTGGCGCTGATGATCGTCAGGGGCGTCTTGATCTCATGGCTGGCGTCGGTGATGAACCGCTTTTGCTTCTCGTAGCTCTCCGCCACGGGCCGGGTAAAACGCCCGGACACAAAAATCACAACGGCGGCGATGATGGCAAAGCCCACCAGGGACATGACAAGGCTGAAAACCGCGAAATTCCTTGCCATAGCAAGCTTTCTGCCGCAGTCAAGGAAGGTGACGCGGGTAAGCCCCGACTCCGACACGCGGACATATCGGTAGTCGTCTATAAAGCCGCGAACCGCGCTGCGCTTCAGGGCGCTGGCGGCGTACTCCCGCGCGGTCTGGGCGTCCACCGCGGCGATGCTCCCGGTTTCCGCCGCCAATACACGCCCTTTTGAGTTCACAAGTACGGAAAAGAACCTGGACTCAAAGGGAAGCTCCTGGCTCATTCCGTGGGGTATCCAGTCAAAAGGAGCCTCTCCAAACTCCGGGAAGACGCCCTGATTTTTGGAGAGCAGGGAAAGCACCTGATCCGCCTCACGGGTCAGGGAACTGTAATTCAGGAAAAGGATGCCGCTGACGATGAAAGCCAGAAGAAGGACAAGCGCCCCCAGAGAGAGCAGGACAAATTTGCGCCGGAGCTTGTTGATCATACAGTCTCCTCCAGTGAGTAGCCGGCGTTCCGGGACGCGCGGATCTCCACGTTCGCGTGAAGGGCCGCCAGCTTTTTACGCAGATAAGAGATATACACCCAGACCACGTTGATCTCGGCGTCGGAGTCATACCCCCAGATCTTTTCCATGAACCGCTCGGAGGAAATGACGTGGTGAGGGTTGGACAGGAAAAACTCCATCATCTGAAATTCCTTGTTGGCAAGCCGGAAGCTCCCCGTGGGGGTGGCAAGCTCGAGGGTGGAGCGGTCCAACGTCACGTTGCCCATGCGCAGCTTTGTGTCCGCGGCAGTCTGCGTCCTGGTCATGGCGCGGATACGGGCCAAAAGCTCCTTCGTGTCGAAGGGCTTGGGGAGGTAATCGTTGGCTCCGCTGTCCAGCCCGCGCACCCGGTCGTCTATCTCCGCCTTGGCAGTGAGCATAAGAATGGGGATTTGGTTTCCCTCCCGGCGCGCCTCGGTCAGTACCGATATGCCGTCCCGCTTTGGCATCATGATGTCCAGCACAGCCGCGTCATAGTTCCCGGAGCGCAGATAGTCCAGAGCGTCCTCCCCGTTATAGACCGGGTCCACCGAATATCCGTTTTTCTCAAGAATCGTCACCAGCACCTTTGACAGTGCCTTTTCGTCCTCCGCAAGAAGTATCCTCACACAAATCCCTCCCCAATATATTTTATCACAGCCTCAAACCCATTTTCAACCCAAAAGCCCGCAAAGCGGGCTTTTGGGTTAATACCCACTTAAAACAGACCAAGTGAGCTGCCCCAGGGGAAACCGTTTTGGTAGCCCTGACGGGACCCCGCGTCGCGCTCCTCACCTTCGCCGCTGACGCTCCGGGTCTTCTCGCCCACCGTGACGGTGACCTCCAGCGTTTTCCCGCCCCGATAGACCGTACACGTCAGCGTATCACCGGGCGCCGATTCGCTGACAGCCTCCTTCAGACCCTCGCCGCTGTTGATGGCCTCGCCGTTGACGGCTGTCACTATATCGTTGACTCTTAACCCTGCGCTGGCGGCGGGACTACCTTGGGTGACGCCCCTGATGATGGCGCCCTCGGGAAGTCCAAGGGCGGTCATATCGCCGCTGACGCTCTCTAAGGATACGCCAATATACGGAGCTGACACATAGCCCTTCTCAATAATTTCGCCGATCAAGTCCTTAATGTTGTCCATGGGAATGGCAAAGCCGATATTGTCGATTGACGCTTCGCCTGAGCCGCTGCCGGAAAACTTGGCGTTGGTTATACCCACGACCTCGCCGTACATATTGAAAAGCGCGCCGCCGGAGTTGCCGGAGTTGATGGCGCAGTCCGTCTGGATAAGCTCCATGGAAATGCCGCTGGACATGGTGACCTTCCTGTCAAGGGCGCTGACCACGCCCTTTGTCAGTGAGAAGGTGAGTTCCCCCAGGGGATTGCCGATGGCGACCACATCGTCGCCCACCTTCAGCGCATCTGAGCTTCCCAACGTCACGGGCGTGAGTCCCTGGGCGTCGACCTTCAGAACGGCTATGTCGTTTTCCTCGTCTCCTCCAACGATGACGGCGTCATAAGCCGTGCCGTCGTAAGCCGTCACCTTGACGGTGCTGGCGTCCTCGATGACATGATAATTTGTAACGATGTAGCCGTCGGAGGTGATGATAAAGCCGGAGCCGGAGGCGGCGGAGGTGGTCCGAAAGCCAAAGTAGTTGGTGGTGACGGAGGTGGTTATGCCCACCGTGGAGTTGACATACCTTTCGTAGATCTCCGAGGCTGTGAGCGCCCTGTCAGACGATGAGCTCACCGCGCTCATAAAGGCGGCGGAGTGTTCGCCATCACTTATGACCGATTCCTGTTCTTTGCCGTCGTCCCTTTCTGCGCCGGAGACAATACAAAGGGCGCCGGCAGCGCCCGCCGTCCCGCCAAGCAGGGAGCAGCACAGCGCCAGCGCGACAATTCTCCCCGCGCCTTTCCGCTTTTTCCGAGGCTCCGTCTTGGAAACGGGCTCGCTTACCGGGTTGAAGGCGTATTGGTCACGGTCTTCATTATAAATGTTATTTGTTTCGTTCATAAGAACATCTCCTTTTCGTTTTGTGAGTTCATCATACAGCGGTAAGCTTAAATGGACTTTAAGGTCATTATTGAAATTTGGGAAAGAAAAATGCTATAATTGTACCTGCCGGCGCGCTTCGCCATTTGCAAATTCCACACAGATTCCAAACAACCGCCACGCGCATTCCTCATTCATGGTTTATCCTGTGATCACTGGCGAAGGCCAGAATATTGAAAGGTGGGTCAAATCATGAAGAAGAAAATGATCGTACTGTCCGCCGTCGCTGCGGCGCTTGTGCTGTCGGTGGGATGTGTGAGCGCGTTTGCCGCCGGGAACGATTCGGATGCGGCGGATGTCCCCTCCGAGACCAAAGAGGAAACCGCGTACAGCTACCTCACCGGTCAGCGCAACAGCACAAATCGCAACGATTTGTACGCCCAAGCGGAGGAGCTTCCCGAAGACCAGAGAGACGCTTTTTTAGCTGAGAACGGCATTGGGGAAACGCCTTGGTCCGAGGAAGCGGCGGCGTCTTACAGCTACGTTGGCGGTCGGCAGAGAGGCGCGTCATACCGGCAGGGCGATGACGCGGACAGCACGCAGGATATGTCCGGGTACAGCTACCTGACCGGCCAGCAGCGCGGCGCGAGCTATCACAAGTAACGCAAAAACAAAATTCGCAAAATGGCAAACCGTCCAATCGGCGGTTTGCGTTTTGCGCTATCCAGGAGGGAGATTATGGCTTACCTGTTGGCAGTCGATGACGAGAGGGATATTGTAGAGCTCATTTCCCGTTTCGCGGAGCATGAGGGACACACCATTGATACAGCGGCGAGCGGCAAAGAGGCTGTCCGTCTGTGCAGTGAAAACGACTATGACCTGATCATCCTCGACATCATGATGCCGGAGATGGACGGGTTCACCGCCTGCAAGGAGATTCGCAAACAGAAACAAACGCCCGTTATCATGCTGTCGGCCCTGGGCACGGAGTACGACAAGCTCATGGGCTTTGAGCTGGGCATCGACGATTATGTAGTGAAGCCCTTCTCCCCTCGCGAGCTGATGGCACGGGTCAAGGCGGTGCTTGCAAGGCACACTGAGGGAAAACCGAAGCAGGAAATCGTGATACAGGGTCTGTGCGTTGACACGCTCTCCCATGAGGTCTTTGTGGACGGCGTGAAGACGGAGCTGACCGCGAAGGAGTATGAGCTGCTTGTCTATCTCGCCAAGAACAAAGGCATCGCCCTGACGCGGGAGAACATATTGAACAACGTGTGGGGCTACGACTATTTCGGCGACGACCGCACGGTGGACTGGCAGATAAAGCTCCTGCGCGGCAAGCTGGGGCCGTATAGGAAATGTATCGTGACTTTGCGGGGAACGGGGTATCGGTTCGATGAAAAAGCGTAAATCCTTCGGCGTGAAGCTGTGGCTGTGGTTCGTGCTCTTTGCCGCCGCCATTTTTCTTGTGCTCTGGCTCTTGCAGACGGTGTTTTTGCAGAGCTTCTATAACGATATGGCCATCCGCGGCGTGGAAAGGGCGGCAAAGGAGATCGTGGCCCACGCCGGGGAGACGGACTTTTACTCTCTCGTCGACAGTGCCGCCTCCGAAAACTCCCTCCTTGTGTTCGTGACAGATACGCGTGGAAATATCCTGTACAGCGCCGACGCGTATAAGGGCCTCTACGGAAGCTCCGGGCAGAAGGAACAGCAAAATGGGAATCCCTACTTTTCTTCCGATGAGGTCATGAACTGGGAAAAGGGCGCGCTTCGCAATCTGCCATACAGCTATGAATCGCTCATTGAAAAAATTAAAGAGAACGGTTCAAACAGCGTCGGCTTTGTCACGGAGGACAACGCCGCTTATGTGACTGGGAGCGTCCTTCCGGACGGAAACATACTCTACATAAGTATGCCCCTGGGCACTGTCGGAGGGACCGTCAGGATATTGAGGCTTCAGCTTGTATGGGTGTCCGCCCTCTCTCTGGTTCTTGGTTTCGTCCTCGCCTGGGTCATATCAAAACGCTTTGAAAAGCCGGTGGCGCAAATCGCGGACTCCGCAAAGGCAATCGCCGGCGGCGATTTCCATCCGGAGCTTCCACGCGGCTTTTGCGCGGAGCTGGACGAGCTGTCAGACACGTTGGGCGAGACGGCGCTGCGTTTGGAAAAGGCCCAAAACGCCCAACGGGAATTTTTAGCCAACGTCTCCCACGATTTAAGGACGCCCCTCACCATGATCAAGGGCTACGCGGAGATGGTCAAAGATATTTCCTGGAGCGACGGGGAAAAGCGGGAAAAGGACCTGGACATCATCACCCGCGAGGCGGACAGGCTGACGGCGCTGGTCAACGAGATTTTGGAATTTTCCGCCATGCGGTCTGACGGCGTGCCGCTTGAGTACGGCGTCATCGACCTGAGCCGCGCGGTTCGGGACGTAATCGAACAGTTCGCGCCCTTCTGTAAACAAAACGGCTATGTCATTGAAACGGAAATCGCAGACGGCGTTACGGTGAGAGCGGACGAGACACAGCTAAAGCGTGTCATCTATAATTTCATCGACAATGCCGTAAATCACACGGACGACAGCAAAAAAATCAAGGTGTCGCTGACATCATCGGACGGCTCCGTGCGTTTTGCGGTGACCGATTACGGCAAGGGTATCGCCGACGAGGACCTTCCCTATATCTGGGACCGCTACTACACCTCACGGAATAGGAAGAACAAAGCGGCGGTGTCCGGACTGGGATTGTCCATCGCAAAGGAGATCCTGACAGCCCATAGAGCGAAATTTGGCGTAGATAACATGAGCGGCTGTACCTTTTGGTTCGAGCTTTAAGCCTGTTCAAACACTGTTGCGTGATATAAATACTCCCGCACAAGCCAGTCAAAATAGCGCCCGACTTCGAGCGGCTGACACATTCCAGCCGCCGGAGTCGGGCGTTTTGTCTTAAATTGACGCTGTGTCCTTTTCAGAGTACGATAGCGTTCACCGCCTCAACGAGGTCCACGACCAGGGAACGGGAGACGGTGCAGACCGGCTGACCGTTGACGCTGGCGGAGCACAGGGAGCCGTCCAAGCGGTAGAGGGCAACGGTGAGCTCCGGGTGCGCCTCGTCGGTGAGGTGGAGGGTGAGGGATATTTCCTCCTGCCCCGTGGGCTCCTCGTCGGTGAAGGAGGAGGCGGTGAGGGCTGTGAGAGCGGACCTGACGCCGCTTATCTCGATCTCCGTGCCGCTGTAAGTCCAGACGTTGTCCCCCTCCTCGTTTTCCGCGAGGACAAAGGGATAGACAGCGCCCTCCAGTGACACGTCGATGGCTGTGACGCTCTCGAACTCCGGCGTGAAAAGCTCCCGGTGCCTCAGATCGTCGTACGCCGCCTGGCTTATCACCGTATAATCGCCGGGAGCGATGGAGTATATGATCTGGCTGCCGTTAAAACGGATATACGCCTTTGTCTCATCCTCGCTTTCAGCACCTTCGGGAATGACCTCGGAGAGCTCAAAGGTCAGGGGCTCTCCATCCTTTTGGGTGACGGTGACCGTCAAATCAGGCTCCTTAAGACTGTATTCGTCAAGCTCCTCGTTTGTTGCGTTGTAGGTCACATAGTCTGTCAGAGACAGGGACTCAAATCTGTCGAGCCAATCCTCCACCCGGTCCGTATCCAGAGGCAGTCCGTCCCGCGTGAAATACACGTCGCTGGCGCAATAGCTGTCACCGTCCTCATTGTACGACGCGCTCATCTCCACCGCGCCGCTCACCGTGAATGAGGCCGGGTCAAGGGCGGGGATCTCGTCGTGGTTTATAAGGTTTGAAAGCTCCACATCGTAGTCGTCTAGGGGGTCGTCCGACACCAGGTAGACCCTCCCGTCGCCAATATCCACATAGCGCTCCTCATCAAGCGCGCTGTACGACCCGAGCTTCACCGTTGTCTCCGCACCCCCGTATGTGAGGTGGATGGTACACTCTGGCTCCTCAAGACCGTACTGCCCATAGTCCGTCACATCGTCGATGACAAAAGCGGCGGTCATATCCTCAAAGGGCGCCAGGAGCTTTGCTATCTTCTCCTGGTCCACCGGGAACGCCTCGTCATCGTCCCAGAGCCAGTTGTCCTCCTTGTGAAAGGCGAGGCTCGTATCTCCGCTTGTCCAGTCAAGGGCCGTCACGCTGTCCGGGACGATGGCAAGGAACGTCTCGCCGGAGGTCCTGATCGCCTCCTTCCGCTCCTGGATATGTGAGACTACCAGCGCGGCGGCAATGACCGCCACCAGCACCCCCAAGAGGATCAAAACACGCTTATACCGTTTCATTGGTTACCCTCCTTCTACGAACGACGATATATATCCCGATCCCCAGGAAAGCCAGAGGCACAAGGCCAACCATCACGACCTTCAAGACGCCTGACGCGGACTCGGAGATGGTCAGATAGTTGTAGTTTAAAGATTTGGAGCGTATGGCAAGGGCCTCGCGCTCGCCGATAAGCTCCGACAGGGAGTTCATCACAAGGTCGCTGTTGGCGCCGGAGGAATAGGCGTTATACATATCGTCCAGGAGCTGGTCGCACCCGAACCAGATGAGCTCGCCGCCCCTGTCGTCCTCGATGTCCACCGCCAGGGCGAAGGGGCCGTCAATGTCGCCCTCCTCCTTTTCGTAGGTGTTGAGGTCATAACCCGCTATTTTACTGAACGCCGCGTCAGTGGTGGTGAGAAGCTCCGTCACCGTGCCGTTTACATTGCCGCTTGTCACAAGGCCCTGGGCGATGGGCAGCATGGGATAGTAGCGGTCCTCAATGAGGGGCTCGGTGATATCGCTTTCACCCATATCCGGGATAAGGATAAGGGGCTGCTGGAAGCCATAATGGGTACGGTCAGCCTCCACAACAATGCCGTCTTGGGCGGTGACGCCGTAATTTTCCAAAAGGCCGGTGAGATTTGTAAGCGACCCGTTCTCCACGGGCCCCGACAGCACCAGGAGCTTTCCGCCGGCGGAGACGTAGCCTGCCAGCATCGTCCTCTCCTCCTCCGAAATATCGCTTTGCGGCGCGTAGATCATCACGGCGGCAGCGTCCTCGGGAATTTCATCTACGGTCGCGAGGGTGAGCTCGGCAGTCTCGATATTCTCCTTGACCAGCGTCTCGGAAAAGCCGCTTGGCAGTTCCGCCTCGCCGTGGCCCTCAAGGAGATAGAGCGTGGGCAAATCGTCGCTTGTGACGTAATCAATGGCGGAGGTGATGGCCCCCTCTCCGTCAAAGCTTGTGGTATAGGAGTAAGAGTAGTAATCCACGTCTGTCACAAAGATATCGTCATACGGGATATACCGGCTCCGCTCGCCGCACTCCACCACCAGGGAGTTGTTCTGGACCTGCTCGTCCGTGTACTTCTCCGCGAAGGTCGGATACACGTCCGGGTTTCGTTTTACCACCGTGAGGTGGTCGGAGAGACTGTCGTATTTCTCCAGGAGCCGCTCCAGGATGGTGTTCTCCTGGTCCGCCTGGACGATCCAGTAGACGGTCACATCGTCCTGGAGGCCGTTGACAACGACCTTCGTATTGCTGGTGATGGAGTAGAGCTTGGAGGCGGAAACATCCTGCTTTGTGTATGTGGCGGGGAGGCTTTCGGCAAACACATTCACCGCCACCACGATCGCCAGCACCACGGCGGTGATTGCCAGGGAGTAGATACCGCCCCGTAGGGCCAGCCTATTTACCCGTTTTTTATTTTCTTTCATCAGTTGTACCTCCGTTTTTCAAGGGACTGAACGGACAGAAACAGGAAGAAAACGATGGCTGTCAAATAGAAGGTCACGTTTGTCAGATCAAATACCCCGTCCACAAAGGTGTAAAAGCGTTCAAAGAAGGAGAGCTTTTCCATGATTTTCGGCAAGAGCCCCTCCAAAAGCTCCGGCTTGAAGTACAGAACGCCCGAAAGTCCCAATATAAGAACCACCGCCGCGCCGTAGGCCAGATTGACGTTTTTGGTCATGTACCGAATGAGCAGGCACAGGAGGACGGCGATAACAGCCAGGGCGACACCGGAGCCCAGCGTCGTGCGGGAGACGTACTCCGACAGGCTGACGCTGTAGTAGTTCGCGAGCATCACCGCTACGCCCAGCCCCGCGGCGAAGCCCTGATTTTCGGTGAGCGACGAGATAAAGACTCCCAGCGCGATCAGCGCCGCCCCCATCAGGAAGAAGGCGCCTATGGCGCCGTAGGAGGTGGGAAGATATACGTCCCCGTACTGGGAGAAGATGAGCGGGTAGAGGCACACGATCAAAAGCGGGATCGCGAAAAGAATGAGAAGCGCCAGATACTTTCCCAGCACCACCTGGGTGGTGGTGACGGGCAGGGAGTATATTAGCTGGTCGGTTTTCTGCCGCCGCTCCTCGGCGATGGTCCGCATGGTCAGGAGCGGCACGATGATTGCCAGTATGATGGAGCAGTAGCCAAGGACATACTCAAAGTTGCTGACAGATTCATTCAGGTTGTATTGAAGTGCTCCGATCCCCACAAAGCACAGCAAAAAAGCCCCGAATACCCAGGCGGTCAGGGAATGGAAGTGGGATTTGAGCTCATGCTTCAGTATCGCCGTCATTGTCGTTCACCTCTCCTTCCGAATTTATTGGAGCGTCCTTTTCCGTGAGCTCTAAGAAAATGTCCTCCAAACTCGCCTTTTTGACGCTCATTTCCAATATCGCCACACCGTTTTCGGCAAAGGCGCGGAAAACAGCGCGGGTCAAGTCATATACGTTCCCGGAACCGGCGCTCAGCCGGAAAACCGTGACGCCGTCCTCCTCCCGGACGCTGAGGGCGTGCAGGCCCTGGACGGCAAACAGTATCTCCGCCGCTTCAAAGGCCTCCGTGTCCGCGGTGAGGAGGATCTCATTATCCCCGGCAAGCTCCCGCTCCAGCGCCTCCGGCTCGCCCTGAGCGACAAGCTTTCCGTTTGCGATGATGAGGAGCCTGTCGCAGATGGCCTGGACCTCCGAGAGGATATGGGAGGAAAAAATGACGGTGTGTGTCCTGCCCAGCTTGCGGATGAGCTCCCTGATCTCCAGGATCTGAATGGGGTCCAAACCCACGGTGGGCTCGTCAAGAATGATGACCCGCGGGTCGCCCAAAAGCGCCTGGGCGATGCCGACGCGCTGCCGGTAGCCCTTGGAGAGCGTGCCAATGCGCCTATTCCGGACGGACTCTATGCCCGTGGCCTCCACCGCGCTTTCTATTTCGGATTTCAGCTTTTCCCCGCGCAGACCCTTCGCCTCGCCCACGAAGCGCAGATACTCCGCCGGCGTCTCGCCAAGATACAGCGGCGGCTGCTCCGGGAGATACCCGATGAGCTTTTTCGCGGCCTTCGGGTCCTCAAAGATGTCGTGCCCGTCAATGCTTACCGACCCTTCTGTTGCCGAAAGGCACCCGGTCATGATGTTCATGGTGGTGGACTTCCCCGCCCCGTTGGGACCCAAAAAACCGTAGACGTGCCCCTCGCCTATCTCAAAGGACAGGCCGCTGACAGCCAGGTGGTCGCCGTAATATTTTGTCAGATTCTCGACCTTGATCATTCGCAAGACCTCCTTTGCGGTGACAGCCTAACCCCTTTACCTTAAATGGACTTAAAACAAAAATAAAATGCGCCGCCTGTTCAATTCTTCTTCAATCTTTTATGATATAATGCCTATATATAAGGAGTGATTGACATGAAGCTCTTGCTTGTTGAGGACGAGAAAAGGATGGCGCAGGCGCTTTGCGAGATTCTGCGGCTGGAAAAATACGATGTGGACTGGTGCGCCGACGGAATTACCGGGATGAACGCCGTGGAGAGCGGGATATACGACCTCATTGTGCTTGACGTGATGCTCCCCGGGAAGTCGGGCTTTGAGATCGCGCGGCAGGCGCGGCGCCTGGGAATCAAAACGCCGATTTTGATGCTGACTGCCAAGGGCGAGCTGGACGACAAGGTGACGGGCCTTGACAGCGGCGCGGACGACTACCTGACGAAGCCATTCGAGACGCGGGAGCTTCTGGCAAGGCTCCGGGCTCTTGGGAGGCGAAACCTCCCGTCCCCGGACGGTCAGCTGACCTTTGGGGATATTGCCCTCGACACAAGCTCGGTGTCCCTCCGGTGCCTCACGAACGGGCAGAGCGTGTGCCTCAGCGAGAAGGAGTATCACATTCTGGAATACCTGATTGCCAACCAGGGCCGCGTCCTGACGCGGGAGCAGCTGGCGATGAAAATATGGGGCTTTGAGAGCGAGGCGGAGTACAACAACGTGGAGGTCTATATGTCCTTCACCAGGCGAAAGCTCACCTTTATCGGGGCGAGGACGGAGATCAAAGCCGTCCGGGGGATCGGATATGAATTGAGGTGCGAGAATGTTTAAAAAATCAAAACGGAAGATCGTCGCCGCCGTCATGTCCGCCCTGGTCCTGCTCTTCCTCGGTACGCTGGCGGTGATCTACATATCCAGCTACCGCGAGGTGTCCTCCCGGAACCGGGATATGCTGGAGCGGTACGCCCAGCTCTATCCCCTGAATATCCGGGACCACCAGGGAGAGACAGCGAAGCCGGAGGCGGCCCCGTCGCGCCGGCCCGACGGCCCCCGGTTCGAGGACACGCCGGCCTTTCAGCTCTCCACCTTCTATTCGGTGGCGGTGTCAAAGGACGGCGGCACCGTGCTTTCAGTGGACAACAGCGGCAGAGAGATCTATACGGACGAGGAGCTTGGGGAATACGCCTTGCAAATCGTGAAAAGTGGAAAAACCCGCGGGACCAAAGAGCGCCTCGTCTATGTGGCGGTTGACAAGGGCGGCTGCACGCTGGTGGCCTTTATGGACAACACCATCGTGCGGGACAGCATGACGACCCTGTTCCGCTATACCCTGATTTTTGGCGGCATGGCTATCGTTTTGCTGTTCTTTGTGGCGATTTTCCTTGCCAACCGGATCGTCCGGCCCTTGGAGGAGAGCTACCGGAAGCAAAAGCAGTTCATCTCCGACGCAGGCCACGAGCTGAAGACTCCGGTCTCCGTGGTCAACGCCAACGCGGATATGCTGAGGCGCGAGATTGGGGAGAACCGGTGGCTCAGTAACATCCAATACGAAAATACCCGGATGGGTGCCCTGGTCACACAGCTTTTAGAGCTGGCCCGGACCGAGAACGTCACGCCGGAGATGGCGGAGGTGGACCTTGACCGGATCGTGATGGGCGAGGCGCTCCCCTTTGAGACGGTCGTCTTTGAAAAGGGCGCGAAGCTTAAATGCGACGTGGCGGAGGGAGTGCGCGTCGTGGGAAACGCCGCCCAGCTCAGTGAGCTTATCTCAATTCTCTTAGACAACGCCGTCCGCCACAACGCGCCCGAAGGGACCGTCCGTATTGAGCTGCGCCGGGAGAAATCTCACGCGGTCCTGTCCGTCAGCAATGAGGGCGCGCCCATCCCGGAGGAGCATCAAAAGCACCTCTTTGACCGCTTCTACCGGGCGGACGCGGCGCGGACAGGCGGTGACAACCGCTACGGTCTGAGCCTTGCCATCGCGAAGGCCATCGTGGAGGCGCATCACGGGCAAATATCAGTTTCCTGCCATGACGGGCTCATCGTTTTTACCGCTGTAATCCCCGCTTCGTGAACTTTTTGTGACTTCAACGTTCCTTCAATCTTTCCCCGGTACAATGGCCCCAGCCGACGAGAAGGAGGGAAAACACAGTGAACTTTCGGCATGAATGGAAGATCGAGATAAGCGCCGCCGACCTGTTTGCGCTTCGGAGCCGTCTCAGTGTCCTTATGGAGCCGGACGGGCACGCCGTAAACGGCAGGTATCTCATTCGCAGTCTCTATTTCGACACGCCCACGGACAAGGCTCTGCGGGAGAAAATCGACGGTGTTGACCGGCGGGAAAAATTCCGTATCCGCTATTATAACGGCGACACCGGCTACATAAGCCTGGAGGAAAGAGCAAGCTGAACGGCCTCAGCAGTAAGGAGGCCGTACAGATAACGACCGGACAGGCACAGACCATTGCCGCCGGGAACATTCCGCAAATTCAGCAGAACGCCCCGCCGCTTTTGCAAGAGCTGTGCGTCAAGATGAGGACCCAGGGCCTCCGCCCCAAGACCGTGGTGGATTATACGCGGGAGCCCTTCGTCTACCGCCCCGGCAACGTCCGGGTCACCTTCGATTACGGGATACGCACGGGCCTTATGTGTACAGATTTTCTGAATCCCGGCCTTGTGACGGTTCCGGCGGGGGACGCGCCGATTTTAATGGAAGTGAAGTGGGACGCCTTTCTCCCGGACCTTATCCGGGACGCCATCCAGCTCACAGGCCGCCGGTCCGCCGCCTTCTCAAAATACGCCCAATGCCGCATTTACGGCTGATCCACTCGGAAAGGAAGAAAAACTATGACATTCAATGATATTTTCAAATCCAGCTTCTTGGACAACGTCGCGAGCGTCAGCGTCCTCGATATGGCGCTGGCGCTGGTGCTCGCCTTTGGTCTCGGCGTCTTCATTTTTCTTATTTACAAGAAAACCTACAACGGCGTGATGTATTCCTCCTCCTTTGGCGTGACGCTCATAGCCCTCACCATGATCACCACCGTGGTCATCCTCGCAGTCACCTCCAACGTGGTGCTCTCCCTGGGCATGGTGGGCGCACTGTCCATTGTCCGGTTCCGTACCGCCATCAAGGAGCCGCTGGATATTGCCTTCCTCTTTTGGTCCATCGCCGTGGGCATCGTTTTAGCGGCGGGTATGATCCCGCTGGCGGTGATCGGCAGCGTCATCATCGGCCTGATCCTGCTCTTTTTCGTCAACCGCAAGTCCCACTCAAACCCCTATATCGTGGTGCTCCAGTGCTCTGACCACGACAGCGAGCAGGCGGCAAGGGAGCTTCTTGAAAAGCGGACGGAGCGCTGTGTTGTCAAGAGCAAAACGGCGCAGAAGGGCAATATCGAGCTCAACCTTGAGGTCCGCCTCAAGGACGACGACACGGATTTCATAAGCGAGCTCTCCGACATGAGCGGCGTCGCCAGCGCGGTTCTGGTGAGCTATAACGGGGAGTACATGGGGTAAGGAGGCGCTTTATGGCTGCGCATAAGCATATTGACGCCATTTGTGTCGCGATCACCGTTTTCACTCTGCTGCTTACGATTCTTTTTATGAACGGGGAGGCACTTGGCATCACGGTCATGGCAAATGAGGACGCAAGCGACGGGATGTTCACGGAAAACGATCTGGACTCAGCCTGGAACACGTCGAATGCCACAAAGATTCGCCTTTCGGACGAGGGCAGTACGGTGAGCGGAAACGGCGCTTACGTCTACGAGGGCGACGTCCACATCGTGTACGCGGGAAAATATGTCCTCACCGGGGAGCTGTCCAACGGTTCGATTGTAATCGAGGCTGACGGCGACGACAAGATCTGGCTCATGCTGGACGGCGTCTCCCTCCACTGTGAGGACAGCGCCGCCATCCGGGTGGAGCAGGCGGACAAGGTATTCCTGACCTTGGCTGAGGGCGCCGAAAATACCCTGTCCTCCGGTTCAACTTACAGCGAGGACGCGGTTTCCGCCGGAGTGGACGGGGTAATCTACTCCAGAGACGACCTGACCGTCAACGGAGCCGGTTCCCTGCGCGTCACGGCGGAGTATCAACACGGCATCGTGTGCAACGACGACCTTGTGATAACCGGCGGCACGCTGTACGTGACCGCCGCGCAGGATACCATTCACGCCAACGACAGCGTGCGGATTTGCAACGCCGAGCTCACGCTCTCCGCGGGGGACGACGGGATCACGGCCTCCAACGACGAGGGCACGTCCTTCATCTATGTGGAGTCGGGAACCGTCACCATTCCGAACTGCTATGAGGGGCTGGAGGCGATCCAGATAACCATCGCCGGCGGAATTATCGACATAGACCCCACCGACGACGGGATAAACGCCAACGGAAACGGCGGCAGCTCCCTCATCACCGTCACCGGCGGGGAGATAACCATAACCGACGACAACGGCAGGGACGCGGACGGAATCGACTCCAACGGTGACATCGTCATCAGCGGCGGGAGGCTGTTCGTCAGCGTCAGCGACAACGGCGGCAGCTGCGCCATCGACTACGGAAGCGAGAGCGGCGGCAAATGCGTGATTACCGGCGGGACAGTCCTCGCCTGCGGGAGCAGCGGCATGGCGGAGGGCTTCGATTCGTCCTCCACACAGGGCTTTCTGATGCTGAACACCTCGGCGTCAGCCGGTACTACCGTAACGGTCAGGGACGCCAACGGGAACGAGCTCATCTCGGAGGAGGTTCCATGCGGCTTCTCATCCGTCCTCGTCAGCACGCCGGAAATGAAGATTGGCGACACCTGCACGCTGATCGTCGGAGATACCGAGACGCAAATGACCGTCGACAATTCTTCCAGCGGCGGCTTCGGTTTCGGCGGCGGACGGATGACCGGCGGAAACGGCTTCGGCGGCGGAAAGATGACGGGCCGAGGCGGTTTCGGCAGGGAGAGCGGGACGCCTGACAGCGGCTCGACCGATGAAACACCAGACAACGAAAGCACACCAAATGGCAGCGAGCTGTCGGCAGTCGACGCCATGCCGACGGTCAGCCTGCTGAGCGCCGGAGATTCTGATAGTGAACCCGGCGATTTGCCAAGCAACGGCGACACGCCATCGGATTTCCCCTGGAGCGGGAGAAACGACGGCACAATGCCTGAGCTCCCGGAGGGCTTTATGCCTGATTTTTCGCAAAACGAAGACAACAGCGACACACCACAGTCGAATTTCACTCCAGGCACCGGGATCTTCAACGGACGCCAAAACGGAGGAACAACGCGCGGTCCCAACTGGAATACGCAGGGTCAAGACAGCGTTTCTCAACCGTCAGGAGCGGAAACCCAAATCTCGGCGGAATCCCTTATCCTCCTTGCTGTTTCCGCCATAGCCCTCCTGATAGGCTGCACAGTCGCCGCCTGCTATAAGCGCAGAGGGTAAGGCATCCCCACGACCGAAGCTTCGCCCTCCGGCAACTGCTTTTCTGCCGATTCTATCATAAGGCGGTCGTCTTGAACTGAGCGAGAGACAGCTTTCTCCTGCTCGCTCAAAATTGACTCCCCTCCTTGGCAACACTCAATACCGCAAGAAACCGCGAAAGTCGAGAAAAACCCGATTGTCAAAAGAGAGAATTTCAATTTGATGGCTTGCCTCTCAACGGAAGGAGAAGAAATAATGTGAGAGGTTCATCTGTTGGTATGTGAAAACAGGTTTCTTTCTGTACAGGAGTCTTCAAAAGCACAGAAAAAAGACGCGGCTGGAATACCAACCGCGTCTTTTTGCTGTGCCATACCACCTTGCCCCATGGTTCATTTTCCCCTATCACCCGGAGCCGCTCGGTTCCGGGGGTTTTTCGGATCTGCCGGCAGTGTTTTTGTACCTGTCCGCAAGCCTGCCGCCGGTGGCTTCGCCTTCGTTTTATCCCTCCCGCGGTGGGGTATAATAGCCTTACCAAATCAAGCGGGAGGGATTATTATGTCATTTTGTGAATTTATATCAAATCTCATAACCCACGAAAAGAGCCCGGGAACGGTGGAGAAATACAGCCGCGACGTGTCGCGGTTCCTGCGGGAGACGGGCGGCTCCGAGCTGAGCCGGGAGACCGTGGCGGCGTGGCGGGATTCGCTCACCGTGCGGGGGTACAGCGCCGTGACGGTGAACTCCATGCTCTCCGCCGTCAACAGATACCTCACATACATAGGAAGGCCCGAGTGTCGGGCGAGCTTCCTCAGCGTCCAGCGCCGCGTCTTTCGGGCGAAGGAGCGGGAGCTTACGCGGGAGGAGTACGAAAAGCTCCTCGCCGCCGCGCCGGAGAGGACGGGGCTCATCATGGAGACTGTCTGCGCCACGGGCATACGCGTCTCCGAGCTTCGCTACATCACCGTGGAGGCGGCGCGGTCAGGCTGCGCGGAGATACGCTTAAAGGGCAAGATCCGCACGATACTTCTCCCCGGCAAGCTGTGCCGGAAGCTATTGAAGTACGCCAAAAAGCAGAAAACCGCCTCCGGCGAGATATTTCTCACCGGAAACGGCAAGCCGCTGACCCGGGGTCAAATATGGGCGGAGATGAAGGCCGTGTGCAAAAAAGCGGGGGTGGACCCGCGAAAGGTCTTCCCCCACAATCTGAGACACTTATTTGCCCGGACATTTTACCGCGTCACCCGCGACATAGCGAAGCTGGCGGACGTGCTGGGCCACAGCTCCATCGAGACGACGCGGATCTACCTCATCTCCACCGGCGAAGAACACGCGCGGGTGCTGGACCGGCTGGGGCTGGTGAGTTAGGACAAAATTACAATTTTGTAGCCTACATAGGAAAACGTACAGGGCCTAAAAGCCTTATACATGAGGATTTTATCACGGTAATCCGAAAATGTAAAGTCGTTTGACAAAGAAAATCGCAAAAAATTGCACAACGAACAGGACCGCAAACGAAAAAATTTCGTCGGTCCTCGTTGTCATGCCAAAAATCAGCCTAAAAGCCGGACGATTACCAATTATTGGCGTTGCTCCGCACGACGCTCAATACAAAATTGTAATTTCGTATTGAACGTCACGGAAGGAGGCGGCGCGCGACAGGTGGAGTTAAAATCGGTTACTCAATTATAATTTTTGAGGAGGTTATATATTATGCGAAAAATTCTTTCAATTTTGCTGGCGGTGGTTTTGCTTTGCGCCGCTTTGCCGGTGTCCGCGCTTGCCGTGGATGTCGTTGATGGGCAAGGCGGAGTTATACAGATAGGGATACCCCAGCATGTGATTCTCGGCAATAAATACCAATATAGTAATACATCTTGTAACCCTTCTGAGCTTAGCAGCTATATGGGTAAATTTTCTGGTAATACGTTCAATTCTAAAACGTTCGCACAGGATCAGGAAAAATACCCAGTTGTATTTAAAGTTCAGTCAAAAACTGGTACAAGCAAAGGCAGCGTCAACGCAACGATTGACAAGAAGGTCAAGTTTATTTACGGTGAAAACGTTGACACGGCAGCCCAAGCTGAGGAAAATACGTATATCGTTAACACAGGGTACGTTAGCTTCCAGACAGACGGCTCCAGCTATTACTATGTAAAACATTCGATAACCTTCTCCAATGGAGTGGAGATTGACGGCGCGAATGTGACGCTCCAGGGCAACCATTCGCCTTTTGATAACATAACCTACATCTTTAACGGCGACATCGTAGTAAAAAACCACGGTTCGCTGTCAATTGAGGGCGTCAAAGTAGTACATGCTTATAACACAGACCCGAGCGAGTATGAGTCCTGGTGGGACGACCATTGCACGCATATCAAGCTCGCAGACGGCAAGCAAATCATCATTGACGAGACGTCATCTGTGACCATCAACGGAGCCACTGTCGAGGGCAAAAATTCAGATAAGCCCGTCATCGACAACAAGGGTTCACTCAGCGTGACAGCCAAAGGTAGCACAGCATCCCCGTCGGAGGTCACCAACAGCGCTGAAAGCCCTAAATCCCCGACCGTCCAGTGTGCGGAGGGGTCAACGCTGAACCTCACCGACAAAAGCACGGTGACCGGCAGCGGCGATGCCAAGGGCGTCGAGCTTGCCCACGGCGCTACGGTGACAACCGATGCCGTGAATAACCTGACCGTGGGCGAAAACGTGGCGGAAGCCTACGTTGACAACGCGGGCAACGTGATCCAGAAGATGGAGGTTGGCGGCCTTCCCTCCATGGTAGATGAAGTGGAGACGAAGGAACCGGAGTTTGCCGATGATATTACTTCGGACGATCGAACCGCGCTTAAAGAATCCATCAAGGAGAGCAAGATTGAGGGACTGCCCACCGACGTTCAGAACGAGCTTGCCAAGGAAGACGCGGCGGCGGATAACGCCGGACACGCCAAGCAAGAGCTGAAAAAGGAAGTTACCGATCTGGGAGACGATCAGGAGGTATTCATTCACGTTCTGACCACCGTGGAGACCAAGGTGGAGAAATATGACGCGAAGAATGGCGTTCTCACGTTGGACATCACCCCCTATTATGAGGTCGTAGCTACCACGCAGGCGGATAAGGACAAGATTGTCCTGCCGGAAGAAGCAGGTGGAGACAAAACTGTCAACGCTGTTGCTCTGACGGAGAAGACCGAACTGAAAGTCACAAAAGAAGTGACCATGACGATCAAGGTGCCGGAAAGCTTCAAAGCCACCGGCGGCGGGACCGTGGCTGTCCTCCATGAGCACGACGGTATCGTTTCCCGCTATGACGGAACATATAGCAGCAGTGACAAAACCGTGACCTTTACCAACCCCGACGGATTCTCCACCTTCACGCTGGTCGTGTTAAAGCAGAATATGCTGAAAGACCTTAAATCCTCCGGCGGAACCATGGAGGGCTTCAATCCCGGTAAGACGGACTACACCGTCAACGTTCCCAACAGCGTTACGGAGCTGACGCTTACCGCGACAAGAATGCATATAAATTCCAAAGTCAGCGCAAGTCGCAATGGTGAAGAACTCACACTTGTTGATGGACCCAAAGACGATCAGCAACACGTTTGGGATTATACAATTACCGTTGATAATCTCGAGGTTGGCGAGAACAAGGTAACCATCAGTGTAGCGTATGACGGGCAAGATCCCACCGCCTACACCGTCACCATCGTTCGCGCGGCGTATGTGCCGCCTGCTTACTCTGTGAAGGCTGAGGCGGCGGAGAACGCAGAGGTCAAGCTTTCCGCCACGAGCGCGGCGGCGGGGAGCAAGGTCACCGTTACGGTCACAGCAGGTGAGAACTACCACGTCTCCGGGCTCACTGTCACCGGCGCAAACGGAAAGACCGTTGATGTCACGGACAATGAGGACGGAACCTACACCTTCACCATGCCTGCCTCCAACGTCACCGTCGCGGCTGAGGTCTACGAGTGCCCGTCGCTGGCGTTCCCCGACATCGACTTGACGGAATGGTATCACGAATACGTGGACTACGCCATAGCCCACAACCTCATGCGCGGCATTGACGTGGGCGTGTTCGCCCCCGAAAAGACCGTCACCCGCGCGGAGATGGCGGGGATTCTCTGGAATCTTGAGGGTCAACCCGAGGTCGAAGCCGAGATCCCCTTCCCCGACGTACCCGAGGACGAGTGGTACACCGAGGCGATCCGTTGGGCGGCGAGCGCGGGCGTTATCAGCGGCTGCGGCGACGGAACGTTTAAGCCCACGGACACCATCACCCGCGAGCAGATGGCGGCAATGCTCTACAACTACGAGCAGAAGCTTGGAGGCGGCGGCTTCACCGGCGACTGGATGTTCAATTTGCCCTTCGACGACGTTGCCGACATCTCCGACTGGGCATTCGAGGCCGTGGCATGGTGCTCCATGAAGGGCGTCATCACGGGCGACAACAACAAATTCAACCCCGCCGACACGTCCAAGAGAGCCCAGCTCGCGGCAATCCTGGCCCTCTACGACCAGCTCGCGAAGTAACTTAGCCTTCTTCCATATCACCTCAATTCCCACCCCCGGGCCGGTGAAATTCCGGTCCGGGGGCACGGGGAAGACAAAACTCACGCCCCGCGCCATAAGGCGCGGGGCGTTTTTCAGATTCACCGGCTTTTTGACATCCTTACGGCAACTCGTATGATGTTCGCGGCGCAAAATTGGAGATCGGCAAGCGAAGCCCGAAAGCCGTCAAGCTCCCTGCCCGTTTTCACCGCCTCGATAATATCGTCCGCGTTTTTCTGACAGCCCGGCATCTGTATATCGTTGCCGGCAAAGACGCAACCGGCGGAGGCGGAAACCCCGTATAGGCCAACTCTGCCGCCGGTCAGGTCCCGGTCGTCCTGAGAAGCGAGCCAATCGGTCATCACAAGCCCCCGGAAGCCCCACTCGTCCCTCGCGGCTGACTGGATAAGGTCATAGCTGTTGGCGGCGTGTACGCCGTTTATGAGGTTGTAGGAGGTCATTATCGCCATGGGCTGGGACTCCTTTATCGCGATCTCAAAGCCCCTGAGATATATCTCCCGAATGGCGCGTTCACGGATGTGGGAGTTGGTGAGATAGCGGTTGTCCTCCTGGTTGTTGGCAGCGAAATGCTTGACCGTGGTCCCCCTTCCCGGGTGGCGCTGGACGCCCCGCGTGACCGCTGCGGCAGCTCTCCCGCTGACGAGCGGATCCTCCGAGTAATACTCGAAGTTGCGCCCGCACAGCGGGTTGCGGTGAATGTTCATCGCTGGCGCCAGCCAGAGGTCCACGCCGAACAGCTCCATTTCCCCGCCTATGACCCCGCCCAATTCCTCCAAAAGCGGAATATCCCAGCTCTGCGCCAGGCACCACCCGATGGGGATGGCTGTGCAGTATTGGTAATATGTATCGGAATTCTCCTCCGTATGCCCGGGGTCAAACGGGGTAAAGACCTCGCCGTTTATATGGCCGTCGGGCAAAAGCTCGCCGTCCTTGGTGGTCTTGAATACCGGCTGGAGCCGCAGACCCGCCGGGCCGTCTGCCATGATCATGCTTTGGATGCCCCGGGTCTCCATACAGACGGCGCTCGTGTCCCCCGCCGCGCCTGGTATCACGCGGGAGGCGTTTCCCACGACGGAGCCGGCGCTTCTGAACGTCCCGACGCACAGAGACGCCATCTCCTCAACGGTCAGTTGGGATACCAGCTCCTCCACCGTACACGCCCCGCTTTTTACGTCCCGGGCCGTGAGCATTTCCGCCGCGCTTGCGGCGAATGGCCTTCGCTCCCCCTGGTAGACGGCCTGCCGGGTGGGGATCTCCCCCGCCCGCAGCGCCGTTCTGGGAACGGATGGGTCCACCGCCTTCCTCACCTGCGGCGGAGCGGCGATCTCCCGCACGGAATCTCCGCCGGCGAAAAGATTTTTCAGGATCTCGGTTTTTACCGTCCTATCCAGCGTCAAAACAGCAGCGACCTCGGTGTCCTTTGAGCTTGTCCCTACCCTTACCGCGTACTCCCCCGCCTCCAGGACCCACGCGGCGCATTCCTCGCAATAGGAGGCCATGTCACGCGCGTCGAAGGCGATCTCCACCGTCTCGCACTCCCCCGTAGCCAGCAGGCCGGTCTTCGCGAATCCCACCAGCTCCTGATAGGGCTTTTTCAGCTTCCCCTCCGGTGCGGAGATGTAGACCTGTATCACCTGGCGTCCCGCGTAGGCTTCGCCTGTATTCCTCACCCGCGTCCTCACGGTCACCTGCCCGCCCTTCACCTGAACGCGGGTGTCGGATAAGGAGAACTCGGTATAGGACCTTCCGTAACCGAAGGGATACAGCGGCTCCACGCGGAAGGTGTCAAAATACCTGTACCCAACATAGATCCCCTCGTTGTAATACTCGTCGTCCACGTCCCCGTCGTTGTGGCTGAAGCCGGCGGAGGAGGGGTAGTCCTCGTAGCGCCTCGCCCAGGTGTCGGTGAGCCTGCCGGAGGGGTCGGTAATTCCCAACAGCACATCAGCCAGCGCGTCGCCGCCGGCACTGCCCAGCTGACCCATCAAAAGGACCGCGTTTACGCCGTCCGTGGCCTTGAGCTCAGTCAGGTCCATCACCCCGCCGATGTTCAGGACAACGACCGTCCTTTTATAAGCCCGCGCTATTCTGCCCAGGCAGTCCTTCTCCTCCTTGTAAAGCAGGTAATCGCCGCGCCGAAAATGGCGGTCCGCGCCCTCCCCGGAGTTTCTGGAGATGACAAAAACCGCGGTATCCGTCCCCGACGCGGCGATGTCGTCCTCCGTGACCTCGACGGGCGCTATCTCCAGGAAGGGATACATGAAGGTGACGGTCTGCTCCGACAGACTGTGCTGCCGCGCGTACTCCCGGAACCAGGTCCGGTAACAGGTCCGCGCTTTGGAATACGCCGCGTCCTGCCTGTCCAGCCAATCCTTGGTAGTTACGGAGAACCCGGCTCGCTCCAGCCCCTCCTCAATATTGACAGCGCTCCTGACATTGACGGCTCCTGAGCCTGTCCCGCCCCGAACCGTCTGCCGCGCTCCGCTTCCGTAAAGCGCGATTTTGCCCGCGGATCTCAGCGGCAGCGTGCCGTCGTTTTCCAAAAGCACCATGCACTCTCCGGCGGCACGGCGGGAGATCGCGTTATTCGCCGTTTCTCTTTGTGAAACGGACGGGTCCTTTAAAGCGTATATCTTCTTCATATTTTTGCTCCTTGCGGTCGTCAGTATAAAGCCCGACTCGATTACAGCGGCTTCGCTGTGTCATTTCCCGCGTCCGTCCGCAGCAGATTTTTAGCCACGGACAGCGCGGCGTAGTCCCCCAGCTGCTCCCCCAGTCCGGCGGGCGCAACCTCGCATACCTGCCTCGTATAATAAAGCGCCTCCCGGCGTATAGCCTCCTCCATCGGCTCCCGCAGGATCCCTTCCTGCCGCAGAAATATGCTCCCGATGACGATTTTTTGCGGATTCAGAATATCCATCAGCACGGCAATACCTCTCCCCAGCATCCGCCCGGTATCCCGCAGTATCTCCAGCGCCAGCTCGTCCCCGTTTTCAGCCGCCAGACCTATTTCCCTGGCGGTCACCTCCTCCACGGGCTGTCCCGGCGCCAAAATCGAGCTCGTCCTTCCCGCCGCCGTCCACTCCCTCAGCCTCGGGACCGCCGCGCGGGCAATACCGCCGCCGCTGCAAAAGCCCTCAAATGAGCCCCTTTTGCCGTATCCCTCCGGTCCGTCCTCGGCAAGGCGGATATGCCCCGCCTCCCCCGCCATGTCGTTTGTGCCCGTGTACAGCCTGCCGTCCAGTATGAGACCCGCTCCCAGGCCCGTGCCGAAGGTCAGAAAAATCATATTTTTCGTGCCCTTTCCCGCGCCCCACAGCCATTCCGCCAGGGCGCAGGCATTCGCATCGTTCTGTACCGCCGCCGGCACGCCGAAGGTCTCTTTAAAAGGGGTTACCACGTCGATACGGTCCCATTTCGGCAGATTCGGCGGGCACAGTATGAGCCCCCTCTCCGAATCCAGCGGGCCGCCGCAGCTTATGCCGACAGCGGACAGCACCGCCTCGGGGCGCCTTTTCAGCATCCTTTGAAGCGTCTCCACAAGCGCTTCCAGCGCCTGCGCGGGCTCTTTTGGAGTGGGAAATCTCTCCTTGTCCACGATCTCAATATCCGTCCCGCTCTCTTTTCCAACAGCGACGGAGCACTTTGTTCCGCCAATATCAATTCCCGCCAGGCATCTCATTGAAAAAAGCCTCCTCGAGCATCCTGCACAGCGTGTGATATACAGGCAGATGCAACTCTTGGATGTCGGGCGTGGAATCCGCCGGAACGCGGATGCACAGGTCGCACAGCTCCTTCATCCTCCCGCCGCTTCTGCCCGTAAGTCCGACCGTTACCATTCCCATCGCCTTGGCGGTCTCCACGGCGTAGATGATGTTTTTTGAATTGCCGGAGGTGCTTATCCCCAAAAGGGCGCTGTTTTCATCGCCGTACCCATATGTCTGCTGAGCGAATACCAGCTCCGGCACGGCGTCGTTCGCGTATGCCGTGGAGAGCGCCGGATTGCCCGTCAGTGAGATCGCGGGCAGACTGCCCTGGAGATGCTCTCCCAGAAACGCGCCGTACTCGGGAGAACACCGGCGCAGCTTCTCCCTCATTTCGCCGCTTAACGGTCGCCTGACGGCAAATTCCTTCATCAATTCCCCCACGATATGCTCGCTGTCCGCACAGCTCCCGCCGTTGCCGCACACAAGGAGCCTGCCACCCTTTTCAAAGCTCGACTTCAGCGCCTCATATGTCCTTTCCATATCCTCCCGGCAGACGCTCAAGGCGGGATACCGCTCCAAAAGCCGCTCAAGCTGCGCTGTATGCCCCATATCATCACCGTACCTTTCCAAAATCCTCCGGCTCCCATCGCCGGTATTTTTAAACCGTGTCCAAATCGCAAAAGCGGCGCCCGGGGAGTGCACTCAGTTTGCCCTCCCCAAGCGCCGTATGATGCCTTCCGCTATGATCCTGCCGCGCTGTCAGCCCCGGTCAAAAAGCCGAAGGCGGTGTGTCGTTACTGACGCTTCATCAGCGCGTCGATCGCGTCCTGCATCTCCTGCTTGTGGGCCTCCACCGCCTGGGCGGGGGTCCTGTCCTTGTCCATGACGATGTTCCAGAACACGCCGCCAACAACGGCGCCGGGTCCGGTCAGGCATCTCCACAGGTCGCCGGTCTTCTTTCCGTATCCCAGCTCATAGGCAAGCTCAAGCTGCTCCTCGTCAACAAAGGCGGATTCAAAAACAGCCACGTCGTCCTCGTCCCTGAGGGCTGTATCGCCGTGGAACCAGTTGAAGACCTCCTCAAGGATCTCGTAAACGGCAGTGGGGTCCTCCACCCCGACGGGGATGAAATAGCTGCCCGGGAAGACGTTGGGAACAGTGGTCCCGTCCCCGCTGGGTCCTACAGGCGCGGGGCAGATGCGCACGTCATAGTCAAGGGTGCCATTGTAATCCACCAGCTTATAGTGGTCAACGAACCCGAAGGCAACCTTGTTATTGAATACGGCGTCCAGGTCGTTGTCCCAGTCATTGAGGTACGGTCTTGCCGAGCGGTCCAGATTGTAAAGCCGATTGATAAAATCATAGACCTCCAGTGATTTCGGGTCGCTCAGACCCTCCTTTTCGCCCGGCACGAAGGAAGCGTTATTGGAGGAGGCGAAGCCCTCCATCGTCTGAATATACGCGTCGCCATAGCCGTACACGTCGGGGTTGCCGTCGTTATCCGTGTCGCGCGTCAGCGTCATGCAGTATTCGGCGAACTTGTCCCACGTCCACTCGCCTCTGGCGGCAAGGTCCTCCGGGGGCTCAAGACCCATTTCAGCCACCATTGACGCGTTGTACGCAAGGAAGGTCGCGTTGGTGGGGATCCCGAAGCTGGTATAGAAAAGGTAGTCGTCATTGCCGAAAACGGGGCATCTTGTAAACACCTTCTGATCGTTCAGAACGTCCGCGTTGGCGGGAGCGTAATCCGAGATCTTCTGCGCGTATCCGTTCAGTACAGGCGAGATACCGAATTGCAGGTCCACCAGATAGACGTCATAATCCGGCGTCCCGTTTACGACGGAGGTGTTGATGTTGCTTATCTCGCCGTCCCAGCCGATATTAACGAAGTCGATTTTGACGTTCCACTTTTTCTCCACCGCCTGAACAGCGTCCAGGCGCATTTGCATCGTCTCCGCGTTGACATAATCTCCGCCGGCTGCCGTGATGTCGCTCAGGGTCCGAAAATCGCTGTCAAAGTAGAAGTCGTACCACATGGCGATCTTGATCGTGCGGCCCTTCATGTCCTTCGCCTCGTAGCCCGTCTCCTCGGCAGGCTCGTCTCCGTCGGTGGACGGTCCGGGGTCCAGGGTGTCATTCTTTGGCGGCTCGTTGTCGTCCTGCTTTTCATCCTCGTTTTTCTGACCGCACGATGCCAGTGCAAACAGCATCGCGAAGGCCAGAAGGAGCGCTAAGAGCCTGCGTATCTTGTTCTTTTTCATTTTTTTACCTCCTGAAATATTTTAATTTTTTTGCTTGTTTATTCGTCGGCTTCGGGGGAACCCCCGGCGTCGGCGTCAGAGGAGCTCTCGGCGTCGGGATCGGAGGAGTCCTCAGGGTCCGGGGTTCCTTCTGGGTCGGGCTCGGAGGAACCTTTAAGGTCAAGCTCGTCCCTCGTTATCCACGCTTCATTATTAGTATACGCCTCCGCGAGACTGCTCCAAAACTCCTCGTTATCCTCCGTCAGACCGTCGGGATCGGTCAAATAGTAAAGCCACTTGACATTCTCGCCCGGGAGCTCTGAACCGCCGTAGATAACCAGCGGCATTTCCTCCGGAGCTATCGACTCGTTGCCCGCGCCGAGCAGGTCCACATATCCGTCTCCCGGATACCATTTCCACGCATCCTCACCGGAAATGTCGCGCACCAGGACCCAGATCAAATTGTTCAAACCCCAGAAGTCTGTGTATCTGCTGTACATGAGCTGCCAAAGCTTGGCGAAGGACGCCTCGTCCGCCTCCAAAGACGGGCTCCACAGGACCGGCACGCCTTCATCGGCAAGCTGTTTCAGATACGGGACGGCTCCGTCCATCGCCTCCAACAGCGCGTTGAAGGTCTCTGAGCCGAACACAAAGGCGTCACTCCGGTCGCCGATCCCGGAAGTATCAACAGTCCAGGAAACAGCCGGTATTCCGCCATTCTCCCACCAGTCCTTCGCCCTGTCCGCGACGCCCTGGAAATCGTCCTCGCCGAAAACCATGCCGCGAACGGCGGGGAGCTTTTCTGTGTGCTCCTGAATGGCGGCAAAGATGTCGCCCTCCGCGTCAGCTGCTGCCTCCATCTGTCCCGTGAGGTATTTTGTGCCATAAATTTCCTTGAAATAGCCGTACAGGTTTTTCGCGCTGTCATCAGCGTTTTCATTTGAGAGGGCGTCATTGTAGGTGTGGACGATGTTGATCGTTTTGGTCGTGTTACGCTCGGTGTAAGTGACGTTTGCGGCGTTGAAGTCGTTCCATTCTGTCATGAGGTCGTCATTCAAGAAATAAATCCCGTTTATCCAGCCCCCGCTCCACACCTGGAATTGCAGGACTTTAAGCTCATCGAAGCTGCCTACACCAAGTATTTCCTTCAATTTCTTTAAAGTTACAACTGCAGTATATTCGTCGCCAGGTGTTTCGCCTACGTAGTAGTTTTGGTCGTCTGTTCCATCAATCCTCGTCCCGTCACTTTTTTCGCCTTGAAACCTACCAATCCCGCAATTTTTATTTTCAGGTATAGTGCAAGTATACTTCACCACAATTGCGGCGTCATCCGTGGCAGACTTAAAATCATTCAAATTATCCGTCCACCATCCATCATTGGATGTACTCTGGAACTTTAAAACCCCCCGTCCCAGGATATCATCCCACTTTGAATCTATCTCCTCTTTTGACCGTTCACTGCGCTCATATTGAGCGATTATTTCTTCGTTTGCCCTCCAAGCGTCCATTTTATCCTGTGTAACAAAATATAGTCCTATGATGCGTCCGCCGTTCCATGTGCCTGCCTGGAAATTACTCAACTCCTCAAAGCTGTCGATGGACAGCATTTCCTTTAGCTCAGCTATAGTCACAACCACGGAACACTCACTATTGGCAGGGGTGCCAGCTGTGAAATCGGTCTTCTGCTTTGCAAGTTGACCATCAGACTGCCTGTTGCCGGAAAATCCGGTAATCCCCCAACCGGGGTGATCTTCGTCGCAGGTATAAATCAGCGCCAGACAATCGTCTTCATGGGCTGTTTTCAAAAATTCCAGATTGTCTGTCCAGTATCCACTATTTGTTTTTATGCCATGTGAAAGTACCATACTTGCAATACTATCACGGCTCCCCATGACCTCTGCTTCCGAATGTACAACAGAGTTCTCCTGGTATTCAACCTGGATGTTTTCATTCTCCGCGTTACGGAAGTCCTCCATGATGGACTGATTCAGGAAATAGAGCATGATAATGTGTCCGCCGTTCCATGTGCCCAGCTCCAGCTTCTGCAATTCATTAAAGTTTCTGATAGTGAGCTTGTCCTTCAACTCAGCTATTGTCATGTCAACGGTACATTCGCTGCTGGCAGGGGTGCCAACATAGAAATCAAGTTGCGCGTGCTCTCCTTCAATCTTGTCGCCGTAAATGCCGGCAACGCCATGACCCGCGTGCGCCTCATCGACGCCGTTATAGATGAGCACAAGCCCGTCATTGTCGTCGGCATTTTTAATGAAATCCATATCAAACGCATAATATGATGGGTCTTCGGAAAGAACTCTCGCCTTCTCCAAAACCTTCTCCCTGCGTTCCGTCAGGTCTTCCGGCGGCGCCCACCTGTTCTCCAGGGCTGTTTTCCACTCCTCCTCCGTCATTACCGGCTGTATTTTCGGCTCCTCCTGCGGGGGATCGGGGTCTACCGGGGGCGTGGGGGGATAGTAGGGCGGTATGTAGGGCGTCTCGTCGGGCTTCTGCGTCTGACTGTCGTCCGGGGTCTGCGTGTCGTCAGGTAGCTGGGGAACGACGCCGTTCTCGCACGCCTCCCACGCCTCCATCAGGTCCTTATTCAGGAAGTAAAGCCCCACGATGCGTCCTCCGCTCCATGTGCCCACATGCAGATTCGTCAACTCCTTAAAGCTGCTGATGGAGAGCTTTTCCCTCAGCTCCGCTATGGTCATGACCACGGTGCATTCGCTGCCGGTGTCAGGGCCCGCCACGAAATCCGCCGGCAGCTTCATCTCCGTCCCGTCCGCCTTGTAGCCGTAAATCGAGGCGACGCCCCAACCGGCGTGGTCCGCCTCGTCGCAGGTGTAGATGAGCACGATCCCGTCGCCGTCGTCGGCGTTTTCAAAACGGTCCAGGTCCTCAGTGTAAAAACTCGCGTTCGTTTCCACGCCGTCGGAAAGGACGTCCGCCATCTCCAGAACCGTCATCCGGAGCGCATGTATCTCCTCAGCAGTCAGGACCGGGCCGCCGGTCCCCGCGTTGTTCCACTCCTCCATCAGGGTCTTGTCCAGGAAATAGAGCCCCACGATGCGTCCGCCGCCCCATGCGCCCACCTGGAAATCGGTCAGCTCCTCAAAGCTGTCGATGGAGAGCAGCTCCTTGAGCTCCGCCACAGTCACGGCAACTATACATTCGCTGTCCGCGGGATTTCCCGCCTTGAGATCCTCCGCCTGCTTTGCGTATTCTCCGTCCGATTTTCTCGTGCCGTAAAATCCGGCGACGCCCCAACCGGAGTGCTCCGCCTCGTCGCAGGTATAGATGAGCACAAGGCCGTCGCTGTCATCGGCATTCAGGAGGAAGTCCAGATCCTGTGTGAAATACCCTGAATTCACCGCCACGCCGTCGGAAAGGACCGTCGCCTTCTCCAGCACCGCCATACGGAGCGCGAGTATTTCCTCCTCAGTCAGCGCGGGCTCCTCGGGCTCCTGAAGCTCCCCGGTTTCCCAGCCCTCCATGAGGGTATCGTTCAGGTAATAGAGCCCCACGACGCGTCCGCCGCTCCATACTCCCGCCTGGAAATTGGTCAGCTCCTCAAAGCTGTCGATGGAGAGCATCCCCTTGAGCTCAGCTATGGTCACGGCGACCATACATTCGCTGTTGGCGGGAGTTCCCGCCTTGAAATCCTCTGTTTGCTTTGCCAATTCTCCGTCGGACCTTCTCGCGCCGTAAAAAGCGGAGACGCCATAGCCGCTGTTGCCCTCAATATCACAGGTATAAATGAGAACAAGGCCGTCGTTGTCGCCGGCGTTGATAAGTATGCTCAAATCCTCGGTATAATACGACGCGCCCGGCGCCTCGCCCGAGGACAGGACCGTCGCGTATTTCAGGATCTCCATCCGGCGCTCGCGCAGCTCCTCCGCCGATGTCCCCTCCGGCTGTGTGTTCTCCCCGGCGGGCTTACTGTTCTCCGGCTTTTTGCCGCCGGACGCCTGACCGTTAGAGGTCTGCGTGCCGCTTGGCTTATTTTCATCGTCCGAGGTCTGTGTATCCTCCGGCTCCTGGTTGTCCTCCTCCCGGTTGTCATCCGGCTCCTGAGGGTCGTCGGGTGTCTGGGGGTCCTCCGGCGTCTGCGTACCGTCGGGCGTCTGCATGTCGTCAGGATTCTGCGTGTCGTCCGGCGTCTGGTCGTCCTCCGGCGTCTGGTTATCATCAGGCGTCTGCGTGCCGTCCGGCGTCTGCTCGCCGCCCTCATCGGACGTATCCGGGTCATTCCTGTTGCAGGCCGTAAAGCTGAATAGCATCACCGCCGCCAGAAATATCGCGCAGATCCTACTGATCCAGTTCCTCCGCATTTTTCAAAGCCTCCTTAATCTATATTTGTCAATCCGCTTTACATTTACGGTTTGTCAATTCACTTTACATTTACGCCGGCGCAATGCCCTTCCCTGCCGGGAAAGGCATTGCCGCCGGAAAGTAAAATCAGTATCGCGTGCCGCTTATCGCTTACGCGCCGAATTTGGGGAGCTCATCAAGGGTTATGAAGAAGTCGTCGTTATAGACCGCCTTGAGGTTCTCCAGAGGCTGCTTCATGGTGTCGGTCAAGTCAATGGTATGCCAGACGAGGAAGAACAGCCAGGGGCAGTTTTTCATCTCCTCGGCGTTGGGGATCTTCGAGCACTCGTGGAGCGCCAGCGGCATTCCTTCGGGAGCGACCTGCTCGCAAAGGCCGTAAAGATAATCTATCGTGTTTTCCGTGGTGGGGTACTTGTCCGCGCCGGAAATGTCTACATAGGAGTCTCCCGGATACCAGCTCGCCAGATAGTCGCCGCCGGTCTGGGAATATCCAAGGACCCAGATCAGGTTATTAAGTCCCCAATAATCCGTATACCTGCTGTACATCATCTGCCAGAGCTTGACGAAGGACTCCGCGCCGCCTCTGCTCCACCAGAACCAGCCGCCGTCCAGCTCATGGAACGGACGCCACAGGACCGGTACGTTGGCGTCCTCCAGCTGCTTCAGGTACGGGACCGCCTTGTCCATGCCCGAGATAAGCATATTGTACGTATCGGAGCCGGGGACAAACGCCTCGTCCCAGTTGATGTTGTCGTTCAGGCATTCCTCATAGCCCGAGCTGAAATCCGGCCCGGTGTGCCAGCAGATCGTGGGGATCCCACCCTTCTGCCACCAGGCGAGAGCCCGGTCAGTGACGCCCTGGAAGTCGTCCTTGATAAAGTCAAATCCGCGCATGGCGGGGAGCTTTCCTGTATGCCTCAGGAGGTAATCCACCTCATATTCAGGCGAGCCCACCACGTTATTCGTAGATTCCATCTGCCCCGTGAGGCAGTATTTTCCGTAGATCTCCTTGAGATAATCATAAAGGATCTTCGCGTTCTCAATGGAGTTTTCGTTGGAGAGCTCACCCGTGTAGGTGTGGACCATGTGCCTGCTGTTGGAAACCTCATCGTTGCACTTGCGCCATTCCTCCACGAGGGACTGGTCCAAATAATAAAGCCCGAGGATGTGTCCGCCGTTCCATGTTCCCGCCTGGAAATTCGTAAAGTCGTCGAAATTGTCGACGGAGAGCGACGACTTCAGCTCCGCTATCGTCACGGTGACGGCACATTCCGTATCCGCCGGTGATTCCGCCTTGAAATCCGCCGGCTGCTTCGGCTGTGTTCCGTCCACCCTGTCGCCGTAGAAGGCGACGATGCCCCAGCCCACATGGGACGCGATGTCGCAGGTATAGACAAGCACCAAAGCGTCGTTATCGTTGGCCTTCTTCAAAAACTCCAGATTGCTTGTAAAATACCCCTTGTTTGCCTCCACGCCGTCGGACAGAACGGTCGCCTTTGAAAGCACCTCCATGCGGCGCGCCCTGATCTCCTCCTTGCTCAGCTCCTCCCACACCGGAGGCGCCTCCTGCCAAACCTTTTCCCATTCTTCCTCGCTCATAAGCGGCTCGACATTGATGACGGGTTTTGTCGGTGTTCCTGTCTGTTCCATATTTTCTCCCTGTTCCTCCTTATTTTCTTCTGACGGGTCGTTGCCCTCGTTATCCTCCGAAGGGTCTTCTCCTTTGTTATCCTCCGACGGGTCGTCTCCCTTATTTTCCGTGTCTGCGTCTGTCTGCGATGATCCGTTCTCCTGCTGCTTGTCCGAGTCGCCCGGCTTGGCGCAGCTCGCCATGAATACAAGGCATATCATGATGATGGCGCTCAGCACCAGGACCCTGGTGAGCATGGATTTCTTTTCTTTCATTTTGTCCTCCTTTAAGATCCTATTACGTGATTTACAGGTCGTTTTTTCGCCGCTTTCCCTCCTTTGCCGCAAATTATATCCCCCATCAATTACTCCATTTCCTCAAATTCATCCATTCCGCATTTCCGCAGAGCGCGCATATAGCCGGAATAATCAATATCGAGAATATTGGTAAAATAATGGTTTTTGTACGTCCTCCCGTCCATTTCCCATTCGATCAGGTAAAAAGCCTTTTCACCCTCCTCAAATGCCAGCGCGCCGATCTGCGCGGAGGTATCCGCCCTTATGAGCGCCTGACCGGACATCACCTCGCTGTCCTCATCGCCGACCCTGGTCACCCTGTACCTGAGCGCCCGGTCCTCCGGCAGGTCGTTCACCGCCGTCAGGCGAAGCATCCCGTCCTTGGGCTCGTCAAACATCAGGCACACCGGCTCCTGCGAGCGCCTTATATAGTGGTAGGCAAGCTTTTTGACAAAATAGAAATCCACCACCGCGTCAGAGACCTGCGGCCAGCCGTCCACCAGGTTCCACCAAATGATTCCGGTCCTTTTCCATTTGCCTATCCTGAATTTCTCAATGAAAAACTTCATTGCCTCCGCCTGTGAAATTTGACTTTGCCGTACAAAATCCGCCAGATCCTCCTCCGCTTTCCCGAACAGCGTTTCCACCTGGCTGTAGGAGAGACGGATCCGATAGGCATACGGCGCGTCCGTGCCGGGCTCCATGCTCATGGCGTGGGCCAGATATTCAGCCGTCGCGTCCCCGTTTTCCTCAAAAATGCGTTCCGGCTCCCTCAGGAAGCGCCGGAGCGATCTCACCGAGGGGAACCCCTGGTAGCCTGTCTCGCTGGCAAAATGGCAGAAGGTATTATTGTAAAATTCCCCCTTGAAATAATCCCTCGGCCCCCAGAGGTGCATTTCCGGACAGCTGCCCTTCCCCTGATAGACCTCCGGGCTTATATACGGGGAGCTGGGCAAATACGGGCGGCTGTAATCGTGTGTCTCCACCACGTCGCTCAGCACCCTCCTGGTCAGGCGGTTCCTGTTGGGGTCGCGGGAAAAGCCGTCCCATTTGTGAGCCTCATCGCACTCATTGTCCCCCGCCCACAGCGCCAGCGCCGCGTGGTTCCTCAGGCGCTTCACCTGATATACCGCTTCTCTCTCCAAACGCCTGGCGAAATCCTCATCCTGCGGGTATACGGCACAGCCCATGGCAAAATCCTGCCATACCAAGATGCCGTGAGAATCGCAGAAGTCAAAAAACTCATCCGATTCATATACGTTTCCGCCCCAACAGCGCACCATGTTGCAGCCGATACCGTCCAGCAGTGACAGCGCCCGCGGCAGCCGCTGGGGGTCCTGGGAATGAAGCGCGTGAAGGGGCACCCAGTTCGTCCCCAGTATAAATATCCTTTTCCCGTTGACCCGGAACACGAATTCACCGTTTCCGTCACAGTCCGTGCTCTCCGTCCGCTCCAGGGCGACGGTGCGGATTCCGATCTTCAGCCGGTATACGTCACGCACCTCTCCGTTCCTCAAAAGCGTGACCTCTGTCTCGTACAGCTCGGGTCTTCCCGCGTTTTTGGGCCACCAGAATACGCAGTCCTCAACAGGGATATTGCAGGAAAACACGTTGTGCCAAAGCGTTGTCTCCATAAAGAAGCGGCTTTTGCCGCAGCGCCCCTCTACGCGGACCGTATATTCCTTCGCAAAGTCCCCTTCCAGCCCGGCGTCCATATAAAAGCGTAGTGCCGCTCTTCGGTTATCCAGGTCGACCCAGTTCGTGATGAAGCAGACCTCCCGGATGAGGTCGGCTTTTTCCTCGCATACCGTGACGTCCTTCCACAGCCCCGCGGATACGATACGCGGCATGATGTCCCACCCGAACATATGCGCGGCCTTGCGCATATGTAAGGTCCCGAAGGAGTATTTCAGCGCGCTGTTTGAAACAGCCGGGATATACTTCCGGCTCTCCAGAACCGCCGGCAGGATGTGGACCAGTATCTCGTTTTCTCCCTGTACAAGCCCGTCCTTTACATCCCACGGGAGGAACATATTGTCCGCAGTCTGAACGAGCCTTCCGTTGACGTAGATTTCGGCAACGGTGTCGATCCCCTCAAAGCGCAGATACTGCGTCTCCCTCGTCCTGGTAAAAACAGTGTGGTACCATACGTGCATATTCTCCAGATCCTGGGCTCTCCAGACGTTATCCGAAAAGCAGAGATCCGCCTCCTTCCCGGCGCTTATCAGGTCCAATTCAAAGTTGCCGGGCACAGACGCCGGTATAGTGCAGAATCCAGCTTTTTCCAGCAACTCGACCGTTGTAAATTCCTTTCCTTTACATACACGGTTGGGCGCGTAGGTCAGCCTCCAATCCATAAAGTGTCATCCTCCTTCAAATATTTACGTCCGGGCGGCGCCGGTTCGCCGCCTTGGTCTTCGCGCTGTAAAAAGCCCAATTTCCATATTTTATTTTTATCATTTTAGACAACAATTGTCAATCGACGGACCGGTAGACAGCAAAAAGTGACCAAAAAAGGGCAAAAAGTGAGGTGCAAAAAGGATTCTGTGACAGTAAAATAATAGTAAAAGGTCTTCTGGGCGCATTGTGCCCGCCGCCGCGCGGAATACGGTCGACCAAAAAAACTGTAAATATACAGCAGGAGGATAATATGAAGGAACTTATTAAAAATGAGGAGCAGCAGGACGTCTACCGCCGCCGCGCCAGAGAGCTTGTGTCTCAGATGACGCTTCGCGAGAAGATAAGCCAGATGCTCCACGGCGCCGCCGCCATTGACCGGCTGGGCGTCCCGGCCTATAACTGGTGGAACGAGGCCCTCCACGGCGTGGCGCGGGCGGGCACCGCCACCGTTTTTCCCCAGGCCATCGCCATGGCAGCCGCCTTTGACCCGGACATGATGGAGCAGGTGGGCGACGCCATCTCCACCGAGGCGAGGGCTAAGTACAATCAGCAGCAGGCATGCGGTGACCGCGACATCTACAAGGGGCTGACCTTCTGGTCCCCGAACATCAACATCTTCCGGGACCCGCGCTGGGGACGCGGACACGAGACGCTGGGCGAGGACCCCTGGCTCACCGGCGAATTGGGCAAGCGCTTCGTTAACGGTCTCCAGGGGCACGACCCCAAGTATCTGAAGGCGGCGGCCTGCGCCAAGCACTACGCCGTCCACTCAGGCCCCGAGGATCTGCGCCACCGGTTCGACGCCCGGGTGTCACAGCAGGACCTGTGGGAGACCTATCTGCCCGCCTTCCGCACGCTGGTGAAGGAGGCGCGGGTGGAGGCGGTGATGGGCGCCTACAACCGCGTCAACGGCGAGCCCTGCAACGGCAGTAAGACGCTCCTCAGCGACATTTTGCTGAACAAATGGGGCTTTGACGGCTACGTGACCTCCGACTGCTGGGCGCTCAAGGACTTCCACGAGGGTCACATGGTCACCGACGGGCCCGTGGAATCCGTCGCCCTGGCAGTTAACAACGGGTGCGACCTGAACTGCGGCGACCTGTTCGTCTATCTGGAGGAGGCGGTTGAAAAGGGCCTTGTCTCCGAGGATACCGTCACCGACGCCGTGGTCCGGCTCTTTACAACCAGGATGCGCCTCGGTATGTTCGATCCGCCGGAGGACGTGCCCTTCCACACCGTCTCCTACGACCGGGTGGACAGCGCCGAGATGCGCGCGCTGAACCTCCGTGTGTCGGAAAAGACCCTGGTACTGCTGAAAAACAGGGACAATATCCTGCCTCTGGACAAGCATGGGCTTAAATGCGTGGGCGTCATCGGGCCCAACGCCAACAACCGCGGTGTCCTTGTGGGCAACTATGAGGGCACCTCCTCCCGGTACGTCACCGTTCTGGAGGGCATCCAGGACTACCTGGGCGACGGTGTTCGGGTGATGTATTCCGAGGGCTGTCACCTCTATCGGAACCAGGTGTCCGATATGGCGCAGACTGACGACCGTTTTTCCGAGGTCCGCGGCGTCTGCGCCGAGAGCGACGTCGTTATCCTCTGCCTTGGGCTGGACCCCAGTCTGGAGGGCGAGGAGGGCGACAAGAGCAATCAGTTCGCCGGCGGCGACAAGCCAAACCTGAAGCTCCCGGGCCGCCAGGAGGAGCTGCTGCTTGAGGTGAAAAAGAGCGGCAAGCCGGTCATTTTGGTCCTGATCTCCGGCAGCGCCCTTGCCGTGACCGCCGCCGACGAGCTGGCTGACGCGGTGCATCTCGCCATGTACCCCGGCGCCCAGGGCGGCGCGGCGGTGGCGCGCACACTGTTTGGCGATGTCTGTCCCCAGGGCAGGCTGCCCATCACCTTCTACCGCTCCGACGACGACCTGCCCCCCTTCACCGATTACAGCATGAAGGGGCGCACCTACCGCTACATGGAGAGCGAGGCCCTCTACCCCTTCGGGTACGGTCTGAGCTATACCGGGTTCCGTCTGGACGGAGCCGCTGTCAACACCTCCGAGCTGACGGAGGACGGTATCTGCATAACGCTGACCGTGGAGAACACCGGTCACATGACCGGCGCTGAAACCGTACAGGTCTATGTAAAGGCAGAGCGGCCCGGCACCCCCAACCCGCAGCTCAAGGGTCTTGGCAAGGTCGCGCTTGAGCCCGGAGAGAAGGAAAGCGTCACCCTCCGCCTGCCCCTGGCGGCCTTCGCGCTCTGCGACGAGAGCGGCGCGTCTGTTGTGGAGCCCGGTACATACAGCGTATATGTGGGCGCGTCCCAGCCCGACAGTCGCAGTCAGGCCCTCACCGGTGAAAAGCCGCGCCGTCTCACCGTCACCGCAAGCCGGCGGTGGGAGATAGATTGTTAAGCCGCTTGACAAAATGATGACGAAACGCGAACATATCTACGCCGACCACGCCGCCTCCGCGCCGCTTCGCCCGGAGGCGCTGGCGGCAATGGAGCCGTATCTTTGCGGGAAATTCAGCAACCCCTCCGCCCGGTACACCTGGGCGCTGGAGGTCAAACGGGGCGTGGAGCTGGCGCGGCGGACCGTCGCGGAATGTATGTCCTGCCAGCCGGAGGAGATATACTTCACCTCCGGCGGCAGTGAGGGCAACACCTGGGCGGTATGGAACGCCGTCCGGTCGGGCCGGAGGCACGTTCTCCTCACCACCCCCATAGAGCACCACTCCATTCAAAACGCCCGGGAGAGCATGGAGCCCTTCAGTCTGTCCACGGTCCTCACGCCGGTGGACGGGCAGGGGCGGGTGGACACCGCCGCGCTGGAGGAGCTTCTGACCCGAACCGAGCCGGCGCTTGTCAGCGTCCAGTGGGCAAACAACGAGGTGGGGACCGTTCAGGACATGGCAGCCATCGCGCGCCTGTGCCAAAGGCGGAGCGTTTTGCTCCACACCGACGCTGTCCAGGCGGTGGGGCATATTCCCACGCCGGCGGAGGGTATCGACTATCTCACCGCCTCCTCCCACAAGTTCGGCGGTCCCAAGGGCGCCGGTTTTTTCTTTGTCCGCCGTGGGTCGCCCCTGCGCCCCCTTATCTTCGGAGGAAATCAGGAGGCGGGTATGCGGGGCGGCACCTCAAATCCTGCCGCCATAGTTGGCACAGCCGCCGCCCTTGAAGCGGCTTTGCGGGACATGAAGTCAGCCGACTCGTTCCTACGCCGCGAGGCGGAGGAGTTTCGGGCCGTGCTCCGTGCCTGCCGCCCTGATGTCCGCTTCAACGGAACAGGCGACGGTCTGCCGGGTCTTATCAGCGTGACCATCCCCGGACAGCGGGCGGAGGCGCTGGTCTACCGCATGGATATGGCGGGGGTGTATATCTCCGCCGGAGCCGCCTGCGACAGCGGCGGGACGACGCGCCCCTCCCATGTGCTGACCGCCATGGGTCTCACCGCGGCGGACGCCGCCGGCACCGTCCGCTTCTCCTTCGGTCCCGCCAACAAAGCGGGCGACGGAGCCGAGGCCGCCCGCCGCCTCCTGGCGGTATTGGAGGCGAAATAACGCGTCTTGCCCCTCCCCCGGCATATTGAGCGTCAAAAACAAAAAATCCCCCTCCAACCCCCGGCGGTCTCCTGCCGTCCGGGTGCTGAAGGGGCGCGATACAGTGGATCATAGGATCATACTTTTTCTGAAAGGAAAGGTATGATCCGTTATTTATAGTACCACTTCATTTTCTCCTCCTCCGTCCGGGGCTTCGCCATATACCTCCGCAGGAGGCGCTCCATCAAAAAGGACTGCGCGTAGGAGCACGCTCCGGGAAGCACAAACAGCATAGGCACGGGGATCCACGTCATCAAAAACACTCCCGCCAGCCAAATCGCCCAGAACGCCAGCGTATAGGGCAAATGCCGGAACACCATAAGCAGAGCCATCCGAAAGCAGCTCCACTTCCCCATGTCGAACCGCGACATCACCGGCCACAGGTAGATGAGCACGCTTATCGCCACGAGGATAAGCAGGGTATACAAAAGGCTCATTGCCGCCGCCGTCTGGGTCTGAAGCCTGTCGGTATACATCCGGTCCAGCGCCAGCACCGCCCCCAGAAGCATGAAGAGAAGCGTCATGATTATCCCGTCCTTCAGGCTTTTACGAAAGGTCCCGAAGAACTCCTTTACCGGGTAGCCCTCCCCGTGCCGCACACATTTCACCGTGGTCTTGTAGAGGGCGATGCCCGACGCGCCGGCTGTCACCACCGGCAGGCTCGTAAGCATCCACATCAGCGTTACGCCTATCATGTTCCCCACCAGGTTCATGAACCTGGCAAATCTGCTTTCCTGCCCAAAAAACCTGTTCATTCCAACCTCCGTACACAAGGCGCCCTTGACGGTCCTGCCGTCAGCCCACAAGACCGCTGCGCTCCACGCCCTCGACAAAACGCCTCTGCATCACGCAGTACATTATCACCACCGGGACAAGCATAAGTATGACGGCGGCGTACAGATAGAGCTGTGTCACCGCGGTGTCCAGGATGTTCAGGGAGTTCCCTATGGTCTCCTGCACCGTGGCTATGCGCCTGCTCATCAGCAAATTTGTCGGGACTCCGAACAGCTGCGCGTAGAAGGTGTCGTTGTACTGCCACACCAGTGAGAATATGCTTACCGTCAGCACGGCGGGCATCGCGTTTACCAGCATTATCCCAAAGTAGGTGCGGAACGCCCCGGCGCCATCCATAAGCGCCGCCTCCTCGATCTCCTTCGGCAGCCCCCGGAAAAACTGGTTGAAGATGTAGACAAAAAGCCCCGACCGCAGTCCGCAGCAAAGCGTCGTCATGATATAGATGGGTATCGGAGAGGTCAGCAGATTGACCCCGCTCCCCCTGATGAGATGAAGTATGCCCAGCACGTCAAAGTCGCGAAACTCCATGTACCAGGGGAGCATCAGCGTATCCGCGGGGAGCACGATGGTCAGGACCACGCAGGCGAACAGCAGCTTTTTAAACGGAAAATTGAATCTGGCAAAGCCATACCCCGCCATCGAGCACATTATCACCTGTATGAATGTCAGCGCCGACACATAGATCACCGTTGACAGGAGTGTCTTGGGATACTGCATGGTGTGTATCACCTGGGTGTAATTGCCCAGCGTCCCCTCTATGGGGAACAGCACCACCACAGGGTTTTTCAGGTCCGCCGGGGTGAAGAAGGAGCTGGAGAGCATGGAGATCAGCGGCCCCAGGATAATATAGGAGATTCCGATAAGTATGACAGCCTTCAAAAGCCCCAGCAAAAAGCCCGTGACGCCCCTGCCCAGCCGCCGTCTCAAATGCTCCCGGTCTATCTGACCGAGCCGTTCCTTGATCGTCGCTTTCATGGCCCTCACCCCCTCAATTGTAATAGAAGACGAATTTCGAGATCGCCTTGGTGATAACAAACAGGATAATACACACCGCAAAGGAGCTTATCAGGCTCATCGCCACGCTGACGCTCCAGTTGTAACTGCTGAACGCCATATCATACGCCACGTCGATAATATCGCTGTTCATGAACTTGTCCACGATGGTATAGACCACGTTCGTGACGATGTGCGGCGACACCATCGGGAAGGTCACCTTCCAGAATGTCTCGTAGGGTGTCGCACCCTCGATCTGCGCGACCTCATAGAGGTTCCCCGGTACTGACTGGAGCGCCGCCAGGAAGATGATTATCTGTATGCCGGAGGCCTGTACGATGTCGAAGATCCTGCCGACCGCCGCTATCAGGTACTCCGACAGCGTGGCGGGGAATCCCAGGTTCATCAGCATATTCATGAGATACTGTACGTTCACGCCGCTTTCCGACGCCGCCGCCTCCGAGGAAACGGCAGCCACTCCGCCCATTATGGTCTGCTGCGCCATGGCGATGGAATCCCTGATGGCGCCGGAGCTCATGATTATCGGCAGGAACAAAATGGCTCGTATCACCGCCCTGCCCTTGAATTTGCTGTTCAGGATGAGGGCCATGAACAGGCTGAAAAAGATGATCAGCGGTACGTCAATGAGCATATTCATGAGGGAGCTTACCAGCGTCTGGTTAAAGGTCGCGTGCTGGAGGAACACGTACTTGAAATTGTCCAGTCCCGCGAAATCCAGCTGATAGCCGCCGCTCTGCTTCATTGTCATGGTGCTGAGGCTGAAGAGGACCGCCTGGATCGCTCCCTTCCCGTAAAACCACAGGAAGCCTATGAGCCACGGCGTGATGAACACAAATCCCGTGACGGAACGCCGCCGCGACAGTGACATTCTGCGTCTTTGCTTCTTCATGCCTCACCCCTCACGATCCCGCAGCTCATGGCGTCCACAGATATGCCGCCGCTTTGAATGGCGCTGTCCGTTTTGTTGACATATACGGTCACGCCGTTGCTGTAGCTCACCCGGACAAGACCGTTTTCCAGCTTTTCATGCCGGACCATGGACGCGCCCTCAACGCAGCACAGCACCTGGTTCAACTGATTGTATATCCTCTGCGCGTCCTCGATCCAGGTCGTGTAGCAGACGGAATACATATCCGCCGAGGATGTGTACTTTATATCGCCGGAATCCTCGTAGGACATGGTGAACCGGGGCGCCGCGCCGTACTCTATGAGCTCCAGCAGCAACGTCTCGTCCACATCCTTGTCCATCAGGTTCAGCGCCTGACCGGTGTAATCTACGCTCCCGTGGACAACCATCTCATAAAACGGCACCTGCTCGTCCACGATGTAGAACCGGCTGTACATCACCGGTGCGTCCAGGATGTCCGTCACGTACCCCAGGCTGTAGGCGTTGCCGCCCTTCACCGTCAGGTCCATGCCGAGGCTCCGCAGCTCCTCCAGCTGTCCCCTGACCACATCCTCCGCCATCTGCCGGTGGATGACCTCCGTCCGCTTCTTATCGGAGGCCAGCACGTCGCCCAGGTCCCGAAGCGTGATACCGCCCACGTCATATTTCGCGATGCTCTTTTCAAAGCCGCTCACATACCGGGGCAGGAACTTCGGGGAGACGATGTAATGCGTCAGCTCGTCGTACCAGCCCAGGTCGCTGGTCTGGCGCATGGTCGCCGGGTTCAGCGCCCCCAGCTTTACCACGTAGCCGGAGTAGTATTTGGAGGCCTCCAGAAGGCTGGAAAAGCGCCTGGAGGTATACGCCGCCTGCTGGAACGCCACGTCCAGGGAAAGCCTTCCTCCGTTCTCCTCCAGTCTGGCGGCAAGCTCCTCCAGCTCGCCCTTACCGCCCAGCGCGCCGATCAGCTCCACCCGGTCGGGCACGTCGTGATACACGCCCCGGTTGAACCATCCCAGATAGCTCATCCGCACCTTGCCGACGCCGCCCTGGTACAGCATATCCAATATCTCATTTGCCTGCCCGTAGGTTGTCATCACGCTCACGCCCCTGTACGGCACACCCAGGACGTGCTTTTTGGTCTCCACGCCGCCCAGGATGTCCAGGTACAGCGGAATATCTCCGCCGCCTGTGCCGCCCTCGCGAAGCACGCCCTCCGCGATAAGCTGACCGCGGTAGGCGTTCGCCATGCCCGAGTAGTCCGCGTCGCCGCCGCTGAGGAAGGTGTATGTCACAGCCAGCGTATCGCCGTACAGGTCGTCCTCCACGGTCGGCACGTCCGCCTGTGTCCCCGTGACGCCGAACATGTTCAAAAGCTCATATTCCCTCAGGCTGAACTCCGCGTAAGCGAAATTGTAGCAGTTTGTATTGCCGGCGACCTGGGCGTTGACGCTGGACAGGGCGTCGCCGCCGGTGATCCTGGCAAGGAACCCCGCGCCGCCGTTCTTCATGCCAAATACCGGCAGCCGCACCGTCTCCGTGATGTCCGTAACGATATAGCTCTGCACCACGGGGTCGATGCCGTAAACATTCTGAGCGTAGGGCGCGTCGCGCGTCCCGTTGTTCAGGTAGATCAGCGCTCCCGACCCGTCCGGGACAAATATATACCCCTGCGCGTCTGTTCCCGCCGCCCCGAACATGGGCAGGAGCTGGAGCCGGACGATGGAAGCGCCTCCGCCCTCCCGGATCTCGCCCGTCGGCACGGATGCCTCCAGCCCGTTCTCTGTCAGGCGGTACTCCAGGGGTACTACGAAGGAGATGTTCCCGTCCCCCTCAATGCCCTCCATGTCCAGGTCATAGTCCTCCTGAGTGTACCCGCAGCTCTCAAAAAACCGGTTCAACCGGTTTATGCCGACCCTGGATTTCTTTGCCGCCTCGTTCAGAGTGTAAAAGCCGTCCTCCAGGGTGAAATAGCTCCGGACCGTCCGCGCGTCGGCGGCCTCCAGCTTGTCCAGAATGATCGTCTGCATCCGCTCCTCGCTTATCCGCAGGGGAACGATGCCGGTGGAGTTTGCCGGGTCCCGGAGGGTATAGATGTACCTTATCCCGTTCTCCAGCGCCTCCACCTCGAACTGTCCGTACTGGATGCTCATGTTGTAGTTGTTCATGGTGCCTCTGGACATCGTACTGCTGTAATATATAAGATTGATCGTAGAGCTGAGAAGCTGGGCGTTGACGCCGGCGGCGATCGTGTCCTCCTCCCTGTCCACAGGGTTTGAGTAGGTTATGTGCCCCGTCTTTTTCTCGTATACCGCTATCTCAGAGGTTTTCAGATCAGTATACAGCTTCAGCTCCCCGTTTTCCGCCGCCAGCACCATGCCCGGAACATCCGGGGACGGCTCGGAGATGGGGACAAACTCCCCGCCCTCCTCGGGCTCCGCGGACCGCAGGTATCTCTTGTAAGCGTCATAATTGAAATAACGCGCCAGGATATACGCCGCGGCCCCCGCGACGGCCAGCACCGCAAGCACGGCGGCGCAGATCCTCCATTTTTTCACTCGTTTCATAGCCATTCCCATCTGCCCTCCTCCGTCAGACTCTCAGCATCAGCTCGTTATAGACGCTGACAATGAAGGAGACCACCTGGCTTGTAAGCGAATACAGGAGTATCGCCAAAAAGATGATGATCAGCATGGCAGCAAATGTGAGAAGCATCGTAAACAGCGTCTTCCCCATGGTGTAGTTGTGCACCGTCATCACGCCCATGAGCAGAAGCAGTACGAACCACACGATCCCAAGCCCCAGGAGGATGTAGTAAAACGCCTCCTCATCCTGCGCCACAAAGAGGGAGAGGATGATGCCGGGGATATAGGTCAAAATCATGGGGAGCATGGAATACCCCGTCATCGTCACGATGTCCTTGAACCTGCCCTCGCCGTTCATGAGGCACGTGATGGACCAGTTGCTGACACAGAACAGGAAAAACAGCAGGAACACCGACAGGACCTCCGCCAGACTGTTGACTGACATGGGGTTGACGAAATTGACGACAAAGCCCGCGTACTGCCGGTTGGCGGAAAAGCAGACGCCGAATAGAAAGACGAACAGGACCGCCAGCGGCACGCTGCCGCGCCCCCTGTGGCGGATCTCATAGAAGCCGTCCAGAGGATGGACAACGGTATAAAACGCGTATTTCAATTTTTCCTTAACCACGCTTCACCATCCTGTTCCCTATCCATTCCTTCACCCGGTCCCTCAGGACCTTGCTCCATACCACCCACAGCACCGCCGCCGCGAGCAGCGCAGCCAGAATGAAATCCATGTTCTCCTTCAATATCTCGTTGCGGTATCGCTTGTAGGCGATGGAGTAATACTGCTTGTCGTGACCGATCTTAAAACAGCTCATGGCCTCCCTGTTGCGTCCCGCCGCCAGGTAGCTCTTGCCGATACCCACGTAGGCGAGCTCAAAGTTGGAGTCCAGCTTCAAAACCTCCCTCCAGCACTCCACCGCCCGTGTCTCGTCGCCGTCGTACCGGAGCCCCACCGCCTGATTGATGAGCTCCCCGTATTTCGTGGCGGAGAACAGGTCGATAAGCCTTCGGTTGGAGTCCAGCACCAGGAGCCTGTCTCCGCTGGTGTCGATAGCCACCGGCGTGGTGAAGGTCCCCTCCTGACTGCCAAGCCCGCCGAAGATATAGAGGAGATTTCCCTCATGGTCGTAGGTGAATATCCTGCCTCGGGAGGAGTCCAGAATGGAGTATATCCCCTTTTCACGCACCGCGATGTCCACGATGCGCGACGGACCTGAATATGTGCCGAAAGCGCGCCAATCCAGGTCGCCCGACAGCTTGTTCACCTTCTGTATCACGTCCTCGCCGCTGGGATTCAAGCGCCGCGCCGACTGCTTCCCCTCCGGGTCCACGTTCGTGGCGTAGACGAAGCCGTCGCCGTCCACCTCTATCCCCGTGAACTCCGTGGGGATGTAGAGCTGTTGTCTTGCCCTCTGCTCCTTGGTGGAGAACCGCCGCCAGAATATCTGCCAGGGGGTGATCCTGACGTTGATGGTCCCGGTGAAGCCCAGGAAGCTCCCCTCCTCGTCGAAGGTCATGATCCCCTCGAACTGGTTCTTTGCGATAACGTATATACGGTCGGCGTAATCCACAGCCACCTTCAGCGGGGAGAACACGTAGCTGTCGCCCAGCACGTCCGATTTGGGGTCCTCTACTATCCGCACCAGCTCCCAGCCGCTGTCCAGCTCCACGACCCTGTTTTTACCGGAATCGGCGACGTACAGGTTGCCGTTTGAGGACATATACACCCCGCTTGGCCCGGAAAACGTGTCCCAGGTCCCGTTGTTGTCAAAGCCCTCCAGAACCGTCACCAGCCGGAAGGAGGGGTCCGTCACCACGATCCGGTTATTTCCCGTGTCCGCGATGTATACGTTGCCCGCCTCGTCCGTGTTCAGATCCTGAGGACCTGAAAAGCTGCCGCAGCCGATCGTCTCGCCGCTTACAGTCCCGTCCGGCAGATAGGCGGCGGGCGTGTACTTGATGTCCTTATAATAATCGTAGGTATAGGTCTCATACGGCACGTTCTGTCCCGCGTAAGCCCTGATACCGCAGACCTCCGAGGCGAGAATGAGCACGGCAAAGACAGCCGATACAGCTCTCAGGAGCCGCAGTCTCTTTTTCTTCATATCCGCGCCCCCCTTATTCCTTCATGCCGGAGGTGGTCATTGTCTCGATGATGTTGCTCTGGCAGATGATAAAAATGGTGATGGGTATGGCGGCGATTATGAGCTGCACCACAGCTCCGGCGCCCTGCCTCGCCACGCCCCCGCCCACGATCTGATAAAGGGCGTACTGAAGGGGCTTGAGCTGCTCGCTGCGCAAAAATCCGCTGCCCGTGTTGCCCCACATGCTCTGGAACTGGAATATCGCCAGCGTCAGCCACGCGGGCTTTACGTTGGGCATCACTATCCGGAAGAAGATACGCAGCTCCCCCGCTCCGTCGAGCCGGGCGGACTCGATGAGCTGATCCGGTATCTGCTCCATGAACTGCTTCATCAGATACAGCCCCAGACCGTATGCGAAGGCTGGCAGTACCACCGCCAAATATGTGTTGTTTATCCCAAGCCAGGAGATTATCATGTAGTTTGGTATGCTCGTCACGGTGTACGAGAACATCAGCGACAGCACCACCGTCTGAAAGAGGAGCTTTTTCCCGGGAAACTCCCACTTCGCCAGCGGATACGCCGCCATGGACGCCACAAGCACGTGTCCGATCGTGCCGCCCCCGGTGATAATAAGCGTATTGAGTATATATCTGGAGAACGGGACCCACGAGCCGGACATCAGCACATACAGGTCGCTGAAATTGTCAAGCGACGGGTTCCTGACGAATATATGCGGCGGGTAACGGAACAGCTCGTCCAGAGGCTTCAGCGCGTTGTTTACTATCATCACCAGCGGCACCGCCATAAATACGCCGCAGATGCCCATGATGACGAACAGGACCGTATTTCCCGCCATGGACCTGTTCAGCTGTCTCCTCCGCCTGACGCGCGGGAGCTTGATCATACTTGACATTGCCATACCTCTACCCCACCCGTCTCAAAATTTTCTGGACGATCTGGTTTGTGCCCACCATCAGAGCGAACAGGACCGTAGCTATCGCGCAGGCGTACCCCATCTGATAGCGTGTGCCGCTGCCGTAATCCATCAGATGTGTCACTATCGTTGCTCCGGCGTAATTGACGCTGGGGTTGCCCGCCAGGTTGAGGGATATATCCGCCACCGCGAAGGACTGGGTGATCTGCATCACCGCGCCGAACATCAGCTGCGGCTTCATGGAGGGCAGGGTGATGTACCAAAGCTCCTGCCACCTGTTCTTGATCCCGTCCATGGCGCCCGCCTCATAAAGTGTCCTGTCCACCGTCTGAAGTCCGGCGATGAACGTGAGGAAGCCGGTGCCCAGGCTCAGCCACAGCTGCACCACGATGAGAATGGGCAGGACGTATCTTTCTGTCTGCATCCACTGGATTGGCGCGTAGGTGATGGCCCACTTCATCAGCCACCCGTTCAGATACCCGTACCTGTCGCCGGAGATGATGATGGACCACACCATGAAGGCGTTGCCGGTGATGGACGGCGCGTAGAAGATAAGCGTCAAAAACGCCCGGAGCTTGCCGTGGAACTCGTTGATGATCCACGCGAACAAAAAGCACATCATGTAGCTCAGCGGCCCCGTGATGACCGCGAGGATGATGGTGTTCTTAAACGCCTTCTTGAAGATGTCGTCGTCCAAAATGAGCTGTATGTAGTTTTTCCAGCCCACAAAATCCGGCTTCTCCAGCATATTGAAATTAGTAAAGCTGAGCACCACGGAGGTGAGCACCGGCAGCACCGTGAAAATGAAGAACAGTATGAAGTAAGGCGCGAGCATGGCGTAGCACGAACGGCACCGGTACATCTGGTGCCTCAGATACCTTCTCTTATCCGATCTGCTCATGTCTCACATATCACCTCTTTCCCGGTCCTCCGCGACGGTCAATCCGAATTCCTGCCTCTTGCTGGTGATTTCGGAATTGATATATTGGATATACTCGTTCATCGCCTCTCTGGGCTGCATTTTCTTGTCCGCGTCCACCACCGCGTAGAACGCGTTGTTGATGTTCCTCCAGGTGAAGTAGCTCCCCGGCACCTGCCTTATGCCCTTCACGTTCTCAAGCTGTATCTCCAGCGCCTCGTAGTCGTCGGAGGGCCAGGGCAGATTTGCGAACGCCTCGATGTTGGCTGTGGGATATCTCGCCGCCTCGCCCATCAGCCCCTCCATCTCCTTCCCGTAGGAGGTCTGCGTCTCGGCGGAGGACCACCACTTCATGAACTCCCACGCGGCCTCCCTGTCCTTTGCGCCGCTCATCATCATGCAGGCCTGTCCCGTGCTGGCGGTGGTGTTGTTCACCGTCCCGTCCTCGCCCACAACGCCCGGCAGGGTAGTAAAGCCCCACAGCCCCTTGATGTCGGGAGCGGACACCTCCAGCACGTTGTAGTCCGTATAATCCGCGATGATGATGGGCGACTCCCCTGTGCGGAAGCGCTGCTCAACGCTGGTCGCGCGCTCCAGCCTGTAGTCGGTATAGTATTCGCAGTACGCCTTGAACGCGTTTATTGCCTCCTCGGAATCCAGCGCGGAGCGGGTACAGTCCTCGCTGTAAAGCTCTCCGCCAAACTGGTAAAGAAGGCTGGTGAACGTAAGCTCGCTCGGAAGCATCCCAAGGCTCATCTGGTTCTTTGACAGCTCCGAGATGACCACCTTCATCTCGTCCCAGGTCCTCGGAACCTCTATCCCCAGCTCATTGAGTATATCCTTCCGGTAGAACATCATCTCAAAGGTCTGCGTCTCCGGCAGGGCATACAGGGAGCCCTCAAAGGTGAAGGGCTCCAGGGCGCTGGAGCGAAAGCGCGACGCCACCTCCCGCCAATCCGGGAACTCGCTCAGGTCCACCACCGCGCCGCGAAGTCCGTAGTTGACAGGCAGATCGTTGGAGGCGGAGCTGTTGACGCTGCCGCTGGCGACCTGCAGGGCGACGTCCGGTCCCTGTCCGGCAAGCGTCGCCTGAAGCAGCGTCCCCATATCCACCAACATAAGGTTGACGTTTATGTTTTTCCGCGGCGTAAACGTCTCGTCCACCAGGGACTTTATCACGTTCGCCTGGTCGCGGCCCGTGCCCACCCAGACGGTGATGGTGCGCACGTCCTCCCCCTCCCTGGCGACGTTCCCGATGGCGTTGTAATCCACGATAAATGAGTAAAACAGCTTCTTTATCTCATGTATGAGCTTGTCAAGGAAGGAATTATTCGTCTTCGGCGTGTCGGTATCCGTTGACAGTATATATACCGCGTCCAGCTGCAGCGGCTGGGACTGGGCGTTGGAGATCCACGTCCCCAGCGCGCTGATGTTGGTCTTAAAGTCCCCCACCATCCTGGTCACCTTTTCGGTGTCCTTGAGTATGTCCGCCAGCTGGTCACGCATGGTGATGAGCACGTTCTCCTCACTGCCGCGCACGTTCAGCGCGTCCAGCGTGCTCAAAATGCCGTCCAGGTCCTCCTTTATCTCCCTGAGCTCGCCCTCCAGCGTGGGGATCCGGCTCCCGACCCTGTAATCCCTGTATTCGTCAGGCGCCACGCCCGTTATGCGTATGATGCTCCGGTAGGCGCTGTTGAGCTTTGTGACCACGCTCTGCACGTCGCTGATGACCTGTGCGAAATCCCCCAGCACCACCTGCATCCGCAGGGTGTGGTGCCCCGCCGTAAGGTAAAACCGATATGGCTCCCCATTCCCGTCGGAGAGCCTTATCATGTCCCAGTCGCTCTTATAGGTGAACCCGTAGTGGCTCATCTCGCTGAAGGGGACCTGACCGTCAATTGTTATCCTTCGTGATACGTAAATCCCCCTCACAAAGTTCTGCTTGGCGTGGAGGGCGATGTTGTAAAAGCCGTCCGCGTCCACATCGAAGCCCCACTCGATCCACTGCCCGGTGTGGCTCCAGGAGTTCCCGCCGACGGTGTTGTTCTTCAACACCCTGGCGCTGTACGGATATATGGCAGGTGAGGACTGGTCCTGCACGGGGTAGAGCATACTGGAGGATTTTTTCTCCGAATCCTCCGCCTGCAGCTCCACGAACTGCCCCGATGTATCCGCGGCGCCCTCGCTTTTCCACCTTTCAAGCTGGCTTTGATAGTCCAGGGGCTCCGCCTCGTTCTTCAGTATGACCGCGCCTATCACCATGGGCTCCCTCTCGGACACGATGGTTATCGTGTGGGGCCCCGCGGTCAGATAGATCGACAGCGGCTCCACCACATACCCGTCCACGTCATAGAGCGGAGAGGTGATCCACTCCGGCGCCTCGATCTGCGTGGGCTTTAAGTCGTTCCCCTGGTTGTCCGTCATCCACTGATCGACGGAGTTCACCCAGACGCGGGAGAATTCCACCTCCGTAAGCTGACGGTAAGGCAGCTCTCCGTCCACAAAGAACCCCCTCTGGATGGAGGAGCCGTTGCCATCGACAGGATAGTAGAGAAGGGACACCTGATAAAGCCCCTCCGTGCGGATGTCCACCGGGTATTCGATCATTCCCGTATCCCGGGTGTACACCGACACCCCCGCGCGCCCCTCAAAGTCCCGCAGGAGCCGCAGCTCCTCCCGGCCCTCGTACCGCGTGTAGTCCCCGCCGTCTATCACATATACATCCTCGGGTCTCAGGCTGTCGGAATACCGCGCTATGTACTGCGCGTAATCCTGATACTCCGCCGTATAATTGAGGTCCTCCTTGTAGTCCTCCAGAGAGCGCTGTGACCGCTCCGCCGGAGCGCCCGCGCCGTCCGTACCGCCCTGCGCCAAAGCCTTCTCTGGGCAAACGCACAGGAGCGCCGGCAGAAGCAGGGCCCCCGCAAGCAATTTACTCAGCAGCCGTTTCATCTTCATCATCTGTCTTCTCCTACTGTCGCCATAATTCAAAAATCACCGTCTGCCCCTTCTCCGCCGCTTCAAAAAACGATCTCCAGCGGCGCGGCGGCAAGACCTGTTCCGCCGTAAAGCTGTGCCTGTCCGAAGCTGTACCGGGCGTAGCTCACCGCGGTCGGGACGTCTATACCCCCGGCGGTCACGCGGACGGTATCCGGCGCCGTCACATGCGCCGAGGCGTCGCGGAAGACCCCGTCCGCCCCGGCGAGCCGGAACCCCAGTCCCTCTCCCGCCAGGTACAGCCCGCCGCCCACCCGGTCAAAGCGGAGGACCACCGCCCCGTCCTCCCTCCGGGCGTCCACGCACACCGGCGGCCTGCCCGTGACCGGCAGGCGGTAAACGCTCTCAAGGGCCAACAGCCCCAGCCGCGTCCCCGGAGTGCGCTTGTCCGTGGGGTGTACGTTGTCAAATTCCCCGCAGTCGGCGGTCACGACCATCTCCACCCCCGGGATACTTCCGGCGGCGTCGGCCTGGGCCTCCCTCAGTACGGGCCAGCGCATGGAGTCGCCGGCGGCGTGCTCGGCCTTACTTATGTACATCGGCAGCTGGACCAGAAGGAAGGGCTTCTCCTCCCCTCCCCAATCCTTCCGCCACCGGTATATCAGGTGCTCCAGCAAAGCCCTGTAGCGCTCCGGCCATTCCTCGTCCGTCTCCCCCTGGTAGTACCAAAAGCCCCGAATGGCGTAGGGAGCCATGCGCGAGAGCATGGAGCGGTACAGATTTCCCGGATATTGGAACCCCCTCCGTCCCATCGGGGGCGGCCATGGATACGGCCCGCAATCCTTCTCAAGGACCTCCCGGCTCACGTCCGGCTCCGCCGCCCGGCGCGCCGCGACCCGCCCGTTCCAGATGTCCAGCTCCCGCTGATATGCCGCCTGCTCCCGCAGGAACTCCCGGTCAGACTTCCCGCCCACGCGGGCGTCGAATTCCTCTACGCACCTTATCCCCTCCGGGAAGGTCCTCAGCTCCTCCTCCGGCATCCAGCAGTGGGCGTAGGTGCCGCCCCAACAGCACACCAGGAGCCCCACATGTACGTCCGGCAGGCGCGATGTCAATGTGCGCCCCGCGTAGTATGCCACGGCGGACAGGTCTCCGGCGGTGTCCGGCCCGGAGACATGCCACCGGGGATGTCCTCCGCCGCCCTCGATCTCCTCGACCTCCTCCACCGTGGCGGCCTTTGCCGGGTGATAGAAGTGCAGTCTGGGGTCCAGGCTCTCCCGGACGGCGGCGTCGCCGTTGTCGGAGCCCGTCAGCGTCATCTCCATATTGCTCTGCCCGCCTGCCAGCCACACCTCGCCCCGCCAGACGCGTTCACAGCGGAGCTCTGCCGCCCCGCACCGCGCCTTAAGCGTGTAGGGCCCTCCGGCGGGACCCGCCGGCAGCTCGATTTTCCAACGCCCCGCCTCATCTGCCCGCGCTCCGGCGGAAACCCCGTCCAGCGAGACCTCCACCGTCTCCCCGGCAGGCGCCTCGCCCCATACGGGTACAGGCACGTCCCGTTGAAGCACCATATCGTCCCCAAAGATGACGTTCAAGCGAAATCCCACAGCGCCCTTTCCCATTCCGGTCCCTCCGTTTCGTATCTTTTGTTCCCCGTGAACAGTTTTATATATTTTTATATATTTTTCTTGCGCTTTTTCCCAAGCCGTGATATGCTGTCTGCAAATCACAAGGAGGTGTACCAATGCAAAAAGCAAATGTATTTGAAATACCGGGTCTCTATCCCCTGGGACGGTTCCATGAGGCGTCCGCCCGGCGCGCCGGCGCGCTTCCCCTTTTTTGGAGCGGGAGCGGGCTGGAGGTGCGCTTTACAGGGTCTGAGCTCCACCTGATCCTGGAGGCCGATTATCGTGACATGGAGCCGTGGATATCGGTGGAGGTCAACGGCGCTCAGCTCATCAGGATGCCCCTGGAACGCGGCGAAACCGACGTGCGCGTGTTCAGCGGCATGGCTCCCGGCAGCGTCAAGCGCGTGCGCCTTATGAATGAGTGCCAGCCGATGTCCGGCGACCCCGCTTACCTCGTCCTGGTGAAGGAGCTGCGCTGGGAGGGCGGCACGTTCCTGCCCGTCCCCGCCCCGGAGCTGCGCCTGGAATTTGTGGGCGACAGCATCACCAGCGGCGAGGGCGCCATCGGCGCCCGTCAGGAGACCGACTGGGTCACGGCGCTCTTCAGCGCCAGCCGCACCTGGGGCTGTGAGACCGCGAGACTGCTGAACGCCGATTTTCGCCTCATCAGTCAAAGCGGCTGGGGCATCCGCTCCGGCTGGGACAACGACCCCCGCCATGTGATGCCCGATGTTTATGAGCAGATCTGCGGCCCCGCCTGCGGTGAAATGAACGGCTCCCTTGGCGCGGGACTGGAAAATGACTTTTCCGCCTGGCGGCCTGACGCGGTCATCGTCAACCTCGGCAGCAACGACGTCAGCGCCATGAACCAACCGGAATGGCGCGGTGACGACGGCAGAACCTTCCGTCAGCTAAATACCGCTCAAGGTCTTGACATGATTGAGGACAGCGCGGCGGCGTTTTTGCGGACACTCAGAAAGCGCAACCCCTCCGCCCGCCTGGTGTGGGCCTACGGTATGGTGGGAGATCAGCTTCGTCCCCAGCTGGAACGAGCGGTGGAAAGGGTCCGCCGCGAGAGCGGCGACGGGCGCGTCTACTATCTCCCCCTCCCCGCCATGACAGTCGAGACCGTGGGCGCCCGCGAGCACCCCGGCACACTCTGTCACAAAATGGCGGCGGAGACTGTCGCCAAATTCCTGAGGGAGATCCTATAGCCGACGGAAGTCGAACCCGCGTAAAACGTTTGGGGGCAGCGCCGATATACTCAGCGCTGTCCCAAAAACCCGCTTTTCCATTGGCGCATTGGTCTCCCGTTCGTAAGCGGTGACTGGCGAAATTTTCGCCGGTCACCGCTTTTTTGTCCCGTCAGACCCTCCCCGATACCGGCGCGGAGTGATGCGTCAAGACCGCAACGCGGTTTTTCTCACATTTTCCCCCGTCCAAAGCGGCAATATACAGCAAAATGCACCAGTATCAAGAAATTTTACTTGCATTATTTTGACATTTTAATTATAATGGATATAAAAGGATTTGTCTTGCCAGTTTTGGGACAGATGGTGTCAAAAATTGCCGCCATAATTTACGCGTACAGAAAAGGAGGTTCCGAAGTGACGCCGCAAAATCAGGAAGGTTGTTACTACGAATACAAACGGGACACAGACAGAGGACCGGGCTGTTGGGTCAATCAGAATTGCGTATTCCCGCCCCATTTCCACAGCTCCATAGAGCTGATGTATGTTACGGAGGGGACCCTCTCGGTCATCGTAGACGGCAAGCATACTCAGCTTCACCCCGGAGAGTTCTCCATTTCCCCAAGCTTCGCCATCCACAGCTATTGGACCGAGGGCACCTCCCGCAGTTACGTGCTCACCGTCCCCATGGAATCCATCCCCTCCTACAAATCCCTGCTGTCCAAAAAGACCTTCGCGCGCTACTTCGGCGAGGACCACTCCCACGGCGAGCTGAAGCGCTGTATGGAGGCGCTCATACGCCTCTTCGCCGAGGAGGAGGAGTCCTCCGGCGACTCCGTAGTCCGCCGGAACCTCATGAAGGGCTACCTCTACGTTGTCATAAGCCTCATCCTGGGCGAAACGGGCGTCGAGGCCCACGCCCAGAGCCGCGACGAGTTCCTCGCGAAGAATATACTCGTTTACCTCACCGAGCATTACCAGGAGAAGCTGACTCTCGATATGCTTGCCCAGCACTTCGGCTACAGCACCTACCGCTTTTCCCGCCTCTTCCACAACTACTTCGGCAGGGGCATCACCGAGTGCATCAACAGTATGCGCTGTCGTGAGGCGGCGGTGGCGCTGGACAGGAAGAAGGTCTCCGTGACTGAGATAGCCATGGCCTCCGGCTTTGAGAGCACCCGCACCTTCTACCGCGAGTTCAAACGCTACTACGGCATGACCCCCACCCAATACGCCCACAGAGAAAAGACCCAACAACTACCCCCCCCCGAAAATTTTAACCAACTACATCCCTAAACACCCCTTGCCTCGCGCCAAAGGCGCGGGCAATCCCCAATTAAATATTTTTCCGACGGCATGTACGTCGGAAAAATCACCTTATGTCGCGCAAGTGTGTGACCATATGGGGTCCCCACGCAATCATGATTGCGTGGGGAGAGGAGGAGCGAAGTCTGCGCCTGAGCCCTGCCGCTTGCGGCGGGGCGAGGTTAAGCGACTTCAGCGACGACGAGGGCGTGCGCGCGGCAAAACAGCAGAAAAAATTTTCGGAAATGTCCGCAGACATTTCCGAAAATTTTTTCGCACGTTCCCCCTAAACCCAAAAGGGCAAAGCCCTTTTGGGTTTAAAATATTCCCCCCATCCTAGCCACGTACAGCTCCTCAATGGTCACGTTCCCCGTGGCAAAGAGGTCCATTCCGTGGGATTCCGGGTCGTCTGTGTACGCCCTGATGCTCAGCGCCTTGGCGTCGTTGAAGAAGCCCTCCACCAGCGACCTGTCAACGTAGATCTCCATGGTGAGCTTCCCGTCCGGGGCGGCGAGCGGACCCGAGGCGGTGGATGCCTTACAGCCCTCGCCCTTGTTTTCCGTGTGCCCGGAGATGGTCCCCTCGCCCACGTCATAGGTGTAGGTCGTGGCGTCCCACTTTCCGCCCTGCTTCAGGCTTATCCCAAACTCCGACGCGCCCGAGACGTCAGCGGTGAGGCGTATGTACAGCATATCCTCGTCTATCCCCTCCAACGCGGCGTTGGCGTCCTCGATACCCACGTTCTCAAGGTCCGCCAGCGTCTCCTCCTCCAATGTCGCGAGGGTGTCGATGGGCGAGATCATCATGTCCGACCCGTCGTCGGAGAGCCATATCCTCCTGGCTATCCCCACGGTGTGCGCCCAGCCGGAGGCGCCCTGCTCGGCGGCGCCCCTCTGGTCCTGCATGATGGAAAACATATATATGTCCCCGCTCACCGGGTCCACAAGGCACGACGGCCCCGTAAACACGTTGGCGCCGTAATCAAGCAGCCTCGGCTGTTCGCCGAACTCCGGGTCCGGCGTAAATTTGCCGCTCTCGGCGTCAAAATCCCCCAGCCAGTAGTAAACCTTGTTGTCCGCGGAGGACGCGGGAGCCGGAGAAATGGAGAAGAAGTATTTCGTTACCGTCCCCGCCTCGTTGCTGACAGGCAGCAGTATGGGCAGCTCCCAGGATGTCCCGTAAAGCGAGGACTGGTTGGGCATCTCATACACAGGCCCCTTGTAGACCCAGTTCTGCTCCACCGTCCCGTCGTCCTTCAGCTCCAGCGTGTCGGAGGTATATAGCAGCGCCGTGCCCCCGTTTGTGGTGGCGGAACCGGAGCAGACCACCATGTACCAGCTGTCCCCCTCCTTCCATATGGAGGGGTCCCTGAACTCGCCCGCGCGCCCCTGGCCCTGCTGCTGTATGACTGCCAGCTCGTCGCATATCACCCAGTCCGTGAGCTCCGGGTCACTCAGGTCCGCCGGGTACGCCACGCCGATGTTCTGATTCGATATGAGCCCCGGCGTGTCCCGGAAGGCGTCGTTGCCCGCGGTGAAGAACAGGAGCGGCACGCCGTTTTTGTCAAGCGCCGCCCCGCCCGACCACACCCCGTCGGGCACTACCGAGCCCTCGGTGGGCGTGATGGCCTCCTTCACAGGCCGCCAATTCACCATATCCTCGCTCACCATGTGCCCCCAGCAGATGTTCCGCCAGTAGGAGCCCGTCATGTTCTCCTGGAAGAACAGGTGGTACACCCCGTTGTAGTACACCGGCGCGTGGGGCTCGTTCATCCAGAACTGATAGGGCCCCGCGTGGAACTGCGGACGCGTGTAGTCGCCAGTGAGTATGTTCTGGAGCCAGATGTCCGAAAATTCTATCTCCGGGACCTCCACGCCGTCGTAATACTCCTTTATCTCCTCGGCGGTAAGCGCCGTGGACCAGAGCTTCACCTCGTCCAGATACCCGCTGGCGGCGTTGACGTTCCCCGCCACCAGGTTCTCCACCGGGTTCTGGTTGCGCCCCACGGTAAGCCCCTTGTTGTTGGCGCCCACTATGTTCCCGCCGGAGAAGCCGGAGCCCACCAGCTCCCCGTTTAAGTAGAGGCACATCTTCCCCTCGTCCTCGTCGTAGGTCGCGGTCACCAGGTTCCAGGCGTACTTCTGGAGCCTCACCTCGTCGGACCAGACCGACAGCCACTCGTAGCCAGTGCCCACCTGGAAGCTGAGCCGCCCGAAGCGCTCATAGCCAAGTATAAAGCCCTTCTTGGCGTCCTTGTCGAACTGACAGACGATGCCCGTGAGGGAGTCCGTTCCGTTTTCCGCGGCGTGCGGGTCGTCCCATTCAAAGGTCCTGGGCGCTATCCACGCCTGCACCGTGAGGGCGGGCCCCTCCACGGTCACGTCGTTGCGCTTGTAGCTCACATAGGTGCTTGTGCCGTCAAGGAGCACGCACCCGCCGCTTATTCCCTCCTCCCGCCACTGGGGCTCCTGGTCCTCCATATACGTGGCGTGGGAAAACTGATAGCTCAAATCGGTATCCGGCAGCTTGCCCGCGGAGTCCTTGACGGTGGTGCCGGAGCCCTCGTCAAACGCCAGGTGCGCTATGAGCTCCTTGCTGTGCGCGTCCCCTCCGCAGGAGGCGAGCACCAGCACCATACAAAGTACAAGCGCGGCAAGCGCAAAGCATTTTTTCACGTTGATTCTCCTTCCTGCCAAAGCTTTTTTGAAATCGCCGGGAGCCTCGCGGCTCCCGGCAAACGGGGAGGAATGATGAGAAATTATATCAGATTGTCAGCCAGCTGCCAGGGTATCCGGATCTCGGCGGCCTGTTCCTCGGCGGTGTGCCCGTCCATAACGGTGTCTGCCATGCTCGCCACGTCGGGGGCCGTCTCGTAATAGGTCACGACCTCATCAAAGAACCCGTGGGCCCAGGGGGTGGTGACCTCCTCGTCGCACAGGACTATGTAGAGCTCCTCGCCGATATGGTCGGAGAGATCCATGACGTAGGTTGCCATGTCGCCCCAGGAGCCGCCCTGCCCCACGTGGGGGAAGCCCGCGTCGTTGAAGCGGTTCTGCTTGTAGTAGCCGATCTCGGTGCCGTCGGCGGTATAGACGCGCACCGCCGAGGCGGAGCCGCCCATGCGGACGGAGATGAAGCCGGAGCCCGCCAGTGTGAAGTCGGTGGACCTGACCTGCCATGTTCCGCCCTCTTCAATGCCGGTGTTGAAGCCGTCCAGATGGTAATTTCCTGCCTGGTTGTAGGGCATCTCCTCGCCCCAGTAGGTGGCGGCGCTTATGACGCCGGTGGGATTGCCGTCCACGATGCTCCAGCCGTCGGTGAGGACCGTCCAGCCCGCCAGGTTGCCGGACTCAAAGCCTCCGTTGGCGACGGAGTTGTGGTCCGCCATGGCGATGACGGTAAAGGCGGCCTCGGCTGTCTTGCCCTCGTAGGAGGCGGCGTAGGTCACGGTGTACGCGCCGGGGGCGCTCATGTCCACCGCGTCAAAGCCGGCTGTGAGCTCCGTCCCGTCGGGGGCGGCGACCTTCGTCACGGCGATGTCCGTCACCGCGTCGCTGCCGAAGCTGGCGGAGACGTCGGCAAGATACGCCGTCACGTCCACGGTGCCGCAGTCCACCACCTGGTTCTTCGCGTAGGAGTTGACCGTCAGGGACTTGAGGGGCACGGGATAGGGATAGTTGGAGTAGTAATTGCGCAGTGAGGTGAGGTCGTCATAGGACGCGGAGGTGTAGGTCTCGTTCTGGATCTTCTCCATCTGCTCCACCTCCAGCGCGCCCACCTCGTCGGCGGTGAGGGACACGCGGAAGTCGTCCACGTTAATGAAGGCGAAGCCTCCCTTTGAGCCGTCGTTGGCGTCCACGACCTTCATATAGCACACCCGGCCTATGTAGTCGCCGGCGTCAACATACATGCGCAGGAGCGTCAGCGCCAGGGCGGGGTCGGAGAAGTAGGTGTTCTCCACCTTTATAAGCTCCTCGTCGGTGCTGCCGTCGCACAGCGCCACATAGGAGCCGCCGTTGCCGGAGCCCATCATGAAGGTGATGTACCCGTCGCCGCCCAGGGTGAACTTGGTGGAGCGGATGGCGCCCGTCAGGTTCTCAGCGGTTGCGCCGTTGTTGGAGCCGTCCAGGTAGTAATCCCCCTCGCCGTAAACCGCCCTGTCGTCCCAGTAGTATTGGCTCGTGGGCACAACGTTGGCGATGGTCAGCGCCGAGCCGTCAAGGAGCTTCCAGCCGGTGAGAACGCCGTTCTCCAGGTCGCACTCCTCAAAGCCGCCGTTTACGATGGTCGTGGAGGTCTCGTCCTCCTCAAAGGGCTTCTCGCCGTACTTCTCTATCTGCGCCTCGTACTCGGCTTGCGCGGCGGCGACCTCCGCGTCGTCCTGGCAGACCTTAAAGGCGTCAAAGTTGAGGTAGGCGTAATCACTGCCGTCGTCGTTGTCCGTTATCCTGATGTAGATCTCCTTGTCCACGTGGGCGGAGAGGTCCGCCACGTGCGTCAGCAGGTGGTCCTTTATGTACATACCGTCGCAGTCGGTATTTCCGATCTTCGCCAAAACGGTGTCGGAGCCTGACTCGATGAACTCCACGTAGCACTTCTCCGGGTCCTTTCCGGCGCCTATCTTAAAGGAGATAAAGCCGTTGCCGCCCAGCTTGAAGACGTCCGAGGTAAGTGTGCCCTTCATAACCGGGTTGCCGCCCTTCGCGCCGGAGAAGTAGTATTCCCCGGACTTCTCCATGGGAACGCCGTTGATCCTCTCGTCCTTCACAACGCCCCGGAAGTTGAAGGCGGCGTCCTCGCGGGTCCAGCCCACCCAGTTGCCGGCGGACACGTCCTCCAGGTCCCCGTTTACGATGTCCTCCGCCGCGCCGCCGGACTTTTCTCCGCAGGCGGCAAGCGACAGGACCATGGCAATGGCAAGCGCCAGTGCCGGGAGCTTTTTCATTTTCATTTTCATATCGGTCCCTCTTGATCTAAGATTTCATTCCGGCTTGGCGGACCGGACGGCAGGGGATGATCCATGAAATAACGTTTCACGTTGTAGAACAATTGAATTATAATTCTCCCTTTTTATTTTGTCAACAATCTTTTTAACTTTCTGCGAAACACATAAAAATTCACGTCCCGATTTGTGTAATATGCACTAAATCAGGACGTGAAACGATTACAAGAACCGGGTATACCCTTTATCCCAGCTCCTCAAGCCGCGGCATGGCGGGTATGGCCCCGTGGCGCGAGGTGGTCGCTGAGGCGGCGCGGTTGGCAAACGCCACAGCCTCCTCAAGCTCCGGGACCGTCAGCTCCTTCAGCGACGGCAGTCTCACAAGCCTTGAGAGAAGCGCCCCGAAGAAGGTGTCCCCCGCCCCGTTGGTGTCCGCCACGACGCACCGCACCCCCGGCACGTGTCCTGTTTTATCGCCCATTCTGTAAAACGCCCCGTCGGGACCCAGCGTCACCAGTACGAGCGCGATGCCGTATTTTTCCCGCAAAAGCGCCGTCCCCTCCTCCAGATCGGAGGAGCCGGACATAAGCGGAAGCTCCTCGTCGGAGACCTTCAGCACGTCCGCCAGCGCCAGGGGCTCGCGCATCTTCTCCACCGCCTCGGCCTCGCTCCGCCAGAGGGACGGGCGGTAGTTGGGGTCGTAGCTCACCGTGAGCCCCAGCTCCTTTGCCCTTTTCGCGGCGTAGAGCGTGGCGCCGCGCGCCGGCTCCGCAGTGAGGCTGACGCTCCCGAAGTGCAGTATTTTTGCGTCCTTGAGCTGTTCGTCGGAAATGTCCTCAGCCGTCAGGTCCACGTCCGCGCTGGGGTCCCGGTAGAAGCTGAAGCTCCGCTCCCCCTGCCTGTCCAGGCTCACCACGGCGAGGGTGGTGTGCTGTACCGGGTCCACTGTGAGCCCCGACACGTCAACGCCGTTCTCCTCCAAGGTGGACCTCAAAAGCTCCCCGAAGCTGTCCTTTCCCACCCTTCCGATGAAGGCTGTGCTCGCCCCGAGCCTGGAGGCGGCGACGGCGAGGTTCGCCGGGGCTCCGCCGGGGTTTGCGTCAAAGCGCGGTATCCCCTGCTCCGTGACGCCGCTCTGTGTCAGGTCGATAAGTATCTCTCCGACAGCAACAATATCAGTCATTTTGATCCTCTCCTTCTTCCTTTTCCGGCTCCGCGCCGGCATTTTTCGCCGCTATCTGCTCCTCGATTTTAAACGCGCCGTCCAGCGCGTCGTACTTCATGGTGAGCGTTGCGAAGAATATGTACCACACCCCCAAAAATGGCACGAGAAACGCCGTCCAGGGCATAAAGAGGAAGGTTGCCACCCACCAGACGACCTGCAGCGCCGCCCCTCCCAGCACCCTCCGGGGGTTCTGGAGTATGAAAAGCGCGCAGTTTTTGAGCCTCACCGCGCCCGCCTGCTCAAAGAGCACCACCTGGGGCCAGAGTATGTCGAAAACCATGGTAAACACCACCGACGCCACGGCGAATACCGCTATATTCAGCGCCGTTATACTGCCCGTGCGGAGCATCACGAGCCCCGAGAAGATGACCAGCCCCACAAACAGCCCCTCCGCCGCGCCGGGCAGCAGCGCCGACCTCCAATTTTGCCGCAGGGACTTCACAAAGGCGTGGCCCACGGGCAGCATATCGTCCCGCGCCCTCCTGAGAAGCAGGTCATACATCGCCGCTATCCCCTGCCCCGCGACCATTCCGCCGATTATCGAAACGGGTATGAGCACCAGCGAGCTCTCCGCCGTCACCGCCAGCGTGACCCCCAGCCCGTAGGGTATGAAGGTCGCCAGGACTATAAAATCCATGAGTATGTATGCCTTCCAGTCCCGTTCCAAAAGCTGGCGGTATCTGGCAAAGCCGCGTCTTCTGCCCTCGGGCCGTTTTTCGTCGTCCATGGGGAAGAAAAGTCCCATTTATTCCGCCTCCCCGCCGTTAAAATGGAGCCCCGAAAGGAACCCCTCCATTATCTCCAGTGCGTCTCCGGCAAACTCCTCGCGGCACATGAGCTCCGCGCATACGCTGCAATTTCCGAAGCACCCGAACGCCGCCGCCCCGTGGGAATAAGGGTTCGTCTCCGCCCCCTCCAAAAGCGGCAGTATCTCAAATGATACATCGGCATAGGTCCCCGTCACCGTATCCCCGCAGGCGTAGGAATCCCGCTCCCGGTTTTTCCAGACCTCCAGCTCCGCCAGGGCCTTCGGGCCGCTTTTGAACTCCTGTATGAGCAGGTATATCTGCGCGTCGTATATCTCCGAGCGCTGGCCCTCATCGTTCTCCCGAACCTCCATTTCCCCGCTTGTCCAGGTGGCGTACCAAAGGCCGGAGGCGGACATGGCGTCCAAATTCTCGCTGGGCTCAAAGCCCGCGACCTGCTCGGAGGCGACTATTTCGCCCACCGCCGTCCAGTCCTCCTCCCAGCCCAGGGCGGCCCTGTCAAGCTCCCCGGACGCGCAGGATGTCAAAATTATACATATAAGCAGGGCCAGCGGCAAAATACGTCTGTGCCTCATGGGGATGATACAGCCCCTTCCGTTATCGTTTTCCACATGGTCTCATACCCCCTTCTGAGGGGTGTCTGAGGGGGGGCCGAGTACCCTCTTATGCCTATGTAAAGGGGGTCCAATACCCCCTGTGAAGCCCCTCCGACAGCGGTCCCGTTGACCTCCCGGAGGTAATCTCCCAGGGGCAGGGACGCCAGAACCGGGCAGTCGGACCACCTGTACGCCTTCCCCTCCCAGCTGTAATCGTCCTCCTCCGGCAGTCCCCCGCCGGGGGCGGCGAGTATCTGGTAGCGCGCCTGGAGCGCGAGCGGGTCGTCGGTTATGAAAAAGGCGCTCTCGCTCCTTGTTATGTCCGCGGTGAGGGTCACCATGGCGGCGGTCCCGTAGCCGTCGGCGGTGTCGGGATCGCCGCCGCCGGAGACGTAGGAGCGAAGCTCCACCACGCTCCTGCCGTCGCCGTTCAGATCCTCCCCCAACGCCGCAAGCTCCCGCTCAAGGGCGGAAACGGTGTCCTCCGGCAGTGGGTTTTTGCCCACGTAGGCGAAGATGTAGTCCGGCTTCACCCTGCCGATCCCCAGGGCGTTCCACACCATGGACCCCGCCACGCCAATAACCGTCGCGACGGCGACAATGTAGATCATGTGGTAGTGGAGCCAGTTTTTGATTTTTGGCCACCCCTCTAAGGGCGGGGGCGGCTCGTCGGGCTTCACGTCCCGGTACTTCCATTTCAGGTATTCGCTTGCCATATCACGCCCTTGTGGTGCCGCCGTAGGCGTATGTCACGGGCAGGCACACCAGCGACGGGGCCTTGCTCAGCCCCTTTTCCAGTATCATGTCAACGCACGTCTCCGCTATCTCCGTGAGCGGCTGGACGATGGTGGAGCAGAAATAGTCCTGGTCCCCGAAATACTGCGTCCCGTCAAAGCCGATTATCTGCACGTCCTCCGGCACCCTGACGTCCATGGAGCGCAGGGAGCGGACGGTCTGATAGGCCAAAGCGTCGGTGACGCAGAATATGCCGTCAAAGTCCAGCTTCCCAGCGTGAAGGTGCTCCCGCAGGAACTCCTCAAAGGCGGAATAGGGCGTGAAGTCGTCCACCATCTTCAGCGTGTAGGGCACATCAAGCGCCTCGCAGGCGGAGATGAAGCCGTCCTTCCTCTTGTTGGGCTCGTTGGTGAGCTTGGAGCCGATGCGCATGAAGGCGAGGCTCCGGCAGCCGTTCTCTATGAGCTTCTCCGCCGCCAGCCTCCCGCCGCCGTAGTTATCCGAGCTTACGCAGGGTATCTGCGCGCCGAAATAGCGGTCGATGGACACAAGCGGCACGCTCTCGGAGACCTTGAGCTCCGGGTTGTAGCTGAGGCATATTATCCCGTCCACCTTCTGCTGCTCCGCCAAAATGACGTATTCCTGCTCCTGGGCGGGGTCGTAGTCCGTGGCAAACAAAAGCATTCTGTGCTTTCTCGCCGTGAGGGAGCGGTTCAGGCAGTTTACGAGCTTTGCGAAAAACGGGCTCACGAGATTGGGCACCAGCACCGCCACGGTGTAGGTCTTGTTGGTCTTGAGCCCCTTGGCGTAGGAGTTTACCCGGTAGTTGAGCTTTGCCACCGCCTCCTCCACCCGCACCCGGTAGCTCTCCCCCACCGGTATGCCGTTCATCACCTTTGACACGGTCCCCAGAGCCACGCCCGCTTCCCGCGCCACGTCCTTCATTGTGGGGGCGGAAGTTGATTCAGCCATACGGTCACCTCATTTTCGTGAAATGATGTTTTTGATTTCATGAACAATCATAGCACATAACTCCGGGTTTGTAAAGGGGCTTGTGAAATTTTTATGAAACGTTTTTGTGAATTAATCTTGTGAAATTGCACAATTTGTCCTATGCAGATTTGTATATCCCTCACAAATTGTGAAGTTTTTGCGAAAAACTATTGACGTTTTACATTGTGGAGTGGTATTCTGTAACCGTCCACGAAATATCGTTTCACGTCATTTGCCTCCCTTTCAGGTCACAGGCCGGCGACCCGAATCTGAAAGCTGGCGAAATCCGTGGGGTTCCTTTTCAAGAAACCTTTCACGGCGGTACACACCACAACACAATATTATAAGGAGGGAGACCAAAGCGTGAGCAATCCCAATCAGGCTGTAAAGGTCAAAAGGCCTCACGGCAAATCCCTTGGGCAAAGGATACTGGAGTCCTGGCAGCTGTATGTCCTGCTGCTGATACCGGTCATCATCACCGTAATTTATAAGTACATACCGATGTACGGCATCCAGATAGCCTTCCGGGACTACAAGCCGAGCAAGGGCTTCTTCGGGAGCAAATGGGTGGGGCTTGAGTGGTTCGAGAGGTTCTTCACAGCGCCCAACTTCAAGAGGATGATCGTCAACACCGTAAAGCTCAGCCTTTACGGGCTCCTGTGGAGCTTCCCCGTACCCATCATTCTGGCGCTGGCGATAAACCAGCTGCGGTTCAAGCGCTTCAAGAGGGTGGTGCAGACAGTCCTCTACGCCCCCCACTTCATCTCCATCATGGTCGTCTGCGGTATGATCCGCATATTCCTCTCCCCCTACGGCGGGCTTATAAACCTTATAATCGGCAAGCAGATAGACTTCATGACGGTGCCTGAGGCGTTCAGAACGATATACATAGCCTCGGGCATATGGCAGGACGCGGGCTGGGGCACCATAATCTACCTCGCCACCCTCTCCGCCGTTGACCCCGGTCTTTACGAGGCGGCGAAAATCGACGGAGCCTCCATGTTCCAGCGCATTTTGAACATCGACATACCGGAGCTCATACCCCAGATAGTTCTCCAGCTCATAATGGCCGCCGGCGGCATAATGAGCGTCGGCTTTGAAAAGGTGTTCCTGCTCCAGACACAGCTCAACAAGGCCACATCGGACGTCATTGCGGTGTACGTTTACGAGCAGGGTATTGTGGACCACGCTTACAGCTATTCCACGGCGATAGGCTTGTTCAACACGGTCATCAACATCATATTGCTGGTGATAGTCAACAAGATAGCCAAAAAAGCCGCGGACGTCAGCTTCGTTTGATGGGAGGAGAGTAATATGGAAACCAAAACAAGATCCCACGGCCTCTCCGACAAGGTCAGCGACATCATACTTGTCACTCTTTGCGTGCTGATACTCATAATAGTGGCGTATCCGCTCTACTACGTGCTGGTGGCATCCGTCTCGGACCCCTATGAGGTCTACGGCGGCAAGACCTTCCTTCTGCCCAGCAAATTCACCCTTGAAGGGTACACGGCGGTATTCGCAAACAAGAACCTGTTCCGGGGCTTCGGAAACTCCGTGCTCTACACGGTGGTGGGAACGCTTTTCTCCGTGGTGATGATATACATCGTCGCCTTCCCCCTCTCCCGCAAGAACCTCCCCGGCAGGACCGCCATCTCCATCTTCTTCATCATCACCATGTACTTCGGCGGCGGACTTATCCCCACGTACCTGGTGGTACGCGACACGGGGCTTCTGGAAAACATGTGGGCGCTGTTCCTGCCCGGAGGCGTCGCCGTGGGCAACGTCATAATCGTCAGGAACTTCTTTGAGCACAACATCCCCTCGGAGCTGATGGAGGCCGCCGCCATTGACGGCGCGGACGACTTCACCACCTTCTTCCGCATAGTGGTGCCCCTGAGCCGTCCCATCATGGCGGTCATGGTGGTCTTCTCCATGGTGGCCTTCTGGAACGACTGGTTCACGGCCCTCATCTACCTCAACAAGTCCCAGTACCCCTTCCCACTGGTGCTCCGGGGCATACTCATCACCACAGAGGCGATGAAGGACATGTGGAGCGGCATGAGCTACGCCGACGCCAACAGGATGGCGGAGCTTGTTAAATTCGCCGCGATGATCGTGGCGGCGGTGCCGATGCTCGTCATCTACCCCTTCGTGCAGAAATACTTCGAGCAGGGCTTCATGACCGGGGCCGTCAAGGGCTGAGCTTCAGCTTCAAAAGCATTATACATCAAAGTTAAGCAAATGTCAAGTAAAAAATACGTAATATTAATTCATTTTTTACATCAATTCTGATCAAGGAGAATTATCATGAAAGCTTCACCGAAAAAGGTACTTTCCCTTGTCCTGGCGCTGTGCACGGTCCTTTGCGTCCTTGCCTCCTGCAACAAGCAGACGAGTAAGGACTCGGACCAGACGGACTTCACCATTCTGGGCGGAATGTCCACCCTCAGCTCCGGCTACGACTCCAACCCCCTGATGGAGAAGCTCGCCGAGGACGCGGGCGTCACCATCGAGTGGGACCTGATGACCGACTCCCTGGGTGAGATCGTGGGCACCCGCATCGGCGGCGGACAGCTGCCCGACGCCTTCATCGCCGTGAACTTCAGTCAGAGCGACATCACGGAGTACGGCGAGGACGAGACATTTATTGACCTGACCGACTACATAACCCCGGAGATCATGCCCAACCTCTCCGCCATTTTGGAGGAGTATCCGGAGATCCGCTCCGCCATCACCATGGCTGACGGGAAGATCTACGGACTGCCCTCCGCCGAGATGATGGGCACCGCCCAGATCGGCGCCGAGGACAACTACGGCATCTACTCCATCCCCGAATTTATGTACATCAACAAGACCTGGCTCGACGAGCTGGGGCTCCCCATGCCCACCAACCTCACGGAGCTCCACGACGTGCTTGTGGCATTCAAGGAAAACGACATGGCGACTAAGAACGGCAACGCCGCCGGAATGACCATCCCCTTCTCCTCCGGCTATGACCAGTGGTGCTGGGGCCAGGAGATGCTCTACGCGGGCTTCGGCTTCACCAACTTCACCAACGACGTGTGCGCGGACCTGATGGTAAACGAGAACGGGGAGGTCTACTTTGCCTCCTCCCAGGAGAATTACCGGGACGCGGTGACCTACATCCACGACTGGTTCGCCGAGGGGCTCATGGATCTGGAGATGTTCTCCCAGTCCCAGAGCCAGTTCATAGCCAAGGGCACCGCCGGGCGCATCGGCGTCCTCACCTACTGGGAGGCGCCTGAGATACTTGGAAAGTTTGCCGACGACTACGTGTTCCTGCCGCCCCTCAAGGGGCCCGAGGGCACTGAGTACGCCGACACCTGCGAGGTGAATATCCGCGCCAACCCCGCCGTCACCTCCGGCAACCTGAATATCACCTCCGCCTGCGGCAATCCGGAGCTTCTGTGCCGGTACTTTGACCAGTGGTACGACGGCGAGGTGGTCATGCAGCTCCAGTACGGACCCATCGGCATCTACTTCTCCGAGGAGAAGGACGAGAACGGCGTGTGGGTGCCCCTCAGCAACGAGGAGGCCCAGAGCCGCTTCGGTAAGAGCTCCGGCGAGCTCAAGGGACAGTATGAGGTCTACGGTCCCAGGCTCATACTCCCCGAGTATTACAACCACATCTTCTACAACGAGGAGCGCGCCACACAGCGCCTGGAGTACCTGGAAAACGACTGGCTGCCCTACTCCCACAACAGGAATTACTACCCCCTGGACGTGACCTTCACCGCCGACGAGCTTGACACCATCGACCGCTACAAGGCGGACTTCGTGGGACAGGTGGCGGAGTACGAGGGGCGCTGGATCAAGGACGGCGGGCCCACCGACGAGGAGTGGAACGAGTATCTCACGATCCTTGAGGACAACTGCGGCATGAACAAGCTGCTCAGCGTCTATCAGGACGCCTACGACAGGTACACCGCCGCCGCGAAGTGATCCATACAAATACCGGCGCGAAACAAAACATCTTGAGCCGCCCCCGGCAAAAGGGGCGGCTCTTTGGGAAATATCGGAGGATAAAGGAAATGACAAGCGAGCTTCTGGAGAGGGCACGGAAATACGAGGACCGGTACGGGGCGTACATATCCGGAGCGGAGCGCCCGGCGTTCCATCTGTCGCCGAGGGTGGGGTGGATGAACGACCCCAACGGGTTTTCGTTTTACAAGGGGGAGTACCACCTTTTTTACCAGTACCACCCCTACTCCACCAAGTGGGGGCCCATGCACTGGGGACACGCGGTGAGCCGCGACATGCTCAGGTGGGAGTATCTGCCCGCGGCGCTGGCTCCCGACGAGGATTACGACGACGCGGGGTGCTTTTCCGGCTCGGCGCTGGAGCTCCCCGACGGGCGTCAGCTATTGATGTACACGGGCGTTCGCAGCCACATGGATGAGGACGGGGTGCGCAGGGACCTGCAGACCCAGTGCCTCGCCGTGGGCGACGGGCTCAACTACGAAAAGACGGGGGCGAACCCCGTTATCGACGGGAAGGACATACCGGAGGGCTTCAACGTCCACGATTTCCGCGACCCCAAGATGTTCAGTATGCCCCAGGGCGGCTACGGCTGTGTGGTGGGGTGCAGAACGGAGGACGGCAGCGGGTCGGTGCTTCTCTTTGAGAGCGGCGACGGCTTCAACTGGCGGTTCGTCACCGTGCTGGACAGGTGCTACAACGAGTTTGGGCGCATGTGGGAGTGCCCGGACTTCTTTGAGCTGGACGGGCACCAGATCCTGGCGGTGAGCCCGCAGGATATGAGCGCCGTGGGGCTGGAGTTCCACAACGGGGACTGCACCATGTTCCTCATTGGGGATTACGACAGGGAAAAGAGGAGCTTTGAGCGGCGGAACGTCCAGGCGGTGGACTACGGGCTTGATTTTTACGCGCCCCAGACGCTTTTGGCGCCGGACGGACGGAGGATAGTCATCGGGTGGATGCAAAACTGGGACACCAGCGTCTCCCGCCCCGAGGACAAGTGGTTTGGGCAGATGACGCTTCCGCGGGAGCTGTCCTACAGGGACGGGCGGGTGATACAAAACCCGGTGCGGGAGCTGGAGAGTCTGCACGGGAGAAGGGTCAGCTACTCGGATATACCGGTCCAGGAGGAGCTGACGCTCCGGGGGGTCTACGGGCGGACCATCGACATGACGGTGACGGTGCGGCCCCGCAGTGAGTGCGGGTACACCAGCTTCCGCATGAAGGTGGCCTCCGGCAGTCAGCACTACACCTCCATAACCTACACTCCCCTGACCAGCACCCTGCGGGTGAGCCGCGACCACTCCGGCACGAACAGGGACTTTGTCCACGTGAGGGAGTGCTTCGTGCGCGACCGGGGCGGGGAGATAAAGCTGAGGGTGATACTCGACCGCTTCTCGGCGGAGATATTCGTAAACGACGGCGAACAGGCGGTGACCCTCACCTTCCACACGCCCCTTTCCGCCGACGGCATAAGCTTCCAGTCCCAGGGCAAGACCGTGATAAACGTGGAGAAGTACGACATCGTGACGGGGGCGTAAGGGAGATTTTGACAAGATAAAACCCCGCCGGTCATAGGACCGGCGGGGCGGTCTTTGCCGAAGGCAAAGGCCGTATACCCGCACATCTAATGAAAACGGAACCGCAAAAGCGGTTCCGTTTTCATTAGATGTGCGGGTAGTGGGACTTGAACCCACACGGTATTGCCACAGGAACCTAAAGGTGCTGTGACCTTGGTGAAACAGCGTCACTTGTTGAGCTTGCACTGCCGGTTGCGCTCGATGAGGATGTTTCCGGCCTTCTCGGCAAGGGCCAGAGCCGATGCCTTGTCGCCGTCCACAACGGCCTTTTGCAGCTCGTCAACGCAGGAGGCGAGGTCAGATTCAATCTCGCTGATGGCGGGACTGCTGACGGGGTCAGAGTAGCGCAGAGCCTCCGACACCTTTGCGACGGCCTTCCTTGTTTCCTCGTCCTGGGCAATTCCGGGGAGAGACGACGCCTTGGACTGTATGGAGCGCATAACGGACACATTGGCTTTAAGGACGGTATCCTGCCGCTCAATTTCGTCTCTTGTTATATCGGTCGCAATGAGGCCGACAACAGCGGCGCCAAAAACAACAATATAAGCAAGTAACGGTATCCATAACTTAACGTTTTCGGCAAGCGCCATAAAAACAACGCTTAATACCACCTGGGCTATGAGATACACAAATCCGACTCTGGCGATCGGAAAGCCGTAAAACCGGCTTTTTGCGTCCCTGTCGCCGCCAAAGGCGGTACGGACCACATAGACCTGGGCCGCCAGCGCCAGGAGAGTGAATACAAAGCTGACCCAAAATATCGCGTTATTACGCTGAAACGGAACAAGGAAAACAACCGCGCAGTATACCAATGTAAGTACGGCGAGAACTATTGATCCCTGGATCTGATGCTTTTTCATATTGTCAGCCCTCCCTCTTATGTCCGCACTCAGGGCAGAATTTGCTGGTGATACCCTTGGCGCCGCACTCAGGGCAATCCCAGGTCTCGGCACTCGCGGGGCGTTTCGCGCCACACTCAGGGCAGAACTTTGACGTGATGCCCTTTGTCCCGCACTTCGGGCAATCCCAGGCGTCCGCCTTCATGGTGGGCTTCGGCTTGCCGCACTCCGGGCAGAATTTGGAGCGGATTCCCTTCTGCCCGCACTCACAATCCCAAAAATCAGGCGCGGGGGCGGCGTCGGGCTTGGTCCCCTCGGTGACGGCCTTGCCAATCTCGCTGCCGCCGCCCAGGATCGGCCCCATAGCGTCCTTGGTCATGCCGATGACGCCGCCCATTGCCCCCAGGGTCACGCCGAGGCTGGCGATGTCCCCAATGCCGCCACCGGAGCCGGAACCGGTGATACCGTTCTTCATGGCCTCCAATCCCACCTGACGGGCGGTCTCCTGCTGGTAGGTGTAGCCCTTCATCCGCATCTCCTCAGCCTCCGCCTGGGCCTGAAGCCGGTAAGCCTCCGCGGAGCCTTGGGCGGAGATGATCTTTATGCGGGCCTCGGTCTCGGCCTCAACCATCTTTCTGGCCTGAGCCGCCTCGGCCTCGCTCTTTTTGATCTGCTCCTGACGGACGAGAAGATACTGCTCGGCGTACTGCTCCTTCATGCGCCGGAAGTTGGGGTCGTCGTCGGGGGTGACTATCCGGGCCACATAGAACTCCGGCATTGTCAAGCCGTACTCCGCAAGTCCCGCGTTGATCCGCTCCCGGAGCGCCCCGGACAGCTCCATGAGGTGCGCGTCGATCTCCAGGACGCTGATGCCGCTGTCCCGGATGGCCTGTGCCAAGAAGCTTTTCACCTGAGTCATGACCATGGCCCGGAAAAAGCCCTTGCCGCTGCCGACGCCCAGAAGCTCCGCCTGGCCCAGTCCGCCGGCGGTCCCCACCACCTTCAGCAGGAGCTTCCGGGAGTCCGTCACCCGGATGTTGAACTCCCCGCTGGCCCCCAGCTCCACATGGAGCCCCGAGGCCGGGTCAAAGAGCCGGACCTTGGAGTCCGTGCCCCACTTGATGCCCATTTGGGTAGCCATGTTTATGTAGTAGACCTCGGAGTGGAAGGTCCCCTCCGTGTCCGTGGGCAGCTTGTAGAGCTTCTCCATTATGGGGAGCTGCTGTGTCTCCAGCGTGTACCGCCCCGCTCCGAACAGGTCCAGCGCCTGCCCGTCACGGAAGAAGATGGCCTCCTGGCTCTCGTGGACGATGAGTTGGCTGCCCATGTTGAAGTCCTCGATGGGGTGCTTCCAGACAAGCGTCTCGTTGTCTCCCTCGTACTTGATGACGCTGGCAAGGCCGTCGCGCTTGATCTTCTCGCTCAAAAGCCGCTCCGCCACGTCGTTTTCAAAGTCGCACACGGGGCAGACATATGTGGCCGTCCCCCTGGCGACCTCCAGCCGCACACCGCACTGGGCGCAGGAGAACTCCTCTAATTTCACGTTGTCCGCCAGGGTGTTGATGGGCTCGCGGCACACGGGGCACAGGGCCTTGTCGCCCTGGGCCTGGTCGTAGACCACCGTGTTGCCGCAGTGCGGGCAGACGCGGCTTGCCAGCCTGTCCGTGCGGACGTTGATGGTGTACCCGCAGGAGCAGTCGATTTTCTTTCGAGAGAAGAAACCAGTCTTGGCCTCCGCATATCTCCCACAACAGGGACATTCAATTACAAACTTGGCCATTTAATTAGTCCTCCTTTATATTTTTATGTATGTCTCCTTTTGTAAAGCCTCGCTTCTCAAAATAACCGGCTTACTTTGAAATATCGACCCACATCACCGGCAGTATCGATAATTTATCTGTTACATCGTGTCCATGTAGGGATGTTCCGAGATCGTAATATCCGCTGTTGGTGATCGTCCAAGCGGAAACTAGTTTTATCCCAAGAAACCTACGGCCCCATTCTTTGTCCATAGTGTAATCAGTATTTCTCAGCCACGCCTCATAATTGAGATTACCGTAATCAAATTTCAGATCACTTACATAACCCGAAAAATAATCAGTCTTGTCATTTTTTCTATTTTTCGAGCGGCCATTATAATACTCTTCCAATTCAGAAAAACCGAGAATGAACACCTTATCTACCGTATTTTCGCCTCCAATATTTTTATTTTTGAACTCTGATTGCTCTTCTGCTACATAAGGACTTAGTGAAGTAAATGTATTATCCAAGTGCGTTTCTACAATGCGGGATACCTCAAAATCCTTAAAAGCACTGGCCAAAAAAGATGAATTCAGATATTTTCTCAGGGAAGAATCAACCCAGGTCACTTCTTCCAAAGTTGAATTGTAGGGCATACTTAACAGGCAGTCGGTACATTGCAGGAATGCCTTTCCGTCACAGATGTCTATGACCTTCCATTTGATTGGCGAATTATTGAAAAATCCCCAATAGACGACATCTCCAACATTTGAGTTGGTCAGCAGGTCCAATTCGGTCTGCTCAAGCAATGTTTTGCCTTTTTCAAATGAGTTCAGATCCCGCAGAATTGAGAATGCTTCGGAATAGTTCTCACTTTGAATTTTCTCCACTGCTTCCCCATAACGTTCTTCATCTATGCCTTGCTGACATTCGGCAATACGTTCGTTAATGTCGTCTTTGTAAGGTGAATCAAATGCGCTTTTGGGCAATAGAGATGTGAATACATCTTTTGCCTCGGCATATCTCTCTTTTGATAAAAGATACTCACCTTTTTCATAGGTTACTTCATTGACTCTCGCTGACGAATCACTATAATTTGATAAATCTTTAAATTCTTGAATAGCACTGTCGTAAGACCCAGCTTGAAAAAGCGCCTCAGCCTTTTCGTATTTGGTTTGATTGATCCGGTCAGCGGCATCTTTATAATCGCCTAATTCCGTAAAAGTTTTGACCGCCCAATCAAATTGCCCTTCTGCAATCAGCGACTCAGCCTTTTCGTATTTGGCCTGCAAGACCCGAACCTGGGCATCGCTATAGTCGCCCAACTCCGAAAAAACTCGGATAGCCTCGTCAAATTGCGCTTCCTTTATCAGCGCCTCGGCCTTTTCATATTTTGTCTGATTGACCCTGTCCGCCGCGTCCTTAAAGTCGCCAAGCTCCCCAAAAACCGAAACCGCCTCATCATAGTTCCCTTCGGCCAGCAGCGTCTTGGCGTCCTGATAACGGCTGGAATGAATAAAATATCGCACCGAAAAGACCGCAACAATGACGATTATGACTGCTACCAGGCCAATTCCAGAACAAATCAGGGCTTTTTTCACTGTCCGGCGGTGTTCCTCCTCGCGCTGGCGGTACTCCTCCTCGCGGCGCTCCGTTTCCTCCTGAAGCTTCCTGGCCCGGATCAACTCAAGGGCCTGCTGGCAGTTCTTCGCGCGCTTTGGGGCATCCTCATATGCGCCGACCCGGCCAAATGCCGCTGCGGCTTTCTCCAGCTTCGTGGCGGAATTCTCATGTTTTCCCTCTTCCTGGAGCCTGCACGCTGTCTCATAGGCGTCTTGACGCTGTTGAAACCGTTCATTGTACAGTTCGGCAGTCTTTTTGTCGGCCTCGTCGTTGAACTGGGCGAATTTCTGCTCGATGGCCTTCTTGTCGGCATCGCACCGGGCGGTGGCATCGCTGATCTTCCCATCAAAGAAGGCTATCAGGCTTTTATATCCGTCCTCAAGTTCCTGCTTGTAGGTGCCGGCGGCGTACCTGCGCGCGCGGGTGATGTTCCGGTCGGAGCCCCACCAGTCTTTTTCCTGCCTCTTGGCCTCCGTCCAGTGCTTTATCTCGGATTTGTACGACTCGCGGAAGGTGTAGATTTGCCGGATGGTGTCCTCGGAAAGATAATTGGGGATCGTCCACTGCGCGGCGGCCTTATTCGCCCGCTTTTCGTCGGTGGTGATGAACAATTCCTCTTTTTCCACGCGCTGATATTTTTGCTTGCGTGTGTTGAGAAGCATTTTAAAGGTTTTTGCTTTCTGCTCCGCCAGCGCCTTGCCCATGTACGCCTCGGCGCACTCGGCGTCCTGGTTGAGGACCTGCTCGAAAAACTCGTCGGCTCTCTCCCAGTCCCCGTCCTCCAGAGCCATATAGCCACGCTTCAGAAGGGCCCTTATATTGCCGGACATCATCGGCTGCTCCGCCGCCGGGGCCGCCGCTGGCTCCGGCTTCTTGTCCGCGTCCAGGACCTTGGAGATGCCCCGGGTCAGGTCCTGGATGAAGCCGATCTTGGCCATGTCGTAGCTCTGCAGGACCGACAGCTGCTCCGGCATGTCGTAGGGGTCCATGTCGGCGTAGCAGGGGATCAGGAGCTTTTTCCTGTCCCGTTTCATGATTGCTAGGAACCGGCTCCACTCGTTTTTGACCCACACGGCCTCCAGGTGCTCCCGGCGCGTCCCCACTACGATCATGACCTTGGCTGAGTTGAGGGCCGCGAATATGTAAGGCTCATACTGCTGTCCGGCCTTGTCCTCCAGGGTTATCCGGGCGAAGAACACCCGCCGCCCCTGGTCCGTGAGCTGGTAGTAGATCTCCTGCGCCCGCTGGGAATCGATGGTCCGCTGACCCCGGTCGTCCGTCTCCTTGTAGCAGATGAAGACGTCATAGGGCTTCTCGTTTTGCGAGAGCGTCAGGATGCCCCGCCGCACCTCCTCGATGACCTGGGCGTCGTGCTCATACTGCCGCTTTGCCACGGCGTCAGCGTGCTCGATGGCCGCCTTGGTGTCCACGTCCTCCAGGAAGATGTCGAAGCTGGCCCGGTGGCAGGTGGGCATATACTCGCCGCTGGCCGGGTCCTTGACGTACTCGATACCGAACCGGCACAGCGCGCAGCACCAGTGGGCCTCGGCGTCGTCCTCGTTGTCCCGGACCAGGGATTCGTAGACCGTCAGCGCCTTGTCAAACTCCCCGATGCGCCGGAAGTGATTCCCCCGGTTGAACGCCGCCGCCCGCTGCTCGTCGTCCACCTTCGGCAGCGTCATCATGGACCCGCAAAACTCGCAGACCCCGAAGCTCTTGTCCGCGGAGAGCTCAATATCCCCTCCGCACATTTTGCATTTGATGATTGCCATTTCTATCCCTCATTTTATAAATTATATTTCTATTAGAGCGTCACTTTCTCGCTCTTTTTTATTTCCAACAATTATTCCTTTTTTGGAGTTCCCGGCATATCTCATGAAATTTCTCATTTGTTTTCTCATTTTCGCTATTTCTTGCAGCTTCAACTAAATAGCGAAAAATTGGATTTTCATTTCGGCTAAATAGCTCAAAGCTAATACTGAGCTTACTTTTTTGTATTTTAAGTTTTGAATCGTTCAATGTTTTACGTAATTCTTCTTCCTCTTGTTCAGTATAATTTGGAGCGAGCTTTATTGACAATCCACCATCAATTTCAAATTTACTTTTTGGAAGTGGGACTGCAATCCGCTCTGACGGTTTCTCTTTAAATATAAAAAGAATTCGGAATTCCTTTTCATAATACCAAGGATAGTCTTTTATGAAATAATTATCCTTTTGGAACAGCGTCAAAGATTCGTCACTTAATTTGTAAGCGTTTCCTCTATATTTAACAATAGTCTCATTTTCGCCATTTTGTTTGTTTTGCTCTTCTTTGCAGTAATACACCCAGCCAGCTGATAATTCAAAGTCGGTTCCTTTGTTTAACGTAGTCTTTGTATCAATTTTACCATTTTCGTTTACGGGATAAGCAGATTTTATTCTGCCGAGAAAATCTTTCATCTTATTTACTGTCAGCCTAATACAAATTCCGTGTCCATCTATTCCCCCATATAGAAACCAAAGAGGAATATTCTCTGTATCTGAATGGCAGAAGCACAATGGAAACACATTTTCTGAATTGGCATGGAGTTCTTTTTCATGTATATCATTTGTCCCTGCAATTGAATTTAAGAAAAAGTAATTTCCCTCATTACCGTTATCTTTTAGTATAGCTTCAGCTGTATCTCTACTGCGATATGTACAAAAATGGCTATCGCCCCATGAGCCTTTATTATCACTATTTGTTCCTATAATGTTTAAATCTCTCAGTTCATTTGCGGAAATTAATGTTTTACTGTCACCCATACCTATCCCACTTTCTGTATTTTGGAGAAATCCCTACAGCTAAAGTCCAATACATACTGGCTATCTACTATTTTCCCTTCTGATCTGTGCTGTTGGTATTCAGCTGAATCACCATATGTTCTATCGCAAATTCGAGGCAAGTAGACATGATCTCATTCCGTGTCCGGCCAGTGCTCTCTGCAATATTGTCCAAATCCTTGACCATATCCTTCGGAATCCGCAACGTCACAACTGCTGAATCGCCTACATACCGCCGTTTTTTAATTTTTAAAACAGGTTCTTCCATGGCGTTACCCTCCTTGTTTATAATCATAATACATTTGTAATCTATTTGCAATATGATTTGTCATTTTTTGCAGAAAAACAACATCCTGCCAGGGCAGGTAGGATTAAATCATTTCTTGCGGCAATATGGGATCGACCACAAGTCATTTCTTATACTTCTCCCTCAAGCTCACCTTCCCCTGCTTGGCGTCCAGCTCCCGCTCCTTCGCCGTGATTGTCCTCCATTGCGGGTTCTCCTCGCCGAGGTCGATGAACTGCATGGTCTCAAAATGACGCCAGGGGTCAAAGGAGATGTCGCGCGCCACAAACTCGTCCCAGGGGGAAGAGGGAAAGGCGTTTTTGAAGGGAGAACGGTTCCGGCTCGAGCTTGGCGTCCAGTCTTTTTGCAAGTACTCCCGCCGCTCCACTTGCGGTCACAGTAATCGGTTTTCTTGTTCGCCTTCGGGACGAAATAGCGCCAGCAATATTGGCATCTGGCGATGCGCTTACCGGAGCGTAAAACCGCGCAGAGCTCAAAGATATATAGCTCCATCAGAGATTTGATCTCGTGCTCGCTGCTACTTTTTTCTTCACTTCCGTCCACGGAAAAACCATAGTTTTTTAGTTGCGGATAGATGCCGACAGTGTGTTCCCAACGCTCCCGCTGCGTCATGCCCTCCGTGTTGCCGAAGCACACCTCCATGACATTGCGCATCCGCACGCGGGTAAAGTACAACGTCCGCGCCGCGTTCATCATCCGCATACCGTTCTGGAGCAGGAACAAGGCGCTGCCGTCATCCCTGTTCTCTGACGCTCTGTCCAACGCGGAGCGTGTAAAGAAATACGCTTCGGGAAAGTCCTCCCGAAAGCTGTCCGCCACGGCATAGCACTTGGCAACCGCGTCTCGGTAGTACTGCTCCGAAACGTCCAGCGACTCCGCAAAGAGGCTGTGCATCTCAATCTCGTTGAGCTGCCGCATATATTCTTTGAGCGTCCTGTCCGTAAAACGGATCAGGTCATCGTGTGGTAATACCGTTTCGTCCAAAAGTAAAGTTCCGTCAAAATCCAATAACCGCTTTCGTATCATCCCGCCCGGCTCCTCCGTTACGGTGAGTCCGGGCGTTTTCTTTTCCTCCATGTCGCTCCTACAAAAAAATTCTTTAAAAATCCTCAAAAAACTCAGAAACAGTCTCTGAAAGATCACTGCACTATGTAGAGAGCTCCGGGATTTTTGTAACATGAGATTGCGGGAAAGGAAAGTCCCGTAAAAACACGGAGGAACTGATGAACGAACCCATCCGGCCGCCCAACTTCATCGTGGACTCTCTGCTGTTCCAAGGTCTACACATCCTGGCGGGCGCGCCGAAGGTGGGGAAGTCATGGCTGGCGCTGTGGCTTGCCGTGACGGTTGCGAAGGGAGAGCCGGTGTGGGGGGATGAGCGTGAGGCAGGGCACAACGCTGTACCTCTGCCTTGAGGATTCCACTCTGCGGATACAGAACCGGCTCTTCGAGATCACCGAGGACGGTCCAGCCAACGTCCACTTCTGCACGGAGAGCAGCAGAGAAACGGAAGACGCGGACAAAATCGTGAAGTTTGAGATTATCAATAATTGACGGGAACGAGCCGGGACAGCGGATAGGAACGCTCTGATTGATGCCAAAATCGCCGGGGCGTTTTCATTGGAATACAGATTTTTCCATGTCCTCTTGACAAAAGTTAAAACGTGTGATATTCTATATATGCTCCAATTAGAGCATATCATAAACAGGAGGGTTTATTCATGGAAACAAGCGAAAAGGTGTCCGTCAACATGAACATCGCAACACTATCTCAAATTGACCTGCTGGTCGATAAAGGCTATTATTCCAACCGAAGCGATTTTATCAATCAGTCTGTGAGGCAAGCGCTTAATGAGAAGAAATCGATCATAGAAGAGACGAGCAGGCAGCAAAACGATCTGGATTTCAGATGGTTTATCGGTGTGATGTCTCTTGAAAAAGAAGAGCTGCTGAAAGCAAAAGGAAACCAGATCAAGTTAAAAATCAAGGGCTATGGGCTGTTGGGTATCGACAGCGCGCTTGATGACCTCGTGATTGAAAATGTTGAAAGCATCGCTGTTAAAGGCAAAGTTATATGTTCCGACATGATCAAGAAGCGTTTTAAGATACGGTGAAGGCCCTTCTTTACGGGCAGTAGATTTCTTCACATTTGGGTGGTATAATATCAATGTCGGGGACGACTGCCCGGCAAATCTTAGGCTATGGAGGAACCGGGTATGTTAAAAACCGAAAGACTGATTCTTGCGCCGTTTGATATGAAATATTTACAAGATTATTTTAACGGTTTCAATGAAGAAATAACAAAATTCCAGTGGCCTGACCCATTTGAAAATATTGATGACGCGAGAAATATGCTTCAAGACTTTCTAAGCGAAGTGGAGCAAGGCGAGACTTTGTTTTTCTCTATTCTTTCAAATAGAGGCGAGTTTCTTGGGAGCGTTGAGATTCATGGGCTTACTGGCGAATGTCCTGAATTGGGTGTTTGGATAATAGCTTCGGAGCAGAACAAAGGTTACGCATACGAAGCTCTATGCGCAGCTCTTAACTATACAAGCTCCAAATATGGCAAGTATGAATTTTTCTACGAAGCAGACATCCGAAATAAGGCAAGCATTAAGCTGCTACATAAATTTGAAAATGACTACCAAATCATTGAACAGCAACCAGAGCGATTAACTACCGATTCGGGCAAGGAACTGGAATTACAAGGACACATCATTAAGGCGAAAATAAGTTAATCTAACTGGAGACACTGTTATGGTAAAGCAGTTTTGGAAAGCGGTTTTAGAGCAGGATAAAGATAGCATAAGACAATACTTTCGGGATGATGCCTATGTGAACTGGCATTGCACAAATGAACACTTCACTGTTGACGAGTTTATCCGAGCGAATTGCGAATATCCCGGCAAATGGGACGGTGAAATCGAGCGCATTGAAAACGCCGGAGACACCACGATTACAGTCGTGCGGGTTTATCCAAAAGACAACTCAATGTCATTTCATGTTGTATCCTTTATCCGCATCGAAGAAGCTAAGATCATATCCGTAGACGAGTATTGGGCTGATGATGGCATTCCCCCACAATGGCGACGGGAATTGAACATCGGCAGCTCTATCAAGTGAAACCTTGTTAGTCATTAGGTGCATCAAAACCGAATACGAAAAGAGACCGTTGACACACCGGCTCCCCGGTGAAAAAGCCAGCGGTCTTTTTTATCCCCAAAGCCAAAAAGAATGGCATAAAAATGGTCCCCTTTTCATGACGCTGATGACCGTCGAGGACGCAGAGAGGATACAAAACCAGTTGACCAGCCTGAACAACCGCGTCACGTCGCTGACGGAACAGGTTGGGAAAATGCACGAGAGCAATACTACGAGCACCGAAAACATGGAGAGAGCTTCGAGGAAGTGCGTGCGCAGCTTAACGCATACCGCGAAAACCTGGATCGTCCTGACAGCGCTGATCTCCATGACCTCGACTATCTTGCTGGCACTGTTGCGGTTGCTGCTGTGACCGCCGTTGCTCTGGAGGACAACGGCCCCGTCCGCGACGCCACTACGACACACTACCATGTGGACTCCAAGGCTCTCAAGGAGACACGGAGAAAGAAAATAGCCATGGGCCATAAGCCCGACGACCACGAAGACGAGAAACCTACATGGTCACAACAAATGTACTAAGGAGGAATTTTCATTGACAGATTTTGAAGAATACCAAACCACCGGTATGCTCGGCGGCTACAAGCCCGGTGACGTGAGCGAATGGCGCTACATGGGCGGCAACAAGATGTTCCCCGGCTTCAAGCACACGGAGTATTCCGAGAGCACCAGTGGAGAGTCCCAAATCTACCGCGAGATGTATATCGGCGGCAGGCTGTTCCGCATCCGCTCCGTCTTCGAGGCAGGGGCAAAGCATACACCCACCGAAAGTCTCTTTCATGTCATAGACAGCGACCTCAAAAAAGTTTGAAAAAAGTATAGACTTTGGGCAAGTCATGCGGTATTGTTGTACTGCTGTACCGGCTTGCCCGGAAAGGAGGAAAATATGGCAAGCCAAGAAAAATACACCATCCTCTATGGGCGCTTGAGCCAGGAGGATATGCAGAAGCGAAGCGGTAAGGAGGACGACTCCAACAGCATCCAGAATCAAAGACTATTGTTAGAGAAGTACGCTGCCGACAAGGGCTTCACAAATACGCGGTTCATCTATGATGACGGTTACACCGGGACCAACTTCAACCGCCCCGGCTGGCAGGAGGTCATGGAGCTCATAGAATCGGAGCAGGTAAGTACGCTGATCGTCAAGGACATGTCCCGCCTGGGCAGAGAGTACCTCCAGGTTGGACAGTACACCGAGCTGGTCTTCCCCAGTTATGGCGTGCGGTTCATAGCGGTGAACGACGGCGTGGACAGCCTGGTGGAGTCCAGCAACGACTTCACGCCCTTCAGGAACATCATCAACGAGTTCTACTGCAAGGATTGTAGCAACAAGGGCCGGGCCGTGGTGAAGATCAAGGCCCAGACCGGCGCGCGGAT
>CANQVL010000002.1 GCA_947627285.1 uncultured Oscillospiraceae bacterium
TTCGGCGGTTACTTTTGCGAATCTCTCCGGTCTGGAACTTACTTTTGCAAAGTGGAAGCTCGCTTTGCGATTGAGCCCTCCAATGTTCTGCGTAATAGAAGTATGTGCTACCTATCAGCATACATTCATGTTGACAAATTATATACGTGCTGATATACTGCATTTATGTATTCTTTGCGAATACATAAAGCTGGAGGTATAATATATGAGAGAAAAAACCTGTTGCTTTACGGGACACCGGGACCTTCCGGAGGAGATATGGGATAACATCGAGATAATTCTGTTCGATGAGGTGGGGGACGCATTGATCAATGGGTACAACTGTTTTATGACAGGGCTTGCCGAGGGTGCGGACCAGATATTTGCCGAGGTCGTGCTGACGGAGCGGAGGCGGCGTCCGGACATCAAGCTGGTGGCGGTCATATCCCACGCGGGACGGCTCAAGGCGAAGGACCCGGAATTCCAGCGGCTTTTGAAGCTCTGCGACGAGGTCAGGGTGCTCTCGGACCGGTACGACAAGGGCGTTTATTACAGGCGCAACAAGTACATGGTGGACAATTCCTCCCTCGTCCTGGCTGCCTACGACGGCCGCCCCAGCGGTGGGACCTGTTATACGGTGAAATACGCCGAAAAACAGGGCGTGTGGGTACGCGAAATCCCGGTTAAGCCCCTGCTTACGGATGATGATGAAGATATTTTATTTGAAGAAAAGAAAAAAATAGTGGACAGAATAAAGGTCGAGGAATAAAATCCCCAAATCCAATATTTTTCCGACGGCATGTACGTCGGAAAAATTACAATTTGTTTTGCGGAGTGTGCGAGCGAAGCGAGTGCGCGAGGCAAAACAGCAGGAAAGCCCTCGTGAAAGGTCCGCAGACCTTTCGCGAGGGCTTTCCGCACGTGTCCCCTTCAAAAAAGGGCAAAGCCCTTTTTTGAACGTTCCCATTGGCATTTGAAGCCCCGCAAAGCGGGGCTTCAAAGCCAGTTATTTCAGCTCTACCTTACCGCCGGCTTCCTCAAGCTTCTTCTTGAGCTCTTCAGCCTCGTCCTTGGAGCAGGCCTCCTTGATGGTCTTGGGAGCGCCCTCGACGGTGGCCTTCGCCTCGGCGAGGCCCTGGTTTGTGATCTCACGGACGGCCTTGATGACCTTGATCTTGGCGGCGGCGTCAAAGCCGGCGAGAACGACGTCAAACTCGGTCTTCTCCTCGGCGGCGGGGGCAGCGGCGGCGGCGCCAGCGGCGGGAGCGGCCATGGCGGCGGCGGAAACGCCGAACTCCTCCTCAAGGGCATGTACGAGCTCGGAGAGCTCGAGAACGGTAAGAGCCTTGACCTCTTCGATCAGGGCAGCGATTTTTTCAGCAGCCATTTTAAATTTTCCTCCTGTAAGTATTTTTTAAGGATGTTGTAAATTGCGGTTTATTACTCCGCGGGAGCCGCTTCGGGCTCGGCGGGGGCGCCGTTCTTCTCGGCGATGGCCTTCAGCACGCAGGCAAGGCTTGAAATGGGGGCCAGCATGGTGCCGAGGACCTGTGCGCGCAGAATAGGCAGCGGGGGGATCTTGGCAAGGGCCTTTATCTCATCGACGGATATGACCTTGCCGTCCATGAAGCCGCCCTTGATCTCAAAGCAGTTTTGGAGCTTCTCGGCAAACTCGGAGACGACTCTGGCGGGCGCCAGGGCGTCATCGTGGGAGATGGCCAGGGAAGTCGTGCCGTGGAGCAGGGGGTCAAGCTCGGCGTATCCGGCGTCGTCAATGGCGAAGCGGACCAGGGTGTTCTTGACCACGGCGTAGTCCACCTTCTCCTCGCGCATCTTGCGGCGGAGGGCGGTGTCGTCAGCCACGGTGATACCGGAGTAGTCAACCAGCACGCCGGCGGCGGCTCCCTTGAGCTTTTCCTTGAGCTCGGCAACTACTGCCTGCTTCTCGCTCAGGACCTTTGCATTGGGCATTTTTGTTTTCACCTCCGTGGTTTTTGATGGCGTCCACAGAAAATGCCCCGACGCGCAAAGCATCGGGGCATGGAATAGCAATTTTCTTGCTGCCCTCGGCAGGATTTACGGCTCTTCGCCACCTGCTGTCTTTGGAACGCTATGGCATAATAACACAAAAAGTACGGCGTGTCAAGAAAAAATATTGAAAAAGGGCAATTTTATTTTCCGCCGGGGTCGGGGAGGGCCCAGCCCAGGCTCCGACCGACTGCCCGGTCCCACTCGGAGAGGAGGCGGGACCTCTCGGTATCGGACATGGAGGGCTTGAACTCCGCGTCCACGCGCCATAGGGATTTGAGCTCCTCGGTGCTGTTCCAAACGCCCACGGCGAGCCCGGCGAGGTACGCCGCGCCCAGGGCGGTGGTCTCGCGAATCACGGGGCGGCGGACGGACTTGTTGATGATGTCCGCCTGGAACTGCATGAGGAAGCGGTCGCGGCTGGCTCCGCCGTCGGCGCGGAGGGAGTCCAGGGTCATGCCGGTGTCCGCCTCCATGCTGCGGGTGAGCTCCGCCACCTGGTAGGCGATGGACTCCTGCGCCGCGCGGACGATGTGCTCCCTTGTTGTGGCGCGGGTGAGGCCGACGATGGCGCCGCGGGCGTACATGTCCCAGCGGGGCGCGCCAAGGCCGGTGAAGGCGGGGACCAGGTACACGCCGCCGTTGTCGGGGACGGACATTGCCATCGTCTCCGCCTCCCGCGCCTCGGTGAGTATGCGCAGCTCGTCCCGGAGCCACTGTATCACGGCGCCGCCCACGAATACGCTGCCCTCCAGGGCGTAGGTGACCTTTCCGGGGAGTCCGGCGGCGACGGTGGTAACAAGCCCGTTGCGGCTGACAAAGGGCTCCGTGCCGGTGTTCATCAGGAGGAAGCAGCCGGTGCCGTAGGTGTTTTTGGCGTCCCCGGCGTCGAAGCAGCTCTGACCGAAAAGCGCCGCCTGCTGGTCGCCCGCCATTCCCGCGACGGGCACGGACGTGCCGCCGATGTGGGCGTATCCGTATATCTCACTGCTCAGGCGCACCTCGGGGAGAATGGCGCGGGGGATCTCAAGGGCGCTCAGGAGGGTGTCGTCCCAGCACAGCCTGTGGATGTCGAAGAGCATGGTGCGGGCGGCGTTGGTGAGGTCCGTGGCGTGGACTTTGCCGCCTGTCAGGTTCCACAAAAGCCAGGTGTCCACCGTGCCGAAAAGGATCTCGCCGCGCTGTGCCCTCTCACGCGCGCCGGGGACGTTGTCCAGGATCCATTTTATCTTTGTGCCGGAGAAATAGGCGTCGGGCACAAGGCCGGTGACGGCTTTGATGTGCTCCGTCAGGCCCTCGCGCTCCAGCTTTTCAACTATGTCCGCCGTTCTGCGGCACTGCCAGACGATGGCGTTGAATACCGGCTTGCCGGTGCTCTTGTCCCAGAGGATGGTGGTCTCCCGCTGGTTGGTTATGCCTATCGCCAGCACGTCGGCGGGGGAGATCTCGCTCTCACGCAGGACCGTCTCCATCACGGCGCGCTGGGAGTCCCATATCTCCATGGGGTCGTGCTCCACCCAGCCGTTTTTGGGAAAATACTGGGTGAACTCACGCTGGGCGACACCGGCGATGTTCTGGTCGGTGTCAAAGAGTATGGCGCGGGAGCTGGTCGTTCCCTGGTCCAGGGCGAGAAGGTATTTTTTCATGCCGGTGACCTCCATATAAAATATATCTCCGTGAGATCCACGGAGATATTGTAGCATATTATAGCAAATTAGTAAAGGGAAAATCAGACGGGGGTGCCGATGGAGGGGGAGGCGTTTTCGGGGGGCTCGGGGGGCTGCTGGTCGTCGGGGGTCTCAGGGGGTTCCTGACCGTTGAAGTCCTCGGGGGGCTGCTGACCGTCGGGCATTTCGGGGGGAGTTTCTCCGCCAAAGCCGCCTCGGTTGCCGCCGCGAAAGTCTTCGGGGAGGTCCTGGGGGTCGAAGCCCTCGGGCATTTCCGGGCGCTCGCCGCCGCCGGGGCGCATACCGCCTCCGAATCCGCCGAAGCCGCCTCGGTCCGCGCCTCCGGGGGCGGCGGAGGCTATGAGGGTGGTGCCCTCATAGAGGGCGTAAAGGCCGTCGGAGGTGAGCTTCGGGCCGGATACGATGAGTATGGAGAAGGAATTTTCCGAGACGGGCACGTCCATGAGCTCCGCGCCCTCGGCGTCCTTCAGGGTGAAGGAGGTCCCGCCCTTGGAGCGGAGGGAGTTAAAGAGGACATAGCTCTGGGTGCTTGCCCCGTCGATGGCGTCAAGCATATTGCCGGTGGCGACGACCTCGCCGCCGTTTATGATTATGCCCATGTCGGAGTCGATACCGGCGTCGCCGGAGGTGGAGCAGGCGTAGGCGCGGACCGTGCCGCCGTTGATGACGAGCCAGCCGTTGGAGTCGATGCCGTCGCCCTCGCCGGTGGAGCCGTTGACGGTGACGGTGAGGAGCCCGCCGTTGACGGTGGTGACGGACACGCCGTCCTCGTTGGTGTTGATGCCGTCGTTGCCGGAGACGATGTTGATGACGCCGCCGTTTATCGTGAGGTGGAGCTCGGTGTCCAGGCCTTCGTTCTCCGCATTTATGTTGAGGACGCCGTCGTTGCCGGTGACGTTCATGCTCATTTTGGAGTAGAGCGCGCCGTCGTACTTGTGGAGCTTCTTGCTGTCGACGACTTCGGTCTTGTCCTCGCTCAGCTCAATGGATTTGTAGATGCGCGCCACGTAGGAGCCGTTGAGGGTGTTGACCGAGCCGTCGGCGATGTAGACGTTGGCGCCGGCGGAGGAGGTGTCAACCGTGGAGGAGGCGCTGTCCTTGTCGCCGCACTCGTACACGTTGTAGAATATGATGGCGGGAGCAACGGTGCATGTGATGTCGGCGTTGTCCAGGACCAGGTTCACCACGGCGGAGGGATCGGACTCGGCGTCCTCGCCCAGGTCGACCGCCACCTGACCGGCGGAGAGCTTTCCGGTGAGGACGTAAGTACCCGGAGAGGCGATGTGTACGACCGTGTGGGAATCCGCCTCCTCCTGGGAGTGCTCGTCCTCCTCGGTGCCCTCGCCGTAGGTGAAGCCCAGGCCCGCGCGGTAATAGACGATGTCCCTGGCGGTGTAAACGTCGGTCATGTCCTCAGTGAGCGCGCTTCCGTCCATGGTGACGGCGTCGTCGGAGAGGCTGATAATGTGCCCGGAGGGTATCTCGACGCGGACCTCGGCGGCGGCGTTGTCCTCGGACTCAGGGGCGCCGGAGGCGTCAGCGCCGTCGGTCGGCGGCTCGTTTATGCTGTCGTTTCCCGCGGGCTCCTCAACCGGGGAGCAGGCGGCGAGGGAAAGGAGCAGCGCCGCGGCTATGAGCAAAAGCGTAAATTTTTTCATGGGTTTGACCTCATTTCGTGAAGATGGGACAGATTTTATCCTCCGTTTTTTGCGAAATCAAGACTTTTAGGTAAATCAAATGTGAACAAATAATGTGAATTTTGTGTACAAAGGGGCGCTTTTGTGCAAGATTTGCAAAAACGGAATGAATTTTTTGGACAATCCGTAAAAAATAACTAAAAAGGGCGCCTGAAACTGATGGAAAACGGTGGACAAATCCAAAACCGTCTGTTATAATGTGAGCATGGCGGCGATGTACGCCTGCGCGCGGCATGCCGTTATGGGAGATTTATACCATTATTTACATAGGGGCTGTAATGACGATGGATAAAAAAATACTTACTAACGACGAAAGCTGGGAGTTTGCCGAGGGCACGTGGGTGCGCGCTTTTGACGTTTTCGGCGCGCACAGGGTATGCGTTGACGGCGTGTGGGGCTGGAGCTTCACCGTATGGGCGCCGGGCGCCAAGTCCGTCAGGCTCACCGGCTCTTGGTGCGACTGGGACCCGCAGCGCCACTTCATGGAGCCCACGAGGGACAACGGGATATTCACCGTATTTATGCCGGGGCTCAACGAGGGGGAGAGCTACAAGTACGTCATCGAGACGAAAAACGGCAGGCTCATTTACAAGGCCGACCCCTACGGCAACTACTGCGAGCGCCCGCCCGAGACGGCCTCCCGCGTCGCCGACGTCACCTCCTTCAAATGGACGGACGAGAAATGGATGGCTGCCCGCAAAAAGGGGAGCATGAGGGAAAAGCCCCTCAACATATATGAGGTCCACCTGGGCTCCTGGCGGCGGCACGAGGACGGCACGGTGCTTTCCTACACGGAGCTTGCCGAGACGCTGGTGCCCTACGCTGTGGACATGGGCTACACGCACCTGGAGATTATGCCGGTTATGGAGCACCCCTTTGACGGCTCCTGGGGCTACCAGCTCACCGGCTATTACGCCCCCACCTCCCGCTACGGCTCGCCCCAGGAGTTCCAGCACTTTATAAACGAGGCGCACAGGGCGGGGCTGGGAATAATCCTTGACTGGGCGCCCGCACACTTCTGCCGTGACGCCCACGGGCTTGGGGAGTTCGTGGGAGAGCCGCTTTACGAGGGCGGCTCCCATCCCCAGTGGGGCACCTACAAATTTGACGTGAGGCGCGGCGAGGTGCGCTCCTTCCTCATCTCCAACGCCGTATACTGGCTTGAACGCTTCCACGCCGACGGGATACGCATGGACGGCGTCACAAGTATGCTGTACCTGAATTTCGGCATAGACGACGAGCGGCTTAAAAAGCACGCCTCCGACGGCACGGAGCACGACTATGACTCCATAGCCCTCATACGCAAGATAAACTCCACCGTCTCCAAAATATACCCGGACGTTATGATGATAGCAGAGGAGTCCACTGCCTGGCCGCTGGTGACCTACCCGCCAGAGGACGGGGGACTGGGCTTCCACTTCAAGTGGGACATGGGCTGGATGCACGACACGCTCAACTACATGAAGACGGACTTCCCGTACCGTCCCGCCCACCACGGGGCGCTGACCTTCTCCATGATGTACGCCTTCAACGAAAACTTTATCCTCGCCCTGTCACATGACGAGGTGGTCCACGGCAAGGCGTCGCTCATAGGGCGTATGCCGGGGGACTACTGGCGGCAGTTCGCGGGGCTCAGGGTGCTGATGCTCTACCAGATGCTCCACTCCGGCGCAAAGCACAACTTCATGGGCGCGGAAATAGCCCAGTTTATCGAGTGGCGCTACTATGAGGGGCTTGAGTGGTTCCTGCTGGACTATGACGCCCACCGCAGGCACCAGCAGTACGTGAAGGAGCTCAACCACCTGTTTTTGAGGGAAAAATCTCTCTGGCAGAAGAATTTCTCCTGGGAGGGCTTCAAGTGGCTGGACGCCGACGACTCCGCCCAGTCCATACTCACCTTCGTCCGCAGCGGAAAGACGCCCACGGAGGATTTGACGTGCCTTTTGAGCTTCGTCCCGGAGACCTACGACGGGTTCCGCATAGGCGTTCCCAGAAAGGGGACATACGTAGAGATATTCAACTCCGACGACCAACGCTTCGGCGGCTCCGGCAGGATAAACCCAGAGCCCATGGAGGCGGAGAAGGTACCCGCCCACGGGATGAAATACTCCGTGACGGTGCGCACGCCGCCCATCGGGGGGCTAATCCTCAAGAGGCTCCCGCCTAAAAGAGCGGAAAAATGAATTTAACGGCAGCTCCCGCGAAAATAAAATAACAGGCGGGGCGCCTTAAAAGCTATCCTATATATTTTTAAGGAGAACCATATGTTCAAGGACAAAAAAGACTTCACAAGACAGCTGGAAAACGCGGCGGTAGCCAATTTCGGCAAGCAGTTTGACAAGCTGCCCAACAGGCTCAAGTATCAGGCATTGGCAAAGCTCATCTCCTCCAACGCGCGCAACGTGCGCGTGGTCAGCGATGAGACGCGCCAAGAGGAGAAGAAGCGCGTCTACTACTTCTCCATGGAGTTCCTTCTGGGCAAGCTTTTGGAAAACTATATAATGAATTTCGGCATCAAGGACTTGGTGGAGGAGGGACTTGCCGACTACGGCGTCACCATTGAGGAGCTCGCCGCCGAGGAGGAGGACGCCGGCCTTGGCAACGGCGGTCTCGGACGCCTTGCCGCCTGCTTCATTGACTCCCTCGCCTCCCTGGGCTACATCGGACAGGGCAACGGCATCCGTTACCGCTACGGGCTTTTCCATCAGAGGATAGTGAACGGCTGTCAGGTGGAGGACCCGGACAACTGGCTTGAGGGCGGCTACCCCTGGGAGATCGAGCGCCCGGAGGAGGCTGTCAAGGTGCGCTTCGGCGGCACGGTTGTCCACAAATACTCCGGCAATTCCATGAGCTATGAGTGGACGGGCGGGGAGGAGATCCTTGCCGTCCCCTATGACGTTCCCATCGTGGGCTTCGGCGGGAAGACAGTCAACAACCTGCGCCTGTGGTCCGCGGAGCCGGCAAAGCAGAATTTCGATATGGACGCCTTCAACAGAGGCGACTACGCCGGCGCCATGAAGTTCCGCTCAGACGTGGAGGCCATAACCAGCGTCCTTTACCCCAACGACAACGCCGACCCCGGCAAGGTCCTGCGCCTGAAGCAGGAGTATATGTTCGTGGCGGCGGGGCTCAAGTCCATACTGCGCTATTATAAGCGCGAGTACGGCAAGCACGCATGGAAACGCTTCCCGGAGCTCATCGCCATACACACCAACGACACGCACCCCGCCCTTTGCGCTCCGGAGCTTTTGAGGCTCCTCATCGACGAGGAAGGGCTTGACTGGGATACCGCCTGGGAGATCGTCACAAAGTCTATCTCCTACACCAACCACACCATCCTCCCTGAGGCGCTGGAGAAGTGGCCGATAGATATGTTCCAGCGCCTCCTGCCCAGGGTCTACGACTTTGTGGCGGAGATCGACCGCCGCTACCGCGAGTCCTTTGCCATGCGCCGCGAGCAGAACCAGGAGCTCCTTATGAACACCGCCATACTCTGGGGCGGGCAGGTGAGAATGGCGAACCTCTCCGTCATCGCCGGTCACGCCGTCAACGGCGTCGCCGCCCTACACACGGAGATACTCAAGCGCGACGTCCTGCGGGACTTCTACTCTCTCACACCGGAGAAATTCAACAATAAGACCAACGGCGTCACCCACAGGAGGTTCCTTGCACAGGCCAACCCCACCTACGCCTCCCTCATCACCGAGGCGATAGGCGACAAGTGGTACACCGACGCCATGGAGCTTGCCAGGCTCAAGGAATTTGAGAACGACAACGTGTTCCTTGACAAGGCGGCAAAGTCCAAGAGCAGGAACAAACAGGTCCTTGCCCGCTACATCAAGGACACCACGGGCATAATCGTGGACACCGACTCCATTTTCGACATCCAGGTGAAACGCTTCCACGCCTACAAGCGGCAGCTTTTGAACCTCTTCAAGATAATGGACATCTACAACCACATTCTTGAGGACCCCAACTACGACGTGAAGCCCACCACCTTCATCTTCGCCGGCAAGGCCGCCCAGGGCTACGACTTCGCCAAGAACGTAATACGCCTCGTCTGCTCCGTCGCCGACGTGATAAACACCGATTCCCGCGTGCGCGGCAGGATACGCGTGGTGTTCATACCCAACTTCTCCGTCTCCAACGGACAGCTCATTTACCCCGCGGCGGACATCTCCGAGCAGATCTCCACCGCCGGAATGGAGGCATCGGGCACCGGGTGCATGAAGTTCATGATGAACGGCGCGCTGACGCTGGGCACGCTTGACGGCGCCAACGTGGAGATAGTGGAGCAGGTGGGATTTGAAAACGCGGAGATTTTCGGCCTGAAGACCGAGGAGATCGCGGAGTTCAAGCGCAACTACAACTACTTTGCCCAGGGCGAGTACGATTCCAACCCGCGCCTGCGCCGGGTGGTGGACCAGCTCACCGACGGCACCTTCGCCAAGCTCTCAGGCGGGTTCGATTCCGTTCGGGCGAATCTTATGAATTCCAACGACGAGTTCTTCGTTTTGAAGGACTTCCAGCCGTATATCGAGGCCTGGGGCCGCCTGGAGGCGCTGCACTCCGACAAGCGCGAGTGGTACAGGAAGTCCGTCCACAACACAGCTTGCTCCGGCATATTCTCCTCTGACCGCACCATCAGGGAGTACGCGGAGGATGTATGGATGATAAATTGAAAAGGGCTTTGCCCTTTTCAATTTAGGGGGACGTGCGGAGAGAATTTTTGAATTCTGCGGAATTCAAAAATTTTCTCCTGCTGTCGCGCGGCGCGCGCCGCCGGAGGCGGCACACTTGCGCGACAAAAGGTGATTTTTCCGACGTACATGCCGTCGGAAAAATACTTAAATTGTGAGCTAAGCTCAATGGCTGTCAATATTTAAATTTCTTATAAAGGGAGGTCATCTTGTGGTTAACAAAAAACCGTTCATAGCCATGCTGCTCGCGGGAGGGCAGGGCAGCAGGCTGGGTGCTCTCACAAAGCACATCGCGAAACCCGCTGTCTCCTTTGGCGGAAAGTACCGTATCATCGATTTCGCCCTCTCCAACTGTGCCAATTCCAACATCGACACGGTGGGCGTCCTGACCCAGTACAGGCCGTATCTGCTGAACACATACATCGGCACCGGCTCCTCCTGGGACCTTGACTCCCACGACGGCGGCGTCGCGATCCTTCCCCCCTACGCCACCGAGACCGGCGGGCAGTGGTACGCCGGCACAGCCGACGCAATCTATCAAAATCTGGATTACATCAACCTCTACGACCCGGATTACGTCATCATCCTATCCGGCGACCACATCTACCGCATGGACTACCGGAAGATGCTCCGCACACACATCGAGAACAACGCGGACCTGACCATCGCCGTGATGACCGTTCCCTGGGAGGAGGCGCCGCGCCTTGGTATTCTTGCCGCCGACGAGACCGGCAAGATCTACGACTTTGAGGAGAAGCCGGCAAAGCCCAAGTCCAATCTGGCGTCCATGGGCATCTACATATTCTCCAAGAAGGTGCTGGAGGATTCGCTCATCGCCGACTCCCGTGACGCCGACTCCGAGCACGACTTCGGCAAGAACATAATACCCACGCTTCTTGCCCAGGGCAAGCGCCTTTTTGTACACCGCTTCGAGGGCTTCTGGAAGGACGTGGGGACCATACCCACCTTCCACGAGACGAGCATGGACCTTCTGGAGGCAGAGCCCCAGTTCGACCTGATGAGCAAGGACTTCCCCGTGCTCACCCAGGACGACTCGCTGCCGCCCCATTATGTGGGACCCAAGGGCTCCGTGGACAGGGCGTTCGTGGCGAACGGCTCCATTATCCTCGGCAAGGTGGAGCACTCCATCATCTCCAAGGGCAGCACCGTCGAGGAGGGCGCCGAGGTGGTGGACTCCATACTTCTCCCCAACGTCACCGTTGAGAAGGGCGCCAAGGTCACCCGCGCCATCGTTGGCGAGGGCGCCGTCATAAAGGCAAAGGCCGTGTTCGGCAGCGCCGATAAGGATGTTGCCATCGCCGTCGTCGGCGACAACGCGGTAGTTGAATAAGGAGGGTGTGAATAATGGATAGAGTTATCGGACTTATCGCCGCCAACTTTGAGACAAAGGACATGGGCGAGCTCACGGAGGACCGCACCATCGGTTCGCTCCCTTACGGCGGCAACTACAGGGTCGTGGATTTCCCCCTTTCCAACATGGTAAACTCCGGGATCAACACCATCGGCCTCATCACCCCCTACAAATACCGCTCCATCATTGACCATGTGGGCGCGGGCAAGGCATGGGACTTAGACCGCAAGAACGGCGGACTTTTCGTCCTGCCGGGCTCAGTTTTCGGCGTACACAGCGAGAACAGCCACTTCCTCCTGCGCGACATCCGCCGCAACACCATCTACCTTGAGCGCAGCCCGGCGCCCTACATACTTGTTACCGCGGCCAATGTCATCAGCCACATGGACTACCGCCCCCTCATAATGGAGCACATAAAGTCCGGCGCGGACATCACCATGGTCTACAACACCGCCGACCGTGACGAGACCCACCGTTTGGGCGTGACCGTGGAAAACGGCAGGGTGGTGGGCTTTAAGCCTAACCCCAAAAAGTACGAGGACGCGGTGCTGGACACCTTTGTCATCTCCCGCGACCTCCTCATGAAGATACTTGAGTGGTACGCCGCCATAGATTACCTCGATTTCTTCGAGGCGATAGAGGGCGACCTGGACAAGATGGACATCCGCGCATATAAGTACGAGGGCTACGCCCGCCAGATGTTCACCAGCCGCGACTACTTTGAGTATTCCATGGAGGTTCTGAACCTGGACGTGGCGAAGGAGCTCTTCAGCCGTGAGCGCCCCCTGGCGACAAAGGCCTCTGAGGCGTCACCCGCCAAGTATCTGGAGGGCGCGAAGGTCCGCAACTCCATGGTGTCCGACGGCTCCCTCATCCAGGGCGAGGTGGACCACTCCATCCTCTTCCGGGAGGTCAAGGTGGGCAAGGGCGCGAAGGTGAAAAACTCCATCATCATGCAGCGCTGCGTCATCGAGGACGGCGCCGTGGTGGAGAACGTGATCCTGGACAAATCCCAGACCGTCAAGGCGGGTACCGTGATCAAGGGCACCGGAGACACCACCTTCATCAAGAGCTGACAACAAAATGACCGCCTCCGTCCCTCCCCGCCAATGGGGGAGGGACGGGGCGGGACAGGCGGCAAAGCCGCGTCTATTTTGCAAAAGGAGGAAAAAATGAGGAGAAAATTGCGTGTTCTTTTCGCCGCCTTTGAGGCCGTTCCCTTTATGAAGACCGGCGGCCTCGGCGACGTGGGCGGTTCGCTCCCCCAGGCCCTCAAGGAGGCGGGGTGCGAGTGCCGCGTCATAATCCCCAAGTTCATGACCATACCAGAGGAATACAAGTCCAAAATGACCCACGTGACGGACTTTTACGTGTCCCTGGGCTGGCGCAACGTCTACTGCGGCATTGAGAAGCTCACCCACAAGGGCGTTGTGTACTATTTCGTTGACAACGAGTATTACTTCAACCGTGAGCGCGCCTACGGCTACTTTGACGACGGCGAGAGGATAGCGTATTTCTCCAAGGCCATCGTCGAGTGCCTCCAGTACCTGCCCGATTTCAAGTGCGACGTTCTCCACTGCAACGACTGGCACACCGCCCTTGCCCCCGTGTTCCTTCGGGAGTTCTATCAGGGCCTGCCGCTCTATGAGAACGTGAAGACGGTGTTCTCCGTCCACAATCTGAAGTTCCAGGGGCAGATGAGCGACATGGTCCTGGGCGACGTCCTGGGGCTCTGGGGGATCCCGGCGGCGGCCTCACAGCTCCGCTCCGACGAGCGCAGTATAAATTACATGAAGGGCGCGCTGCTTTACTCCGACATCCTCAGCACCGTCTCCAAGACCTACGCCGAGGAGATCAAGACGCCCTTCTTCGGCGAGAAGATGGACGGCATATTCCGCGACCGCGCCAGTATCCTCTACGGCATAATGAACGGCATCGACGTGGTGGACTGGAACCCTGCCACAGACCCCATGATACCCTTCAATTACGACGCCAAGGACCGCTCCGGCAAGGCAAAGTGCAAGGCGGAGCTTCAAAAGGAGCTGGGGCTCGAGGTCGATCCCGACCGCCCGCTTGTGGTTATGATAGGGCGCCTCACCGAGCAGAAGGGCATGGACCTTGTCCAGCGCGTCATCGGCGAGATGCTTGACCGCTCCGTACAGATCGCCGTCCTGGGCACAGGGGACAAGCAGTATGAGGACATGCTCAGCTACTACGCCTGGGAGCGCGGCGGAAGCTGTGCCGCCTGCATACGCTTTGACGAGGCGCTGAGCCACAGGATGTACGCCGGCGCGGACATCCTGCTCATGCCCAGCCTCTTTGAGCCCTGCGGACTTTCCCAGATGATAGCCATGCGCTACGGCACCCTTCCCGTGGTCCGTGAGACAGGGGGCCTTAAGGACTCCGTGACGCCCTACAACCAGTTCACCGGCGAGGGCACCGGCTTCTCCTTCGCCAACTACAACGCCCACGAGATGCTTTTCACCATCTTCAACGCCTGCGAGGTCTTCTGGACCGACAAGGAGGCGTGGAGCAAGCTCCAGGATAACGCCATGGCAGCCGATTTCAGCTGGAACCGCGCCGCCCAGGAGTATCTGGAGATGTACCAGCGCACCCATCCGGAGATAGAGCCCTGGGTAAAGAAAAAGGGCGAGCCGGACGAGGCGGAGGAGGAGTAAAACTCCGACAAAATCAAATGAATGGGGCGGCACACCGCCGCCCCGTTTTCCCCTGAGGGGGAGACGCCGGGAAACCGGCAGGGGGAGAGATCCCCGGCATTCCATTCATTAAAGGACAACCGACCGTATGAGAGCTTACCACGACTCCCGAGAGCTTAAATTCCGTTACCCCTTTGGCGCTGTCGCCCTCGGCGGCGCTGTTTCCATTTCCATCGACACCTGGGACGGCGAGCCCGAATGGGCTGAGCTGAAGGTGCGTGTGGACAAAAAAGAGGACAGATATTACACCATGGACCGTGACGGCGGGCACTTTTACGTCACCGTCACACCGGAGACAGCGGACATCCACTGGTACTCCTTTATCCTCCACTACCCCGGCGGCGCCGTGCGCTGGTACGGACCGCGCCAGGGAAGTGTGGGAGGCATAGGGCAAATGTACGACGGTCAGTGCCCCGAGTACCAGATAACCGCCTACGTGCCGCGCGCCGTCCCCGACTGGTACAAGAACGCCATATGCTATCAGATATTCCCCGACCGCTTTTTCCGGGGCGAGGACTGGCGGGAGAACGCCATGAAGGCGCTCTCCAAGCCCAGGAACGGGACGCCGAAGGCGCTGGTGGAGGATTGGAACACCCCCGTGAGCTACAAGCGTATGCGCGACGGGCGCATAAGCGTCTGGGAGTTTTACGGCGGCACCCTCTCCGGCATCGAGGAGAAGCTGGACTATCTGAAGGGGCTGGGGATCACCGCCATATACTTAAACCCCATCTTCGAGGCCGTCAGCAACCACCGCTACGACACCGGCGACTACCGCAAGGTGGACCCCATGCTGGGGGACGAGGAGAAGTTTGTCAGCCTGTGCCGCGCGGCGGAGGAGCGGGGAATCTCCCTGATCCTTGACGGCGTTTTCAACCACACCGGCTGTGACAGCAAATATTTCAACAAATTCGGAAACTACCCGGACCCCGGCGCCTGCCAGGGACCGGCTTCGAGATATTATAGCTGGTTCCGCTTTTACGATTTCCCCAACCGCTACGAGTGCTGGTGGGGCAACGACGAGCTCCCGGACGTGGAGGAGCACGACCCGGATTTCAAGAGTTACATCGCCGGCGACACCGACAGCGTGGTGCGCCACTGGCTCCGCCTGGGCGCAAAGGGCTGGAGGCTGGACGTGGCGGACGAGCTCCCCGACGACTTCATTGAGGACATAAAGACAGCCGTCGTCGCCGAAAAGGGCGGCGAGGGGCTCCTCATGGGCGAGGTATGGGAGGACGCCTCCAACAAGGTCGCCTACGGCGAGCTGAGGCGGTACTTCCTGGGTACGGAGCTTGACTGCGTGATGAACTACCCCGTGCGCTACGCCGTACTTTACTACCTTCTGGGCGACGTCCCCGCCTGGGCGCTGAACGAGACGATGTGGAGCCTCAAGGAGAACTACCCGCCGGAAAATTTCAATGCCTCCTTCAACCTCATGGGCAGTCACGACAGGGCGAGGGTACTCACCGCCCTGGGAGGCGCGCCGAGACCGGAACAGCTCAGCGAGGAGCAGAAGAAGAGCTACCGCCTCTCCGACTCCCAGCGCGGGCTTGCCAAGGGGAAGCTGTGGCTTATGGCGCTGCTGCAAATGACGCTCCCCGGCGTGCCCTGCGTCTATTACGGCGACGAGGCGGGCATGGAGGGCTACGCCGACCCCTTCAACCGGGGGACCTACCCCTGGGGCAGGGAGGACAGGGACTGCTATACCATCTACCGCAACGCCATAAACCTCCGCCGCGCCTTTCCCGAACTTGCCGGCGCGGACTTTTCCCCGTTCTGCTTCGGAGACGACGTGTTCGGCTTCTACCGCGACTGGGAGGGCGAGGGCATCGCCGTTCTTGTGAACCGGGGGAGCCGCTCCCGGGAGGTGACCATCGACTCCCACGGAGAGGACGTCACCGACATATTGGGCGGCACAAAATTCGAGCTTCGCGACGGGAAGGTCCGCGTGGTCCTGTGGTCGCTGGGCTCCGCCATACTCCACTTCCACAAAAGGGTCCGCCTGGGGCTCCCCATGGAGCGCGGGGCGGGGATTTTGGCGCATATCACCAGCGTCGCCCGCAGCGCCGACAAGGTGGAGCTCCGGTCCGACGGCGAGGAATTTGTCAACTTCCTTTACAAAACCGGTCAGAAATACTGGCAGCTCCTGCCGCTGAACCCCACAGACGAGCACGGGTCACCCTACGCCGGGCCGTCGGCATTTGCAGGGAACCTGGATTTCTGCCGCTTCAAGGGCAGTACACTGCGCCATATGTTTGACGAGTTCGTTCCCGACGAGGCATATGAGCGGTTCAAAACGGAAAACGCCCACTGGCTGGAGGCCTGGTGCTCCTACGCCGCCCTTAAAAAGCGCTTCGGCGGCAAGCCCTTTACCCAGTGGCCCCGGGAGTACAGGCGCTTTAAAAGCGGGATATGCGACGGAGACTCCGAGCTTGCGGCGGAGCGGGACTTCCAGGAGTTCTGCCAGTTCCAGTTCGACACCGAGTGGCACGAGCTTCGCGCATACGCCAACTCCAGGGGGATAAAGATAATAGGCGACATACCCATGTACGTCTCCGCCGACTCCGCCGACGTGTGGGCAAATCCCGAGCAATTCACCGTGGACGGGGACGGGAACGCCGTTTTCATCGCCGGTGTGCCCCCCGCGTGGAACGACGAGGGACAGGTCTGGGGCAACCCGCTGTACAACTGGGACGTTATGGAGAAGGACGGCTACGCCTGGTGGCTGCGCCGCTTCAAGCGGATGCTGGACCTTTACGACTACGTGCGCCTTGACCACTTCATGGGCTTCGAGTCCTGCTGGGCGATACCGGCTGGGAAGGGCCCCGCCGACGGGCAGTGGCGCTTCGGACCGGGCATAAAGCTCTTCAAGGCGGCATACGACAAATTCGGGCCTCTGCCCTTCCTGGCGGAGGACCTGGGCGCCATAACCCCAGCTATCCGGGCGCTTCTCTCCCGCTGCGGATTCCCCGGGACGGATATAATGCAGTACCAGTTCGACCCGGTGTACGGCTATTGGCCCCAGAAGGACAAGGTGGCGTACTCCGGCACCCATGACAATGAGACGCTGGTAGGCTACGCCGCCAACAGGTATCCAAATGAAAAGCCCGTGCTGGCGGCAAGGAGGATGCGCAAAAATCTGTTCGCCTCCTCAGCCGACGTGGTGATACTCCAGCTCCAGGACGTGTGCGGACTGGGGAACGAGGCGCGGATGAACACCCCCGGCACCACCGGCGGCAACTGGCGCTGGCGCGTAAAGCCGGCGGATTTCCGGGAGGAGCGCTTCTCGGACTACAAGAGCGCCGCTGACAGGCTTCTGGCTGACACAAAGGAAAGCCGGCGGCTGGATATATACGAAGGTCTGTAACCTTTTACAATTTTTATAAGGAGCTGATTTAATATGGACGATTGGACAATGTACAGCAACACCGTTCTCTATTCCCCCAAGACAAAGCTCATGATGGAGTGGGGCGGCATGGGCATGGACCCGGAGTACATCTTCTCCATGGAGAAGAAGATGAACACCGCCATGCGCGCCATGCACGAGTTGGAGGGCGGCGCGATAGCCAACCCCGACGAGGAGCGCATGGTGGGCCACTACTGGCTGCGCGCCCCGAAGCTCGCCCCCACAAAGGAGCTGACTAAGGAGATAACCGACACACTTGCCCACATCAAGGCGTTCGTGGCGGACGTCCACTCCGGTAAGGTCTGCGGCGAGAAGGGCGGCGTCATGAGGAACGTGATGGTGGGCGGCATCGGCGGCTCGTCTTTGGGGCCCCTGTTCGTCAGCAAGGCGCTGGGGACACCCGAGGACAAGATGAAGCTCTACTTTTTGGACAACACCGACCCCGCCGGAATGGACGCGGTGTTCCGCGCCGTGGAGCCGGAGCTGGACGAGACGCTTACCGTCATAATCTCCAAGTCCGGCGGCACAATCGAGACGAGGAACTGCATGGTGGAGGCAAAGGCGTTCTATGAGAGCCACGGGCTGAGCTTCGCAAAGCACACCGTCACAGTCACCGGCGTGGACTCCAAGCTTGACAAGGTGGCGGTATCCGAGGGCTGGCTCGACAGGTTCCCCATGTGGGACTGGGTGGGCGGACGCACCTCCGTCATGTCCGCCGTGGGGCTTTTGCCCCTTGCCCTCCAGGGCATAGACATCGACTCCTTCCTCCGGGGCGCCGCGGACTGCGACGAGCTGGGCAGAGAGCCCAACATTCTGGAAAACCCCTCCGCCATAATGGCGCTTGCCTGGTACCGTATGTCCGGCGGCAAGGGCGGCGTCACCCAGGTGGTACTGCCCTATAAGGACAGCCTGGACCTGCTGGCAAAGTACCTCCAGCAGCTGGTGATGGAGTCTCTGGGCAAGGAGCTGGATTTGGACGGCAACAAGGTCAACCAGGGCCTTGCCGTAATGGGCAACAAGGGCACCTCCGACCAGCACTCCTACGTCCAGCAGCTCGTGGGCGGTCCTGCCAACATCTTTGTGATATTCGTCCAGGTCCTGAAGGACAGGGCTGGGGAGTCAGTGTGCGTGGGTGAGGACTCCACCTCCGGCGACTACCTGAACGCCTTCATGCTGGGCACCAAGAAGAATCTGGAGGACCACGGGAAGAAGACGATGACCGTCACCGTCCCCTGCGTCTCCGCCTACAACGTGGGCCAGCTCATCGCCATCTGGGAGCGCGCCGTGGGCATTTACGCCGCCCTCATCAATATCAACGCCTACCATCAGCCCGCCGTGGAGTACGGCAAGAAGTGCGCCGGCGTCCTCATAGAGGTGAAGAACCGCGCCCGCGAGCTGCTTTTGAAGACCGGCAGGGCGATGACCGCCCCGGAGATCGCCGAGCTCCTGAACGCCGACCCCCAGGACGTCTTCCGCCTCATGCTCCACCTGTGCTCCAACGACCCCGCCCTCACCGTCACCTACGACGATGACGACGTGACCCTGAGCAAATTCAGCAAAAAATAACCCCAAAGCGGGCGCCTCCGGCGCCCGCTTTAATCTTAAAAATTCAATATTTTTCCGGCGGCATGTACGTCGGAAAAATCTCCTTATGTCGCGCAAGTGTGTGACATATGGGGTCCCCACGCAATCATGATTGCGTGGGGAGAGGAGGAGCGAAGCCTGCGCCTGAGCCCTGCTGCTTGCGGCGGGGCGAGGTTAAGCGGCTTCAGCGACGACGGCGGCGCGCGCCGCGCGACAGCAGGAAACGTCCTCTCGAATTCCGCAGAATTCGAGAGGACGTTTCCGCACGTTCCCCTTTGCAAAAAAAGGCTTCGCCTTTTTTTGCAGGCTATGTCATCTTTTCCTGCTTCACCTTTTTGTCGATGACGTGGCGGGAGGCGAGCTCCGCTTTTAGCTCCTCGGGGGTTATGCCCATCTCCACCATGAGGACCGTGGCGTGGTAGGCAAGGTCCGCAAGCTCGTAGACGGTCTCCCGCTTGTCCCCGGCTTTTCCGGCGATTATCACCTCGGTGGACTCCTCGCCCACCTTCTTTAATATTTTGTCAATTCCCTTGTCAAAAAGGTAGCTGGTGTAGCTGCCCTCCTTTGGGGAGGCCTTGCGGCCCTGAAGGAGCTCATAGAGCCCCCGATAGGTGAACTCCTCCGGAGCGCCGCTGTCATAGACCGGCGCGGTGAAGCAGGAGTCCGTACCCAGGTGGCAGGCGGGACCGTCCTTGCGGACCTCCACCACCAGCGCGTCCCTGTCGCAGTCAGCGGTGATGGAGACGATGTGCTGATAATTGCCGGAGGTCTCCCCCTTGAGCCAGAGCGTCCTGCGGGAGCGGGACCAGAAGCAGGTCAGCCCCTTTTCCATGGAGATACCCAGGCTCTCCCTGTTCATGTACGCCAGTGTCAGCACCTTTTTGGACTCAGTATCCACAACTATGGCGGGTATCAGCCCGTTTTCATCAAATTTCAGCTCGTCAATGTTCACCATAGGTATCATAACCTCACTTCAGTCTGTCAAATAACTCAAAATCAAATATTTTTCCGGCGGCATGTACGTCGGAAAAATTTCCTTTTGTCACGCAAGTGTGCCGCCTACGGCGGCGCGCGCAGCGTGACGGCAGGGAAAAATTTATGAATTTCGCAAAATTCATAAATTTTTCCCGCACGTTTCCCCTTTATCCAAAAAGGGCGCAGCCCTTTTTGGATAAGATAACCTCACTGTAATACCCTCGTCCCGGAGGGCTTTTTTTATGTCGGCGACTGTGGTGTCGCCGAAGTGGAGTATGGAGGCGGCAAGGCCGGCGTCCACGCGGGGGAGGGTCTTGAAAAGCGTAACAAAGTCCTGCACGCTCCCGGCGCCGCCGGAGGCTATCACCGGGACGCTCACGGCGTCGGAGACGGCGCGGAGCATTTCAATGTCGAAGCCTCTCCGCACGCCGTCGGTGTCGATGGAGTTGAGGACGACCTCGCCCGCGCCCTCGCCGGTACAGCGGCGCAGCCACTCAATGGCCTCAAGCCCCGTGTTGTCCCTGCCGCCGCGGGCGAAGACGGTAAAGACGCCGTTTACGCGCTTGACGTCGGCGGATATGACCACGCACTGGTCGCCGTAGCGCCTTGCCGCGCGCCCGATGAGCGAGGGGTCGCGTATGGCGCCGGAGTTCACCGACACCTTGTCGGCGCCGCATTTGAGGACCCTGTCGAAGTCCTCCAGCGTGTTTATGCCTCCGCCCACGGTGAGGGGAATGAAAATTTGGGAGGCGACGCTGGTCAGTATGTCGGTAAAGAGCCCGCGCCCCTCGGCGGAGGCGGTTATGTCGTAGAAGACCAGCTCGTCCGCGCCGGAATCGGAGTAGTATTTCGCCAGCTCCACCGGGGAGCTCACGTCGCGTATGCCCCCGAAATTCACGCCCTTGACGACCCTGCCGTCCCGCACGTCCAGGCAGGGAATGATACGTTTTGTTATCATTCCGCCACCTCAATGGCACGGGAGAGGTCGATGGTCCCGTCGTACAGAGCCCTGCCGATTATCGCGCCGCGTACGCCGGTTTTACGAAGGGCTTTGACGTCCTCAAGGGTGGTGACCCCGCCGGAGGCGATTATGTCCATGCGGGAGCTTTCGGCGAGCCTTTTGAAAAGTCCCGTGTTGGTGCCGGACATAGCGCCGTCGGTGGAAATGTCGGTACATATGGCGGTCTTGATGCCCACTGTTTCAAGCCGGGAGATAAAGTCGAAGATCTCCACGCCGCTTGACTCGAGCCAGCCGCGTACAGCCACGACCCCGTCCCGGGCGTCCGCGCCGACGGCTATCGAATCACCGTATTTTTCTGTCATTTTGATGAGAAAATCAAAGCTTTCAATGGCGGAGGTGCCGAGTATCACCCGGAAAAATCCCGCGTCCAGGGCGCGCTTTATCGCGTCCTCGTCGCGTATCCCGCCGCCCAGCTCCGCCTTGATGCCGGGAAGCCGGGCGATGGCGGCGGCAGCGGAAAAATTGCGGCTCACCCCGTCCCGCGCGCCCTCCAGGTCCACCAGGTGCAGGTATTCCGCGCCCTTGTCCCGAAACTCCGCCGCCTTCTCCGCCGGGTCATCGGAGTATACGGTCATCTTGTCATATTCGCCTCGCCGGAGGCGCACTGCCTTGCCGTCGTAGAGGTCAACGGCGGGAAATATCTTCATGGGTACACCTCACATTTTCGTGAAATTCCTGAGTATAGCAAGCCCCACGGGACCGCTTTTCTCCGGGTGGAACTGGCACCCCACCACGTTTTCCCGCTGGACCGACGCCGTCAGCGTGCCGCCGTACTCCGTTACGGCGGTGATGAAGCCGTCGCACCCCGAGGCGTGGTAGGAGTGGACGAAATAGACGTGGGAGCCCTCGGGTACGCCGGAATATATTGGTGAGCCGTGCCGGAAGCTCAGGGCGTTCCAGCCGATGTGGGGTATCTTGAGATCAGGGGCTATATATTCCGCGATGGGGACGACCGTGCCGGGTATGAGCCCCAGCCCCGCGTGCTCGCCGTACTCAAGGCTTTTTTCAAAGAGGAGCTGCATTCCAAGGCATATGCCCATCAGCGGCTTTCCGGCGCGCGCCTCCTCAATGACCAGGTCAAAAAGCCCCGTGTCCCTGAGCTTTTTCGCCGCGTCCTCAAAGGCGCCAACGCCCGGGAGTATGAGCCTGTCGGCACTACGTATCTCCCTCGCGTCGCCTGAGACGACGCACTCCTCCCCGATGGCGGCGAGGGAGCTGCGCAGGGAAAAGAGGTTCCCGACGCCGTAGTCGATGATCCCCGTCATAGCACGCCCTTCGAGGACGGGACGGCGCCGGAGAGCTCCGGGTCGATCCTGACAGCCGCCCTCATGGCGCGGGCGAATGCCTTGAACGCGCCCTCAACAATGTGGTGCGAGTTGCGTCCGGCGAGGTATTTTATGTGGAGGGTGACGCCCGATTCCCTGACAAATGCGGCGAAAAATTCCTCCACGAGCTCGGTGTCAAAGGTCCCAATCTTCTGGGCGGGAATGGGCAGATCGAAGCCGAGGAAGCCCCTGCCGGATATGTCCACGGCGCACAGCACCAGCGCCTCGTCCATGGGCACCGTGGCGTCGGCGTACCGGCAGATACCCGCCCTGTCGCCCAGAGCCTCCCTGAACGCCCGCCCCAGGCATATTCCGATGTCCTCAACGCTGTGGTGGTCGTCCACCTGCGTGTCGCCGGAGCACTCCACCGTCAGGTCAAAGCGCCCGTGTACCGCCAGCAGCGCCAGCATGTGGTCGAGGAACCCCACGCCGGTGCGGATGTCGTATTTTCCCGAGCCGTCCGGCTCAAGGCACAGTGAGATACGCGTCTCGCCGGTGGTCCTTTCGATTTCAGCCCTTCTCATGAAGTACCTCCTTTACAGCGCTTATGAACGCCTCCATCTCTTCTGGAGATCCGACGGTCACCCTGTTGTAGTCCTCGATGGACGGCTTTGAAAAATGCCGCACAAGTATGCCCTTCTCCCGCAGACGCGCGTACAGCTCCCTGCCGGAGACGGCGGGATGGCGGAGGAAAAGGAAGTTTGCCTTGGAGTCCGTGAGCTCAAAGCCAAGAGCGCGAAGCTCCAACGCGGTTTTGTCGCGCGTCTCCGCCACGGCGCGGCAGTTTGACATATATATCCCGTTGTCCTCAAAGGCCGCGACCCCCGCCGCCTGGGTCATGGCGTTTACGTTGTAGGGGTTGGTGCAGTCCTTTATGGCGGTGAGGTCCGCTATAAGCTCGGGACAGGCGACGCCGAACCCAAGCCTGGCTCCCGCGAGGGAGTGGGACTTGGAGAAGGTGCGGGTCACCAGCAGGTTTCCATAGCGCTTTGTGAGCGGTATGGTGCTCTCCGCGCCGAAATCCACATACGCCTCGTCGATGACCACCACGTTGTCCGGGTTGGAGCGCAGGATTTTTTCAATATCCCCAAGCCCCAGCGCCAGCCCCGTGGGGGCGTTGGGGTTGGCGATAACGATTGTACAGCCCAGCCCCAGATAGTCGCGGCAGTCGATGGAAAAGTCCTTTTTCAGCGGTATTTCCCGCTTTTTAATGCCGTGGAGCCCCGCGAGGACGGGGTAGAAGCCGTAGCTTGTCTCTGGGTATGCCACGGCGGTACTGCTGTCGCAAAACGCCATAAAGGCAAAATCAAGTATCTCGTCAGAGCCGTTTACCGGCAGTACGCACTCCGGCTCCACGCCGAACACCTCCGCCGCCGCCGCGCGCAGTCTCCGCGCCGTGGGGTCGCAGTAGAGGTTGAGGCTCCCCGCCGCGCCGCCGGCGGCGCTGAGGACGGCGGGGGAGGGGGGATAGGGGGATTCGTTGGTGTTGAGCTTGATGTATTTTTTGTCCCGTGGCTGTTCGCCCGGAACGTAGACCTCGATGCCGCCGAACCTGGAGGAGCGGAAGCGGCTCATTTGCCCCACCTCTCAAGCCTTCTCTCCACGCTCCCGGCGTGTCCGTCCAGACCCTCCCTGTGGGCAAAATACGCTATGTCGGCGCCCTCCCGCAGAAGGGCGGAGGGCTCGTAGAAGAGGTACTGGGATTTTTTCACGAAATCGTCCACGCTCAGGGGCGAGGAGAAGCGGGCGGTGCCGCCGGTGGGCAGGGTGTGGTTACAGCCGGCGTAATAGTCCCCAACTGGTTCCGGCGTCGCGCCGCCCACGAACACTGACCCGGCGTTGGTGACCTTCTCCAGGTACGCCATGGGGTTTTCCGTGTAAATCTCCATGTGCTCCGGCGCTATGCGGTTCGCCACGTCTATTGCCTTTCCCAGGTCGTCGGTGACGATTATCCTTCCGTTGCGGTCAACGGACGCCCTGGCGATCTCCCGGCGGGGGAGCAGGGGTATCTGGCGCTCCAGCTCGTCACGAACGGCGCTTGCCAGCTCGACGCAGTCCGTGACCAGCACGGCGGAGGCGTTTTTGTCGTGCTCCGCCTGGCTCAGCAGGTCCGCCGCCACAAATTCCGGGTCCGCCGTTTTGTCGGCGAGGATGAGTATCTCGCTGGGGCCCGCTATCATGTCGATGGCGACCTTCCCGAAAACCTGACGCTTTGCCTCGGCGACGTAGGCGTTGCCGGGACCAAGTATCTTGTCCACACGCGGGACGCTCTCGGTTCCGTATGCCAGCGCCGCCACCGCCTGGGCGCCGCCTATCTTGAATACGCGGTCCGCGCCGCCGATTTTCGCCGCCGCCAGTATCTCCGGCGCCACAGCTCCGCCCTTGGCGGGGGTGACGACGGCGATCTCGCGGCACCCAGCGATCTTCGCGGGGACCACGCCCATGAGCACGCTGGAAAAGAGCGGCGCGGTGCCTCCGGGGACATATATGCCCACCTTCTCGATGGGGTGTACCCTCTGCCCCAGCGTCACACCGGGGCGGGGATTCGTTGTGTAGCCCCGGCGGAGCTGCTTTTCGTGGAAATCCGCGATGTTTGCCGCGGCGCTGCGCATCACGCGGATAAATTCAGGGTCAAGGGACGCCACCGCCCCGTCGATCTCCTCGGCTGCCGCCTCCAGGGACTCCGGCGCGCCGCCGTCAAATTTGTCGCAGTATTCCCGCAGAGCGGCGTCGCCGCGCTCCCGCACGTTTTTAAGTATCTCCGCCACCGGCGCGGAAACGTCCCAGGTCTCCTGGGCCCTTGCGAATATCTCGCTGTCGGGGACCTGCCCCAATGTCATGAGCTTTATCATCATTTCACCTCTGTCACCTGGGAAAGCCGCCTCGTAAGCTGGGTGACGGCCTCGTATTTGAATTTACTGCTGACCCGGTTGGCGATGAGCCGCGCCGAGATGTCGCACACCTGTGAGAGCACGGCAAGACCGTTTTCCCGAAGCGTGGCGCCTGTTTCAACTATGTCCACTATCACGTCGGAAAGCCCCAGAATGGGGGCGAGCTCTATCGAGCCGTTTAAGTGTATCATGTCGATTTGCCTGCCAAGCCCCGCGTAGTAGTCCCGGGCGATCTTTGTGAATTTTGTGGCGACTCGAAGCGTCCTTGCCGGGGCGTCGCGGAAGTCGGGCCGTCCGCACACGCACATTTTGCATTTTCCTATGCCGAAATCCAGCAGCTCGTAAACCTGCGGCGTGTACTCAAGAAGTATGTCCTTGCCGGCGACGCCCACGTCGGCGGCGCCCCGCTCCACGTATATGGCAACGTCCGAGGGCTTCACGAAGAAGTACCGGACACCGTTTTCCGCGGATTCGAATATCAGCTTCCTGCCGGGCTCCAGAAGCTCCGGACAGCCGTACCCCGCCCGCTCAAAGAGGGCGTATACCTTGTCGCCGAGCCTCCCCTTGGGGAGGGCGACGTTGAGTATGTCACTCACGGAGTTCACCTCCTTCATAGCGCAGGAGCCTTTCGAAGCGGAATCCCTCCGGCGCCGCCGTGTCGGTCCTGACGCGCTTCCCATCGGCGGTGAGAGCGCGCACGGCGCGCAAAAGACCCTCCGGGTCCGAGCCGTCGTGGAGGATGAGGATATCCGCGTCCGTGCCGTCGGGCTCGGGGACAAGGCGCTCCAGGAGGTTTAAATATACGGCAAAGCCCATGGCGCCGGCGTCCCGGTGGAGCCTTTTCGTGAGCCCGTCGTACCTGCCGCCGGAGAGCACGGGGGAGGGCACGTCGGGGATATAGCCCCGCATGACAATGCCGTTGTAGTACCGCCCATCACAGCGCAGGGAGAGGTCCAGGTATATGCCCTCCACGCCCCTGAGCGCCACGGCGACTCTGGCAAGCTCCGAAAGCGCCTCCGCCGCCATCTCGCCCAGGGGCAGTGAGGACAGCCGCCGAACCGCGTCCTCCAGGGGCGCGCGAAGATGTATCATGGTGTTGAAGGCGTCCATGACATACAGCGGGACGCCGTTTTTTTCCGCCAGCGCCAGGGCCTCGTGGGAGTTTTTCTCCTCCGCCAGCCGAAGAAGCTCCGGGCGGATATGGGCGGGGACGCCGTTGTCCTCCAAAAAGCCGTCCAGGAGCCCCAGATGGGAGAGGTCCAGCATATACCTTTCGGAGAGCGCGGAAAGACTGCCTGCCGCCAGCTCGATGACCTCGCACACGTCAAAAAGTGTGAGGCTCCCGATGCACTCAAGCCCCGCCTGCTGTATTTCGGAAAAGCCGGAGGAGGGGTCGGCGGCGCGGTAGACGCTCTCGCAGTAGTATACCTTTCTGAGCCCCCGGGAAGGGGCGGTATTTTTGATGACCGAGAGCGTCACGTCGGGCTTCAGCGCCATGAGCCGCCCGTCGGTGTCGGTGAAGGTGAGTATGGAGCTTCCCGTGATGAAGGAACGGTTTTTGGCGTAAAGGTCGTACTCCTCGAACCTGCCCACACGGTAGCGCGTGTAGCCCCTGGAGGTGTAGATCTCCCGGAGCTTTGTGAAGATCCCGTCAAGGGCGGAGGAAAAACGGGCGTCGGACATGAAGATACCTCATTTGCTGTGATTTGCCTGCCGCCGCGCGGCGGCACGAAATGTCCCAAAATTCCGCATTTTGGAGTAACAACATTATATTATGTGTTAGCATGTTAGTCAAGTGAAGAAATGGCACAAAAAATACGTAAAATGTTTTGCAAATTCGATTGACAAAGCTAAAGGAATGTGTTAATATATCATGGCACTGAATTGGAGAGATACCGAAGTGGTTATAACGGAGCGGTCTTGAAAACCGTCGGCGGGCAACCGCCCGTGGGTTCGAATCCCACTCTCTCCGCCACAGGCTCCCGTGGCACGGAGGTCTGTGGGGGAGAGAGTGGCAAAAACCAAATAAATGCGGAAGTACCCAAGTGGCCGAAGGGGCTCCCCTGCTAAGGGAGTAGACGTCTAAACCGCGTGCGAGGGTTCAAATCCCTCCTTCCGCGTAAAAAAGAGCCTGAAATTGCGAAAAATCGCAGGTTTCGGGCTCTTTTTGTTATGAAATCGCTCAGCGGGGGATACTTTGCGCGCGGGTTTAAAATGATTCGTTATGGTTTATTCTGTTACCCCAAAATCAGCTCTATAGTTAACATTATAGTTAACAATCTCCGCCGCGGTTCTGCCGTACTTCGGCAGAGCTTTCGTTTGCTTTTGAGGTCATTCCCAGTAAATCCACAGCGGCGTGGACGGATTCGTTTGTCGGGTGGATGTATCTCTGGGTGGTGGCAAATTTGGAGTGGCGCATAACCTCCTGGATGACGCTGGGCTGACTGTTGAACATAGCCAGGGCCGTGGCGGTAGTATGCCGGCAGGAGTAGGGGGCGCGGTCCGGCACGCCGGTGCGGGTCAGTGCCTCATGGAAGCGGTCGTAAAAGCTGTCCCGGTTCATGCACAGGACGTACTCCATCCGGGATTTGCTGGACTCGGTCAGGTCACGCAGGACGGGCTCGATCATGGCGGGGAATACTATGGGGGTTTCCCGACGCTTTTTTGTTTTCAGTCCGCAGCCGCGAATCTCGTGGGCACCCCAGTTGATCATGTCCTTCTTGAGCCTGAAAAGCTCGCCCGGCATCATGCCGGAGTAGATCATCAGCAGGATATACCCAACGAAGGTGTCGCCGGCGCTGTACGCCGTCCAGAGCGCGCGTATCTCGTCTTCGGTAAAGGGGTGTATTTCCTTCTCCTCCAAGGAGGGCAGGCGGATATACTCAGCCAGATTTGTCCGCGCGGTCCCCTCTGCCACCGCGCGGGTAAAGAGGTGGGACAGTACCGTTTTCATATCCCGCGCCGGGTAGTAGGTGCTGACGGCGTCGTTGATGCGGCGCTGGAGCATGTCGATAGTCAGCTCATCCATGCGGTACGCCGCCAACGGCTCCAACCGGTTCCAGGCGATCCGGTAGGCAGTCTGCTTCGACGCTGACAGGTCCAGATAGTCCGACGCCTTCCAGCCTGTCCAGTAAGCCCGAAGGGTGGGGGATTGAGGCTTATCGGTTTTTGGGGCTGCAGCATACGCCAGAGCCGCAGTCTTGGTTTTAAAGCCGCCCTTGGTGCCGCGCTTTTGGTGAAACTTGCCCTCCTCATCCAGATAGTTCTCCTCGGTCCATACGGCGGTCCAGGTGTTCCCGCGCTTGATGGCGGTGCCCTGCTTGCTTCCACGGTTCTTTGTAGAGGGCTTCACCGTCTGTACCGCGCCGCAGTACATGCAGAACTTGCTCCCCTCCGGTATCTCCCGCTTACATTTTCGGCACTCCACAGCGTCACCTCCTGCCGGTGTCCGAATAGGACACAAAAAGCGGACAGCCGAAGCTGTCCGCTTTGCAAGTAACGGAAATAGGTGGGGCGACACTCCCACATCTCCAACGAGGGCGACGGCTGCCCGTTCCGTCCTCTATTCCCGCTTACTCCATAGTATGTTCTCTCAGCTTCATTATACACGCTTTTTGATTTGTGTCAATGCTTGTTGTTACGTGTCCGAATCGGGCACATAATTCTCCGAAAAAGAACGCACCCCCTGCCGGATGGCAGAGGGTGCAAGTTCATCCATTGAGCGTTCTTTTGATTTAGCTCCTTGCGCTCTACAAGGAGAATCATCCATTGAGCCGTTTTATTTTATAGGCTGCCCTGCTCTCAGGCAGCATTCATTGCGGGTTCCCCCGCACCCTTAGTATATTCAATTTTCGGATATTTGTCAATTCAAAAAAAGCAGAGTAGGCTGTAAAGCCTACCCTGCTTTTTTAGTCCCTACTTACGGCAAGGGATTTCCGCTTTTTCCGGTCCCGACTTTACGGCACGGGCTTTCCGCTTGAGTGTGACGGCAGGGCACAGCAAACGCTGTTTCCCTGTCGGCGGAATCTCGCCCGCATAACTATTATACCGCGGATGGATCGGAAAATGCAAGTACAAGATGTAGGCTAATATTAAATTAAATTATTGCAACAAGCCCTTGCGTCGATTTTGTGTCCGAATCGGGCACATTAGATTTCGGTGCTGCGTGGGATTACGCAGAGAGGATCATCAAGATTATGCGGAGGCTTCTGGACGCAGCTATGTAGACCATCGATGTGCTCATTCAGACTCGGTTTGATGGTATGCCACATCGGGTCAAGAATAAAATCAATGCCCTCACGCCGCGCGTGCTTTGCCGCTGGTACAAAATCACTGTCTCCCGCAATAAGGACAATCTGGTCGACAAGTCGCTTATACGCAAGCGAAGCTATATCAAGACCAATCCTCATGTCGACGCCTTTTTGCTGGATATCGAGATGAAAATCAGACTCTTTCAGATCGGGCACTTGCATTTCTCCGCGGCATAACCGCTTGACAGCATCAGCATTCATTACATAGCCTGCCGTGCTTTCCAGCAGTTCACCCATCCTCAGTGCAACCTTTCTCTTGTGAGTCAGAGCCTCATGGAAAGAATTTGTCCAAGTGTAAAGGTCGGTCCGCTTGAGCCATACACTTTGCTGGGTAAGCGGGTGCATGATTGTCTTATCAGATGGCGGACAGTCATATACGAAAATACGGTAAAGATATTTCTGCTCCCATGTCTCGTTCCCAAAGTCCGAAAGGTGGCGCATGCAATACTCGCAAAGCTCACTTGCACGCTCCTGCCCCGTTTTTTGACCAAACAGAATGTTGGCCCGCTTTTGATAAAATGCGCTGTCAACCAAAATAGCTGTGCGAATCATAAATAATCCTCCAAACGAAAAAACCCTTGGTTTCGACGATTCCCGGATGGTGGGAGGTCTACTTCCAAGGGCTATTTAAACAATGCGTAGCGTTAAGCTACACGCTTATAATATGCCCTTGGATCCGATTTGTCAATAGGTAAAAATGGCTAAAAACGTTTTAAGGTGTTTTAAGACGTTTTATAGTGGCTGAAACTGCTTGAGTCCGTAGACGCGACTTCGTGCGTGTCCGAATCGGACATATTGTCTTAATTCACGTATGGTTCTCTTTAGCCTTCTTTTTCGGTTGTTTGTATAAGAATTTATTTTGAATATTCAAACAGGTATTCTTTATTTGACCAGACGTTCGATTTAAATCTAATCTCGATAGTTTTCCAGTCAGAAGCCGCTTCGTAGCCAACGATGCCGTTCATCTTCTTGCCGGGAGCTATGGCTCCGTCAAGCTGAGACTTATCTGAGCTTGTCAAGGCGGAAAGGCTGATATTTGTAGAATAATCGTCTATGTATGCCTCGAAGGACATCAACGAACTAACCGCAAGATCATTTTTCGAGTTGTTCTGGATTTCAAACTCGCATACTACAAAAACATTCCCGTCTGCCGGAGTTACATAATTTGCGCCATTGTTCTCAGTAACATTGACCAATGTAACGATGACATCATTAAGCTCCGCACTTTCGCCTATTCCAAAAACCGTTGGCTCTTTGCTTCCTGATTGCTCATTTTCGTTACTTTCGGGCTGATTGCTGTTAATTCCGTCCTTTTCGGTGCCATTTTCAACTTTCTTCGGCTGTTCGTCTCCTCCGCTGAAAGCGGCAACAATGAGAATAAGCCCTATAAAGAGGAGGACAATTCCAAGAACTACATGTTTTTTTCTTTTTGCCCCACAATATGGACATACTTTCGCTGATTTGGCGATTTCTTTTCCGCATGCCTTGCAATTTACCATTTTTGCCATAAATCTGTCTCCTTTTTCGTGTCCGAATCGGACACTTGTTTTATTTCTTGTGTCCGATTCGGACACTTTTCGATTTATATAGATTTTGAATGATTCTGTGGTATAATGTCCCCGGCGCTAATACGAGGCGGAACGTTTTGCCGGAAAGGGAAATACATGGACATAGAAAGGCTCCAACAGGCTATTTCTGCCCTTCGGCGGGCGGAAAAGGCTTTCCTCCTCGCGCTGCTAATATCCCTTGGACGAAAAAATCGACCTTCTCAAGGTCCTCGGGACTCAAAGACTTCAGGTGAGCCATAATCTCAGCATCAAGGGTCTCCTCGCTGATCTCAGCGAGGGGACCTTCTTTTTCGTCTGTGAGCCCCAGAAGGTAGTCTACGGAGACGTGTAAAAAGGACGCCAGACGAACCAGCGTCTCATACGTTGGTTCACGACTTCCCGCCTCCCAACCGCCCACGGTGGACTGCGCCACGCCAAAGGCGTTGGCAAAAGACTGCTGGGATTTGTATCCCCGCAGTTCCCTTGCCGCTTTCATTCTGACTCGAAATTCAGTATACATTCAATCGCCCCACGCGATATTTTTACATCAAATTCATCGTTATTGCAAGTAGCGATAAAAAATTTTCAAAAATAATCGCTTTTAGAGTTGACAAACGCAAATTGAAATGCTATATTAACGCTGTTAGCGATAACGAGGGAGGTGAAGGATGTGAGACGTGCTTACGGTTCGGAACCACCCAGCGTGGCGGCTAAGGCGCTGGCAGAGAAGATCACCGCGCTGATCATTGACAGCGCAGTGACCTTCAAGGACGCCGTTGACGCGCTGGACGTGTCAGAGGAGCTGCTGGAGAAAAGGACGCGGCCCGTCAGGGTTGATTCCGATAAGGGGACCCATCAGGATTGGGAGTTCTGAACAGCGCCAGCAGAATCCGGCAATTCAAGCTTTTCCAAGGCAACTTTATACGCGGCTAAGTATTCATCGACGATATGTTTGCCCTCAGTGAGTTGCGGTAGTTTGCCGTTCAATGCGTTGTGTACCCATATCAATGCAAGATCGTGGGCAATCTGTTCGTTGCTGAGCATATTTGCACCCCCCTTTCTCGGTTATTCCGGTGGCAGCCGGTGAGACCATTATAGGGGAAAGGGGGAGATATGGCAAGAAGGGAGGTGAAAACCATGAAAAATGAGTGGCTAAGGGACATTCGGGTGGGTCAGGGAAAGACCCAGCAGGAGGTCGCCGACAGCGCGGATATGTCTCAGTCAGGGTATGCCGGCATAGAGACGGGGGCAAAGCAGCCTACCGTTTCGACTGCGAAAAAGATCGCCGCGGTGCTGGGGTTTGACTGGACGCAGTTTTTTGAGGACGCGGACCAGTGCGGCGATGAGGAGTCGGCGGACAGCGCGTGAAAGGAGGACAAATGAAACGGGCAATCATTCTCGGTCCATACGGAGCGGGAAAAAGCACATTCGCGAGGCGGCTGTGCGACAAGACGGGGCTGCCGCTTTACTATCTCGACAACATATGGTTCCTGCCGGACAGGACGAGCATTGACCAATTTGTTTTTGAAGCGCGGGTTTTCGAGCTCGCGGGACAGGACAGGTGGATTATTGAAGGGAACTATCTCAACTGCTCCGTTGAAAACAGGCTCATAAGGAGCGACGCAATATTCCTGTTGGACTTCCCTCCGGATGTCTGCATTGACGGAATAAGGGAGCGAGCGGGCAAGAGGACAGAGAGCAGACCGTTTGTTGAGAGAGTGGGAAACGGAGACCTTATCGCAAAAACAAGGGCTTTCAGGGAAAACTCAATGTCGAGGATATACGAGCTGATCAGACGTTACGGCAGGGGACGGGAAGTCTGGGTTTTCCATTCGCGCAGAGAGGCAGACGAATTTTTGGAGACTCTCTGACGAGTTCATTATACCCCAAGGAGGGGAATGACACCATGGACAGAAAAGCGGGAAACGCCATCCAAAGGGCGCGGATCGGTAGCGGTTTGACGCAGGAAGCACTGGCGGAGCGGACAGGGTACTCTCCCGACTCGGTAAGGGCGTGGGAGAGCGGGGCAAGGACGTGCCCTCTGGACGCGCTGGACATGCTCAGCACCGCGCTGTCGGCACCGTGGCTCACAGGGGTGTACCTGCGGGAGCACTCCTCGGCGCTGGATGAGCTCATTCCGGACATCAGGATAGGCCGGCCGCTGTCTGAGGCCGCGGCGGAGTACATATCGAGGGTGCTGGATCTGGTCGACGGCAGATTTGACCGGAAGCTCCTGCGGCTTGTCGCCGACGGCAAGATAGACGGTGAGGAGTCGGAGATCTTCAAGGAGATCCTGGACATGGGGTCGAAGACAATCAAGGCTTATTTTGAGATGCGGTTCGCCGCGAGAAAGGAGTAGAAGCATGACATTGGAGGAGCTGGAGCAAATGGACGACACGGTCATTACGCCGGTAGTCGCCGCGCAGTTTTTGCAGTGCAACCCTCACTGGATACGCCTGGCGGCCAGAGAGCGGCCGGAGCTGCTGGGCTTCCCTGTGGCGGTGGTGGGACACCGTACAAAAATACCACGACTGCCGTTCATCGACTTCATCAAGGGGCGCGCGGTATAGCCCACGAGGACAGAAAAAGCCCCCTGCCGGCGGGGTACGCCGACAAGGGGCGCACGAGGGAGGTGAGAGCATGGACTATAAAATGACCGCCCCAGAGGTGAAAGCTCTGGGGCGGAGGAAAAAGCACAAAAAGTGGCCGAAGGACAAGTATGTGTGGGGCTTTGAGATCCGCAGTCCTTATTGCGGAAGGGACAGTATGGGAGTATTTCACTGCGCCTGTGGGAAGTGCAGACCGTTACGGTTCGATGTAAGCGAGGATTGCGAAGACCGCAGCTATAATAGCCGCGAGAGTAGAGCAGATGGAAAAGACCAGAGAAATCAAAAATCTGTTTTTCTCCGTGCGTGCCTTTGACGCCTCTGTTTCAACGAGGATATTGAGCCCATCTTCTGTTTTGCGTAATTCGTAGCGTTTGTTCCGGTTGAGAAACTTTTGGAATTTATTCACCGTATTCACCCCCTTTCGCCGCAATTATACCACGAATCGGGGCGAATGCAAGGGGAGGTGAGAGCATGCAGGACTTTACAGTAACATCTGACCGGCGGGTATATGTTGACGGAGTTGAAATCAAAAAGGTCACCGCCTTTGCTGTCGTTGTAGACGCCGGTGATGACCCTGAGGTGGTTCTCCGTGTCCGTGCGGACAGGGTAAGTATTGACGGGTTCACCGCCTTTGGGACTGAGATTAAAAAGGATTAGATCCAGCGGGACAGAAAAAAGCCCCCTGCCGGCGGGGTACGCCGACAAGGGGCGCGTGGTATAAACCACGAGGACAAGTGTATTATACCACGGTGGATTTTATTTTGCAAGGGGGGAAACTGTGAAAAATTCAAATGACAAAGTACAGACCGGTCTCCGCATTCCTGCGGAAAGATACGAGGAGCTCCTCGCCCTTGCGGACACCGTGGGGGTATCGATCAACTCCCTTATGCTGATGTTGATAGACCTGGGGCTCAGTGCCAGGAACAATGCTGCGCTTATTCCTCCGGAACGGAAATCGGGCCGTTGACCGCCTCGTACTCCTGAATATATTTCTGCAAAGCGTACTCGACAAGATTGTTCAGAGACCGATGCTCCTGATTTGCCAGAACGCGTGACTTCTCATAGGTAATTTCGTCGAGACGAAGACCGGTTTGAATTTTGCTCGTTGCCATATGCAATCACTCCTTTAGCATTATGTTAGCATTTTTTCTCTTGACTTTCTACAAACATGGTGCTAACATAGTGCTAACAGCAAAAATGAAAGAGGAGATTGCAATTATGGACAAATCGAACCTCATTGACGTGGCGGAGCTTATTCAGGGCGAGATCAGCGACGTGCTTCTTGCCGGGGTGATGGTGGGCGACTGCCTGGAGGACGAGCTGCGCTTTGGGCGAACGGAGTACAGGGATTACACGAGGTACGCTCTGGCGGGGCTGCGCGTCCTTCACAACGAGCTTGAGCGTATCCACGGGGAGCTCACGGCGGGGATCGACGCCGAATTTGAAAAACGAAAGGGGTAAAGCCATGAGGACAGTGATAAACGTTCAATTTGGGCTTGCGCGAAAGGTCGGCCTTGACGCAGCTGTTTTCACAACTTTCATCAAGGAAACAGCGGAAGAACGGCTACGGGTTAAAAAGCGGGCTTCTCCAGGGGCAGCCGTGGAGGTCGTGGTCGTGAGCGGAATGGTTTACATTCCGTTCACTGCCGAAGACCTTTCAAAGGAACTGCCATTTTGGACAAAAAAACAGATTCGCAGAGTAGTGCAGGAGGCGCTGAACGCCAATCTGATCAAAACTGATAATTTTAACATTGACCCGAGAAATCGCCGTTTGTGGTATGCCGTGGTCCCGGACGTACTTGGGGATGGAGAGTGCTGACATGGAATATAGGGGTTCATTCTTCGCGTCTACTCCTGCTACCGTTCGTCATGATAAAACTCTTCCGGGGGATGCCAAGCAGCTTTATACGGAAATTTCATCGCTTTGGAATGCGGAAGGGTATTGCTGGGCTACAAATTCATATTTTGCCGAGATTTTTGGAGTTTCAGAGCGGACAATAAGCCGATGGGTAGCGGCTCTTGAAAAAAGGGGGTATATCCGAACTGAGCAAGCCCCTTCCGGACGTGGCTCAGAGCGGCGCATCTTTATAGGCGTCTTATTCCCTGAATCTGAAGAGGTAGACAAAAATGTCGAGGTCGACAAAAGTGGCGAGGAGGAGGTAGACAAAAATGTCTATCTCCCGAAAGGTAATATATTAAATCTTAATAATAATAAACAAGAAATAGAAGAAAAAGAAATAAAAAAGAAAAAGAAAACCGCGCCGAAGGAGCTGGACGAGGAAACCAAGGAGCTGCTCCGCGGGTATGTGGGCGACGACGGGGAGCTTCGGTTAAAGCTGGCGGACATGATAATTGCCCGAAATGAACGCGGCGCCGTCAACTCCCACAGAGCTGTCAAGGCACTGCTCAACCTGTTGGACAAGTATTCCGAGGGCAACAGGGTCCTCAAGCTGGAGCTGCTGGAAAGGGCGATCGCCAGCGGGTGGCAGACGGTATATCCCCTGAAGCCGTGGGAGGCAGCGGCGATCCTGTCGGACCTTGAAGCCGCGCCCGCAGGGTCAGACCGATTCCAATCCGCGCAGGACAGCGGGGAGAGGATAATACGACCGGAGGATTCGCCGTGGTACCGGTACAAGAAGGAGCAGGAAAATGGCAAAGTCTGAATTCGGCGCGTCGGATATAGAGGCGGGGATCCTGGGCGGGATCCTGGTGTGGCCGGAGCACGCGGGCGAGGCGGTGTCGATGCTGAGCCCCGAAGATTTCGGCGACAGCGTCCACCGGCAGATATACGGCGTTATACTCTCCATGTACCTCAGCGATGAGCCCATAAACACCGTGACGGTCATGGAAAAGCTGGGACCTAAGGACCGGTGGGAGGACCGCCTGTTCGCCATCGTGGACAAGGGCAACGCCCAGGTAGGATATTACTGCCGGCTCCTTTTGGAGCGGAACAAGCTGACGAAGGTTCAAACCCTGGCGCTTCACATCGCCCAGGCCGCCACGCTGGAGGAGGCGCAGCCGCTCATCAGCGAGCTCATCGGCATTGAGTGCAGCGTGCGGGGCTCCGAGCCCTCCACACTGCTGGAGCTGGTGCATGAGTACGTGGAGGACCGGCAAAAGGGCGTTCCGCCGCCGGAATATCTGGATCTGGGCATGGAGTTTCTGAACAAGACGCTGATGGTGGAGAGCGGAGACATGGTCCTCATCGGCGCACAGCCCTCGGTGGGCAAGACGGCGCTGGCTCTTCGGCTGGCTATGACGGTCTCGGAGACGAAGCGCGTGGGTTTTTTCAGCCTGGAGACCGGGAAGAAAAAGCTCACCCACCGGTCAATCTCCACTTACACCGGCATCTCCCTTAAGGACATCAAACTGTGCAGGACGAGCGATTCGGACCTGTCGAAGATCGTCGGCATGGGCATGGAGCTGGGCAATTTGGAGAGGAAGGGATCCCTGTCCATCCACCGTATGCGCGGCGCCACGGTCAAGGACATCCAGGCGCTTACGCTGAGATACCGGTACGAGGTCATCTTTGTGGATTACATACAGCTGATACGCTCCTACGGTCGGAGCCGGTACGAGGAGGTCACCAACATCTCCATGGATCTCCGAAACATCTCACCCAACGAGGGGCACGGAGTTACCATTTTCGCGTTGGCTCAGACGCACCGCGCCGAGAAGCTGGGCGGGAAGCCCATCCCTCCGGACCTGGATTCCTTGAAGGAGAGCGGACAGCTGGAGGCGGACGCCGACGTGGTCATGCTCCTTTACCGGGCAAACGAGTTGGACAAATACTCGCCCAGGGTGTTGAAGGTCGCCAAGAACAAGGAGGGCGAGCTGGGGGAGTGTATGCTGGACTTCGACGGCGCCTGCCAGAGGTTCACGGAGATGTCGCCGCAGCGTGTGGCGGCATGGAGGGAGATCAACGCCAAGTATGAGGCGAAAAAGAGAGCCGAGAAGAAGGCGGCAAAGGCCGGCGGCGATCAGATGGGAATGGTCGAGATAGTCGAGCCGGATCCCGATTTGCCGTTTTGAGGAGGTGCCGGACATGCTGACAAAAACACGCTGTCTCGACCTTTTGCGGGGCGAGATACGCAGATATGAAGCGATGGCGCGGCTGGCGCCTACTGAGTGGCAGCGCAACGACTACATCGAGCTCGCCCAGGCTCTCACCGAGGCCGCGGCAGCTCTGAGAGGAAGGAGGGGAAGCTTTTGGTCAAGGTTGGCGACAAAGTACGCTTTGTTCCGGGAGGACTGACAGACAGCGGGCACGAGGTCAGCCGCCGGGCGGTGACCGGCACGGTGAGTTGGGTCAACGAGGCACACCGCACCTACGGCGTGGAAGCCGAGCTGGGCAGCCGCGGGTACAGATACCGCGAGACGTTCAAATTTTAAGACATCGAGGAGGTAAACCATGAGGACAATAGCGATCATGAATCTCAAGGGCGGGGTGGCAAAGACCACCACCACGGTGAACGTGGCGGCGATCCTCGCCCGGGACCACAAAAAGCGGGTGCTGGTGGTGGACGCCGACAGCCAGTGCAACACGACGGAATTTTTCGGCGCGGACCCAGAGAGCGGGAACCTGGCGCGGGCGCTTAAAATCTCCTGGGGCGGGGAGCTCTTCGCGGTACAGCAGATACAGCGGACGGACCGGGACGGGGTGGACATCCTGCCGGGGAGCGAGGAGCTCATGGATCTGGGCCTTTCGGGTGTGGAGGACAAGGCGGTGGACGCGGAGATCCTGCGGAAGCTGGTGCGCGAGCTGGAGGTCGTGGACAGATACGACTTCTGCCTCATCGACTGCCCGCCGGCGTTCAACGCCGCCAGCGCCGCGGCGCTGCTGGCGGCAGGAGAGGTGCTCATACCAATAAAACTGGACGCCTTCTCCCTTCGCGGCATGACCAACCTCATGCGGCAGATCTACAACATGCAGGAGATAAACCCCGCGCTGGAGCTTCTGGGCTTTTTGCCCACCATGTGGTACCCGTGCCGCTATACGCACGATGCCGAAAAAACGCTCCGGGACGGCGGGTATACGGTACTCCCTCACATCCGGCGGACGGACAAGGCGGACGCCATGACCTTTGATCAGCGGCCGCTTATTGAGACGAGCCCCCGCTGTGCCGCGGCGGTGGATTACCGCCGGCTTGTGCGGGAGCTTTTGAAGGGAGGCGGCGGGAATGGCTGAGGCGAAGGGCTTTAACCTTGCAAAGGCTCTGGGCAGTGTGTCCAAATCGGACACCGAGCGGATCGAGCGCATAGACATTGACCGGCTGGGCGACGACCCGAAAAATTTCTACTCCCTCTCGGACCTGGACTCCCTCGCGGAGAATATCGAGCTGGTGGGGCTCCAGCAGCCGTTACGGGTCCGCCCCGACAGGGAGGCGCACGGGTATTACATAATCGTCTCAGGTCACCGGCGCCGGGCGGCGATCCGGAAGCTTGTGGACGACGGCAGGGAGGACCTGCGGCAGATCCCCTGCATTGTGGAGCAGCCGGCAGAGTCCGAGGCTATGCAGGAGCTTCGGCTCATCTTCGCCAATTCCGGCACCCGTAAGCTCACGGACCCGGAGATCGCCGCCCAAGCGGACAGGGTGCAGGAGCTCCTATACAGGCTCAAGGAGGAGGGCTACGATTTCCCCGGTCGTATGCGTGACCATGTGGCGGAGGCGTGCCAGGTGAGCCGGTCAAAGCTTGCGCGGCTGAAGGTTATCGAAATGGGCCTCCGCGGTGAGGTGAACCAGCTGTGGCATGAGGGCAAGATCAACGAGTCCGCCGCCTACGCTTTGGCGCGGATGTCGGAGAATATTCAACACCGTATCCTCACTGTCTGCCGCGGCAAGTACCCGGACGGCAACACGCTGGAGCGCGTGGTCAAAGCCTATAAGGACGGCATACGGTGGGGAACCGATGGCGGGCTTACATGCCCTGACGGGAAAGACTGCACCTACGCCAACGGCTTCCTCCGGACTTTCATTGATTCCCCCTGGCGAGAGTGTGACGGGTCCCGGTGCTGTATCACCTGCCGCTATGGACCGCGCGGAGATTACAACTCCTGCGACCGGATGTGCTCAAAAGCAAAGGTTGTACGAAAAGACATGATAGAAAAGGAAAGGTCCAAAGAGAAGCGTGCGCAGGAAAAACGGACAACTGCGGCGCAGCGGGGCACGGTCCCCAACGCCCGCAGGGTCCTGAGAGCCATAGACGCGGCGGGGCTCGCGGATGATGTACGGATACCGTGGGTGTATAGCAATCAGTTTCCGGTGTCGGTCATTCGCAAGTGGGCGGACGGCGACTTTTCCGAGGGCTGGTACGATCATTACATATCTCCTCTTCTCGGCGTGGAATCCCTTAGCTGTGCGCTTGATGCGGCAAAGCTCCTAAAGTGCTCCGCCGACTATCTGCTGGGGCTCACCGATGAGCTCCATCCGACGGCTGCGCCGGCGGGGTATATCACGGACCGGGACCCGGACGGACCGACTGAGGCGATGGTGCTGATGGATTACGGGCTCAACAAGCCTTTCCGCACCACGGCGGAGTGGGACGGGCAGGCGTGGCGGTCCGGCGGACAAGTCCTGCCGGACAAGGTGCTGGGCTGGTACCCGATCCCAAAGACACCGGATATACCGAAGTCGCCGGCAAGCAGCGTGAATCCGGAAATCGTCGAACGTTCTCTATGCTGCACGGGGTACTCCCCATCCGGCTACTGCGGCGCCGCGGCAGCCTGCGGCGAGATTTATAGCTGCTGTTCCCAGTGTGACGAGGACTGCAATTCCAGATGCGGGTGGATCCCCGAGGAGGAAAAACATGAGTAATGGCATCCCTGAAAATGAGCGCGCATTTATGTCCGTGGAGCTCGGCAAGCTGCTGCGGGAACAGGAGATTATCGTCTCGGTGACCCTGCCCGACGGCTCCCTTGAGCCGGTAATAATGACGAATATGTTCGACAGTGACATCCGGACGCTCCTTTTGCCGGTTGTCATGTCCATTGGCTTGAAGACAGCGTTCGTCGAATGTTCCCGCTTTTAGCGCCCGAATCGATACACGGAAGTATTGATGAATACACGGAAATCATCCGCCAGGATTTGCATAACGCAAGTGACAGGTATCTCGCCGAGGCGGGGAAGAAGGAGGCGGACGATGGAAAGACTGACTGAACGGAGCTGGAGGGAGATGTCGCCGGATGAGTGCGGGGCGCGCCTTTGCAGGTGCCGGCCGGCGGACGGCTGCGCCGGGTGCCGTGTGCCCAGGCTGTACGCCAGGCTCGCGGTCTATGAGGACTCAGGTCTGGATCCCGACGCCCTGCGCGTCCTCCGTCCGGTGAAGGTGAAACGGAGGAGGGCACGGAGATGAAGATCGAGATAACCGGCGGCAGAGCCGGCTGTTCAGTGCGCGGGAGCGCTGATTCGGATGAACTGCTTTACGCAATCGAGCTTTTGGTCCGTGTCTTTGCCACGTCCGCCCGTCAGATAGGAGCACAGGAGGATGCTATCTTTGACGCCTGTTTCTCCGCGGCTGCGAACGGATTCGCCGAAAACCCAACCGCAACCGGCTCGTTTGTGCTCACCGACCTGAGCAAGATGGGAGGGACAGGGAATGAAAAATGAAGAGGCTTTGAGGGTCATCGAGACAAAGCTGGCGTGCTTGAGCCGGGACCCTGAGCTCTGCTCCCTGGACACCTGCATATTCTGCGATTATTTCGTCGGTCGTGAGCTTAAAGATGCCCTCCAAGTTGCCGCGAAGGTTTTGCGGGAGGTTGTGGAGGCGGAGGAGTGAGCGGGATGAATGATGAAGAAGCTGTGGACGTGCTTCGGCGGTACGTGCGCTGCCTTACGGGGATGCCTACCTTTTGCCGGACCTCGGATTGCCAGAAGTGCGAGCTGTTTTCCGACAGGCACGCCACGGTTCAGGCTTTAATGCTGGGTGCCCAGGCGTTGGAAGATCGGATACGTGAACCACCGGAGGTTGTGTACTGCCGGGACTGCGACCTGGAGGGAACGATATACTGCAAGCTTACCAAAATTGAGAATGCGAGGCTCGAATTCCTCGACCATCCGCTTGACTGGTTCTGTGCGGATGGGGTTAAAAGGGAGAAGCCGGAGGCAGATCGGGAATGAAGATGAAGAAGCTGATGAGCGTATGTACATAATGATTGAAGGCGAAACGCAGATAATTAACTCCGAATTTGTCGAGCGGTTCTGCCTGGTTGAGAAGCCGGACGCGGCACTTGTGGTTGCAAGTTATCGGGATGATCGACCGCCTGTGACGATGGCGCGGTATTCCCGTAAGGATGAGGCTCAAGACGCCCTTTGCGAGCTCTTTAAGGCATTGGCAGGGGGACAGGCATACTTCTATATGCCACTCAGCCGCCTGACTAATCCGGATAGAAAAGTCCATGATGCTCGCACAAAAAGAAAAGGAGGAAGCTAAATCATGTCGAGACAGCTCACGGAGGCAATCGCCTATATGGAGGCGTCGCGGGAGGACAAGCCGGAGCTTTTGGAGGTGAAAACGTGAAATACATCAAATACGTGCTCATAGCGGCTCTTGCGATTGCCATTTTGTTGACATTGGCGGGCTGCAATATGGGGCTCGTTGATACGAAGCTTAAATTTGACAGGGCTGTCATATCAATGCCCGACGGTACGGTGGTAAGCGGGGAGGTCGATACCTGGTGGGATTACGAAAACAGCGACATGGTCCAGGTGAAGATCGACGGCACGGTTTACCTCACGCACTCCTGTAACGTTGTGCTGATAAAGGAGTGAGCGGGATGAGGATAAGAGACCCGAAGACGGGGGAAGTGTTTGAGGATATGGAGCGGGCGAGGAGGCATTTTTGCTACAGCTCCGACGTCGGCTGTCGGCAGGGATGTCCGCTGTATTCCCGAAAAGAGACCTGTAAAGATTTTGCCGCCCGTTACCCAAATGCCGCCTCGCAACTGATGGGGTATGCTTTAGATGCCGAGAAAGGAGATTTACATGGATAAACAGAACAAGCCACTGAGCGAGTGGACGCTGGGAGAGGTTCAGGCACTTTGCGAAAAGCGAAACGGAGACGGCTGTTGCGATGAATGTCCGTTTGCTAACGTCATTGGGAATTGCACCCTCAGGGTTCTGCCTGAGGAATGGGACCTGAAAGAAGCCCCGCGACTTACCGAGCAGGAAATCGCCATCATGTGGGCGGTGGGGGCGAAGTGGGTGAGTCGGGACGGGTGCGCCAATTGTGTGAGGCTTTGGTCGAGGAAACCAAAGTCCATTCTGAAATCTTTTATGTTAGACAGCGGCGAGGACGGATTTGTTGGGGATCTGATGGCGTTTACTTTCCCCTCTGTCCATCCCGGCGAGAGTATAGAGCTGGAGGAATGTATGGGGGCGGGGGATGGACAGTGAATTTTGCGGCGGGTGCGTTTACAAGCGAGGGTTCGGGGCGGACGCGTCCTGCGACTACATAGGGGTCACCGGAAGACCGCGTCCGTGTCCGGGCGGGCGTGGGTGTACGGTGAAGACTTTGGAAGGAGATGAAGCGAAAATGCCGAGGCAGATGACATTTGACGAGGAGAGGGCGCTGACATTGCACGGCGAGGGCAAGTCCGACGGTGAGATCGCCGACGCCGTGGGCGCCTCCCGCACCGCCATATCATCGTGGCGGAACAGGAGGGGTCTCGCGCGGAACATGCCGCCGCTGAAATCGGGCACGCGCCCGGAGGTGACGGTGGAGATACCTCCGGGACTGCGAAGCGCCGCCCGGAGGGAGCCGCCATCCGGTTCCGGCGGGAAGGACGAGGCGAATACAGATAATTCCAGCGGGGGGGGGTAGGCGAGATGACAGCGCCGCATAGTCTTACAAGCTCCGGCTCCTTGCCGCCTCCGCCGGCTCCTGAGCATACCGCGCCGGCTCCGAAGCCAAAGAAGACGCCGGCGGAGAGAGGCCCGGAGGGGAGCCTTGAGGCGCTTCGGCGGTTGTGTGAGGCTGCCGGGGCGGTGACGCTGGAGCTCAACGTCGGGAGCTGCAGCGTCCGTGTCCATGCGGAGAGCCTGGAGCAGCTGGGAGCCGTCGCCGGATTCCTGGGCGCCATCACCGGCGTGTCCGATTCGGACACGGGAGGCGGCGGGGGATGAAGACCGCGGCATCCGGTCACGGGCGGCTCATTGACGCGGGGGCGCTGGCGGAGAGGATCCGGGCGCTTGAATATCTCAGCCGGCGGGACAAGGAGCTTTTTATCTCCGAGGTGCTGGCGGAGCCGACGGTGGAGACACGGGGACCCGCGCCGGGGAAGACGGGAAAAAAGAAAAAATCGTGAGAGGCGAGAGACCTGAAGTCCACAGCCCGATTTCCGAAGGGAGAATTGGGCTGTGGCAAAATTCAGAAAAATAGTTGAGGCGGGACCGCTGGTGGTGGAGACCATATATCCGGCGCCGAATCCCAGGGACACGCCGGAGGTCAGGGCCGGGAAGAAGCGTCTCAGCTCCCAGGCGCAGCAACGTATGAATCAGATCTACGCCTGGCAGAAGCTTGAGCTCCTCATCGCCGCCAACTTCCGCCAACGGGACCTGTGGGTGACGCTCACCTATGACGACGGGCACCTTCCGGGGAGCCGCGGGGAGGCGGTGCGGCGGTTCAACGCTTTTATCCGGCGGCTGCGAAAGGCGCGCGGGCGGCGTGGGCAGGTGCTCAGGTACATATACTGCACCGAGGGCAGGCACGGCGACGGGCGGTTCCACCACCACCTGCTCATCAACGCCACAGGCGACGACTTCCGGCAGCTCGCCGGGCTCTGGGGCAACGGGCAGGTGGACATCAGGCGGTTCCGCGTCGACAAGGAGAAGAACTACGAGACGCTTGCCAAGTACATGTGCAAGGAGCAGCGGGACAAGCCGGGGCAGCGGCTCTGGTCGGGGTCGAAGAACCTGGCGCGTCCGCGGGCTGAGTGCTTCAGGGTGCCGGACGACACTCCGCTGGATATGCCCAGGGGCGCCACGCCGTTGACTGAGGCCAGCGAGCGGAACAGCTACGGGGTATTCAAATATATAAAATACCTCATGCCCGGATGGGAGCAGGCTGCCGCCGCGCCCAGGTCCAGGCGGAGGCGGAAAAAATAAAAGACGGCTTTTTATTTTTTTCTGACTTGGGGGGTATATTAACTTTTGGGAAAGACGGTGAAAAGGGTTGCAAACTACGGAAAAACGTGATACACTACGGATAGAGAACGGTTGGCTCGTTTGCGAGTGCGGCGCCAGGCTCCTCAGGGTGGACCCGGACACATCGGCGGCAAACCTTGAGGTCTACTGCCGAAGGTGCAAGCGCAAGCGAAAGGTGAATATCTCCAGAGGCGAGAGGCTTGAAGCCCACAGCCCATGACTGCGCAGGACGCGTAATCATCGGCTGTGGGCTTTTTTGTTTGCGGGGTGAGACTATGGCTATGAAGCCGCCGAGACCGTGCAGGCATCCGGGATGCCCGGAGCTGACGCGGGACGGCTGGTGCGACAGGCACCGACCCAGGTACCGGCGCGGGGAGAGCGAGGAGTGGCATGGGCTGTACTCACTGCCGGTCTGGACGGAGAGGCTGCGCCCGGCGCAGCTCCTTCGGGAGCCCTGGTGCCGTGAGTGCGCCAAGGCGGGGCGGCGGGTGCGCGCCACGGTGGTGGACCATATCGTGCCGCATCGCGGGGACATGCGGCTGTTCACGGACCCTGGGAACCTGCAGAGCTTGTGCAAGTCGTGCCACGACAGGAAGACGATGCTTGAACGCGGGGAAGAACGGCGAAGAAAAACGCGGAGATATTGAGCTTTTTGGGTCGACGCTTGGGCGCGGCGCGCGGCGGGTGCGCGCCCGCAGGGGATTATCTTCCTTGCGGGTCCCCCCCAGGGGTAAAAAGTTTTGCCGGAAACGCCAAACGACCCAGCGGCCTCATAGGTGAGAGATTTTTGCCCCATGGGAAATGGGGGAACGGAGGGGAACGGAATGGCGAGGAAAAGAAAGAGCGAGATGGTGACGGCTCCGGAGGCGGAGCGGGTCGGCGGTGCTCCGGAGGCGGAACGGGTCGGTGGTGCGCCGGAGGCGGAACGGGTCGGTGGTGCGCCGGAGGCGGAGATGAGCGTTGGCGGGCAGGAGGTTGAGATGCCGGAGGGCGGCTCGGATCGCTTTGGGCGCGAGGAGGCCGCGGGCATGGCGAGAGTACACCATGACGGTACTGCCGGCGGGGACGACGCGAGATTGAACGTGCCGGAGGAGGTTGTTATCGGGAAGCTGGATGAGCTTATCAGTATCAGCGGGGCGAGGATGGAGATGAGGGAGATCGACGAGGTCATCCCTTACGCCAGGAACGCCCGGCGCCATGACTCGGGGCAGATCGCAAAGCTGCGCGGGTCCCTGCGCCAGTTCGGATTCGTAAAGCCCATCGCCATCGACGAGCGGGGGAACCTTCTGGCGGGGCACGGCATCCTGGAGGCTGCCCGGGCGGAGGGCATGAAGAAGGTACCCTGCGTGGTGGTCACGGGGCTCTCCGAGGTGGACCGGCAGACGTATATTATCGCCGATAACACACTTAGCGATTTGTCCGCGTGGGATCCCAAGATGCGGGAGCTGGAGGTCAAGCGGCTCAGCAGCCTCGGCGCCAACACGAGGCTTTTGGGGTTGAATACCGACAAGCTGGGCACGGTGGACGTTGACGGCTATACGAGATCAGCGCCCGGACAGGGCGGCAGCGCCGAAGATGGCGACTTGTTCAGGGACCGTGAGCGGGACGAAAAGAGACAGGATGGCAACGACGAGTACAACGCCTTCGTAGAGAAATTCGAGCAAAAGAAGACCACGGACGACTGCTACACCCCAGATATCGTGTATGACGCCGTGGCGGATTGGACGGCGGCGGAGTACGGTCTGGACAGATCCGATTTTGTCCGCCCTTTTTTCCCAGGCGGCGACTACAGGTCCAGGGATTACGGACCGGCGGAAGTGGTGGTGGACAACCCGCCCTTCTCCATCCTCTCGGAGATCATCCGCTTTTTCGGTGATAAAGGCATTCGCTATTTCCTTTTCGCGCCGGCGCTGTCGCTTTTTAGCCGGGCGGCGATGGATTGCGGGTGCTGTATCGCCGCTTATGCCGACATCGTTTACGAGAACGGGGCGAGTGTATGCACGTCCTTCGTCACCAACCTGGAGCCTGCGGACGTGAAGGCGCGGACTGCTCCAACGCTCACTTCGGCGGTGGAGGCGGCAGTAGACGCCTACCTGAGGGGGTCACGGAAAGCTCTTCCAAAGTACGAATTCCCCGATCACGTTTTGACCGCGGCGACCATGGGACGGTGGAGCGCCCTGGGGGTTGAATTCGCCGTAAAGAAATCGGACTTTGTGCGGATCTCCACGCTGGACGCGATGAAGTCGCGGGACAAGAACAGCGGGATCTACGGCGGTGCGCTTCTCCTTTCTGAGAAGGCTGCCGCGGAGAAGGCTGCCGCGGAGAAGGCTGCCGCGGAGAAGGCTGCCGCGGAGAAGGCTGCCGCGGAGAAGGCTGATGTGACGTATTGGCAGCTCTCCCAGCGGGAGTTGGGTATAGTGCGAAGACTGGGCGGGGATGATGAACGGGGGGATAAAGATGCCGGGACCGAGGCTGCCGATTGAGGTGCTGGAGGCGCGGGGGCGGAAACACATGGGTAAAGCTGAGCGGCAGGAGCGGGAGGACTCCCAGGTGAGACCCTCCAAGGCTGTCAAGCGGCTCACCGCCCCGAAATGGCTGCCGGACAACCTGAAGGAGGAGTTCAACAGGATCGCCGGGGCGCTCGTGGATCTGATGCCGCGGCTTGTGATCCGGCCGGACGCGGACACAGTGGCCAACTACTGCGTGGTGTACGCCTCCTGGAAGACCGCCACGAACCTGGCAAACGACGCCCTGAACCGGGGGGAGCTGGATGACGCCCAGGCGTGGAGCCTGGTGCAGGACAGGTACTTCAAGCAGGCTCGATCGTGTGCCGCGGATCTGGGGCTCACCATCACCTCCCGGTGCCGCCTGGTGGTGCCGGAGAAGGAGGACCGGGGTGAGGACAACCCCTTTATCAGACTGATGGAGGCAAAACGTGCCTGAGCTTTTGACGCTGGCGCCGGGGATAACGGTGCCCGTACCGGAGGACGGGGATGAGCTGCGCTACAGTGAGGACAGCGCAGGGCTCGTCCGGAGGTTCTTCTCCCTTCTGGTCTACGGTCAAAACGAATGGGCGGGACAGCCCTTCCGACTGGAGCCGTGGGAGATCGAGGCAATCGACAGCTTCTACGGTATCCAGGTCCGGGACGACGACGGGAGCTGGGTCCGGTACCGGCGGTACCTCTACGAGGAGCTGCCGAAAAAGAACGGCAAGAGCGAATTCGCCGCGGGGCTGGGGCTCTATCACCTCATCGCGGACGGGGAGACGCGTCCGAATGTGGGTCTCTTCGCCACGGATAAGGTAAACGCGGACATCATCTACCAGTGCGCCAAGTACATGGTGGAGCACACCGCCCTGGGACAGCCGGCGGGCAATCCGCTGGTCTGGTGCCGGGACAGCGTCAGGGAGATCCGTACACGGTACGGCGGGGTGCTGAAGGTGTACTCCTCCGACGTGGAAAACAAGCACGGCTTTTCCTTCTCCGCCATCATTATCGACGAGCTGCACACCTGGGCAAAGCGGGAGCTGTGGGACGTGCTTACTGCGGGCTCGGACGCCGCCAGGCGCCAGCAGGCGGTGATCGTGCTGACCACCGCGGGGGACGACCCCGACCGCAAGTCCGTGGGCTGGGAGAAGCACGAAAAGTGCCGGCGGATACTTGCCTGGCGTGAGGGACACCCCGAGAGGGAGCTGGACAGGGACGACCCCCAATGGCTGCCCATCATGTACGGGATCTCGGTGCTCACGGGAGACGACCCCGACAGGATAGCGGAGCTGGACATATACGACGAGGAGCTGTGGAAGCGGTGCAATCCCTCCTACGGCATAACCATAAAGCCCAGGCAGTTCCGAGCCGAGGCCCGCGCCGCGCGGCAGTCGGAGGCGGAGGAGCGGAATTTCCGGTGGCTCAGGCTCAACCAGTGGATCGCCACCGGCGTGGTCGGATGGGTGCCCGTGACTATCTACGACAAGACCCAATTCAACATGCCGGAGTGGGACGGCCTCAACGCTATGGAGCGCCGGCGAGCCGTGAGGGAGTACCTGAGGGGTAAAAAGTGTTACGGAGGGCTGGACCTTTCCACAACCACGGACCTTGCGTCCCTTGTGCTTTGCTTCCCGCCTCAGCCGGGGCTGACCACCTGGGTGGCGCTGTTCTGGGCGTGGCGTCCGCTGGATGGCGTCGCTGAGGCTGAGCAGCGCGACCACGTGCCCTACCGGGACTGGGCAAGAGCGGGGTTTTTGGAGCTGTGCGAGGGCGACATGAACGACTTTACCCAAATCGAGGACACGGTGAAGTGGTGCGCGGCGTCCTTCAAGCTCCTGAAACTGGGCGTTGACCCGTACCTGAGCCGGACGCTGACGCAGCGGCTTGCGGCGGCGGGCGTGGAGCTTATGGAGATACCGCAGACGCTTCTCTCCATGAGCCCCGCCACAAAGGAGCTGGAGCGGCTCATCCGCGCCCACGAGATGCTCCACGAGCACAACACCTGCGCCCGCTGGTGCTTCGGCAACGTCCGGTGCATTACGGACAGCAACGAGAACCAGCGCCCCACGAAGAAAAAGAGCATAGGGCGCATTGACATCACCGTCGCCTGGATCATCTGTATGGCGGCGGCAATGGTGGACATGGCGAAGCCTCCGGATCTGAAGACCGCAATCGCCTCCGGAGGATGGTCAATGTGATGGCTCCGCCCTTTGGGGCGGCGGTGTCCGAATCGGACACAAAGAAAAGCAGAGTCGAGAGTCTTGAAGACCACAGACCGAATACCGGACGAAGGGTCCGGCTTTCGGTCTGTGTTTTTTTGGAGGTGGTTTTTTGAAGACAAAAAAGGCGAGGGACAAGCCTTCGGCCTTGCGGCGGGGAATTGAGCGGGCGGCGCGGCGTTGGGGCGCCGATCTGCTGCTGGTCGCCGGCGCCGTCATGGTCTCCGTGGGCGCCGCGCTGATCTACGCCCCCGCGGGGTGGCTCGCCGGCGGCGCGCTGACTATTGTCGGCGGCGTCCTGGCGGCACGGGGAGAGTCCGGAGGTGACAGCGGATGATATTTGACAAAGGCTTGCGCAAAAAGGGCGCTATCGGTCTGGCGGCGAGGACGCTGACACTGGAGAGCGCCGACGGGTGGGACCTGGACAGGGTGTCCATGAGCACGGACAAAGCACTGAAGGTGTCCACGGTGTACCGGTGCGTGGATCTGATCTCCTCCTCCATGGCGCTCCTGCCCCTGTATATCATGCGGGAGACGGACAAGCGGCGCTTCCCCGATCACCACCTGGGGCAGGTCCTTTGGGGGCGCGCTAACGAGGCCATGACAACCTTTGACTACGCCCGCCTCATGGAGCGGACGGTGCTCCTGAGGGGAAATGCCTTCGCCTACATAGACAGGGACCCCGCCACCGGCTGGCCCAGGGAGCTCATTCCCATGGATCCGGGTCTGGTGTCCACATTCCAGGAGAGAGACGGGGCCATCTGGTACAGCTACGCCAACCCGCGCACGGGGGACGTCACCCGCCTGTGGCCCGAGGACGTTCTCCACTACAAGGGACCCAGCGCCGACGGGATTTCCGGAGCCTCGGTGCTCACCAGCGCCGCTATGACCGTGAGCACGGCGCTGGCGGCACAGCAGCAGCAAACGGACCTCTACACCAACGGCGGACAGCCCTCCGGCGTCCTGACGGTGGATACGGATCTGGGAGGCACGGCGGAGGTGCCCGGGCCAGATGGGACCGTCACAAAGATCCCCATCAAGGACCACATTCGGAACGAATGGTACAAAAACCACGGACCTGGGAAGGGTTTCCGGATATGCGTTTTGGACAACGGGCTCAAATATCAGCCCATCGGTCTTTCCAACGCCGACGCGCAGTTTGTGGAGTCGGAGGAGCTGAGAGTAGCGGATATGTGCCGGTTTTTCGGGGTGCCGCTCCATATGGCATACGCGGGAAAGCAGGCATATTCCTCCAACGAGCAGTCGAGCCTTGAGTACGTCAAGTACACCCTTCAGCCGAAAATCACGGACAGGGAGCAGGAGGACACCTACAAGCTGCTCCTGCCCTCGGAACGGGAAAAGGGGCTGCGGATCCGCCGGGAGGTCAAGGCGTTCCTCCGCGGCGACACGGCGGCTCAGTCGGCGTGGTACAGGACCCTCCGGGACATCTCGGTATACTCGCCCGACGACATCCGCGCGCTGGAGGATCTGCCGAACGTGCCGGGCGGAGATACCAGGTACGCCAATCTCAATAATATCCCGCTGGAGATGTTCCGGGAGCTCTCGGTCATGAGAGCCCGCGGGCAGAACGGCGGAGAAGCGGAAAACGAAGGAAGCGGAGGTGAAGAAAATGCCTAAGGAGAACATGGGAGCGGTGCTGAAGGGCGCGGAGGTGTTGAAGGCGGGGGAGCTCACCGACGGCGATCTTGCGCTCATAAACCGGCAGACATTGCGGACGCTCTCCACCGAGGAGGTTTATACCTTCCGGCTGGCTGCCTGCGGCAACAGGGTAGACAGGGACATAGAGCGGTTCACCGATCGATCCCTGGACGACATGGCGGTGCTGTTTGTGGGGAAAACGGTGATCTCGGACCACCGGTGGAGCTCCGGCGAACAGATCGCCAGGGTGTACGCCGCGGCGGTGGAGGCTGGCGCGGGCGGAGACAAGCGGCTGGTGCTCAGCTGCTACCTGCCGCGCAACGAGTCAACCAAGACGCTCATCGACGCCATCGACGCCGGTATCCTGCGGGAGGTCAGCGTGGCGGTGCGGGTGAAGCGGTACACCTGTTCCATCTGCGGCAAGGACTATCTGGGATCGGATTGCCCGCATGTCCGGGGGCTGGAATACGCTGGAAAGACCTGTCACGTGGAGCTGGATGGGGTCTCGGACGTCTATGAGGTCTCGTTTGTGGCGGTGCCGGCACAGCCGGAGGCGGGCGTCATCAAGAGGTACGAGGTCAAGGAGAACGCCCCGGAGAAGAAACCCGAGGCGAAAGAGAAACCAATGCTCAGGATGGCAAGAGCTTTCCTTGAGCTTGAAAAAATGAGATTTTGAAAGGAGTCAGTTAAAAATGAGCATCAAAAGCAAACTGTTGGAGCTGAAGAACACCCGCGCCGGTCTTCTCAAGGAGGCCGAGACCGCCCTGGAGAGCGGCGACATGGAGACCCACAAGGCAAAGATGGACGCCGCGAAGGGGTACAATGACCGAATCCAGGCCGCCGAGGACCTGATGGCGGAGCAGGAGAGGTACGGACTGCCCACCCCCGAAGAGAAGGCCGGTAATCCCCAACTCGGAGACGGTCAGGGCGACAGCTGGAAGATGGCGGTGAAATCCTTTGCCGCGGCTGCCAGAGCCGGGTTTAAGGTCAGCAAGGCCCAGGGGGATGCCCTCCAGGAAGGCCAGGACGTGGACGGCGGCTACACCGTGCCGGATGACATCGTGGGTGCAGTCGAGAAATTCCGTGACGCTGAGGAGAGCCTGCTGAGCCTCGTGACCATCAAGAGGGTCAAGAAGCTTAAGGGCGCCAGAACGTTCAAAAAGCGCAAACAGCATAAGGGCTTCTCTACGGTTGCCGAGATGGGGAAGATCCCCAAGGTCGAAGGTCCTGAGTTCACCCGGATCGAGTACAATATCGAGAAACGCGCCGGCTTCCTTCCCGTGACCGACGAGCTGCTGGAGGACTCTGACGCGGATATCGCTCAGGAGGCCGTGGAATGGCTCGGCGGCGAAGCGCGGGTCACGGCTAACACCGAGATCGTGAATGTGGTCAAGGCCAAAGGCGGCACGGACTTGAAGACCATCGACGACATCCTCAACGCCTGGATCAAACTGGGTACGCCCTTCCGCAGAACCAGCTCCGTTATCACCAACGATTCCGGGCTCATGTGGCTGGTGACCCAGAAGGACAAAAACGATCGTCCGCTCCTTCAGCCGAATCCCGCCCACCCGGAAAAGCTTCAGCTGTGTGTCGGTCCCTTCACCATCCCCGTGGTTTCCTTCGATGACGATACCATCCCCAACGAGGACACCAAGGTGCCCTTCATCATCGGCGATCTGAAGGAGGGCGTTATCTATTGGGATCGCAGAAAGCTGACGTTGACTATGTCCAAGGTTGCCGTAGCCGGCGACTTCAACGCTTTCGAGCAGGATATGACCCTGTGGAAGGGCACCATGCGCGACGACTGCGTGGAGCGCGACGGCGATGCCTACGTATACGGGCAGGTTGACACCGCCGGCGTCGGCGGTTGAGGTGGACGGTATGGCGAGGAAGACTGAAAGCCCCGCTGAGGCGGCTGTGGCGGCCTCTGAGGGCGATTTGAAGGTTGAGACGCATACCAACCTGCCCGACGCGGCAGAAGCGGCGTCAGCGGCGCCTGCGGCTCCTCAGGGCGTGCCGGGACCTGACCCGACTGTCGAGCCCGACGGCGTGGACGAGGCGGCGGCGGAGGAGTACGGCAAGGTCGAGGACAAGCTCCTGCGTGTTTCGTATCCCAAGGGCGTCGGTGTCAACCTGCGCATCGGACCGGGACTCAGATTTGCCGTGAAGCAGGTCCTTCCCAACGGCGTGACGGTGCGGGAGCTGGCGCTGCCGGACTACGCCGCGGTGCCCGGCTGGGTGTGCGTGGAGGCGGAGACGGTACCCGGAGCCGCGGTATTCGGCTGGGTCGACGCCGGCTTGGTCGAAGAGGTCGATATTTGAGCGTGTCCGAATCGGACACGCGGAAGGGGGGAGAGGATTGGCTCATGATCTGGACGCCATTAAAGGCTATATGCGGTTTGACGACCTGGCGGAGGGGCTGAGCGAGGATGAGGTCAGCGCCCAGGAGTCCATCATAATCGCTCTTGCCGCCGGCGCGGTGGAATATTTGCGCAACGCCGGAATCCCGGAGCCGGAGGAGACCTCGGAGCTTTACGACCTGGCGGTGAAATCGCTGGTCCTCCACTGGTACGACCACCGTGACGACGTGGGAAGCGAGTCCTCCGTCCCCAACGGGATACGCCCCGTCATCACGCAGCTCAAGCTCGTCGCCGCGGCGAAAAGAGCCGGAGGCGTCACATGAAGTACGACATCGGGACATTTACCTCCAGGGCGCGGGTGCTGAGGTTCAACGACGCCGGCGGCGAGTTCGGCGCATGGGACGGCGCCGGATCCTTCTGGTGCCACAGGGAGCGGGCGCGGATCTCGGGATACATCTCCATGCCGGGGCTTGCCGCCGAGGGCTGGCGGCTCACGCTGAGGGAGCGTCCGCTCTCCTCTCAAAACTGCCTCCTCATCAACGGGCGGCGTCACTGGATACTGGACGTGGATCCTCCGGAGAACGGGTACATGACGGTCACCGCGGTTACGGTGCCAACGGTGACGGTGACGCTGTACAACGTGAGGACCGACGTGGACACCTCCACCTACAGGGACACGGTGGTCAACAACATCACCGTGCTCCGGGAGGCGCTCATCTACGAGGCCCAGGGCGCCGGAGAGAGCGCCAGAGGCGCCGGCGACAGGGATAGCGCGAAGCTGTATATCCCCTTCGGCTCCGTTGCCGAGGACGGCGTCACAGGGGCTCACAAGCGGTACGTGCCGCCGGAGGTCTACGGCGCCATGGAGGACACCTCGGAGGTGTGGACGCTGAAGCCCGGAAAGGGCTGCTTCTTCCTCCGGGGGGAGGTCACGGAACGGAACGCGCGGCTGCAGGAGCTCACACAGGCGCACAGGGTCTTCGTGACCGAGCGCGCCGCCGTCAAGGACTTCTACAGCCTGCGGCATTTTGAGGTCGAGGGGGTGTGAGGGGTGAAGGTGAAGGTCAGCATTGAGAGATGGGGGCTTTCCACGCACCTGAGACAGAACGCCGACCGCGCGGAGCGGGCTTTGGCAGCCAGAATGAAGGCTGACATGGAGCCCTTTGTCCCCTCACGTTCCGGCAGGATCCGCGCCGGGGCGAGGGTGGACGGAAACAGGATAACCTATCCGGGACCCTACTCCGGCGCGATGTATCGGGGCAGGGTGCAGGTGGACCCCAAGACACAAAGTCCGTTTGCCCGCCCCGGCGTCAGGAAGGTGGCAAGCGACAGGCGTATACGCTACTCAACGCCGGGGACCTCGGCGTACTGGCTCACGCCCGCAAAGCGTGCCCACCTGTCGGAATGGCAGAAGCTCGTGGCAAAGGAGATAACCCATGGACTCGACAAAAAATGAAAAGCCACGGGTGCTTGTGAGCGCCGAGGAGGAGCGGACCGTGGAGCGGCAGGTCATGGTGTGGCTCAGCTCCCTGCCGGAGCTGCAGGGGGAGAAGCTCGCCTTTGAGTCGCTGGATGAGGGCGTGCCCGGCATCGCCGTATTTTCCGGCGAGGGTGCCTACATCACGGAGCCGGACATACTCGGCGGGCACAAGGCGATTTACCCGTTTTCGGTGGTGAGGCGGATAATCCCCGGCGACAGTCCGGACATGAGGCTTGACGCGGTGGCGTTCCTCAACGGCCTCGGCGACCGTGTCATGCGGTCGGCTCCGGAGCTGGGGGAGCGGATCAGCAGCGTCAGGGTGAAGCCCACCACCAGAGGACATTACGCTGGTACCGACGGCGGCGCCGGCGAGGACTACGAAATAAAATTCGATCTTACATACGAGGTGGATTAAAATGCCAAGAAAAAAGTTTCATATCGTTACCCCTGAGGGCGAGAATCCAGAGCGCCACACCTATGTCGTTTTGGGAAACGCCGCGACGTATGAGGCACCCGAGTGGCACCCCATGGGCAAGAAGGTGACGGACTCCTCGGCTGAGAACGACTTCAGCTCCGAGGACATCCGTGACATCCTGGGCGGAGTCTACGGGGAGCCCAAGAACCCCATCATCAAGCAGAGCTTTGACGGCTGCCGCATCGACTCCGGAGACAAGTACCAGGCGAAGCTGGTGGATCTCCACATCGTCGACAACAACTACCGCGCCCTGGCGAACCAGGACCTCCTGCGCCTGCACACGTACCTGGAGGACGACGAGGGCAACTGCTTTGCCGAGCGGTACCCCTCAAGCCAGGTGCTCCCCAAGTCCCTGGGCGGCGAGGGCGGCGGACCTCTCACCATGCCCACGGAGGTCACCTTCGGCGGCATAAGGGAGCCGGGGACCTGCAAGGTCACCGTAGACGAGAGCGGCAAAAAGAGCTATGCGTTCACCCCCGGCATCGAGGAGGCAGAATAACCGTGGATGAGCTGAATTTTGCTCTGGGCGTGAGGGATTTCAAGGTGAACGGCGGCAGGTCCATATCCTTCAACCCCTCGGACGAGGGCTTTTTGGATCTCCTCTACGGGCTCCTCGCCAAGCTGGACGACCTGGTAAAGGAGCGGGACGAGAAGGCGAAAAAGGCCGGCGAAAACTGGTCAAAGCGATTTGAATACTCAAGGTCCTGCGACGAGAGGATGCGCCGTGCCGTGGACGAGGTCTTCGGGGAGGGCTTTTCCGCCCAGGTCTTCGGCGCCGTGCGGCTCACCGCGGCGGCAGACGGGCTCTCGGTCGTGGAAAACCTCATCTGGGCCGTGGTGGAGCAGATGGACGAGGACCTGAAGGCGAACCTTGCCCGCCGCAGCGAGAGGGTGAGGTACTACACCGAGAAGTACAGATCCCGCATCGCCGCCGCCGGAGGATCTCCGGCGCCATGAATTACGACCTGCCGGAGTCGGTGCGCGTGGGCCGCCGTGATTACGCCGTCTTCAGCGACTTCCGGGCGGCGCTGGATATTGAGACAGCCCTGGCGGATCCGGTGCTGGACGACAGGGACAGGGCCTACATGGTCCTGCTCCTGTTTTACAGGGACCTGGACGCAATGCCGCCGGAGGATTACCCAGAGGCGCTGGAGCGGGTCAAGTGGTTTTTGCGCGGCGGGGAGGACGAGACCGCCCCACAGCCGCGCGTCATGGACTGGGATCAGGACTTCCCTCTCATCGTCTCCGCCCTTTACCCCATTCTGGGCGCCGACATACGGGGAATGGCGCATCTGCACTGGTGGACGCTGCTCTCGGCGCTTTCGGACGCCAAGGACTGCGTCTTTACCCAGGTGGTCGCCATCCGCGACAAGCAGCTGAGGGGCAAGGAGCTGGACAAATTCGAGCGCGAGTTTTTGCGGCGCAATGCCTCCATCGTAGAGCTCAAGACAAAATACACGCAGGCGGACGAGCGGATATTCTCCAAGTATATCTGACGGCGTAAATGGGCGGTGATTTTATGGCTGCCGACGGCAGTGTGGTCATTGAGGCCAATATGAATACAGCCAAGGCCGAAAAGGACCTGGCGGAGCTGAAGGCGAAAATTGAGAAGCTGGAGAGCTCCATAAATTCCGACAGGGAGACAAAATCGGGGCTTGAGGAGCGCGCCAGGCAGATGGCCGTCACTCTTGACGCCGCCAAAGCGAAGCTTCAGGAAATGAAGACCGCGGCGAAGGGTACGTTTTCCAAGGATGAGATCTCGGAACAGACCGAATACGTCAAGGCGCTCCAAAAGGAGTGGGACGGCGTTATGGACGCTGCCGACCGCTACGGCCGGAACATCTCCGCCTCCACCGTACAGCTGGAGGGCATGAAGGCGCAGGCGGGAGAGATGGAGGCGGAGCTGGACCGCGCCAACTCCCCGGCGGGGCGGCTCAACCGCTCCTTCCGAGACTCGGAGCGGGGCGCCTCGCGGCTGTTGGGAAGGATCAAGCAGCTTGCCATGAGCGCGCTGGTGTTTTCCGTGATGACACGGGGTCTTAACGCCTTGCGCGACTGGATCGGGCAGGTGTTGGAGACAAACGAGGACGCCCAGGCGTCCTTTGCGCGGCTCAGGGGCGCGCTGCTGACGCTGGCACAGCCCATCGTGGAGCTGGTGGTGCCGGCGCTCACGGCGCTGGCGAACATCCTGACGGTGATCGTGACAAATGCCGCGGCGCTGCTCTCGGCGCTTTTCGGCTCCACGCTGGACCAGTCCAGGGCGGCTGCCGAGGGGCTTTATGAGGAGACCGAGGCCATCGAGGGCGTGGGCACCGCGGCAAAGAAGGCAGGGAAGAGTCTGGCGAGTTTCGACGAAATAGACCGGCTGGGAGGCGGCGCCAATTCCGGCGGCGCGGGAGAGAACGCGCAGCAGAAGGCTCCGGATTTCTCCCTGGACGCCGGTATTTCCGACAGGCTCAAGGACATAGCGGACCTGGTAATGCTCATAGGCGCGGGGCTGGCGCTGTGGAAAATCAGCGGTATGCTCCCGGGTATGCTGGGGCAGGTCTCCACCATACTCGCCGGAATATTTTTGACGGTGGGCGGGCTGCTTCTCGCCTGGCACGGGCTCTCGGACGCCTGGGAGAACGGCGTCAACTGGGGCAACCTAATCGAATCCATAGCCGGCGTCGCCGCTGCCGCCGCGGGGCTGTATCTGCTTTTCGGCAATATCGGAGCGGGTATAGGGATCATTGTGGGCGGGATCGCGCTGCTGGTGACGGCTTTCCACGACGCCATGGAGAACGGTTGGAACCTTCAAAACACGCTTATGGCTATTGCCGGCATAATGGCGACCGGACTGGGAATCGGTCTCATCACCGGCTCCATGATCCCACTGCTCATCGCGGGGATAGCCGCGCTTTTACTGGCGCTGACAGTCGCCACCGGACACGGCGGGGAGCTCATCGAGGGGATCCGGCAGATCCTTCAGGGGTTCCGCGACTTCTTCGTGGGCATTTTCACCGGCGATGTGACGCTTGCCATCCAGGGCATGGAGCAGATAATCGACGGGCTGAGAACGGCGATATTCGCCGTTATAGGAGGCATACAGGACGCCTTCAACTCGTTTTTGGACTGGCTGGACGAAAAAACCGGCGGAAAGCTTCACGGGATAATCGAATTTGTGCGGGACCTTTTCAACAACGTGCTCTTTGAGTCCGTACGGGTGAATCTGAGCAATCTCATAGACGCGCTGAAGCAGATCCTCAACGGCTTTATTGAGTTTATCACAGGGGTGTTCACCGGCGACTGGGATCTCGCCTGGCAGGGCGTCAAGGACATCTTCAAGGGCATTTTCAACGGTATCATTTCCCTGTTTGAAAGCTCGATAAATTTCATTGTCCGCGGGCTCAACTGGCTCATTGCGCAGGCCAACAAAATAAGCATCGACGTGCCCGACTGGGTGCCCTTGATAGGCGGAAGCTCCTGGGGTGTCAACATCCCGTCCGTGTCTTACGCGAGCCTGCCCAGGCTTGCCCAGGGCGCGGTGCTGCCGCCAAACAAGCCGTTCGCGGCGATAGTGGGAGAGCAGCACCGCGGGACCAACGTGGAGGCGCCGCTGGAGACCATAAAGCGGGCCCTGGCGGAGGTCATGCGCGACGACCGGTCGGGTGGAGGCGGCACGACGTTCATCCTCCAGCTCGATGGGACGGAGGTCAGACGGTGGGTGTTCGACGCCTACAACGAGGAAAAGGCGAGGCGCGGTCCGAATCTGTCGGAGGGATAAGATGGATTATATAAAGCTCAACGGTATCTCCTTTGACACGGAGGTCGCCATATCCGCGTACAAACGGACGCTGAACGCGGTACACGGGGACAACGCCGGGCGGGTGATGTCGGGGAAGATGATCCTGGACCCCATCGCCGCCTACTACGGCAGGAACGTCACGGTATTCCGGCGCGGGAACAACTACAAGGGGCTCGACGACTTCTGGGATTTCCTCGCCGCCCACATCCTGGACGACCGGGGCGTGCTTCTTGAGGCGGCGGACGGTCAGACCACCGTGTCAATGCGGTGCTACTACTCCTCCGCGGAGCAGGACCTTGAGTCCGTGGACGGGGGTATCAATTACTGGGGACCCATCTCCGTCAACTTCATCCCCATCGATCCGCAGGTGACGCCATGAGTAAGACGTCGGTTTTTTACAAGGACATAGCGCCGGGGGCGGCGGAGAACGCGGAGTTTTTGCCCTCGGGGGAGTCGGAATTTTCGGACACGGGGCTTTTGAGGCGGGAGACCGCGGCGCGGGCGATGGCGACGGGGGAGTGGAACGAGTGGATCCTGGACGGGTCCGTCTCGCCCTTCACCGGGGAGGACATACCCTTCTGGTCGACGGAGCTTTCCGGCGAGGACTGCCTTTTTGAGCATCCCCCCTCCCTGGATATACGCTTTACGAAGCAGTTCGCCTCTCTGGGGATAACCCTTGTGTTCAACGACGCCACGTTTACCTGGGCGTCGCGGGTGGGCATCAGGTGGTACCAGGGGGAGCAGCTGAGGGCGGACAGGGAATACGAGCCCACGGGACAGAGCTTTTTCTGTCAGGAGAAGGTGGAGGCGTTCGACAGGATAGTCATCACCTTCCTGAGGACGAGCCTGCCATGCAAGTATCTGAAGCTCCAGCAGGTCATATTCGGGATATACCGGACCTTCGGCATGGGGGAGATCCGCAGCGCGAGGGTGACGAATCAGATGAACCGCGCGTCCCTGGAGCTGCCCGTGAGCACGCTGTCGTGGACAATAGACAGCGACGACGAGCTGGGCTTTATGTTCCAGTTCAAACAGCCCATGGAGGTGCGCAACGACGGGTTCCTCATCGGCGTCTATTACATAACCGACAGCAAGCGGCGGCACAGGAGGGTCTACGACCTCACCTGTCAGGATGCGCTGGGGGTTTTGGACGGGGACACCTTCGCCGGAGGGTATTACAGCCGCGTCTCCGCCATGGCGCTCCTGCGGGAGATCCTGGGCGGGGACTTTGACGTGGATTTCACGGACGTGGAGGACACGGCGCTCACGGGGATAATCAAGCCCATGACGAAGCGCGCCGCCATACAGCAGGTCGCCTTCGCCTGGGGCGTTTGCGTCGCCACGGACGGCGGAGAGGTCATACGCGTGTTCAATTTGGACACAACGCCGGAGGCAGTGGGCAGAGACCGGACCTACACCGGCGTGACGGTGACCACCGCCGCCATGGTGACAGCCGTGAGGGTGACGGCGCACAGCTACACCCCCGCGGAGAACGGGAGCGTGGAGGTGGGCGGCGTGAAGTACGCCGACGCCACTCAGGTCTTTGAGGTGCGCAACCCCGACGTCACCGCCAACACGCGACAGAACGTGAAGGAGGTCAAGGAGGCGACGCTTGTCTCTCCGGACATCGGCGCCGCCGCCGCGAGGAGGGTGTACGGCTACTACTCCCTCAGAGACACCGCCAAGGCGCGGATCGTGTGGCGCGGGGAGCTGCTGGGGGACTGCGTGACGCTTCCCTCAAGCTGGGACGCCGAGCCCACGGGGAACATCGAGCGCATGGACTATGTGCTCTCCAACACCGTGGCGGCGGAGGTGGAGGTATTGGCTTAGTATACCCCCCCACCACTTTTTTCGTGTCCGAATCGGACACAAAAATAACGCCCATGCCTTTCGGCTGGGGAAAACGGAGTGAGGACATGGCAACCGTACCGTATACATCGGAGGAATTTATCGAGATAATGCTCGCCGCCTATGCCAGGTGGAACGCCACGGTGGAGGCGGCGAGCGCCACGGAGGGCAACAGGACCGCCGCCGAGAACGCCCAGAGGCTCGCGGAATCGGCGCGGGACGACTCCAGGACAGCGGCTTCCGCCGCAGAGGGGTTTGCCCGCGACGCGGGTGAGTCTTCACGCTCCGCCGGCAGCAGCGCGACCGCCGCGGGCGAATCGGCAGGGGCGGCAGCGGACAGTGCCGGCGCCGCGGCGGGGTCCGCGGAGTCGGCGGAGAACGCTGCCAACAGAGCCGAGACCGCCATGGACGGCGCCGAGACCGCGTTGAAGGACTCAAAGGCCGCCCTGTCTGAAGCCCAGGGCGCGGCGCGGCAGGCGGGATCCTCCGCCCAATCCGCGGCAGGCAGCGCGACAGCCGCCGGGGAGTCGGCGGAGGCGGCGGGCACTGCGGCATCCAACGCCCAGTCCAGCGCGGGGGTGGCGCAGGAGCTCTCCAACGCCGCGGGCGAGAGCGCGGCAAACGCCCAGGCGTCGGCTTCAAGCTCCGCAGATAGCGCGGCTGCCGCTGAAGGATCCGCAAGATCCGCGGGCACCAGCGCGACGGCGGCGGGTCAGTCCGCCAAGGCAGCGGCGGACAGTGCCGGCGCCGCGGCGACGTCGGAGAAAAACGCCGGGGAGAGCGCCACGGCAGCGGCGGGGAGCGCGACGGCGGCGGAGACCGCCAGAACCGGGGCTGAGACGGCGCAGAAGGGCGCTGAGACGGCTAAGGGCGCGGCGGAGAACGCCAGCGCCACTGCCACTCAGAAAGCCGCAGACGCCGAAAAAAGCGCGGATACGGCGAAGAAGTATTCGGGCAACCCGCCGGTGATCGATGAGACTACGGGGAACTGGAAGACCTGGAACGCGGAAACGGGGGCGTATGCCGACACCGGCAAGCCTGCGCGGGGCGAGAAGGGTGAGACGGGAGAGCAGGGCGAGCCGGGTCCGGAGGGACCTGAGGGAAAACAGGGTCTACAGGGGGCGAAAGGTGACGCCTTCACCTATGACGACTTCACCCCCGAACAGCTGGAGGCGCTGAAGGGTCCGAAGGGCGACAAGGGCGACGACGGAGCGCCGGGACCGGCGGGCGCGGACGGGGCTCCGGGGGCGCCGGGGAAGGACGGAGCGGCAGGTCCGCAAGGTCCGGCGGGGCCGAATACGGTATCCGGTGACACGTCGACGAGCTTCACGGGGCTTTTGAAGGGCAACGGGGAGAGCGTGGCGCGGGCGGTGGACGGGGAGGACTATCTGTCGCCGGGGACGGCGGATGAGAAGTATGTAAGGTTTGGAAAAAATCCGTCGGACAAAAGTATTCAACTTCCGTCAGATACCTCCGGGGAAGGGCTAATAATGCCGTATGGTTTTTTTAACGACACGTTTCTCTGTGTTGGTTCCGCAACGGACTTCGCCAATGCGAAGGGCTTTCTTTTTGCACAGCCAGTGTCTTATGACTATTTATCCCTTATGCTTGGAAAGCCCATTGATACCCCCATCACAGCTTCCGCTGACATGAGTATGTTGGGCTTTAAAATCAAGAGCCTCGCCGACCCGGAGGCGGACGGGGACGCGGCGAATAAGGGGTATGTGGACGCAAAAGCCCCCTCCAAGCCCGTGGCGTACACGCTGGCGGCGTCGAAGTGGGCGGACAGCGGGCAGACGGTCGATGTCGCTGGCATCGTGGCTGACGAGACGGCGCAGATTGTGGACGTTGAGCCGAAGACCAGTGACTTCAAGGCGTACATGGACGCGGGAATATACGTCTCGGCGGTGGCGGCGGGGAAGCTCACGTTCACCTGCGGGACGGTACCGGCGGCGGATTTGACGGTGTACGTCAGTATTCAGAATGTGGGGTGATGCGGGATGGTCAAGCAGCCGAGGCTGAGAGCGAAGCCGCTCCCACCTCCGGGGAGGACGCTGGACGAGTACGCATGGGCGGAGATCCGGCAGATCGCCGACGCGGGATTGGCGCCTCGGTATTTTAAGGTCGGTGACATAAAGTCGATATATCTTCAGGGCACAGTGGGGACCAGACAGTTAGATTTTATTAGTTCCGTGCGCATTCTCGGCTTTAACCATCGCGGAGTGGCAAACACAATTGATTTTGGATGTTTTAGCGAGGCGGATGACAATGGTGCTTTGCTTGATTTTGCTATGGCTGATATGGCTTATAATACAAATTCAATACTCGGGGACAAGTGTTTCAATATGAACCACTGGGGAGAAGGTAAACCGTGTAACTACGGCGGGTGGAAGGGTTGCGACCTGCGCTATGACATCCTTGGAAGTGTCGACAGAGCGCCGTCGGGCTACGGAAAGCCGCTGAGTACGTCGAGGGTGGGATTTAACGCCACCGCGTCCACGGCGACAAATCCGGTCTCCAACACCCTGATGGCGGCGCTTCCCGCTGATTTGCGCGCGGTGATGAAGCCGATGACGATTTATACGGATAACTACGGCAACATATCGAACGTAAGCGCACACGTAACCGCGTCGGTCGACTACCTGCCGCTCTTAGCTGAGTACGAGGTGCTTGGGAAAAGGACAGGGGCAAATCAGTATGAGAGAGAAAAACAAGCGCAATATGCTTATTTTAGGCAAGGAAACAGTCCTATTAAGTACGCTTCAGTATCAACGCCTATTAAGTATGTTTTACGGTCTCCTGTATACGGTTTGGACAGCTCTTTCGTTTCTGTAGATGAAACAGGTGCAGCTGCGCCGGTTATTGCATTCTGTTCCCTTGCTCTGGCTCCCATTTTCCGAGTGTAAGGTGTCGGCAGAATGGACCGGGCATGTTCTTTTGGGAAAAATGATTCAAAGGAGGACAACAGCATGAATAAACCCAGCAATTCCCAGCGGGGGGGGGTACATAGCTCCCTGAACCGCCGCTTTGCCGAAAGGCGGTGGGCGGTATGATCAGACAACCTATGCCGGGACTTACGCCGGAGGCGGGGGATAAGAGGTATCTCAAGACCGAAGGGGGCACCATGACGGGCGAACTTGATATGGGTAACAATCGCATTACAAATCTTCGCACGCCACTGAATCAAACAGATGCGATTAGACAGGTTGATATTAGCCTTGTAAACGAGACCGGAAATCAGACCGTTTCGATTGGTGGCGGCTTAAAATTATTAATTAAGTCTACTTATTCTTTGGTGACATCTGGCTATAAATCACCTTCTGGCGGGTATAAACTACCAATTCAAGTGAAAAATTCAAGTCCGAGCAGCAGCTTAACGGTGAATTTTGCATCAGAATCCAATAAGCGGTTAAGGTTATTTTGCGCCGATATTAATGGGACAATATTTAGTCTTGATATACAAGGGACTGCTCCTACCACATACTCATTACCTGCTGACACGTCAATAATGGTGTTTGCGTGTGCCAGTTCACCTCTGTAAGAACAATTCTTAAATGTTAAATCTATACTTTTTCACAAAGGCAGCGGCTCGCGCGACGACGAAGACAGCGGATTGACAAAATAAGACCCACGCCGTATAATAGCGGCATGGGCTTCCCCGCAAGGGGGAGGGTCGGGAGTACCCGATCTGGAGACAACCGTGGAAACGGTAAAAGGCGGTGCCTGACATCCCGCGTGAGCGGAATGGAGGCGTGTGGCAGCTCTCGCGGGAAATACTCCCGAAGGGAGGCTGGTACATATCACTTTGACGACTGTGCTTAGCCTTGTGGGCCTTATTGGCTCGCTTGCAAGTATGATCTCCTTAGTGCTGTATCTGCACGACAGGAAAAAGAAGTGAGCCGTCTGCTGGAACAGACGGCTCACTCTGTGGGTTTGGGGCTGCAACCCCGGACTCATGGTAAAATAAGCTCGATGTAACGGCACCGCTTAAACGGTCTCCACCCATTATTATACGGTCAGGGTCACGAAATGTCAATACCTTTCCCGCTGTCTTTACGGACGGCGGGAATTTTATTTTATTAATTATTTTAATCAAAGGAGACAAAACCATGGCTAAGAAAATTATCAACGTTCCTCAGGAGACAGTCAACGAGATCCAGGGGCTCCAGTATGAGTGCGAGAGCCGGAAGGGGCTGCTGGCGTTTATGCTGGACAAGGGCGGCTCTGTCGAGAGCGAGGGGTTCCGCGAGTACCACAGGGAGTACACGGATTTCAACGCCCGGTACGAGCAGGCAAAGGAGGACATGCAAAAGACGGTGCTGGAGCCGCAGGTCCCCGGAAGGCTCCTCACCTGGAAGCTGGACTTTGCCTCCGGCGAGGCGGAGTGCGAATATGAGCCGAGGGGCAGTATTGATTTCGACGCGTGCCGCGCCAGCTCCGCCGACTACTCCGCGAAGGTCGTGGCGACGGCATGAAGAGGGACGAGAGCTACCCGGACATGATAGGCAGGCTCTTCCCATACACAGGCGACGACGGGAAGAAGCACAGCGTTGTTACGGCGACCATCCAGGTGACGGACGCCTGCAACCTGCGGTGTACATACTGCTACCAAATCAACAAGTCCACCCACAGGATGAAGCCGGAGACGGGGAAGAAGTTCATCGACATGCTCCTGGGCAAGACGGGCGGCATGGAGGCTTACTACGAGGGGGAAGTTATAGAGGGGCTGGTGCTGGAGTTCATCGGCGGCGAGCCCTTTTTGGAGATCGACCTCATCGAGGAGCTGACGGACTACTTCATCTCCGAGCTCATCCGCCTGCGCCACCCCCTCGCCAACAGGTTCCGGATCTCCATATGCTCCAACGGCGTGCTCTACTTTGACCCCAGGGTCCAGGCGTACATCAAAAAGCACATGGACCACCTGAGCTTTTCCATCTCCATCGACGGGAACAGGGAGCTCCACGACGCCTGCCGGGTATTCCCCGACGGGCGGGGCAGCTACGACATCGCCATGGCTGGGGTGCGGCACTTTGTGGACGTCCTGGGCGGTCAGATGGGTTCCAAGATGACCCTGGCGCCGCAGAATATCTCCCACACCTACGAGGCGGTGAGGAGCCTTATAGAGGCGGGATACACGGAGATCCACCTCAACTGCGTATACGAGGAGGGCTGGACGTTGGAGCACGCGAGGATACTCTACGCCCAGCTCAAGGAGCTGGCGGACTACATGCTGGAGAACGACCTGACGGACAAGGTGTACGTCGCCATGTTCGAGGAGCGTTTTTTCCACCCGAAGGCTCCGGACGACCTCCAAAACTGGTGCGGGGGCAACGGCGCCATGATAGCCGTGGACTGGAAGGGGGACGTGTACCCCTGTATACGCTACATGGAGAGCTCCCTGGGCACTGATGTGCCGCCCATCATCGTGGGGAACCTGGACACGGGCATTCTCAAGACCGATGCCCAGAAAAAGTGCCTTGCGTGCCTCAAGTGCGTTGACCGGCGGACGCAGAGCACCGATGAGTGCTTCAACTGCCCCATCGCCGAGGGGTGCAGCTGGTGCACGGCGTATAACTACCAGGTTTTCGGTACGCCGGACGCCAGGGCGACGTACATCTGCGTCATGCACAAGGCGCGGGCGCTGGCGAACGCGTATTTCTGGAACATGAAGTTCCGGCTTGAGGGCGCGAACAAGCGCATGAAGCTCTGGATCCCCAAAGAATGGGCTGTGCCCATCATCGGGGAAGAGGAGTGGGACATGCTGAAGCTGTTGGAAAGCTCGGTGGAGATTTAAAACTATTTTGTAGTGAGAACTGTGTCCGAATCGGACACGGAAATACCCCCACCCCTTTTTGACGGTGGGAGAAGCGCGGAGCGGTGAAGGACTATGGGTATAACTGTAAAGCTTGATCTGGTCACCGACAGGGAGGCGAGGCACGTATCCCGGGTCGACGCCCTGCGGCGCGCCGGCTGGGAGGCCATGACCGCCGCCGAAAGGCTGGAGTGGTGGCACGGGCTGTCGGACGAATACGTATACTGGCGGGAGGGGACGCCGGTCACCTGCCTTGACGGTGTGATCGTGTTCATCTCCGCAGGGGACATAAACAAGGGCGCCTACAACTACAGGGATTGGAACCGGGTGGAGGGCGCCGCAGAGTACCTGGCGGGGATCCTGCGCGGACTGCCGGAGCTTTTGCGCGAGCACGCGAGGGAGCACGGCGTGGCGTGGGATACGGCGCTGGATGTGCCGTATGATCCGGAGGACTTCCGGCTTACGGTGAAGACGGACTGGGCGATGGAGGACATCCCCACGCCCGGACAGTTGGACAGGTACCTCACGAACGTGAGGAGGCTCAGAGGGGCGCTGGAGTACGAGACGGAGGTGCTGCCGGCGACCATGGCTGTGCTCACCTACGCCGGCGCCAACGCCATCGAGAGGGCGCTTTTGGGGCTGGGCTTCGCCATCGAGGACTTTCACACTTGGCGGGACGTGGAGAACATTGAAAAGAGCTGTGTTTATTCAGACGACGTCTTTTCGGGGGAGGTCTGAATACCCCCCACCCCTTTCGCGAGTGTCCGATCCGGACACAAAAATACCCCCACCCTCTTTTGGGGGAGGAAAAAACGGAGTGAACGCAAATGAAGGACAGGATCCCTACTTATCCCAACCGGGTGCGGCTTGTGCCGGTGCCGGGAAGGGACGGGTATTATGACGTGGAGCGCGCGGACGAGCCGACCCAGGAGGGGACGAAGCTCAACAAGGCGGCGCTCCTCACCGATGAGACGGCGGCGGCTGTGAAGGCGGCGCGTCCGGGCTTTTCGGGGGAGGTGGACACGGTAAACGACGCTCTGGCGGCGCTGGCGCTGGGAGGCGTGAGCGCGGGGGTGTCGGAGCCCGGGGACAAGTCCGGGCTGTGGGTGGACACCTCCAACGGCGCCGGCAAGGGCGTGCTGAAATATTACGACACGGCGCTGGACAAGTGGACGCCGGTGTGGTCGGTCTGGGGGGTAAAGTGAGATGGCTGAGAGCTACAACACCTTTTCCCCGGACCGCGTCAGAGCCCTGAAGGACGCCGCCAGAGCGGAGGTAAAGCGACGGAAGGGGTACGGGTCGCTCTCCGAGGACACGGGCTACGGCTACGCCCAGAGGGGCAAGGCGGTGGACTACTCCTCGCAGAAGTTCGAATTCGACGTTCAGCCCGCGCCCGGGGAGGGGATAACCGTGGACCACGGGGAGAAGACCGTGGACATACTGCTGAAAATAGCGGAGCACGGGGATCTCACCCATGCCGCAGCCGGAGAGCCCATCCCCTCGGACTTCACCGAGGAGCTTATAACCTATGTCAACACCCTGGCGGGGGAGAGCATGACCGGGACGGTCACCAGCTGCCACGGGGCGTGTACGGGGCTGTGCGTGGGCACCTGCTCCGACGGGTGCTCCGGCTGTACCGGTTCGGGCGCGTCAAGCTCCGGCGGATACGGCTGCAACGGGTGCTCCGCCGCCTGCGGCAATTCCTGTGGGGAATCCTGCGGAGAGGGCTGCAGCGGGAAGTGCAACTGGAGCTGTGATATCCAATGCTCAGTCGACTGTTCGGGGCACTGTCACCAGGGCTGTCAGTCGGGGTGCATAGGTGAGTGCCGGTATGAGTGCGGGGGGACCGAGTACGGGACGCCCTCCAACTGCAACAACTCCTGCCAGAACGGCTGCCATTACACCTGCGCCCTTGACTGTCAGGGCAACTGCCGGACAGGGTGCGCGAGATGCGACTACGGCTGTTCCGGCTTCTGCTGGGGCGCTTGCATGGGCGGCTGTCTCAACGGGTGCGGCGAGTGCGAGGGCTGCGCGGGGTGCTCGGGGTGCGGCGGAGGCTGCTCCGGGCGCTGTTACGGCGGCTGCGACACCGCCTGCCTGGGGTGCTCGGGGAATTGCGAGGGCAGGTGCCTCAATTCCTGCTTCTCCACCTGCTCCGACACCTGCTACGGCAGCTGCAAGGGCACGGCGGACACCGTACAGTGACGCGGGATACCCCCCCACCCCTTTCGGAAACGCCGGAAGGGAAGGGCATTTTCGGGGGAATGCCTTAAAAGTTCGGAAAATATTTTTTCGGGAAGGTGAGCGATTTGGACTGGACAAGCATTATTGTGGCGGTGGTGACCGGGGGGCTGGCGTTTTTGGGGGTTCTGGTGTCGAACCGAAAGACCGGGGCGCTGATCGCCTACCGGCTCCAACAGTTGGAGGCGAAGGTGGATAAGCACAACCATTTCGCGGAGCGGATGCCGGTGATTGAGGAGCAGATAAAGGCGGCGAACCACCGGATTGAGGACCTTGAGAGGAGAGTAGATACGTGAGCTGGGTTAAAGACGTTTTGACAGTTGCGGAGGGGGAGGTCGGGGTCACGGAGTGGCCGAAGGGGAGCAACTGCGTGAAGTACAACGAGTGGTACTACGGAAAAAGCGTGTCCGGGGCGGCGTATCCCTGGTGCATGGCGTTCGTGCAGTGGGATTTTGACCGGGCGGGGCATACCCTGCCTCACAAGACGGCGTCGTGCTCCAATCTGCTGAACTGGTACAGGGCGAATAAGCCTGAGTGCGTCAGCGACAAGCCGGCGCCCGGGGCGATTGCCATTTATAATTTCGGGCACACGGGGATAGTGGCGCGGGACAACGGCGACGGGACCGTCACCACCATCGAGGGCAACACCTCTGCGACGGAGGCGGGCAGCCAGAGCAACGGCGGGGGAGTCTTCAAGGTCCGCCGTCCCGCGGCGCTTGTGACAAAGTATATAATTCCGTTTGAGATCGAGGAGGAAGAGGATATGACGGGAGAGGAGATCTACAAAAAGCTCAGCGAGTATCTGGAAGGCAAGCCCGCGCCCGATTGGGCGGAGACGGAGCTCCAGGAGGCGGTGGACATGGGAATCACCGACGGGACAAACCCCATGCAGCTCATGCCGCGCTACCAGGCAGCAATAATGGCGAAGCGGGCCGTGGAAATGGGGAAAAAAGGGGCCCCCACGCAATCATGATTGCGTGGGGAGAGGACGACCGAAGCCTGCGCCTGAGCCCGACCATCGGGGACCCCAGCGGGCAAAGCCCGTTGGGGAGAGGAGGAGCCGAGCCTGCGCCTGAGGGCGACCAACGGGAGCCTGAAGTAAAGCGGCTCGAGCGAGGACGAGGGGGCGAGGTTAAGCGGCTTCCGGGAGGACGAGATGAGACGACATCGAAAAAGACCGTCTTTGCGGACGTGGTTATCACGGTGTGCGTGGCAGTGGCGGTGCTTGTCACAGGGTGCGTGATCTACGAGTACCACCGGCTGGACACGGTGATGCCGCCGGGGGTCATCTCAGCCCTCTTCGCCTTCTGGGGCGGGGAGCTGCTGATAGTGGCGCTGAGGCAGATATTCGGGTCGGACGTGGTTACTAAGACGAAAAATAATAATTCTAACGATTACGGAGGTTCTATTTAAATGCTTGAGAAGATTTGCAACCGGCTGCTTACGGTCAAGTCCATTGTGACGATAATCCTCACCGTGGTTTTCGCGGTGCTGGTGATACGCGGGACGCTGCCGTCGGAGTTCATGACGGTGTACGCCTCGGTGCTGACGTTTTATTTTGGGATTCAGAGCACGAAGCGGGAGGAATAAGAGAAAATAGCATGAGTTTGGACGTGATCCCTATTGACACTCCTGCTGAAAATGGGTATAAACCGTTCGGTCAAAGAATCTTACTCTGTTCCATTTGGAGTGGATTTATAGTTAACACTATAGTTATCAACATCCTGGTATTCGCTCATTTATCAATGGGATTTTAGCCCCTGCTAAGGGAGTAGACGTCTAAACCGCGTGCGAGGGTTCAAATCCCTCCTTCCGCGTAATCGTCGTCGCGAAAGCGGCGATAGTTCCTCAAAGGGCAGACGCTAAAGGCGCCTGCCCTTTGACTCACTCGCCCGCTTTGTTCCTCCACTCAAAACGCGACCCGCTGCGCTGGGCTCGCGTTTTGTTCTTGTAGGAGTTTTAATCACTTATTCCAATGTAAAAGGTCCCGGAACTGTTTCGGTTCCGGGACCCCTTACACAGACTCCTCTCCGGCAACATGGGTCACTTGGAATAATGTTTCATTACGGCTTTCCACAATGCCCAGTAATCTCCGTCGGCTCCGGGTGTGATTGCTTTTGCGTCCGATTCAGGAGCTGCGCAGTAGACGGCCTCCTGGAGGCCGATCAGGGTCAGGATCGGTTCGCCGTTATAGTTATAAATCTCATTATCCAAAAGGGTTATATACGCGATATACTGATTCCCCTTCTGCATGGGTGTGTATTCCTCCGCGTATATTGTCCCCGGCCCATACGTACTGAAATAGGGTTCGCACGATTCGTCGGTGATGTAGAAGAACGGCTCCTTTACAAGATATACTCCGCCCTCCTCGATATTTACATTCGATCCGGCGTAAAAGATCTTTTCAACCTTAATTGGCGTCAAAACATGATTTATCCCATATATTTTTGATTTATCCCGTTCTTCCTCGGTCGGTTCAATGATTCGGTTCACGCTGGCGCCGTCAACAGAGCATTGAATAATAACGCCGTTTTTGTTTTCCTCTCCGTTGACCGAATACCGGGCGCGCGCTTCAAGCTCATCAAAGGACGACGGAATAACTCTGTTGCCGCCGCAGCTTCCCCCGACAATTGTGTACTTATCCTTATCATAATACAGCCCTTTCGGGCCGCCAAACCGCCAAACGCCAACCCCGATCAGCGCTATGAGACACAGGCAGCACACAGGAGCCGCCGCGCGTATGAGCGCCCTTCTCCTTCGCCTTTGACCGGCGATATACTGTTCTCTGCGTTCCAACAGGCTTTGGAACATTTCGTCACTGTTCTTCATAAATAAATCCCTCTTCCTTAAGCTCCGCTCTCAAAGACCGCTTTGCCCTATACAGGAGATTCCTTACCTGGCGTTCGTTTTTCTTTAAGACGGCTGCCGCTTCCTTATTGGTTAGTCCTTCAAAGAACACAAGCCAAAGGACTGTTCTGTAATCCACAGAAAGCCTGGACATCGCTTTATGGATCGCGATTTTTCTCTCCTCCTTTATGTAGGACCGTTCGAGACTGCGCTCCTCGCTTAAACAGTTCTCCAAATCTTCAACGGGAGCGTTAAGCCGCCTGGAATTACGTCTTACGAAATCGATCGCCACATTTCGCCCGATGGCGTACAGCCAGGACTTGAATGTACCCTTTCCTGAATATCCCGGTTTCCTGATCATTAACCGGAAAAAGGTATCCTCCGTCAACTCCTCGGCGATGAAAATATTGTTCACATAACCGTTCAGATAAAGGATAAGGCCGTCCTTATAGCCTTCAACGATCTCAGCTAATCCTCTGTCATCACCATCAAGGAAACGGCGGTAGCTGATTGCACCATTATCCATGATTTTCTCCTTTCGGGCCGGAATTAATGCCTCTCACTTATTAGTCGTATGAAACGCCAAAAAGTCTCACCCCTATAATAACATTTTTGAAAATCTTATCAAAGATAAAACAATGAGAAAATCAGAGTTGCTTTTCCTCAGCGCTTGGAATATAATCAGGAAAAACCGGGAACAGGGCGGTGGGTATGAGGACTGAGACGAAGAGCGCGTTTCCGTGGGGGGAATTTCTCAAATCGCTGGCGGTTATTGGGATACCCGTGGCGGTGCAGAACCTTTTGACCACCACGGCGTCCATGGTGGACACCATGATGGTGGCGCCGCTGGGGGAGAACTCCGTGGGGGCGCTGGGGCTTTGCGCGCAGTTTTCGTCGCTGATGTTCTCCTGCTACTGGGGCTTTGTGGGCGGGGGAATGCTTTTTTTCGCCCAATACTGGGGCTCCGGGGAGGACGACGGCATTGACCGCTCCTACGGTATGACCTGGGTGTGCATGATGGCGGTTGCCACGGTTTTCGGGCTCCTCGCGGCGCTGTCGCCTCAGCTTGTGATGAGGCTCTACACCGACAAGACGGCGATCCGCGAGATAGGCGTGGAGTATCTGAAAATCGTGGGCTTTGCCTACCCCCTGCAGGTCTGCTCCATGGCGATGAGCGCGCTTTTGCGCGCCACGGAGCGGGTGCGCATACCGATGATAGCCTCGGTAGCTTCCGTGGCGGTGAACATTTTCTTAAACTGGGTCTTCATATTCGGCAGGCTCGGCGCCCCCGCCATGGGCATACGCGGCGCGGCGCTGGCGACGACGATTGCCGCGGCGGTGAACGTGGCGGCGATATATCTCATGGCGTACATAAAGGGCTACCCCTACCTTTTCCACATACGCGCCCATTTCCGCTGGACACGCGGGCACGCCGGGAGCTTTTTCAGAAAGTGCCTGCCCATCATAATCAACGAGCTGTTTCTGGGCATCGGCAACATGGTCATAAACGTGACACTGGGGCGTCAGCCGGAGGCGGTGATAAACGGACTCGCGGTGTTCAGAACGCTGGAGGGGCTGATAATTGGCTTCTTCGCCGGATTTTCCTCGGCGTCCTCGGTGCTGGTGGGCAAATGCGTGGGAGCGGGGGAGCTGGACACGGCGTACGAGCGGGCAAAGCGGCTCGTTTACCTGTGCAGTGGGATACTCTTTGCCGTGGGACTTGGCATAATTGGGCTTCGCAGGCCCATACTCACCGCCATGGGTCTTGAGGGCGCCTCCTACGACGCCGGAGTCCGGTTCCTTGTGATATACGTATTTGTTGCGCTTATACGCATGGGCAACTGGATAATGAACGACACCTACCGCGCCTCCGGGGATGCCGTCACAGGGACGGTCACAGAGATCGCGGCGATGTACACCCTGGTGGTGCCGGGCGTGCTCATAGCGGGCTTTGTCCTGCGCCTGCCCTACTGGGCGATATTCCTCTGCTGTTATGTGGACGAGCCCATACGCTACGTGCTGATGCAGATACATCTATACTCCGGGCGGTGGGTGCGCCCGGTCACGACGTTGGGCATTCAGGCGCTGCCGGCGTTCCGGGAGAAGAGAAGGAGGCGGGCGGCGTGACGGGAAGGGCATCAGTTGTCCTGGCGGGAAATCTGGGGAGTCTGCCGGAAAGACTGAAGATGGCGGGAGTGGAAACGGCGGGGGAGAGCGCGGACCCGGAGAGGGCGCTGGCGCTCGCACTGTCCGCCGACGCCGGGGCTGTCGTCGCCTCGGGCGAGGCGGCGCTTTCCCTCACCGGCGCGCTGGAAGCCCTTGACCCGTCGGAAAGACCCGCGCTTATAGCGTTAGCCTCCGGCGGCGCGGACCTGCCAAACGCCACGGTCTGCCGAGACCCCGATGAGGCCGTCGCCGCCGTCCAAAGGCTGTACGGCGGACAGGCGCGGCAAAATACTCAGCTCCGGCGAAGGATCTCGGAGCTCCTCGCCGGACTTTCCCTTCCCGCCGGTCGCTCGGAGCACAGATACGTTGCGGCGGCACTGCTGATGATGGCGTCGGAGCCGGAGCTTTCCGGGCTTGAGCCGGAGGCACTCTACCCGGGGCTTTCGCGGCGCTTCGGAGTGTCGGAGGAGAGGGTATCCGAATCGCTGGACCACGCCGTCCGCACCGTCTGGCGGCACTGCGACAGCGTGACGCTGTCCCGAATGTTCCCCGACAAAGCCTCCCGCCCCACAGCCGAAGAATTTCTGAAAACCCTCTTCGGCTCCCTGTACGCCACCCTAGGCAAATCCCTCTGGAGCCCCCAAATATATTAAAGTCTGACCAGCCCGCCCCAAACCCCCAAATCAAACATTTTTCCGACGACATGCGCGTCGGAAAAATCACCTCTGTTTTGCAAGTGTGCCGCCTACGGCGGCGCGCGCAGCAAAACGGCAGGAAAAAATCCGTGAATTCCGCAGAATTCACGGATTTTTTCTGAACGTCCCCCTTTTCAAAAAAGGGCTGCGCCCTTTTTTGAAAAGCTAAAAGCCGGAGGGCATTTTGCCCTCCGGCTTTTAATGCGAGAGATGAGACTTGAACTCACACGTCATTCGACACACGCACCTCAAACGTGCCTGTCTGCCTATTCCAGCACTCTCGCAAAAGCATGATTATTATAGCAGATTATTTTCGTTTGTCAACAAAAAATTTTATCTTTTTTTGATCCGACGCCAAAAAAATAAAAATACGGAAAAACTTAAAAGTTTTTCCGAAAAACCCTTGACATATCAAGATTACCCGTGCTATAATAAACTGATTTTATGCCCCTCACGGGGCACTACCCCACCTTATTTATACATTTATAGTACCACAAACCGGCAAAAAATCAAGAGTATGACCAATATTTTTGACAACACCGCCGGGCGTATCTTATGGAGAACACAATACTTTTAAGGAGTGAAGTCAGTGCCGAAAGAAGTATGGTACGGCAAAACGCTCAGACGCAGCTTTGCCAAGACTGAGGAGGTCCGGGAGATGCCAAACCTCCTGGAGATCCAGAAGGATTCCTACCGCTGGTTCCTTGAAACGGGGCTCAGGGAGGTTTTCCGGGACGTGGGAGTTATCACGGACCACTCCAGGAACCTGGAGCTCTCGTTCATCGACTACCGCATGGACAAACAGCCCAAATACTCCGTTGAGGAGTGCAAGGCGAGGGACGTGAACTACGCCGCCCCCATATATGTCACCGTCTGCCTCAACAACAAGGAGACGGGGGACATAAAGCAGCAGGACGTCTTCATGGGGGACTTCCCCCTCATGACCGACGGCGGCACCTTTATAATCAACGGCGCCGAGCGCGTTATCGTCTCCCAGATCATCCGCTCCCCCGGAGTGTACTATGAGCGCGCCTTGGACAAGACCGGCACCGCCGTATATGCCACCACCGTCATACCCTACCGCGGCGCCTGGCTTGAGTACGAGACGGACGCCCAGGACATGTTCAACGTCCGCATAGACAAGAACCGCAAGCTGCCCATAACCTGCTTTTTGAGGGCTGTGGGCAACCGCACCGACGACCCCTACACCTGGCTTTCCATGTCCGGCGGCGAGGTCGGCGGCGACACCAACGAGCGGCTTCTGGAGATATTCGGACATGACGAGCGGATAGTCTCCACCGTCGAGAAGGACGCCTGCCGCAGCCGCGAGGAGTCGCTCCTTGAGATCTACCGCAAGCTCCGCCCCGGCGATCCCCCCACCATCGACTCCGCCGAGACGCTCCTCTATAACCTGTTCTTCGACCCCAGAAGGTACGACATCTCCAACGCCGGACGCTATATGTTCAACAAGAAGTTGGCTGTGTGGACGCGCCTTGTGGGCAAGCGCCTTGCCCGCCCCATAGCCGACCCCATGACCGGCGAGATCGTGGCTGAGGCTGGACAGACCGTCAACCGGGAGAAGGCGGAGGAGCTTGACAGGCTGGGCGTCATCGAGGCGTGGATCGAGGCCGAGGCGGGACACGAGGTCAAGGTCTTCTCCAACGGCATGGTCTGGCTTGACAGGTTCGTGGACTTTGACCCCCTTGCCGAGCTGGGACTCAAAGAGCGCGTCCGCTGGGTGGTGCTCCGTGAGCTGCTTGCCAAATACGAGGGCGAGGAGCTCAAGGCCGCCATCCGCGACAGCATGGACGAGCTTGTGCCCAAGTATATCATTCCCGACGACATCTTTGCCTCCGTCAACTACATCGGCACCCTCGCCCACGGCGCGGGCAGCGTGGACGACATCGACCACCTGGGCAACAGGCGCTTGAGGTCCGTCGGCGAGCTTCTCCAGAACCAGTACAGGGTGGGCTTTTCCCGCATGGAGCGTGTCATCCGCGAGCGCATGACTCTCCAGGACACCGACGTTATAACCCCCCAGAGCCTTATCAATATCAGGCCCGTCACCGCCGCGATCAAGGAGTTCTTCGGCTCCTCGCCGCTTAGCCAGTTCATGGACCAGAACAACCCCCTGGCGGAGCTCACCCACAAGCGCCGCCTCTCGGCTCTCGGTCCCGGCGGCCTCTCCCGTGAGCGCGCCTCCTTCGATGTGCGCGACGTCCATTACAGCCACTACGGGCGTATGTGCCCCGTGGAGACCCCCGAGGGACCCAACATCGGACTTATCTCCTACCTTGCCTCCTACGCCAAGGTCAACGAGTACGGCTTCCTCGTGGCGCCCTATCAGAAGGTGGACAAGGCGACAGGAAAGGTCACCGACCAGGTGGACTACCTGAGCGCCGACCAGGAGGACCAGTTCTACGTCGCCCAGGCCAGCGAGCCAAAGGACGCGGAGGGCAGGCTCCTCAACCAGCGTATCATCTGCCGTCACAGGGACGAGATCATCGACGTGGACCGCAAGCGCGTGGACTACATCGACATCTCCCCCAGGCAGATGGTCTCCGTGGCCACCGCCATGATACCCTTCCTCCAGAACGACGACGCCAACCGCGCCCTCATGGGGGCGAATATGCAGCGCCAGGCGGTGCCCCTCATGGTCACCGAGGCGCCCATCGTCGCCACGGGCATCGAGCACAAGTGCGCCATCGACTCCGCCGTCTCGGTCCTTGCCGAGGGCGACGGCACCGTCACGTATGTTGACGCCGACACCGTCACCGTCAGGTACGACAGCGGCGACATAAAGGACTATCACCTCATCAAGTTCTCCCGCTCCAACCAGGGCACCTGCGTCAATCAGAGGCCCAGCGTTGAGGTGGGCGAGCGGGTCCGGGCGCAGGACGTCCTGGCCGACGGTCCCGCCACCTCCAAGGGCGAGCTGGCACTGGGAAAGAACATTCTGGTGGGCTTCATGACCTGGGAGGGCTACAACTACGAGGACGCCATACTCCTCAACGAGCGCCTTGCCATGGAGGACGTATTCACCTCCATTCACATCGAGGAGCACGAGGTCGATGCCAGGGACACCAAGCTCGGTCCCGAGGAGATCACCCGCGACATCCCCGGAGTGGGCGAGGACTCCCTCAAATATCTTGACGAGCGCGGCATAATCTCCATCGGCGCCGAGGTCCACGCCGGCGACATCCTGGTGGGCAAGGTCACCCCCAAGGGTGAGACAGACCTCACCGCTGAGGAGCGGCTCCTGCGCGCCATCTTCGGCGAGAAGGCCCGCGAGGTCCGCGATACGTCGTTGAAGGTTCCCCACGGCGAGAGCGGCATCGTGGTGGACGTGAAGGTCTTCACCCGCGAGGCCGGCGACGAGCTCCAGCCCTCCGTGAGCCAGGTCGTCCGCGTCTACGTCGCCCAGAAGAGAAAGATCTCCGTGGGCGACAAGATGGCGGGCCGCCACGGGAACAAGGGCGTCGTGTCCCGCATACTGCCAAAGGAGGATATGCCCTATATGCCCGACGGCACGCCGCTGGACATCGTTCTGAACCCCCTGGGCGTCCCCTCCCGTATGAATATAGGCCAGGTTTTGGAGGTCCATCTGGGCTACGCCGCCCAGGCGTTGGGCTGGAAGGTGGCGACGCCCATCTTTGACGGCGCCAACGAGAGCGAGATACGCGACCTTCTCGGTCAGGCGGGCTTACGCACCGACGGAAAGAGCGTCCTCTACGACGGACGCACCGGCGAGCCCTTCGACAACCCCGTCACCGTGGGCTATGTGTACTTCTTAAAGCTCCACCACCTGGTGGACGACAAGATCCACGCCCGCTCCACCGGCCCCTACTCCCTGGTCACCCAGCAGCCGTTGGGCGGCAAGGCCCAGTTCGGCGGACAGCGCTTCGGCGAGATGGAGGTCTGGGCGCTGGAGGCCTACGGCGCGGCATACACCCTCCAGGAGATACTCACCGTCAAGTCCGACGACGTGACGGGGCGTGTCCGCACCTACGAGGCCATAGTCAAGGGGCACAACATACCCCAGCCGGGCGTGCCCGAGTCCTTCAAGGTGCTTATAAAGGAGCTCCAGTCCCTGTGCCTGGACGTGAACGTCCTGGACAACGAGGGCAACGTCATCGAACTGAAGGACGACGAGGAGGACGAATACGCCCACGGCTTCCGCGATGTGGAGAACGAGCGCTATTCCTCCGACGACAGGGAGTTCAATGACGCCGGCTTTGACATCGAGGAGCCGGACCTTCCCGACGGCGACGGGGACGAGGACGACGAGTTTGGGCTTCTTGACGATTACGACGACGAGGACGACGAGTCCGATGCTTTTGACGAGGAGGACGATGAAAAATGAGCTATGCCCCCTTTGACTCCATTCAAATAGGTATCGCGTCTCCCGAAAAGATACGTGAGTGGTCCTACGGCGAGGTAAAAAAGCCGGAGACCATCAACTACCGCACCTTAAAGCCCGAGCGCGACGGACTTTTCTGCGAGCGCATATTCGGGCCCATCAAGGACTGGGAGTGCCACTGCGGAAAATATAAGAAGATACGCTACAAGGGCAAGATCTGCGACCGCTGCGGCGTGGAGGTCACCCGCGCCAAGGTGCGCCGCGAGCGCATGGGCCACATTGAGCTCGCCGCCCCCGTCAGCCACATCTGGTACTTCAAGGGCATCCCCTCCCGCATGGGGCTGATTCTTGACCTCACCCCCCGCGTGCTTGAGCGCGTCCTGTATTTTGCCGCGTATATAGTCACCGACCCCGGCGACACGCCCCTCACCAAGAACCAGCTCCTCACCGAGAGCGAGTACCGCGACATGCGCGAGAAGTACGAGGACGACTTCAAGGCGGGCATGGGCGCCGAGGCAATAAAGGAGCTTCTTGCCGAGATCGACTGCGCCAAGCTGAGCCAGGAGCTCCGGGAGGAGCTGCGCACCGCCTCGGGACAGAAGAAGAACAAGATAGTCAAGCGCCTTGAGGTGGTGGAATCCTTCCTCAAGTCCGGCAACCGCCCGGAGTGGATGATAATCGACGCGCTGCCCGTTATACCCCCGGATATCAGGCCCATGGTCCAGCTGGACGGCGGCAGGTTCGCCACCTCCGACCTCAACGACCTTTACAGGAGGGTCATAAACCGCAATAACCGCTTAAAGCGCCTCATCGAGCTCAACGCCCCTGACATCATCGTCCGCAACGAGAAGCGTATGCTCCAGGAGGCGGTGGACGCCCTCATGGACAACGGACGCCGCGGCAGGCCCGTCACCGGCGCCAACTCCCGCCCACTCAAGTCCCTCTCCGATATGCTCAAGGGCAAGCAGGGACGCTTCCGCCAGAACCTTCTGGGCAAGCGCGTGGACTACTCCGGACGAAGCGTCATCGTGGTAGGCCCTGACCTGAAGCTCTATCAGTGCGGCGTGCCCAAGGAGATGGCGATAGAGCTCTTCCGCCCCTTCGTCATGAAGAAGCTGGTGGAGGACGGCGTCGCCAATAACATCAAGTCCGCCAAGAAGATGGTGGACAGGGGCAAGACCGAGGTCTGGGACGCCCTTGAGGTGGTCATAAAGGAGCACCCGGTGCTCTTGAACCGCGCCCCCACGCTCCATAGGCTCGGTATCCAGGCGTTTGAGCCGGTGCTGGTGGAGGGCCGCGCCCTGAAGCTCCACCCCCTGGTCTGCACCGCTTTCAACGCCGACTTTGACGGCGACCAGATGGCGATCCACGTCCCCCTCAGCGCCGAGGCGCAGGCGGAAGCGCGCATACTGATGCTCTCCGCCCACAACCTCCTGCACCCCCGCGACGGCAAGCCCGTCACCGTGCCCACCCAGGACATGGTCCTCGGCTCATATTACCTCACCTTCACCCGCGAGGAGAAGGGTATGGGCAAGGCCTTCGTCTCCCCGGAGGAGGCTATAATGGCGTACCAGTGCGGCGACGTGGGAATGCACGCGCCCATCAAGGTCCGCATGAGGAAGACCGTTGACGGCGTGGAGCACACCGGCATCATCGAGACCACCGTGGGACGCATAATCTTCAATAACCCCATTCCCCAGGACCTGGGCTTCGTGGACCGCACCGACCCCGCGCACGTCCTTGACCTGGAGATCGACTTCAAGGTGGGCAAGAAGCAGCTGGAGAAGATAATCGACCGCTGCATCGACAGGCACGGCTTTGAGATAAGCGTGGAAATGCTTGACGCCGTGAAGGCTCAGGGCTACAAATACTCCACCCAGGGCGCCATCACCATCTCCATCGCGGACATGACCGTCCCCGAGTCCAAGAGGGCGCTGATCTCCGCCTCCGAGCAAAAGGTCGTTGAGATCGAGGCCCTTTACCACAAGGGCTTCATCACCGACGACGAGCGCTACCGCCTGGTCATAGCCGAGTGGGAGGCCACCACCAAGAAGGTCACCGACGCCCTCCAGAGCTCCCTGGACGAGTTCAACCCCATCTATATGATGGCGGACTCCGGAGCCCGCGGCTCCATGGCCCAGATCCGCCAGCTCGCCGGTATGCGCGGCCTCATCGCCAACACCGCCGGTAAGACCATCGAGATCCCCATCAAGGCAAACTACCGCGAGGGCCTCACCGTCCTTGAATACTTCATTTCCAGCCGCGGCGCCCGCAAGGGACTTGCCGATACCGCCCTCCGTACCGCCGACTCCGGTTACCTCACCCGCCGAATGGTGGACGTGAGCCAGGACGTGATAATCCGCGAGCACGACTGCGGCACCCACGAGGGCATCACCGTCGCCGAGAAGACCGAAAAGGGCCAGGTGGTCCAGACCTTCGGCGACTCCATCCACGGTCGCTATCCCGCCGACGACATCGTTGACCCCGCCACCGGCGAGGTGCTGTTCACCCGCGACCATATGCTGCTCAGGTCCGACGCCGCCCTCCTGGAGGAGCACGGCATCCACTCCGCCAAGGTCCGCTCCGTCCTCACCTGCGAGGCGAAGAGCGGCGTCTGCGCCCACTGCTACGGCCTGAACCTTGCCACCGGCGAGACGGTCAACGAGGGCGAGACCGTGGGCGTCATCGCCGCCCAATCCATCGGCGAGCCGGGCACCCAGCTCACAATGCGCACCTTCCACACCGGCGGCGTCGCCGGAGGCGAGACGGGCGTTGAGATCACCCAGGGTCTTCCCCGCGTGGAGGAGCTTTTCGAGGCCCGCAAGCCCAAGAAGATGGCGACCCTCTCGGAGATCGACGGCGTCGTCTCCATGGAGGAGACTCACAAGGGCGCCCTCATGCAGATAACGGTTACGAACCCCGAGGACGGCGATATGCGGGTCTACTCCGTCGCCCACTCCTCCGGCATCCGCGTCAAGGAGGGCGACACCGTTCACCGCGGCGATATGCTCACCTCCGGCGCCCTCAACCCCCACGACATCATGGCGATACTTGGGCGCGACGCCACCCAGAAGTACCTCATCGACGAGGTCCAGAAGGTGTACCGTCAACAGGGCGTTGACGTCTCCGATAAGCACATCGAGATCATCGTCCGCCAGATGCTCCGCAAGGTCAGGGTGGAGGACCCCGGCGACACCGAGCTCCTCTCCGGCTCCATGGTGGACATTCTGGAGGTCCGCGCCGAGGTGGAGAAGCTCCGGGAGCGCGAGGCGAACGGCGAGGAGGTCAAGTACCCCACCTACCAGCAGCTCCTCATGGGCATAACCAAGGCGTCCCTGGCGACCGACAGCTGGATGTCCGCCGCCTCCTTCCAGGAGACCACCCGCGTGCTCACGGAGGCCGCCTCCAAGGGCAAGGTCGACAGGCTCATTGGCCTCAAGGAGAACGTCATCATCGGCAAGCTCATACCCGCCGGAGCGGGACTGGCGCTCTACCGCGACGCCGCCGCCCCCGCGGGACCCGTGACCTCCGAGACCGCCTCCTCCGAGACCCCCGCTCCCGCCCCAGTCCCCGCCGAGCCCCCCGAGCCCGACGTGGACCTCTCCCAGCTGTTGAAGGCAAATAACGCACTTTAATCCAAAAAGCCCCTTTGGGGCTTTTTGGATTATGGGGGATACGTTCAGAAAAAAGCCGTGAATTCTGCGGAATTCACGGCTTTTTTCCTGCCGTCGCGATGCGCGCGCCGCCGAAGGCGGCACACTTGCGCGACAAAAGGTGATTTTTCCGACGCGCATGTCGTCGGAAAAATGTTTGATTTGGGGGTTATTGACTGGGGGCGGCTGGGGGATTTAAAAAATTTTATTAAAATTTAAAATAAGTATTGACTTTAATAATATTAAAGTTTATAATGAATTTTATTAAAGGGGGCGGTGAAGATGGATGTGGTGCCGGAGTGGATGGGGAATCTGGACGCGGAGGATCTTACGTTTATCAAAAAATTCCTGTTGGCTTCGGGTTCGTTGAAGGAGATAGCGCGGGAGTATTCCGTCACGTATCCCACCGTTCGGCTGAGGCTGGACAGGCTCATACAGAAGATTAAAATGGCGGACAGCGCGGAAAACGAGCCCTACGTTGCGCTGATAAAGCGCTTGGCGCTCAATGACAGGTTGGATTTTGAAACCGCGAAGCTGCTGATAAACGAGTATAAAAAACAATCGGGAGGAAAGTGAAATGCTGATTACAAAAGCGCTCATCTTCTGCATGGTTTGCGCCGCCGTATTCGCGGGGCTTATCGTGTTGCAGCTACGCCTCTCGCGCATGGACAGCCGATGGCCCGGACTGGTGCTGCCGATTTTGTCCCTGCTTTTGTCGCTTTCTGTGACCTTGGGGACGGCGGCGTACACACAAATCGCGACAGGACCGGTCGAGGAGAGGGTACAGGTTAACGCAACAGTGACAAATCCTGACGGAACCGTGACGGAGTACCCGCCGGCGCCGGACAGCGACACCCGTTCGGACACTGTGAACGCGCTGCCCGCTGTCCTCGGAACGTTTGTCCTCTCCAACATCCCCACAGCCGTATACCTCACGATCTACTTCACCCAACAGGGAAAATACAAAAAAACTCGCCAGGTAGAGCGAATGAACATACAGGATTTATAAATAAATCAGACCGCCAAAAACCCCCAAATAAAATATTTTTCCGACGACATGCGCGTCGGAAAAATCACCTCTTGTCGCGCAAGTGTGCCGCCTTCGGCGGCGCGCGCAGCGCGACAGCAGAAAAAGGAATCGGAAATGTCCGCAGACATTTCCGATTCCTTTTTCGCACGTATCCTTCTAATCCAAAAAGGGCTCCGCCCTTTTTGGATTAAGTCAAGTCTCGTATTGACAAACTCACCTTGTGCTCGATGGGCTTCCACTCCACCTTGCGGAAGATGGCGGCGATGGAGATGGGGATGTAGGTCAGCATGAACACCGGGAAGGTCAGGGTGTACAAAAGCTTTTTGAGGGCGGAGGTGCGGATATGCCGCCACTCCTTTGCCGTGGTCAGCGCGCCCAGGACAAGCATGAAGAGGTACGTGCCCATAAGGGAGCGCGCGGCGGGGAGCAGGACCTCCAAAAATGTGCCGCCGGAGAGAAGCGTCATCAGCGACCCCATGCCGTTTACAAGTATCCCGAGGCAGGCGAGGACAATGGCGGGCATTATGGACATCACCATGTCAAAGCATGAGAAGCTGCCCCGCACAGCGCCCGATATGAGCCTTCCGCCGTACAGACGGAAAACCTGCAAAAAGCCCCTGGACCAGCGCATCCTCTGCCTCCAGGATTGGGTGAACTTCACCGGCTGTTCGTCGAAAAGCTCGGCGTCCGGGGCGTAGCCTATCCTGTCGCCCCGCGCCATGCAGTCCGCGGTAAATTCCGTGTCTTCCGTGAGGGTGTGGAAGGGCCAGCCGCCGTTGCGGGCGATGATCTCGCGGCTCACAAGAAAGCCCGTGCCCGATACCACCGCGCTGGAGCCGACGAGCGCCCTTGCGTGGTTCAAATACTCCGCGTCCCGCAAAAACCACAGCGCGTAACCGGCGGAGATCCAGTTGTCCCCGAAATTCTTGGAGTTGCGGTAGCTGGTTACCACCCGGTGACCGTCGGAAAACTGCCTGTTCATGGCGGTTATGTAGCCGGGAGAGAGCAGGTTGTCCGCGTCAAATACGAAATACCCGTCAAACACGTCCCCGCGCTCCAGCTCGATGCGCCGGAGAAGGTAGTCCAGGGCGTAGCCCTTGCCCACGTGGACCTTGTCGAACCGCTCAAATACCGTGGCTCCGGCCTTGGACGCAGCCGCGGCGGTGCCGTCGTCGCAGTTGTCGGCGACGACAAATACGCTCACCAGCTCCCCCGGGTAGTCCTGCGCCTTTATGGACTCGATGAGGTTCCCGATGACCGCCTCCTCGTTCCGGGCGGCAATAAGCACCGCGTACCGGTGCGGGACCTCAGGCTGGTGCGGCCTGTCCCTTTTGATAAGGGGTATGATGAGGTACACAAGCTGATAAAAATAGCAGAGGAAAAAGATGACCGACAGCGCCCTGTTTACAGCGTTCAGCACTGACATGATAAAGCCCCTCCTTCTTATGGCGTGATACCATAATACCAGAGGGGCGGTTAAGAAAAAATCGGGGGAACGTTTAAGGAAGTATTAATTTGCCGCTCAATTCGCTTTCGCGGCAAAGACAAGGGCGCCGTTGTGCTTACCCGCGGCTGTCCCGTCGGGTCCGCGGAAAAGCTCTATCTCGTCCCCAAGGCGCGTCTCGTTGGCGAAGTTCATGGTCAGCTCCCTGACGGATTCGATGCCCAGCACCTCCAGCGCCATGTCCGCGTAGCGGCAGTTGTTTGTGTGGTCGTTTTCGTCCAGGTCCTCCTCCGTGACAGTGTGGCGCGACACCGCCTCCATGTCCTTTGGGCGCAGCCGCCCAATGCCCTCCGGAATGGCGAGCTCCGGCGAGTAGACGCCCTCAAAGTCCAGGGGCGTCTGCTCCACGTGGCGGGTGAGGCAGTTCACTATGCACCACTGGCTGGTGCCCAGGACAAGCCTTTCGCCGGCAGGGGAGAGAATGTAAAAGTCCCTGTCGTATATGAGCGACCCCGTGCGCCGGGGGAAGGAGAGCAGCGTGTAATCCGTCCCGGCGTCAAGATGCCCCAGCACCCGGAAGCGCGATTTTGTTATGACCCAGATGAGGTTTTGCGCTATGAGCCTGTCAAAGCCCAGTCCCGCGTCGCTGGCGTGGGCCTTGGCAATCTCCTGAAAGGCGTGGAGGAGCGCCGACGCCTTCACCCCGCCCGCCGTAAAGTCCGCCTCGGAAAACCTCAGCGGGAGAGAATATTGAATGTACATATAAAATCACCCACCTGCTATTATATCCCTATTTCCGCCGATTTCAAGTAAAATCCTCAAAGCTGGCGCAAAAACCTTTCTGTACTAAAAATAATTTAAAAAAGTTAAAACTAAGTATTGACAAATGAAGCGTTCCGTAGTATAATGCCATTGTGGGGAGCGACGGCGCGCCGAAAAGCCCCGGCACGGGCAGGCGGGGAAATACGTATACTGGCGGGGAAGGACACAGGCCACCCGTCTTGTCAGCGTGCCCGTGTCCGTTTCCACTATGGAAATAACGCCTTTTTAAAGCGGCGGTTCGTATATATTTTTCGGAAAAAAGGTGAGAAATTTGGATTGGACGAGTATAATTGCGGCGCTGGTGACGGGAGGGCTGGCGTTTTTGGGGGTTTGTATAACGAACCGAAAAAACACCTCCCTCATCCTGTACCGCGTAGACCAGCTGGAGAAAAAGCAGGAGAAGTACAACAACCTCCAGGAGCGGACCTACCGCCTTGAGGAGAAAACCGAGCTCCATGAGGAGAAGATCGAGTTTGCCAACAACAGAATATCCGAGCTTGAGAGGAGAGTAGATACATGAGCTGGGTAGATGAGGTTCTCGCCGTTGCGGAGGGGGAGGTCGGGGTCACGGAGTGGCCGAAGGGGAGCAACTGCGTGAAGTACAACGAGTGGTACTACGGCAAAAGCGTGTCCGGGGCGGCGTATCCCTGGTGCATGGCGTTCGTGCAGTGGGACTTTGACCGGGCGGGGCATACCCTGCCGCACAAGACGGCGTCGTGCTCCAATCTGCTGAACTGGTACAGGGCAAATAAGCCTCAGTGCGTCAGCGACAAGCCGGCGCCGGGGGCGATAGCGATTTATAATTTCGGGCACACGGGGATAGTGGCGCGGGACAACGGCGACGGGACTGTCACCGCCATCGAGGGCAACACCTCTGCGACGGAGGCGGGCAGCCAAAGCAACGGCGGGGGAGTCTTCAAGGTCCGCCGCCCCGCGGCGCTTGTGACAAAGTATATAATTCCGTTTGAGATCGAGGAGGAAGAGGATATGACGGGAGAGGAGATCTACAAAAAGCTCAGCGAGTACCTGGAAGGCCGGCCCGCGCCCGATTGGGCGCAGGCGGAGCTCCAGGAGGCGGTGGACATGGGGATCACCGACGGGACAAACCCCATGCAACTCATGCCCCGCTACCAGGCGGCAATAATGGCGAAGCGGGCCGTGGAAATGGCGAGAAAATGACCGGAAAGCATGAAAAATCACACAAGAATCTATTCGCAGACGTGATTATCGCGGTTTGCGTGGTGGTGGCGGTACTGGTCACGGGGTGCGTGATCTACGAGTACCACCGGCTGGACACGGTGATGCCGGCGGGGGTCATATCGGCGCTCTTCGCCTTCTGGGGCGGGGAGCTGCTGATCGTGGCGCTGAGGCAGATATTCGGCAGCGACGTGGTTATTAAGACGAAAAATAATAATATAGGGGGATCTATTTAAATGCTTGAAAAAATTTGCGACAGGTTACTCACGGTCAAGTCCATTGTGACGGTGATCCTCACCGTGGTTTTCGCGGTGCTGGTGATACGCGGCACGCTGCCGTCGGAGTTTATGACGGTGTACGCCTCGGTGCTGGCGTTTTACTTTGGGATTCAAAGCACGAAGCGGGAGGAATAAGGAGGTCCGCAGGTCGTGAATGTGCGTACTTATAAAACGTTTGCAATATAAGTACACGCGGGAGAAAAACAGAAGTACCGTTTTTCCTCGTTCGAACCCTCGAGGAGAGACCTCTTTATACACGATTTTTACACGACTTTTTCGCCGTTTCGCACCTTATGACACCATACCCCAACACAAAGAAAATGCCTGGAATTGCTGACTTTTTCAGCATTTCCAGGCATCTTCAAATAACGGAGAAGGAGGGATTCGAACCCTCGAGGAGCTTTTGACCCCTACACGATTTCCAATCGTGCGCGCTCGACCGGGCTACGCGACTTCTCCATCGTTAGCGGTTGAGTGTTCTTATTCAAGCTTAGCTATTATAGTGTATTTGCGCGGGCTTGTCAAGACCTTTTTTCAGCCGCCCCGGAAATTTTTCTCCGGGGCGGCAAAAGAGGCGTCAGCAGAGCTTATAACCGGCGGGGATACCGTCGTCAAGCATGAGCAGGTGGAGCTTTTCCTCTCCGTTCTCCTCCCGGACGGCGGAGATGAGCATTCCGTTGGACTCAAGCCCCATCATCTTGCGGGTGGGGAGGTTGAGGATCGCCACCACCGTCTTGCCCACCAGCTCCTCGGGCTTGTAAAATTTGGCTATGCCTGAGAGTATCTGCCGGGGCGTGCCGGAGCCGTCGTCCAGTGTGAAGCGCAGGAGCCTTTCGGACTTCTTCACGTTCTCGCAGGACAGCACCTTGCACACGCGCATATCGCACCTGGCAAACTCGTCGATTGTCACATCGGGGAGCACCGGGTCGGACTTGGGCGCGGGATTTTTCGCGGCGTAGAAATCCTCGATCTCCTTTGCCTTCTTTGCGGGGTCGATACGGGCAAAAAGTATCTCGGGCTGGCCTATTTTGTGCCCCTCGGGTATGGCGCCGAAGACGGAAAGGCTGTCCCAATCGGAGACGGGCAGGTTAAGCTGGCGGAATATCCTCTCCGCCGTGTCGGGAAGGAAGGGCTTCAGCAGCGCCGCGGCTATGCGCACGGACTCCAGGAGGTTATAAAGCACCGCCTCAAGGCGCGGCTTCGTCTCCTCGCTCCGCCCCAGCACCCAGGGCTGAGTCTCGTCCACGTACTTGTTGGCGCGGCGCAGGAGGGTGAAAATCTCGTCGATGGCGTCCGCCACGTGCAGGGTGTCCATCTTCTCGGCGCACTTTTTGGGCGTGGCGAGGGCAAGGTCGATGAGCTCGCTGTCCACCGGCTCGGACACGCGGTTCGTGCCGACGGCGCCGTTAAAATACTTGTTCGTCATGGTAACGGTGCGGTTCACCAGGTTGCCCAGGATGTTGGCAAGGTCCGAGTTTATCCGCTCGATGATAAGGTCGTGGCTCATGGTCCCGTCTGAGGCGAAGGGCATCTCGTGGAGCACGTAATAGCGCACAGCGTCCACGCCGTAGAGATCCACCAGGTCGTCGGCGTAAAGCACGTTGCCCTTGGACTTTGACATCTTCCCGTCGCTCATCAAAAGCCAGGGGTGACCGAATACCTGCTTTGGCAGGGGCTCGCCCAGCGCCATGAGGAACGCCGGCCAGTAGAGGGTGTGGAACCGCAGAATGTCCTTGCCGATGAGGTGTACGTCCGCGGGCCAGTATTTTTTGTAATTCTCCCCGTCCTCGCCCATGGGCTCAAGCCCGGGGAAGGTGGCATAGTTGAAAAGCGCGTCCAGCCAGACGTAAATCACGTGCCTCGGGTCCTCACGCACGGGTATACCCCAGGTGAAGCTGGTGCGGGAGATACAAAGGTCCTGGAGCCCCGGCTTTAGGAAGTTGTTTATCATCTCGTTGCGCCGCGCCTCGGGCTGGATGAACTCCGGGTGCTCCTGGATGTGGCGCATAAGGGGCTCGGTGTACTTGGAGAGGCGGAAGAAATACGCCTCCTCCTCCGCCCACTTCACCTCCCGCCCGCAGTCCGGGCACTTGTGGTCCACAAGCTGGCTCTCGGTCCAGAAGGATTCGCAGGGCGTGCAGTACCAGCCCTCGTACTTTGACTTGTAGATGTCGCCGGACTCCAGAAAGCGGGTGAAGATCTCCTGGATCTTCCGCTCGTGCTCCGGGTCCGTGGTGCGCACGAACCTGTCATAGCTTGTGTTCATCAGGTCCCATATGCGCCTTATCTCCCCGGAGGTGCCGTCCACGAACTGCTGAGGCGTCAAGCCTGCCGCCTCCGCCTTCTCCTGGATCTTCTGCCCGTGCTCGTCGGTGCCGGTCTGGAAGTACACGTCGTACCCCTCCATTCGCTTGAACCGGCAAATGGCGTCCGCCAGAACTATCTCATAGGTGTTCCCGATGTGCGGCTTGCCGGACGCGTAGGCGATGGCGGTGGAAAGGTAGAATTTTCCTTTACTCATATGTGTGTACCTCCTGAAATGTAAAAGCTTTTAGTATTGTAACACCTTTTGCGGGGAAATTGCAATCACTTTGCGGTTTACAGCTTCATAATCATCCTATACTCGTTGAGAAGCGTCCCGTCCTCAAGCCGAACGGCGTCGGGGAGCACGGCGCGGACGCGAAAGCCCAGCTTCTCATAGAGCGCCCTGGCGCGGGTGTTGCCCTCAAAACAGGAAAGCTCCAGCTGCGTGACGCCCTCGCGGGATCCTGCCAGCTCTATCATGGCGCGGAACATTGCCGTGCCGATGCCAAGTCCCCAAAACCGGCGCTGAATGGCGATGCCGACGCCTCCCCGGTGGCGTGTCTTGAGGCTTGTCTGAAAAACCATATCGCATGACCCGGCAAGCACACCGTCCACAAAGCAGCTGAGCAGCAGTTTGTGGGGGGACGAGCCGTATTCCTCAATGAAGCGGCGCTCTTCCTCAAGGGTGATGGCGGCGGCCTCCTCCGGGGTGAGGTTGAGATAGGGCGTCTCGCCCACGCAGACGCGGTAATTTTCCAAAAACGCCTCCGCGTCCCCGGGCGCGGGACAGCGCAGAACCGCCTCCCGCCCGTCCTTCAGGCGGAAGGGAATGGGGTCGGTGAGCATACTCAGCCCATTCTCTCGCCCAGCTTGGCGCCGCCCAGGATGTGGAAGTGCAGGTGCGGCACGGACTGGCAGGCGTCGGGTCCGCAGTTGGAGATGACCCGATAGCCGCCCTCCAGCCCCTCGTCAGCCGCGATTCGGGCGATGACGGAGAAAATGTGCCCCACCACAGCCTCGTTACGGCTGTTTATCCCGGCAACGGAGCCTATGTGCTCCTTTGGCACCACCAGGATATGGGTTGGCGCCTGGGGGTTTATGTCCCGAAAGGCGAAGCAGAGATCGTCCTCATAGACCTTGGCAGAGGGTATCTCGCCCTTTATGATTTTGCAGAAAAGGCAGTTTTCATCGTAATTAACTGACATTTATAATTCTCCTTCCGTCAGCTGTGCTCCGGCACCACCGCGAAGAACCGGAGGGGCTTTTCGCCCTCGTTTCTCAGGCTGTGCGTGTGTCCCTCGGGGCAGTAGCTCACGTCGCCGGGACGTAAAAGCTCCCGCTCCCCGTCGCATACCATCACGCCCTCGCCATCTAAGACAAAGACGATCTCGCTGCTGCCCTCATGGGTGTGCATACCGATATGCGCTCCGGGGTAGAGCACGGCTGTCATTATCTTGTTGTTTTCATCGGTGAACATACGGGGCTCAAAAAGACCTGAACCGCCCTTGAAGCCCTCAATGCGCTGCTCAGGGACAGCGGAAAAGTCGATTTTCATGAGATTACTCCCTTTCAAGACCCAGCACGTCGTAATATTCATCCGAAAACCGGATAAACGACGGGTCAAAGGCATTCACCATGGCCTTTACGGGCGCGTAAGGGTCGATGGGGGTGAGGCTGAATTCCTTTTCAATGGCTGACAGCGCCTCGTCCTTGCCCGGAGCGGGGTTTTCCGCGTCCTCGCAAAGAAGCTCCCGGTACTGCGCCTCGCTCATCCACCAGATCTGGCTGATGACGTTGGAGTCCCGGCAGTAGAGCAGAAAGCTGAGAAATTGCCGCAGATCCTCCGCAGCCGGGGTGACGTAGGAGCCGATCTCCCCAAAGGCCGGGTCCACCAGGAAGACCCGCTCGTCTCCCGGCAGGAGTACGAAATGCACTCCGTCCACGCCAAGACTGGCGAAAAACTCATAGTTTTCCGGAGTACAAAAATAGGGACAGAAATATTGTTCCTCAAGCTCCAATCCCACGGCCCCAAAATCGAGCTTCATTGCTCGCAGGCGCTTTAAATCCTCCCTTGTGCTCATATCCCCAGCTTCTCCGCCACGAAGTCGTCTACGCTTGCCAGGGCATCGTCAAGCTTGAGGACGTCCCTGCCGCCGCCCATGGCGGAGTCGGGACGGCCGCCGCCCTTGCCGCCGCAGATGGCGCAGACGGAGCGGATTATGTCTCCCGCCTTGATGCCGCGCTCCACCGCCTCCTTGCCGCAGACGGCCTGGAAGGTGAGCTTTTCCCCGTCCACGGAGGCTATGACGCCCACCACGGCGCTGTCCCGGTCGCGGAGCATATCGCCGAAGCGCCGCAGCTCCTCGGCGCTCGCGCCCTTTCGGGAGACGGTGACCACGTGGAGCCCTCCCACCTCCTTGGCGGCGGTGAGGAACTGACCGATCTCGCCGGAGCGGATCCTGTCGCGCAGGGTGTCGATGTCCCGGTGGAGGGAGCGGAGCTCGTCCTGATTTGCCCTCAGCTTGTCCACCAGCTCAAAGGGGGAGGACTTGAGCACGTTTGCCGCCTCAAGGAGGGTGCGGTTCACACGCTCGTTTTCCTTAAAATATTCAAGCCCCGTGATTGCCTCTATGCGCCGCACACCCGATGCCACGGAGAACTCGCCGGTTATGCGGAAGGGGCCGACCTTTGCCGTGTTGGTCTGGTGCGTTCCGCCGCAGAACTCCACGGAGAATCCGTCGCCCATGGTGACCACCCGGACGATGTCGCCGTACTTCTCGCCGAAGAGGGCTATTGCGCCCTTTTGCTTTGCCTCCTCGATGGGCAGCTCCTCGGTGACTATGGGCAGTCCCGCCAGAACGGTGCGGTTCACGATGTCCGCCACGCGCAAAAGCTCCTCGCCGGTGAGGGCGGCAAAGTGGGTGAAGTCAAATCTCAGCCTGTCGGGTTCCACAAGGGAGCCCGCCTGGTGTACATGGTCGCCCAGGACGGAGCGCAGCGCCGCGTCCAGAAGGTGCGTGGCGGAGTGGGCGCGCTTTATAGCCTCGCGCCGCTCAGTGTCGATAGCGGCGGTCACGGTGCCGCCCAGCTTGAGCACGCCGGAGGTCACCTTGCCGTAGTGCATATACTTGCCGCCCTTGTTCTTCTGAACGTCGGTGACCTCAAATACGGCGTCTCCCGCGCGTATGGTCCCCCGGTCGGCGACCTGTCCGCCCATCTCGGCGTAGAAGGGCGTCTTGTCCAAAACGGCGATCCCCTCAACTCCGGGCATCAGCTCCTCAGCCTGCTCGTTTTCCACCACCAGGGCGACCACCCTGGCGTCGGTGACCTCGGTCTCGGTATAGCCCACAAATTTAGTCTCGGGCACGTCCTTGCCGAACTCCACGCCGGCCCAGCCCAGGTCGCCCAGGGCCTCACGTGCCTTGCGGGCGCGCTGGCGCTGCTCCTCCATCTGGGCGCGGAACGCCGACTCGTCCACGCTCATGCCCTGCTCCTCCACCATCTCGCGGGTGAGGTCGATGGGGAAGCCGTAGGTGTCGTAGAGCTTGAAGGCGTCGGCGCCGGAGAAGGTGCTTTCGCCCTTGGACTTGTGCTCGGAGAGCATTTCGTTGAATATCCTGAGCCCCCCGTCGATGGTGCGGGCGAAGTTCTCCTCCTCGGTCCTGATGACGCGGGTGATGTAGTCCCGGCGCTCACGAAGCTCCGGGTAGTGCCCCTCGTTTTCGTGTACCACGGTGTCAACCACGTCGTGGAGGAAGGGGTCGGTGACGCCGAGTAAGCGCCCGTGGCGCGCGGCGCGCCGCAAAAGCCTTCTCAGCACGTACCCGCGCCCCTCGTTGGAGGGCAGTACGCCGTCGCATATCATGAAGACGGAGGAGCGGATGTGGTCGGTTATGACACGAAGGGAGACGTCCTTGCCCTGGCTCTCCCCGTAGTGGGCGCCGGTGAGCTCACTGACCTTGTTGGTGATGTTCATTACCGTGTCCACGTCAAAGAGGCTCGCCACGTTCTGGCACACGCAGGCGAGGCGCTCCAAACCCATTCCGGTGTCTATATTCTTCTGCTTGAGCTCCGTGTAGTGCCCCTCGCCGTCGTTGTCAAACTGGGAGAACACCACGTTCCAAACCTCGATATATCTGTCGCAGTCGCACCCCACGTGGCAGTCCGGCTTGCCGCAACCCCACTCGGGGCCCCGGTCATAGTATATCTCGGAGCAGGGGCCGCAGGGACCGGAGCCGTGCTCCCAGAAGTTGTCCTCCCTGCCGAAGCGGACGATGTGGTCCTCGGGAACGCCCACCACGTCCCGCCAGATGGCGTAAGCCTCGTCGTCGGCGGGCGTCTGCTCGTCGCCGGCAAATACGGAGGGGTAGAGGCGGTCGGGGTCCAGCCCCACCCACTCGGGGGAGGTCAGAAACTCCCACGCCCAGGGTATGGCCTCCTTTTTGAAGTAGTCGCCGAAGGAGAAGTTGCCCAGCATCTCAAAGTATGTGCCGTGGCGGGCGGTGTGACCGATATTTTCGATGTCGCCGGTGCGGATACACTTCTGGCAGGTGGTCACCCGGTGGCGCGGGGGCTCCTGCTCGCCGGTGAAGAAGGGCTTCATGGGCGCCATACCGGAGTTTATCAGCAGAAGCGAGGCGTCATTTTGCGGTATGAGGGAAAAGGACGGGAGCCTCAGGTGCCCCTTTGACTCGAAAAATTTCAGGAACATCTCCCGAAGCTCATTAAGGCCGAATGCTTTCATGTGTCTTTATTTCTCCTTAAACAGTTGATTCTATTGCCCGTGCCGCGGGCGGGGGGGAAAGGAAACGTCTGTTTTATCCCCCGTAGTTAGACGAGTTTACGAACTTCTGGAACGCCTCGTAGGTCTCGAAGAAGCTGTGGATGCCGTTTTTGCCCAGGGCGTAGTAATAGTAGTCCGTGTCCGCCGGCGACAGAGCCGCCCTGATGGAGGCGATACCGGGGTTGGAAATGGGTCCCGCGGGGAGACCGGGGTAGAGGTAGGTGTTGTAGGGGCTGTCGTAGGAGGTGGAGAAGGGCTCCTTGGTGTCCTGTATTGCGTAGTATATCGTGGCGTCTATCTGCAAAAGCCCGTTTGTGCCCTGCCTGTCCGGGTGCTCCAGACGGTTGTATATGACCGAGGCTATCCTGTCGCGCTCGGAGTCCGAGCCGGCCTCCTTCTCAATCATGGAGGCGATTATCAGTATTTGCCTGCGGGTGTAGCCCAGGGACTCCGCCATGCTGTCGAAGTCGTCCTCCCACTTCCTCTGGAAGTTCACCAAAAAGCGCCTTATGACGCTGTCCGGGTCGTCGTCGATATAGAACTCGTAGGTGTCGGGGAAAAGGTATCCCTCCAGCCTCTTGGGCTCGCCGAGGGTAGATCTGTCCAAAAAGTCGTAGTCAAAATCCGTGTTGCTCAGGGAATCCAGGAGCTCGTCCCTTCCGCAGACGTTGTTCTCCACCATCAAATCGACTATCTGTGTTATGGAGTAGCCCTCGGGGATGGTGAGCGTCACGGTGTCCCGCTTGCCGCTCTTGGGGTTCATGCCGTGTATGAGGGCGCGGTAGTCGTAATTCATGTTCAGGGTGTAGGTCCCCGCCTGCACCTTGGTGTCCGCGTGGGATATGCGGGAGAAGAGCTTGAAAAGCCACTTGTAGCGGATAAGTCCCTTGTTCAGAAGCTCGTCAGCCACCTGGTCGATGTCCGCGACGTTGACGGTGACCTCCGTGACGGTGCCGTCGTCCTCCTCCTGCTCCCGGACCTCCTCGTGGAATATGCTCTTGGGAAGCGTGACCTCCACGGGCACGTCGCCGCCGTCAAAGCCCAGCACGTCCGTCGTCCACATCCAGCCCACGCATGCCAGAACGACGCTCACCGAGAGCACAAAGAGAAAGAGGAGTATCCCGGAAAGACAGCCGGTGCGCTTGGTGCGCCCGCGCCTCACCGCCTTCTCGTTCACGTCGGCGTACTCGGAGTCGAAGTCAAACTCCACCTCAAAGTCGTCCGGCGACGGCGCCTTTTCGGACCTGGGGCGCTTATTCGCGGCATCGGCGGGCCGGCGCGCAGGCGCTCCGCCCTCCGGCTTTGGCTGCTGCCGGCTTTGGAACTGCGGCTGACTTTGGGGTTTAGGCTGATTTTGGGGCTGCGGCTGACTTTGGGGCTTTGCTTGATTTTGCGGCCTTGCCTGGGGCGCGGGGGGTTCCGTGGGCCGCGCTTTGGGCGGTTCGCTTGCGGGACCTTCGGGCTTGGGAGCCTCCCGCCTTACGCCGCCGGCGTCCGACGCGGGCTTTTCCCGCTTTTGCCCGTCCGGGCTTACGTATTCGATCTTAAAGCCCTCCGAGAGCCCGGTTCCCTCCGGCTTTTTTCCCTCAGCCGGGGGAGCGCTCCGGGGCGACGGGGCAGGGGAGGGGGGCTGGGCGGGCGGAGCCTTGGCGTCCTGCCGCTTCTCCGCCGCGCCGTCGGGCGTGTCGGGCATATCGACCTTGAAGTCCTCGCCCATTAGCTCCTTCCAGAATTCGTCTTTGCTGCCTGACATGATAACCTCCTTGGGAAGTGACACCGCCGCCCTTGACCGCATAGAATGAGCCAGATGACGGCGAAGTCATCAAGTGTCCCGCCGAAACGCGCGCGGCGCGGACAAAAACCATCTTAAAATGCCGGCGCGTCGGCGGAATGGAGTAAATTTATGAATTGCTTTGGCGGTAACAATTGTCTGTGGATCATCCTCATCATCATCGTCCTGTGCTGCTGCTGCGGCAACGGCAACGGCTGCGGCAACGACTGCGGCAATGGCTGCGGTTGCGGCTGCTAACGTCGTCGCGGAAGCCGCTTAACCTCGCCGCCACGCAAGCGTGACGGCTCAGGCGCAGGCTTTGCTCCTCCTCTCCCTACGCAAGCTCCGCTTGTGTGGGGACCCCAATGGCGAAAGCCGCTTAACCTCGGGGTCACGCAAGCGTGACGGCTCAGGCGCAGACTCGGTTCGTCCTCCCCCCACGCAAGCTCCGCTTGTGTGGGGACCCCGGAGGAACAAGCTATCGGATGCCCCCCTTCTTGGGGGGCTATCCCACTATGACTATATCCACGTTTACATCATGTTCATCTGTTGGAAGGTCGGGGAAAAGGGAGATTCGGCGGGTCACGGCGACCTTCACTCCACGGGTCTTGGGGAGGTATCTGTCGTAGTATCCACCGCCTCTGCCAAGCCTTTTGCCCTCCGTGGTAAAGGCGGCTCCGGGGACCAGGATGAGGTCAAACTCCTCCGGCTCCATAAGCGGGCAGGCTTCGGCGGGCTCGGGTATCCCGTAGGGTCCGGGGACAAGCCGGGACAGCGAGGTTATCCTCCGCGCCTCCATGACGCCGGCGCCGGTTATCCTGGGCAGCGCCACGGCCTTTCCCGTCGCCAGCGCCGACTCGATGACTGGACGCGTGTCCGGCTCCGCACCGACGCCCAGGTAGAGAAACACCTTCTCCGCCCGCGAAAGCTCCGGCAGGGCAAAAAGCTTCTCCGCAAGGGCGCGCCCGCTCTCCTCAAGCTGTCGGGTCGTGAGCGCGCGCTCCCTTTGGCGGACAAGCCCTCTCAGCTCAGCCTTGGTAAAAGTCATACCAAATGGCGTCCGCCACCTTTTTCGCGGCGTCGGGGCCTCGAAGCTCCTTCACCAGGGCGAGGGCAAAATCCCAGGCGGTGCCGGCGGAGCGGGAGGTTATCACGTTCCCGTCCACCACCGCCCGCGCGCCCGCCTTCACCCGCGCGCCGGTGAGCTCGTCCTCCATTCCGGGGTAGCACACCGCCGCCCGGTCCTCCAATATCCCCAGCCTCGCCAGGACTGTGGGCCCCGCGCATATGGCGGCGACCTTTTTTCCCGCGCTGTAAGCCCTTCTGACGGCGTCCAGCGCCTCGGGGCTTGACTTTATGTTGTTCACGCCCCGAAGCCCTCCGGGGACCACCAGAGCCTCACAGCCGGAGGCGTCGATGTCCGCGAGAGCTATGTCGGCGGTGACGGTGAGCCCGTGGCTCGCCGTCACGGTCATTCCCGTGACGCCCACGTACTGCACCGGTATCCCAGCCCTTCTCAGGGCGTCGCCGGGGGCTATGGCCTCCACGTCCTCAAATCCGTCCGCAAGGAGAATGTATACCATTGAAAAAACCTCTTTCCTTATTTTCCCCTGAGCCTTTCGCCCAGCACACATATCATGAACTGCGGAAGCTTCATCATCCGCCCTATGCGCCGGGGCTCCTTCATGAGCCTGTAAAGCCACTCCAGGTTCATTTTCTGCCACCTCTCCGGCGCGCGTTGGACGACGCCGGCGTACACGTCCAGGGAGCCGCCCAGCCCCGCCATGAGGCGGACGTTGAGATTTTCCCGGTTTTCCGCCATCCAAAGCTCCTGCTTCGGCGCGCCCAGGCACACCAGCAAAAGGTCGGGTGAGGCGGCGTTTATCTTTTCAATCACCGCGCCGTCGTCCTTGAAGTAGCCGTCGTTCACTCCGGCGATGACAAGTCCGGGGAACTCGCCGGCGAGCCTTTCGCCCGCCGCCTCCGCCACTCTGGGTTTGGCGCCCAGGAGAAAGACGCTCCTTCCCGCCTTTGCCATCTCCCCGAAAAGCCTCAGCGCCCAGTCCGCGCCGGGCACCTTCTCTTTGAGGGGAGTACCGAGTATTTTTGCCCCGTAGATCACGCCTATACCGTCGGGCAGGACCATTGACGCGCCGTTGACCGCGCTTTTCACGTCCTCGCGCTCAGCGCAGCACATGACTATCTCGGGGTTGGGCGTCACAACGTATTTGCCCCTGCCGGAGGACAAAAGCTCCATCCCCCGCGCCACCGCCTCGTCCATTGTCACGCTGTCAAATCCGACCCCCAGCACCTCAACGCGCATAAGCTCACCCCGATTCATTATAAACTACACTATTTTACCACAGGCGGAGCAAAAGTCAAGGCGGATAAAGTGAATATTAACCGTTCCGTGGTGAAATAAAAACGAACCTGTGAAAACGGAGCGGACGGCTCAGGTTTCACAGGTCCGTGGGGGTTATTCTTTATCCTCCTTATCCTCCGGCCCGGCGGAGGGGGGGTCGGTGGGCGCGCCGCCTTCGGCGGGCTTTTCTGGCTCCGGCGGAGCCTCGCCCTTTGTCTCCGAGGACGCGGTGCGGTATGTGGGCTCCAGGGTCTCCGGGTCCACGTACTCAAGCCCCCGGTAGAAGTCCGTCCCCTCGGGCAGCGCCTTGCGGCGCAAGCGGCGGTTGTTGAGGCGGCGGAACAGGTTGTAGAGTATGGTGGTAACAGGCACCCCTATGACCATGCCCAGTATCCCGAAGAGGCCGCCGAAGAAGAGTATGGCGAACATAATCCAAAAGCCGGAAAGCCCCGTGCGGGAGGAGTGTATCTTGGGCTTGAGGATCTGACCGTCTATCTGCTGGAGCACCAGGGTGAAGATGACGAAGATGAGCGCCTTTGTGGGGTTTTCCAGGAGTATCAGGAGCGTGGAGGGTATGGCGCCGATGAAGGGCCCGAATACCGGGATGAGGTTCGTTATGCCCACGATTATGGACACCAGCACCGCGTAGGGCATACCCATTATGGTCATGAAGACGTAGTTTATGACGCCCACTATCAGTGAGTCGATGACGGTGCCCACTATGTAGTTGCCGAAGGCGTCGTTTATGAAGTCCAGCTCGCCCATTATGATGTTGGAGGTCTTGACGTTGAAGACGGAGTAGACGGCCTTTTTCGCCTGCGCCGCGAAGGTCTCCTTGTTGTACATGACGTACACGGAGATGACGACGCCTATGAACAGGTCGATGATGGTGCCGACCACGGATATGACCCCGCCGGTGATGCTGGTGAGGATAGTGCCCAGCTGTGAAAGGACGTTGTTTTTAAGCCAGTCCACTATATTGCCGGAGATGGAATTCAGCCATTCGACGGCGATCTGCTCCCAGTCCTGCCCGTCAAAGGAGCGCTCCAGCCACTCCCTGGCTATGTTCAGGTAGTTTTCGGAATTGGACACTATCTTGGTGACGCTGGAATAGAGCTCCGGCAGCACTATGGCGAGAAGGCCGAAGATGAGCCCTAAAAACACCAGAAGCGTCACGATTATGGAGAATATCCGCGCCGCCTTTTTAGCCTTCACCGGGCTCTTTTTAAAGAGCTTGGGCGTCAGCTTCAAAAAGACGCGAGTCTCGAATATGTTGAGCACCTTGTTGAGAAGATAGGCGATGCAAAAGCCGTATATCACCGGCATGAGCGCCGATACGATGAGGCGCAGCGTCCGCCTGAAGCCGTTCCAGGTGTTGAGGACCCAGAAGAAGGCTATGCTCGCCACCACCACGCAAAAGGCGGTGACGCCCCAATAGAGGTACTTTTTATCCCACTTGAAATTTTTCATATGCTCCCCCTTGCCCCTCCCTGCGGGCGTCGCGGCGGCTGCCGCGGATGAAGGCTCAAAGCGGCAGCTCCCGGTACATGGACGCCGCGTCGTCCTTTCGGACTGTCTCCTGGGTGGAGGTGACCTCCACGCGGACCTTTTTCGCCCCGAAGGACATCTCGATTATATCCCCGGCCTTTATCTCCTTGGAGGGCTTGGCGACGGCGCCGTTGACGGTGACCCTGCCGCCGTCGGCGGCCTGCGCCGCCACGGTGCGGCGCTTTATAAGCCGGGAGACCTTCAGGTATTTGTCCAGTCTCATGAGTGTTCCTCCCAAATCAGATGGCGTCAGTGACGCGCGACCGGCAAAAAATGCCAAAAAATGCGATTTTGCCCGGAGAAACCGGGCAAAGTCCCGGAGGCCGCCGGAAAGTGGCCCCCGGTTTTTTCAGTTGGATTACTGTTTTATAAGGAATTACTCGGCGATGGTGTCCTTGAGAGCCTTGCCGGCCTTGAACTGGGGGATACGGGTGGCGGGGATGCTGATCTCCTGCTTGGTCTGGGGGTTGCGGCCGATGCGGGCGGCGCGCTCCTTGACCTCGAAAGCGCCGAAGCCCACCAGGGTGACCTTGTCGCCGGCCTTGAGGGCCTCAACGATGGAGTCCACAACGGCGTTGACGGCCTTGTCGGAATCCTTCTTGGAAAGTCCTGTTTTCTCAGCGACCACGCTGATAAGTTCTGTCTTGTTCATAGCTGTTTTTTTCCTCCTGAGTTTTCCCTTTCGGGAAATGTATTTATATCTTAAAGGGTCTCTCGGCCCTTTAAATCGATTTGACCTCCTCCCAGAGCCTATCAAGCTCCGAGAGATTAAGCTCCTCCGGCTTTTTCCCGCGGGACGCCGCAAGAGCCTCCATTTTGGAAAAGCGGGAGATGAACTTGTCGCAGGCGCCCCGAAGCGCCTCCTCCGGGTCCGCCTTCAAAAAGCGGGCAACGTTCACGCAGGAGAAGAGCAGGTCCCCCAGCTCCTCATACGCGCCGGAGCCTGAGGCGACGGCATCGCGCAGCTCAGCGGCCTCCTCGTCTATTTTATCCAGCGCGCCGGCGATGGATTCCCAATCGAACCCGGCTTTCGCGGCTTTTTTCTGGATCTTTTCCGCCCGCCAAAGCGCCGGCAGGCTCTTCGCCACGCTCTCCAGGGAGCTGGTGACCGTCGCCTGGTGCTTTTCCACGCGCTTTATTTTGTCCCAGTTTTGCAAAACCTCGGCGGAATCGGCGACGGACACGTCCCCAAAGACGTGGGGGTGGCGCAAAATGAGCTTTTTGCAAACCCCGTCCGCCACGGCGTCCAGGTCATAGCGGCCCGCGTCCTCCTCTAAGCTCGCGTGGAACACCACCTGGAGCAGCACGTCCCCCAGCTCCTCCTTGAGGTGCTCGGGACTGCCCTCGTCGATGGCCTCCACCGCCTCGTAGACCTCCTCGATGAACTCCCGCCTTATGGACTCGTGGGTCTGCTCCCTGTCCCAGGGACAGCCGCCCTCGCCCCGGAGTATCTTCACGATGTGTCTCAGATCTGACACATCATAGGTGGTTTTGTATTCAAAATCTATCATATTTTCTCCTCGGTTGCAAGTAAAAAATGAATAAATCCCCGACTTTAGCTCAATTTCAGCAATTTCGCCAGTTTATTACCCTTCGGAAGGAGCAAAATGTCCTCCTTTGTCACCGCCCGCAGGGCGATTATCAGCACCGCGTAGACCAAAACGGCAATCATGACCGCCAGCGCCAGGCAGATAATTCCTGCCAGCCTGCCGCCGCCCAACAGGGGAAGAAGGTATTTTTCGGAAAGTCCGTACACCCCCCAGGCGGCGCCGCCCATCAAAAGCGCGCACACCAGCGGGCGGAAGGTTATCTTAAAATAGTTGGGCCGCTCCGGGAGCTTCACCGTCAAAAATATGACGTTGAGGGCGGTTATCACCAGGTAGCACACTATGGTCCCGATGGGCGCGCCCAGTATGTTTATCCTCGGGTCGCCAACCAGGATGTAGTTCACCGCCACCTTGAATATCCCGCCCACGGGCATCGACAGCAGCGCCAGCCACTCAAAGCCCGACGCCTGCAAAATGCCGTTGGTGATGATGTAGGTGCAGACGAACCAGGAGGCTATGCCCAGAAGCGACAGGAGCACGGGGCCGTTCTCGTTGGAGCCGGGGAAGAACACGTTGAAGATGGGGGTCGACAGCACCGCCAGGCCCACGGCGGCGGGCATACCCAAAAGGTTCGTGAGCTTCATGCTGGACTCCATGGTGCTCTGGGACTGCTCCCGGTGACCCGACGCCACGGCGCCGGCGATAACGGGCACCACCGCCATGGAGATGGGTGTTATGAAGCTGGTGGGCAGGGTGAAGAGCGTCACGCCCTTGGAGTAGACGCCCCAGAGCGTGTCCACAGTCTCCTGGGCAAAGCCCGCGGAGCTCAATAGACGCTCCCGGATGAAGTGGGTGTCGATGAGGTTGAAGAAGTTGAGCACCGAGGCGCTCACGGTGATGGGTATGCTGACCTTCAGTATTTTGCCCAGCGTCGCCGCGCATGAGTCGGGTTTGTCAAGATTCGGCGTCATTGGCGTGCGGCGGGCTATCCTCCTGCAAAGCCCCCACACCACCGGCACGTCCAGTGTTATCCCGATGGTGACGCCCACAATGGCTCCAGCGGCGATGGTCGCCACGTCCGAGCCGATGCTTTTTAGGTACCAGGCGATGGCGAGCCCGAAAACCAGCTTGCACATGACCTCGATTATCTGGCTTATGGCTGTGGGGAGCATTTCGCTGTGCCCCTGGGCGTAGCCCCGCTGTACCGCAAGTATGCACCCGAAGAAGACGGCGGGGGCCAGGAGCCGCACCCCCAGGACCACCTCCGGGTCCTTCATGAACTCCGCAAGCTCCGGCGCCCAGAACACCATGGCGGCGGAGCCGGCGAGCCCTATGATCCCGAAGGACACCAGCGCCACACGGTAGTACCGCCGCGCCTGCATGGGGCGGGAGGTGGCGCGGGCCTCGGATATGAGCCGGGAGATGGCCATGGGTATGCCCGCCGTGGTGACTATGAGAATGAGGCTGTATATGTTGTAGGTGACGTTGAAGTGCCCCGTTCCCGCGTCCCCCAGGAGGTTGAAAAGGGGTATCTTGTATATCGCGCCAACAACCTTGGTGAGGGCGACGGCGGCGGCGAGTATCGCCGCTCCGGTGAGGTAATTTGCTTTTTTGGGTTCAGCCAATGGGATCGTCCTCTCAATAAAGTGGGGCAAAGCCGGAAAAGCCCCCTGTCCAAATCTATTCACGTCCCCGCCATTTTACACCGTACCCGGGCGAAAATCAAGGGCGCAAATAAGAATCGCGCCCATAACCTGTAAAAATTATATAAAAATTACACGCCTTTCCCTGCTTTTTGCGGTTATGTAACCCGCCGGGGGCGGTCCGCGTGGCTTCGGCGTTTACATAAGCCTTGTGGAAAACTCTGTGGAAAATGTGTAAAACCCCGTGACTCAAGGGCGTTTTTCCGCCCTCGGGGGGTGTGGGAAACGTGAGGACCGGCGAATTTTGTCGAATCTGCCGGATAATGGGTTTTGTCAACCTTGCCTTCCCCGGCGCAGGCGGCGTATGTCGCTACCCTCAAATTTCACCAGGCTGTACTCCCCGGTGAGGCGCGACATTATCGCCGGCGTGTAGCGGCCCTGAAGCTCCTGGAAGGAGAGATTCGAGCTTATCACCGTCTTTTTCCCCCCTGTGAGGCGGGAGTTTATGAGCGTGTACAGCGCGCTCACCGTGAGCGCCGTGGGGTACTCGGTGCCCAGGTCGTCGAGTATCAGAAGGTCGCAGCTCTCGAGCCGCCTTATCTCCCCGCGCAGCTCCTCAATGTCGCCCCTGCCGAAGCGCTCGGCGTCGTATTTTGAAAGGGCGCTCACCGCCGTCTCGTAGACCACCGAGAAGCCGCGCTCAGCCACGGTCCTGGCGATGCAGGCGGAGAGGAAGGTCTTCCCCAGCCCCGGCGCGCCGGAGAGGAAGAGGTTGGGCGAGGTGTCCGGCGAGAACCTGGTGGCGTAGATGAGGCACGTCTCGTAGGCCGTCTCCATTATCCTCCTGGGCGACATACCCGTGGCGGGGTCGGGCTCGGTGGAGTAGCAGCCCAAGTCAAAGCTGTCAAAGGTCTCCTCGCCCAGCTTCAAAAGGGCCGAGAGCTCCTTTGCCTGCTGAGCCCTGTATATGTCCATGAGGCAGTGGCATATGTCCGTCCCCAGGCTTCCCGTGTCCCGGCAGTCGGGGCACATATACTTGTCGTCCAGGTAGTCCAGGGGCAGGCCCATGCGGGCAAGCTCCAGCCCCCGCCGCTCCTGGAGGTCCAGATTCTCCTCCCGGACGGACTCGATGACCTCCCTGGCGTCCCCGCCGCCGATAGCGGCGCCGATGGCGGACACCATCGTCTCGTGTATTTTCCTGTCTATCTCCCGTATCCTGGGGTTCCTGGCGTATACCTCCTGACGCCTGCGCTCGGCCTCCGCCTCGTTTTCCCGGCGGCGGCGGGCAAGCTCGTCCCTGGCCTTCGCCAGAAGCTTTCCGTCAAGGCTCATTTGCTCTCCCCCTTCAGCTTTCTCAGCGTCTCACGCATCTGCTCATATTCCGTTGCGGTGGTGCGCCCGCCGCCCCCGGCCTTGCTTTGAGACTTTGGGGCGCGTATCTGCGCCGGCGCGTCGCCCGCCTCTATCTCCTTCGCGGTGTGGAGCCCCTTGGAGTGCCAGCTTTGGAGTATGGAGTCCATGTACCGCCAGGTGAGCCGCCCGGTCTTTACCACCGTCCTGTCGTAGGCTATCGCCACGGCGTCCCGGTCAAAGCCCATCTGCGCCCACGCGTCCAGATATTTCCTCTCTGTCACGGAAAGCGCCCTGCCGCTTATGCCGATTGCCCCGGCAAGCTCCCGCTCCCCCTCGTTTATGGCGCTCCGGCGCTTCATGTACTCCTCTGCCGCCTCGCAGGAGAAGACCCCCTCCCGCTCCCAGGCGTAGGCCTCCTTCTCAATGTACCGCATGGAGGGCCGCCGCCCCGGACCTGAGCGCCGCTCGTACTCGCTGACGCACCAGCCCACCAGCGTCATTATCACCTCCGGCGGCAGGCGCAGGTAGTCGTATATCCCGAAAAGCGTGCGCAGGTTCTCCGAGGAGAGCGTCGTCCCCAGCGCCTTTTGTACCTCATCCACCAGCGCGGGGAACGTCCCGCCGTTTTTGACCTCCCGCTCTATGTCCTCGGCGGTGTAGGAGGGCATCTCCTCGCTCCGCTCCGGCGCCGCCGGCGCCCTCTTGTCCCGCCGTGACACAAGCCCCAGCCTTTCAAGGACGTCCATGGCACCCTCCACCTGTGCGGGGCTCCTGTGTATGGCGGCAGAGGCGTCATTCGGCTCGAACCTGCCGCCGCAGGTGAGGATATATATGTACAGCAGCGCCGCGTCCCCGCTTGCGCCGCCCAGGAGCCTCGCCGCCGCGTCCCTGGACATGGTAATGCTCCCCGCCTCCGGCAGCACATACTCTCCCGCCATATTCTCCCCTCCCTCCGGTAAAAAATCTGCTATAATACCCGTGCTGCGGATATTATAGCAGAAATCAGAAAATAATACAACCGACCTGTCGAAAAACTAAAAATTAAATATTTTTCCGGCGACACGCAGACCGGCGCGGCCTTTTTTGACCCCTACTGGGTGGTGCCCATGTTTACGCTGTAAAATGTCTCCCTATACCCCTCACCGACCCATATGGTCACCGGCACGAAGGACGAGGAGCCAAGATTTGCCAAAATCGTGTAGTACCCGTCGATCACCGTCCCTATTGATTCCAGCCCGAACTGGTCGAGGAACCTGTCGGCCTCAAGGATATAGTTTATCTCGTGGGAGGCGGCGGAAAAGCTGCCGTCAGGCGCGGGGTCATTTCCCACGGCGGCGGAGGAGGGGTAGCCGTCGGCCTCTTCCTTCTCGCCCATGGCGCCTGGGGACGCCTCCTGGGCGGGACCGTACTGCTGGTCCCTCTCGCTGGGAGCCGTGGGGCCGTACTCTGGGTCCACCTCCGGCCAGCGGACGCCCTGCGCCGCCATGAGCTTCTCCGCCTCCCCGTAGCCGTAGGGGTAGCACGCAAGACGGTAGCCCAGAAGCTTCCCCGTCTCGTCGTCCACAAGCGCGCGTATCTTGGAATAGCTGTCCTCCAGCGCCACCTCCCAGACCACGATGGAGGACCCGTCGAACCCCACGTAAAGCACAGGCTCCGTCCGTGATACGTCGTAGCCCGCGCTGCCGTTGCCCATCTCGGCGATGTATTTGGAGACGTTTTTCGCCGCCGTCTCCCCGTCAAGCTCCCTGCCGGACTTGAGCGGCACCCTCGCCGCCGTCTCCGTCCCCACCAGCTTGAGCTTTTCCGCGTCCGAAAGCTCCGACACCAGCTTCAGCTCCACCTCCTCCACGTCCACCGTATCCACCCGCTTCGACACCGCCGCGTCCCGAAGCGACAGCACCGTCCCCGGCAGGAGGAACCCGGCGGCGCATATGAGCCCGCAGACGGCGGAGCTTATTACAGCGTTTCTGTTCATGCCCGCCCTCCGTTCAGCGTCGCCGTTATGCTCGTGCCCCGCCCCTCAACGCTTCGTATTTTGAGCTCCCCGGAGTGCAGTCGCGCAATCTCGTCGCACAGCGCCAGCCCCAGACCCACGCCGCCCTGGGCGCGGGAGCGGGACTTGTCCACCCGGTAAAACGCCTCTGTTATCCTGGCAAGCTCCCTTTCCGGTATCCCCCGCCCGTTGTCGGTCACGGATATGGCGCAGCCCGTCTCCGTCATCTCGGATATTATGAATATCGCCCCGCCGTTGTCCATCGCCTTCCTTGCGTTGTCAATGAGGTTTATGAGCAGTGACTTTGTGAGGTCCGGCTCCAGCATACACCGCCCCTCCGCGGCGCGGTAGCGCAGTGTCACACCGGCCTTTGTCAGATTCGGCCTCATCACCCTCACCACCCCGGCGATTATCACGGCGGGGGAGGCCACCGTCAGCTCAAAGTCCCTCTTTTTCAGCATGAGAAGGTCCAAAAGCTTTATGGACAGCGACTCCAGCCTCCTGCCCTCGGAAAAGATGTAGTTTGCCGCCTCCTGCTCCTCCTCTGGGGAGAGCATACGCCGCCTTATAAGGTCCGCGTAGCCTATTATGCTTGTCATGGGCGTTTTCAGCTCGTGGGCAAAGGAGCCCATGAACTCCGTCTGGCGGCGGGCGTTCTCCTGGAGCTCCCCGATGTTCGCCTCCAGCCTGTCCGCCATGGCGTTGAACTCGTGGCTCAGCGCCTCCACCTCGTCGCCGGAGCGCACGTCCGCCCGGCTGCCCAGCTCCCCGGCGGCTATCTGCCGAGAGGCGTAGGTCAGCCTTGAAAGCGGGCGGGTGAGGAACGCCGCCATGAGCCACGACCCCGCCGCCCCCAGTATCACCGTCAGCACCAGGAGCCTCCGGTAGGTGGAGAGCTGCGTGTCCCGCAGGGCGTATACCTCGGATATGTCCCGCACCAGGTATAGCGACAGCTTCTCCCCGTTCACCGTCAGCGCCCCGGAGATCTGCAAAAGCTTCGTGCCGCCCCTCCCCGAAAGGCTCACGGCGCATACGCCCGACTCCGTGTACCGCTCCTCCGGCGTGAGCCCCGAGCGGTATAGGGGGTCCCTCTCGCCCCTGAGCAGTACCCCGTCCCACAGGTCCCCGCCCCGCTTTTCCAAAAGCGACAGGGTGTCCACTATGTCCTCAAGCCCCATCTGGGAGCCCAGGGAGTTTGCAAGCTGCAGCGTGCTCTGCACGGAGTAGTACGCCCCCAGCGCCGAGTCCCTCTCCGTCTCAAGGGAGGCGTCAAAGGAGGCGGATATGAGCAGGCTCCCGCATATGCCGAAAATGAGGGCGAGAAGCGTCATCGCCCCCAGCGTCATCTTAAGTCTCAGCTTCATGGGTCCGCCTCCAGCCGGTAGCCCACCTTGTGGACGGAAACGAGCCTGTCCTCCCAGCCCACCTTCCGGCGGAGCCTCTGGATATGCAGGTCCACGGTGCGGCTGCCCTCGTTGTAGTCCCCGCCCCACACCCGCTCATATATAGTCTCCCGGTACAGCGCCGCGCCCGGGTTGCGGGCGAAAAGCAGGAGCAGGTTATATTCCTTGTTCGTCAGCGGTATCTCCTCCCCGTCCCGCGTCACCTTCATGGAGCGTGTGTCGATGGCGAGCCCCCCGATCTCGATGACGCTGGCAAGCTTGTTGTAGCGCCTCAGCACCACCTCCACCCGCGCCAGGAGCTCCACTATCTCAAAGGGCTTCACAATGTAGTCCTCCGCCCCTATCTTCAGCCCGTGGACCCTGTCGGCTATGTCCCCCTTTGCCGTGAGGAATATGACCGGCACCCCCAGCGGCCTTATGTAGTCCATAAGCTCAAACCCCGTGGCGCCGGGGAGCATTATGTCCAGGAGAATGAGGTCAAACGTCTCCTGCTCCAGCCTGTCCGCCGCCGCCAGCCCGTCATATACGCAGGTACACGAGTACCCCGCCTTGCTGAGGCTCATCTTCAAAAGATTGGCAATCGGCCGCTCGTCGTCAACTATAAGTATACGGATCATAAAAATCCTCTCCCCGCTTTTATACTCCCGCCATCTTACATCACGTTTGTATCAATTCGGCATAATCCGACAAAAAACGCCGCCTTGAATTTTTGCCTTATATATGGTATCATTATTATACCATACTCGCAAAGCGGGGATGGTATATTCGCCGTGTTTTTCGGTTCCCGGCGCAAGCCGGGGAGAAAAACGGCTCAAATCATGTATTTTGCTATAATATCCGCTATGCGGATATTATAGCAAATTCAAAATAGAAAAAGAAGTGGTTGTTTTATGAAATCAAAACGCCCCACCGTGGCTCTGATGTACGACTTCGACAAGACCCTGTGTACCAAGGATATGCAGGAGTACAGCTTTATCCCCAACGTGAACATGACCGCCAGGGACTTCTGGGACGAGTCCAACACCCTTGCCGCCCAGCGGAAGATGGACGGCATACTGGCGTATATGTACGTCATGCTGGACAAGGCCCGCGCCGCGAAAAAATCCATCCGCCGGGAGAGCTTTGTGAAGCTGGGGGAGGACCTGGAGTTTTTCCCCGGCGTGGAGAGCTGGTTTGACAGGATCACCGCCTTCGGCAGGGCTCAGGGCGTGGACGTGAAGCACTTCATAATCTCCTCAGGCCTCCGTGAGATAATCGAGGGCTCCGGCATATTCAAATACTTCACCGAGGTCTTCGCCTGCGAATTTCTCTACGACGTGGACGGCGTCGCCGTCTGGCCCAAAAACGTGGTCAACTACACCACCAAGACCCAGTTCCTCTTTCGCATAAACAAGGGCGTCCTGGACCTGAGCGACGACCGAACCCTCAACGAGTTCACCCCCGAGGACGAGCGCCCCGTCCCATTCCGCAACATGATCTACATAGCCGACGGCAAGACGGACGTGCCCTGCATGAAGCTCGTCCGCGTAAACGGCGGCTGCTCCATAGCCGTCCACCCAAGGGGCAAAAGGGACACCGCCGCGGAGCTTCTGCGCGACGGCAGGGCCGACTTCATGCTCCCCGCCGACTACTCCGAGGGCGGCGAGCTGGAAAAGACCGTCTTTTCCGTCATACAAAAAATGGCGGTGACCGACGCCCTCAAGCGCCGCTCCGCCGCCCAGCTGGAGAAGATAAAGAGATGAAATACCTCCTTGCCGCCTACCTCATAATAATAAACATATCCGCCTTCGCCCTCTACGCCGTAGATAAGCGCCGGGCGCGGCTCCACATGTGGCGTATCCCTGAGTCCACCCTGCTCGCCGTCTCGTTTTTCGGCGGCTCCATAGGCGCGCTTTTCGGTATGCACCTTCTCCGCCACAAGACGAAGCACCCCAAATTCTATATCCTCGTCCCCGTGTCCCTGATTCTTGACGCCGCCGTCTTTTCATACGTTTTTTGGCGTATTTCGTAAAAAATCCAAAAAAACTCTTGACTGTAAAGTCCCTTTATACCCTATCATAGGCATAAAAAGGAGGGACAGAAAATGACCGTAAACGAGGTTGAGACCCGCACCGGGCTTGACCGGGCCACCGTCCGCTACTACGAGGCCCAGGGGCTCATAACTCCCGCGCGGGAGCCCAACGGCTACCGGAGCTACTCCGAGGCGGACGTACAAAAGCTCCAGAAGGTCAGGCTCCTGCGGGCGCTGGATTTTTCCATCGAGGACATAAGGTCCATGGACGCGGACGGCAGCGACTTTCCCGACCGCCTGCGCGCCAGGATCAGGAGCCTTGAGGCAAAGAGTGACAGCATAGAGGACGCAAAGCGCGTCATAGCCAAAATGCTTGACGACAGGGCGCAGTACGGCACGCTTGAGAGCGAGGCGTACCTCGCCGCCCTCACTGAGCGCGGCCCGGTGCTGCCGGAGCCTGACCCGTGCCCCGAGCCCAAGCCGGGGCCGGAGGACAGCGCCGTGCCCGTCTCCCCCTGGAGGCGCTTTTTCGCCCGCTGGTTCGACCGGAGCCTCTGCTCCATCCTCGTGACCTGGCTCATGCTGGGCGTCCTTCACATTCCGTCGGAGGACAATTTCCTGATGGAGGTAATGTTTAATTACATCCTGCCCATCTGTGCCGTCATCCTTCTGGAGCCCCTGGCGCTGTGTACCCTGGGCGCCACGCCGGGAAAGCTCCTTCTGGGGCTTCGTGTCCGCACCAACGACGGCAGGCGCCTCGATTTCGGAACCGCCTTCCGCCGCACGTGCGGCGTACTGGGGGCGGGTGAGGGGCTGTTTGTACCGATCCTCATTCTCTGGCGCAACTGGGCCTCCTACCGTGACTTAAAAGCCGGGGAGACCCTCTATTGGGAGTACGACAGCCGCGTGGAGGCGAAGCGCGGCATCGCCTGGTACCACTGTACAGCCTTTATCGCCGCCGTTGCCGTGTCCGTCTATGCCTCCGCCATTGTAGTCTCCATCCCCTACATGACAAAAAACCGTGGCGCGCTCACCCCCGGTGAGCTTGCCGAAAACGTAAACGCCGGCGGCGGCATATACGGCTGGGTCCTCACGGAGGACGGCGGATGGGAGCGCTCCGGGCGCGTCCCCACATATGACGGCAGCTCCGAATATTGGAGCTGGGAGCCGGCTAATGTGGACCTCACCGTGGAAGACGGCAGGGTCACGGGCCTGAGCTGCCGCGCCTCCGGCAACACCAACGCCCACTATTACCGCATCGGGACCGGTTACGATATGGCGATAATCCTGAGGCTCGCCAAAAGCCTCGTCTGCGCCGACAGAAGGGAGTTTAAGACCGCCTCCGCCGTCAACTCCTTCACCTCGGAGCTCGACTCCCTCCCGGACCCGGAAAAGCCCACCGTGGTCACCCGCGGTCCCTGGACCGTCACTGTCACGTTTACCGTTACCGTCAACAGGGACGGCCCCACATATCCCTTTGAGCTCACCCTGACCGTGGAGCACGCGTAGGAGCTCCCGTCAGCTCACACCGCCAGCGTCCCGCTGTCGGATTCCAGCAACAAAAGTATCTGCTCCTCCATGCCGGTCTCGGCGTTCACGTACACCATAACGTGCCTTCCGTCCCCCACCTCGCAGGTGTACTCCTCGCACAGCACCTCGTTTTTCCCTGCCGTGGGTATGAGCGCGGGGCGGTGGGACTTCACCGTGAGCGCCGGGGAGAGTTTTCCCGCCGCGCCTTCCGGGTCGGGCAGGGGAGCTCCCAGCTCCCGCCGCGAGTGGTTCATAACGTACCCCTTAGCCTCCATCCCCACCACCTCGCCGGTGTCCAGCGCCACGGTCACCTTTATGAGGTCCGGGTAGCATATCACCCCGTCCTGCTCAAAGGCAAAGCTCGCTGTGAGCTCGCCGGCGGAGGCGTCGCTGTAGGTGGGCGTCATGCTCTCATAGCCGTGGCTCTCCAAAAACGCCGCCGCCGTCCTCACGGCCTCCTCCTCCGTCATGTCCCCCTCGGAGGACTCGCGGGCCGTGCCGAAGTAGAATATCCTCCCGCCCGCGCGCGTCACCTCCACGGTCCGCACCTCGTTGGCGTGCTGGCAGGAGAACACGTAAACCGGCACGTTCCCCTCCCGGAACGCGCGAAGCTCCAGCCTCTCGGACTGCGTACCCAAAAAGTCCGCCGCCGCTTTTTTCGCGCCGTCCTCGTCCACATCAGCCTCCCCCTCCAAAAGCCTGGGGGAGGCGTTTTCAATGTGCGCGGAGAAGGGCCCGTCGTAGACGAGTGTGGGCATCTCCGGCGTCTCAGTCTCCATCGCCTTGAAGGAGGCGGCAAAGCCCGTGCCCGATACGCTCTCCTCCGCGCCCTCCACCGTCTCCTCCGCCGTCTCCAGCTCGCGGGTGGACACGTCCCCCGCTATGAGCCTGGCGGACAGCTCGGAAAGGGCGGCGGACACCTGCTCAGCGCCCTTTGAAAACGTTTCCAATGCCTGCCGCTCCTCCTCCGAAAGGGCCTCTCCCCTGGCGGCGGAGCGGGAGAGGAACAGCATATAGTCCCCCGCCTTTGCCAAAAACGCCGCCGTGTGCTCCAGCTCGATGTTCCCGTAGGGCAGGGACGATATGGCCTGGGACGCCGCCGCGCAGCTGGCGTAGCCCTGGGCGCATACGGAGCTCACCATGCAGGGCGACGCGGCGCAGACCGCCTTTTTGAGCGTGGAATCCAGCTCCCCCACCGCCGAGGCAAGCTCCGTAAAGGCGTGGTCGTAGCCCGTGTCCACCGCCCGGGAAAGCCGCGAATTTTCACGCCTCGCCGAGACGAGGAACTGCCCCATCACCAGCACCGCCGCTAAGGAGTAGATGATTATAAGCCTTCCGGCCTTTCTTGAATACATAAAAACACCCCTTTTGACCTTAGCTTCGGTCCAAAAGGGGCGTTTTACCCGGTGTAAATTATGGTGTTCACAAAAAATTAACTAAATTTAATTAATTTTTCTTGACAAATGAAGCCTTCTGTGGTATAATGCCATCGTAGGAGGAAATCAGTTGTTCTCCAGAGCGAATTTTATCCTGCGGAGGGACTCGTCCCTCCCCAATATCCTCGCGATCTCCACAGCCCCGCCGGGAGTTACGGCGCGGCCTGTGAGGGCGACGCGCAGCGGCCACATGATCCTGGCGTTCTTCACGCCCTCGGCTTCTGCCATATTTGTCAAAGCGGTCAGAATGTGTTCGTCGTCCCAATCGGTCAGCCCCTCCAGCACCGGGTAGAGCCTTTTCAGCGTCTCCAGGGAGCCGGGGATGTCGGTCTTGGATTTTTTGTGGATAAAAAGCTCGGGGGAGTAGTCCGGGAGCGCGTCGAAGAAATCCACCTTTTCGGGTATCTCCGTTAGCCTCTCCGTCCTCTGCTGTAATAGCGCCGCTATCTGAGCCGGGTCTATCGCCGGGCTCTTGACGCTCTGCCTTATATAGGGCGTGGCGGCGGCGGCAAATTCCTCCGGGCTCATGGCGCGCAGGTACTCGGCGTTGAAGTAGGTGAGCTTGTTTATGTCAAAGACAGCCGGCGATTTGGATACGCCGTGCAGGTCGAAAATCTCCGCAAGCTCGGAAAGGGAGTATATCTCCCTCTCGCCCCCCGGCGACCAGCCCAGAAGCGCCACGTAGTTCACAACTGCGGGCGTGAGGTAGCCCGAGGCGATGAGATCCTCGTAGCTTGGGTCCCCATGGCGCTTTGACATCTTGCGCGCGGCGCCCGTCTCGCTGTCCGTGACCATCACGGAGGAGCAGTGGACGTATGTGGGGACCTCCCAGCCGAAGCTGCGGTACAAAAGGTTATATTTGGGAGCGGAGCTTAAATACTCGGCGCCTCTCACAACGTGGGTGATTCCCATTAAATGGTCGTCAATGACGTTTGCGAAGTTGTAGGTGGGCAGTCCGTCGGATTTTATGAGTATCTGGTCCTCCAGTTCTTTATTCTCCACGGTTATGTCCCCGTAGACGGCGTCGTGGAAGGTGGTGGAGCCCTCCCGGGGCATTTTCTGCCTTATGACGTAGCTCTCCCCGGCTCTCGCCCGCTCGTCCGCCTCCTCGCGGCTCAGGGCGCGGCAGGGGTCGTCGGCCTTTTCAAAGCCGCCCTCCCCGTCGGAGTCGTCCTTCCCGCAAAAGCACCTGTACGCCCCGCCCTTCTCAATCAGCAGCTCCGCGTACTCCTTGTAAAACCCCCGGCGTTCCGTCTGGATATACGGTCCCACGGGTCCGCCCACGTCGGGTCCCTCGTCGTGGTCGAGCCCGCACTCGGCAAGGGTCCGGTAGATGACGTCCACCGCCCCCTCCACAAGCCTTCCCTGGTCCGTGTCCTCAATGCGGAGAATGAATTTTCCCCCGGCGTGGCGCGCTATGAGCCAGGTGTACAGCGCGGTGCGCAGATTTCCCACGTGCATGTACCCCGTGGGGCTGGGAGCGAACCTTGTCCGCACCCCGCCGTGAGGTATGCGCTTTTCCATATCCTCAAGCCATTTCAAATCAGGCATATCCTACCTCCAAAAGTGTTGATGGAGATAATATAGCTTATTTTGATTTAAATTTCAAGACATATGTGTTATAATATCCGCGTTGCGGATATTGCGCGCAAATTTTACCGAAGGGAGGCGGCGGAGACGGAGCTTTTAAACTCGATAGAAACGCTTGCCGGGGCGGCCGGGATCATCACCGGCATAACGCGCCTTGTTCTGCCGGTGCTGGCGGCTGTGGTCGTCCTCCGGTGCGCCGTCTCCATGCTCTCGGGAAAGCCGGAGCGGGAGGTCTGGGGGTGGCTGACGCTCCCAAAGGGGACTAAAATAGAGCTGGAAAACTGGGAAAACATCGTGGGCAGGTCCGCCTCCGCCGACGCGCGGCTCGACTACCGCTCCGTATCCCGCACCCACGCCGCCCTGACCCGGGACCCGCAGGGCGGCTGGCTGGTGCAGGACCTTCGCTCAAAGGACGGGACCGCCGTGCGCGGCAGGAAAATAAAGGGTCCCACACCCGTACATTCCGGGGATACCGTCACCTTCGGAGGGGTGAGCGCCGTCTTCACCGCCTCCACGGTGAGGGACGAGAAGGCCCAGGCGCAGGCGAGGCTGAAGCCGGGGGTGAGGATACGCCCCGGCGCCACATTGATACTCCTTACGGAATTTATACTTCTTTTGGGGATACAGTACACCGCCGCGGCGGGGGAGGAGCTTGAGCCCGCCGTACCGGGGGCGTTTCTGGCGCTTATAGTCCTGCTCTGGGCGGTCTACGCCGTGACCCGGGGGCTCCACCGCACGGGCTTTGAGGTGGAGACGCTGGCGTTTTTCCTCACCTCCATAGGCTTCGGCGTCTGCGCGACCTCCGACCCCGCGGCGCTTTGGAAGCAGCTTCTGTGCCTCGTTCTGGGGGTGGGGGCGTACTTCTTCATCGGCTCGTATCTGAGAAATCTGGAGCGGGCAAAGGTGCTCCGCGTCCCAATGGCGGTCATCGGCATAATTTTGCTTCTGGTGAACCTTCTCACGGCGAAAAGCGTTTTCGGCGCGAAAAACTGGCTCCAGATAGGCGGAATCTCCTTCCAGCCCTCGGAGCTTGTGAAAATATGCTTCATCTTCACCGGCGCCGCCACACTGGACAGGCTCTTTCAGCGCCGGAACCTTCTGGCGTTCGTGGCGTTTGCCGCCGCGTGCGTTCTGTGCCTCGCGGCGATGAGCGATTTCGGCACGGCGGCGGTGTTTTTCGCCGCCTACATCGTCATAGCCTTCATGCGCTCGGGAAGCTTTGCCACGGTGCTGTTGTCATTGGCGGGAACGGCTCTGGGCGTTTTCATGGTCATAACCGCCCGCCCGTATGTCCTCGCCCGCTTTGCCTCCTGGGGACACGCCTGGGAGGACCCCCAGGGGGGCGGCTTCCAGCAGACCCGCACAATGGCGGCGGCGGCCTCCGGCGGGCTTTTCGGTTTGGGCGGCGGCAACGGCAGGCTCCATCGGGTCTTCGCCGCCGACACGGACATGGCCTTCGGCATAGCCGCCGAGGAGCTGGGGCTCATCGTGGCGGTGCTGGCGGTGCTGGCGCTTTTGGTGCTGGCTGTCTTTGCCGTCAGGAGCGCCGGTCACGCCAGGAGCTCCTTTTACGCCATAGCCGCCTGCGCCTCGGTGACGGTACTGCTCACTCAGCTCGCCCTCAACGTGTTCGGCTCACTGGACCTTCTGCCCTTCACCGGCGTCACCTTCCCCCTGATCTCAAAGGGGGGCTCCAGCATGATCTCCGTCTGGGGGCTTTTGGCATTCGTAAAGGCGGCGGACGCCCGGCAGAACGCCTCCTTCGCCATAGCCCTGGGGCGCAGCGGCGAGAGGAAAAAGAGGGGAGGCGAGCGGGAGTGAGACGCATACAGCGCCGCGCCGCGTCGGTGGCGCTCCTTGTCCTCACCATAGCCGGACTTTTAGGGCTCTATATCCTCCGCTTTGCCCTCCACGGCGGGGAGTGGGCGGGCTTTCCCTCCAACGGCGACGCCTTTATCTCCGGGCGCATACGCGCCGGGACGGTGGTTGACAGGGACGGGGAGACGCTGTACTCCGTCCGTGACGGCGAGGGGCACTGGTCGGAGGATTTGAACACGCGCCTTGCCTCACTGCACCTCATTGGCGACGGCGCGGGCTTCGTCGGCTCCGGCGCGCTGTTCAACTACGCCGGGGAGATACTGGGCTACGACCCGATAAACGGGCTTTACAGCGCCTCTGGCGGCGGCGGGACCCTCACACTCTCGGTGGACGCCGACGCCCAGAGAGCGGCGTGGGAGGCGATGAAGGGCAGGAGCGGCGCCGTCGTCGTGGCGGACTACGTGACGGGGGAGATACTCTGCTCCGTCTCCGCCCCGTCCTTCGACCCGGAGGACCTCTCCGGGGCGGACACGGATATTCAGGGGCTCTACATGTCCAGGCCCCTCTCCGCCGCCTACGCCCCCGGCTCGGTTTTCAAGCTCGTGACCCTCGCCGCCGCCATCGAGAACATCGACGGGCTTTTTGACAGGGACTTTTACTGCTCCGGCTCCATCGAGGTGGGCGGGGGAAGGGTGACCTGCACCGGAAAGCACGGGGACATGAAGATAGAGGACGCCCTCGCCAAGTCCTGCAACTGCGTCTTCGCCCAGCTCGCCCTGGAGCTGGGAGGGGAGACGCTTCAAAAATACGCCGATCAGTTCGGCCTCACCTCCCGCCAGGAGGTGGACGGACTTCGCACGGCGGCGGGCAGGTTCGACGCGGCGCCGGAGGGGTCGCTGGACCTGGCCTGGTCCGGGGCGGGGCAGTATAACGACCTTGTGAACCCCATCGCCATGGCGCGGTACGTCTGCGCCATAGCAAACCGGGGGGACGCGCCCCGCCTCACCCAGAGGAAAAACGCCTCAAGGCTGGGCGTGGAGTACGACCACATACTCTCGGCGGACACGGCGGAGAAAATTTCGGACATCATGGACTACGCGGTGCGCCTCACCTACGGCTCCGAAAACTATCCGGGGCTCGCCATTCGCGCCAAATCCGGCACAGCCGAGGTGGGCTCCGGCAAGCCCAACGCCTGGTTCGTCGGCTTTCTCGACGACCCGGAGCACCCCTACGCCTTTGCCGTATGCTTAGAGGACGCCGGCTTCGGCTCCTCCCAGGCCGGCCCCGTCGCCAACGCCGTCCTACAAGCGCTGGTAAAGTGACCGAATTACCGAATTTTGATGTGAACATATGGACAAACGGGGACAGGTATGGTAAAATTAATTTTTAAAATGTGATTTTCCGCTTTTTTAAAAGGCTTTTGGAGGGCTGGGTATGGGTGCTGTGAGGATTTTGCTGGCGGGGGTCGTGGGGTATCTTTTGGGGTCGGTGTCGTCGGCGGTGGCGGTGAGCTACGCGGTGAGCCGGAAGGACGTGAGGAACTACGGCAGCGGGAACGCGGGAGCCACGAATATGGCGCGGCTTTTCGGCATGGGCGTGGGGATAGCCACGTTTTTGCTGGACGGGCTCAAGACCGTGGCGTCCATGCTCTTAGGGAGGCTCATCGGCGGGTACTACGGCTTTCTGCTGGCGGGGTACTGCTGTCTCATAGGGCACTGCTTCCCGGTGTTCTTCGGCTTCAAGGGCGGAAAGGGCGTGTCCGTGGGCGCGGCGCTGGGGCTCATGCTCCACTGGAAGGTATTTGTGGTGATAGTGGCGGCGTTTTTCATAACATTCGCCTTCACAAAGCGCGTCTCGGCGGGGTCGCTGATGTGTACCGTGACCTTCGTGCCGGGGGAGCTCATCGCCGGGATCCGGGACCGGCCCACGCTTCTTTTCGGAGCGGCGGCGGCGCTGACGGTGTTTATCATGCACCGGGAGAACTTAAAGCGCCTCATTCGGGGCGAGGAAAAGCCCTTCAAGCCGGGGAAAACACGGTTCCTCAGAAGGAAAAAATAAAAAAGTGTGGAATTATTTGCGCTTCTGTGGTATAGTTATTGTGGTAACTTATTTAATGCGGCACTAATAAACTAACGAAGGGGGTCGGGCAAGTGAGCATACTGATGGCGGCGTTTTTGGGGCTTGTGCAGGGGATAAGCGAGTTCCTGCCGATTTCCAGCTCCGGGCACCTGTCCATATTCCAGAACCTTTTCAACCTCCAGTACGCCGAGGACGAGCATATGCTTTTTGACGTGCTTCTGCACCTGGCGACGCTGGGGGCGGTGTTCGTCTTTTACTGGAAGGACATAAAGGGCATGGCGAAGGACACCGTGAGCTTCATATCCGGCAACACACGGGACGCCGGGGAGGACGGGCGCTTCAAGCCAACCGTGAGGCTGGTGTTCCTCATAGTCGTGGCGACTCTGCCGCTCTTTGTGGTACTGCCATTCAACGACTACATAAGCTCTCTTTGCAAAAATACGCCCTTCATATCCTTCGCCCTCATCGTCACCGGCGGGCTGGTGTTTGTTTCCGGCAAGCTCGCCGAGGGGAGGAAGAACGCGAAAACTGCGTCAATAGCCGACGCCCTTGTGGTGGGCGCGGCGCAGGCGCTCGCCACGATCCCGGGGCTCTCCCGCTCCGGGACCACCATCACCGTGGGGCTCTCCAGGGGATTCCGGCGGGAGTTCGCGGTGAAGTTCTCCTTCCTCATGTCCATACCGGCGATACTGGGCTCCACGCTCCTCACGCTTTTCAAGGCCATAACCTCCGGCGGGATAGTCTGGGAGAACGTGCCGGCGTATCTTGTGGGAATGGTCATAGCGGGGGTGGTGGGATATTTCGCCCTGGTGCTTTTAAAGAAGCTGGTGATGTCCGGGGAGACCTTCGGCAGATTCGCGTATTACTGCTGGGGCGCGGGCGTTGTATCCCTTATACTTTCGCTGTTTTTGGAGTGAGCCCGCCCTTTGGCGGGAAGACGTTTTTTCCTCCCCGAGGGGAGGACGGGATCCTGATTTGAGGTAAACTGATGGCTGAGCAAAAGAAGAAAAGCACCGCCGCCGGAAAATCCGGCAGGTCCACGGGGAAAAAGCCCTCCTCCGGGTCCTCCCGGAGCTCCTCCGCCTCCACCAGGGCGAAGACCGAGGCGGCGAGGAACAGGCTGGCAAAGGAGAAGGCCGCGCGGCGCAAGACCGTGGCGGCGGTGGTCATGGCGTGCCTGGGAATATTCACGTTCCTGGGCTATTTCAACTCCGACGGGGTGATAATCAAGCTCCTGCGCGGGCTCCTGACGGGGCTCCTGGGCGGGGGCTTTTACCTGCTGCCGCCCATGTTCTTTGTGGCGGCGGTGTTCCTTGCCATGGGTAAAAGGGGCACGGCGGGAAGGGCGACGGCGGCGCTGGCGGTGCCGGTGCTCATCGCCGCCTTCTGCCAGCTCTTTGCAAGGACGGGCTATGAGATAAGCTTTAAGATGTTCCCGCTGCTCTGGCAGGACGGACAGGGACTGCTGGGCGGCGGCGCCGTGGGAGGCTCGGTGGCGCTGGTGCTGGAAAAGCTCCTCTCAAAGGCGGGCGCCGCCATAATGCTGGTGGTGCTTTCCGCCGTATCGGTGATGGCGCTTGCCGGGCTCACGGTGGGGAGCATTGTTGAAATGCTGGGCGAGAGCAAAAAAGCGCGGGAGGAGCGCAGGCTTGAGGAGTACATGAACGAGCCGGAGCCCGAACCGGAGCCGGCGCCCGCGCGCGCAAGGGCGGCGGGGGCGAATCCCGCGCCAAAGACCCGGACGGAGGCGGAGAGCGCCGCCGCGCGCAGGTCCGCCATTGACATACCCCTGGACGACGATTTGCCGCCCCACGCCGGAGAGGAGCCGAAAAAGCCGGAGAAGTCGGGATTTTTCAACAAGAAGCCCAACGCCCCAGCGCCGGACAGCGTTTTTAAGAGGGACGAGCCGGAGAGCGCGGCGGAGGAGAAAAAGCCCGAGGAGCCGGTTAAGGCGGCGGAGCCCGCCGGGGACCGGGAGCCCGAGAAGGCGGCGGAGCCCGAAAAGAAGGCGGCTCCTGTGCCCATCGAGGTTATAAAGAGGGAGCCGGCAAAGCCCGCCCCCGCGCCGCTTGTCCCGGAGACGGTGACAAAGTCCGACACAGCCGCCGCCGCGGGGGAGATAGCCTCCCTCATCGCCGAGAGCGCCAAGCGGGACCTTGCCGAGAGCGCGCAAGTGTACCGTTTCCCGCCGGTGACGCTTCTCAACGAGCCGGTGAGGGGCAGCTCCCGGGACAGTCAGGACGAGCTTAACGCCACGAAGGAGAGGCTGGAGCTGTGCCTGCGGTCCTTCGGGGTGAACGTGACCGTCTCCAACATCGTCCACGGGCCCTCAATCACCCGCTACGAGATGGAGCTGGAGATAGGCGTGAAGCTCAACAAGCTCACGAACCTCGCCGACGACATCGCCCTGGCGCTGGGAGTTTCCGGCGTGCGAATCGCGGCGATACCCAATAAGATCTCCACCGTGGGCATTGAGGTGCCCAACAAGAACGTCTCCACGGTCTATCTGCGGGAGATAATCACGGCGCCGGAGTTTACAAACGCCAAGTCAAAGCTCACCTTCGCCATAGGGAAGAACATCTCGGGCGACGTGATGGTGGGCAACATATCCAAGCTTCCACACCTTCTCGTGGCGGGCACCACGGGCTCGGGCAAATCGGTGTGCTTAAACTCGCTTATACTGAGCCTTATGTACAAGGCCACGCCCGACGAGGTCAAGTTCATCATGATAGACCCCAAGATGGTGGAATTCAAGATATACAACGGGATACCGCACCTGCTCATTCCGGTGGTCACCGAGGCGAAGAAGGCCGCGGGGGCGCTCCAGTGGGCGGTGGTGGAGATGATGAAGCGCTACAGGCTGTTCTCCGACGCGGGCGCCAGGGACCTGGCGGGGTATAACGCCCAGCTGGACGCGGACACGCCAAAGGTGCCGCAGATAGTGGTCATAATCGACGAGCTTGCCGACCTTATGATGATAGCCGCCAAGGAGGTGGAGGAGTCCATCTGCCGGGTGGCGCAGATGGGGCGAGCCGCCGGAGTTCACCTTGTGATAGCCACGCAGAGCCCCAGGGCGGACGTTATAACGGGGCTCATGAAGGCGAATATACCCTCGCGCATAGCGCTGAAGGTGGCGTCCTCGCTGGAGTCCAGGATAATACTGGACGCGGGCGGGGCGGCGGACAAGCTGGTGGGCAACGGGGATATGCTCTACGCGCCCATCGGGTCCTCCAAGCCCACGCGTATCCAGGGGACATGGGTATCCGACGAGGAGCGGGAGGCGGTCGTCGAGTACGTCAAGCAGTCCTCCGGCGAGGTGAGCTACTCCGAGGACGTTATCTACGAGATCGAGAAGGCCGCCGCAGAGAAGGAGCAGGGCGGAAAGAGCGCCGCTCCCGCCGGGGAGGACAAGTTCAAGGACTACGACGAGCTCCTTCCACAGGCGGCGGACATCATATTCGAGACGAACCAGGCCAGCGTCTCCGCGCTCCAGCGGCGGCTCAAGCTGGGCTACGCCAGGGCCGCGAGGATAGTGGACCAGCTGGAGGAGGTGGGCGTTCTGGGGCCCTTCGAGGGGTCGAAGCCCAGGCAGATAATCATGACCCGCCAGCAGTGGCAGGAGATGCAGTTCATAAACGGCACCGCGCCCATCGGCGCCGCGCCGTCCGTACCGGAGGAGCCGGAGGACACCGGCGCGGGACCGTCCTTCGCCGACCAGCTTTTGGGCGGGGGTGACGATGAGTGATCACCGATGCCTTTGACGGCTCGACCCCTGCGATAATCTCGCCGGAGAGCTTTTACGGTCCCATGGGGGACGTGTGCGACGTGTGTGCCGTCACGTTTTCCAGGCGCGTTTTTGACAGGGCGCGGCTCCTTTTCCGGGCGAAAAGGGTGGGGACCCTGGGGGGCTGTGACGGAAAAAGGGGCGTTTACGTCTTTAAGCGGGAGGGCAGGCGGATAGGGCTGTACCTCTCCCATTTGGGCGCCGCCTGCGCCGGGGCGGACCTTTTGGAGGTCCGGCAGATCTCAGGCGCGGGGAAATTCGTGGTTTTCGGATCCGCCGGGTCGCTGGACAGCGAAAAAACGGCGGGAGGGTACATAATACCCACAGCGGCGTACCGGGACGAGGGCATGAGCTTCCACTACGCGCCGCCGGCGGACTACATCGAGCTTAAAAACGCGGGAACGGTGGCGGAGATATTCTCAAGGCTGGGCAAGCCCTTTGTCACCGGGAGGACCTGGACCACCGACGCCATCTACCGGGAGACCGTGGGGAACATGGAAAAGCGCAGAGGCGAGGGGTGCGTCTGCGTGGAGATGGAGCTTGCGGGGCTCCAGGCGGTGTGCGATTTCCACTCGCTGGAGCTGTACGCCTTTTTGGACGCCGGCGACAGGCTGGACGGGGAGGAGTACGACCGCAGCGGACTCAAACGGGCGAACCACGGGTTTGAAAAGTTTGAGATCGCGGTGGAGATTGCAAAAAGGGTATAAAATAAATCAATCGGGACATCCGCAAATGTGCTGCTCCGGTTGTACTGTCAAAAAACTAAAAATTCAATATTTTTCCGGCGGCATGTACGTCGGAAAAATCACCTTATGTTTTGCGAGTGTGCGCCTTTGGCGTGCGCGAAGCAAAACAGCAGAAAAAATTTTGGAAATGTCCGCAGACATTTCCAAAATTTTTTCGCACGTTTCTCCTTCAAAAAAGGGCGCAGCCCTTTTTTGGGTCAAATGCCGTCCCAGAGGTGGATTTTTCCGGTTTTCAGAGTTGCCGGGAGGTCGATGAGGCGCTGGTTGCGGGAGCCGCGAAAGCGCAGGGAGATGTCCTTCTGCGCCAGGATAAATTTTCCGTCAACCAGCACGTCGATATATGACAGGAGCCCGTCCGTGACCTCGCACCTGGGGTGGGAGCCGTCACGCAGGAGCTCGTCCAGGGTGAAGCCGGAGAAGCACCAGACGGTCTTTTGGGGGTACGTCTCCTTCACGCGCCGGACGAAGGGCAGGAGCGCCCGCTGGTTTTCCGGCTCCATGGGCTCGCCGCCCAGGAGGGTGAGCCCGTTTATGTATCCGGGCTCAAGCATGGATATTATTTTGTCCTCTGTCTCCCTTGTGAAGGGCTCGCCGTAGCCGAAATCCCAGGTCTGGGGCTGGAAGCAGCCCTCGCAGTGATTGGTGCAGCCGGAGACAAACAGCGTCACCCGCACGCCCTGCCCGTTGGCTATGTCGCAGTTTTTGATCTCACCGTAAAACATAGTTTCCCTCACATATCAATATTCCCGAGGCGTTGACCCCGGGAATATGTGTTGTTTAAAGATGCAATACCCTGTCGCGGATCTCCTGGGTCCGGCCCTGGTTCCAGAACTGGGTGCCGATGTAGCCGCAGGTGCGGCGGGCGACGTTCATCTTGTTCTGGTCGGTGTTGCCGCACTTGGGGCACTTCCAGATGAGCTTTCCGTCCTCCTCGGCGATCTTGATCTCACCGTCCCAGCCGCAGACCTGGCAGTAGTCGGACTTGGTGTTGAGCTCGGCGTAGATGATGTTGTCGTAGATGAACTTCATCACCTGCAGAACAGCCTCCAGGTTGTTCTGCATATCCGGGACCTCCACGTAGCTGATGGCGCCGCCGGGGGAGAGGGCCTGGAACTCCGCCTCAAACTTGAGCTTTGTGAAGGCGTCGATGGGCTCGGTGACGTGGACGTGGTAGGAGTTGGTGATGTAGCCCTTGTCGGTGATGCCCTCGATGACACCGAAGCGGCGCTGGAGGCACTTGGCAAACTTGTAGGTGGTGGACTCCAGGGGGGTGCCGTAGAGGGAGTAGTCGATGTTTTCGGCGGTCTTCCACTCCTTGCACTTGTCGTTCATTCTCTGCATGACGGCGAGGGCGAAGGGGGTGGCCTCAGGGTCGGTGTGGGATTTGCCGGTCATGTACTTGACGCACTCGTAAAGCCCGGCGTAGCCCAGGGAGATGGTGGAGTAGCCGCCGTAGAGGAGCTTGTCGATGGGCTCGCCCTTCTTGAGGCGCGCCAGGGCCCCGTACTGCCAGAGTATGGGCGCCACGTCGGAGGGGGTGCCCAGCAGACGCTCGTGGCGGCACCTGAGGGCCCGGTGGCACAGCTCCAGGCGCTCGTCGAATATCTTCCAGAACTTGTCCGTGTTCCCGCCGGAGGAGAGCGCCACGTCGGGGAGGTTTATCGTGACCACGCCCTGGTTGAAGCGCCCGTAATACTTGTGCTTGCCGGGCTCGTAGTTGCCGGCGTTTGCTATGTTGCCCACGCCCGCGTCGGTGAACCTGTCGGGGGTGAGGAAGGAGCGGCAGCCCATGCACGTGTAGACGTCGCCCTTGAGCTCCAGCATCTTCTTCTCGGAGATGTAGTCCGGGACCATGCGTCGGGCGGTGCACCTGGCGGCGAGCTTCGTCAGCTCCCAGTAGCGGGAGCCCTCGGTTATGTTGTCCTCCTCAAGGACGTATATGAGCTTGGGGAAGGCGGGGGTGACCCAGACGCCGTCCTCGTTCTTGGTGCCCTCGTAGCGCTGCTCCAGGACCTCGCGGATTATGAGCGCCAGGTCCTCCCGCTCCCGCTCGTTCCTCGCCTCGCCCAGGTACATGAACACGGTGACGAAGGGTGCCTGTCCGTTGGTGGTGAGGAGGGTGACCACCTGGTACTGTATGGTCTGGACACCGCGGCGGATCTCCTCGTGCAGGCGGTCCTCAACTATCTTTTGAATCTTCTCCTCGCTGGGGTTGACGCCCAGGGTGACCAGCTCCTGCTCCACGACCCTTCTTATCTTCCGGCGGGAGACGTCCACAAAGGGAGCAAGGTGCGTGAGGGAGATGGACTGACCGCCGTACTGGTTGGAGGCGACCTGCGCGATGATCTGCGTGGCGATGTTGCAGGCGGTGGAGAAGGAGTGGGGGCGCTCGATGAGCGTGCCGGTGATGACGGTGCCGTTCTGGAGCATGTCCTCCAGGTTCACAAGGTCGCAGTTGTGCATATGCTGGGCGTAATAGTCGGTGTCATGGAAGTGGATTATGCCCGCCTCGTGGGCCTCCACTATGTCGCGGGGGAGAAGGATACGCTCGGAGAGGTCGCGGCTGACCTCGCCCGCCATGTAGTCGCGCTGGGTGGAGTTGACCACAGGGTTCTTGTTGGAGTTCTCCTGCTTCGCCTCCTCGTTGCAGCACTCGATGAGGGACAAAATCTTTTCGTCGGTGGTGTTGCTCTGGCGGACCAGGGAGCGGGTGTAGCGGTAGGTGATGTAGTTCTTTGCCACCTCAAAGGCGCCGTGGGCCATTATCTGCTTCTCCACCAGGTCCTGGATCTCCTCAACGGAGGGGCTCCTGCCCATGTTCTCGCAGTCCAGCTCTACGCTGGCGGCGATGCGCTTTATCTGGAGCGGGGTCATCCTGTCCTGCTCCTCCACGGACATGTTGGCCTTGCTGATGGCGTTCTCGATCTTGGCGATGTCAAAGACCATCTCGGAGCCGTTGCGCTTTATGATTTTCATTGTACTCTCTCCCTTTGGTGATACTTTCTTTATCGGTGTCCCTTGCCCTTTCTGCGGTGCGGACGCGGGGATGATTTATTTGAAAAATGAATTATTCGAGCCGCGCGGAAACGCCGGTACGATAAAATATATCATATGGGGAGGAGAAAGTCAAGTGGAAAATGGCATATATAGTGTTTTTGGCGTTTGATATAACACAATATACGGGGACGCGGAGCGCGGGGAACAAAAACGCCGGAAAAAAGGCGGCAATTGGAGATTTTTGTCGGAAAAGTGTCGGAAAAAGTAGTCAAAGAGTCGTTAAAGTATGATTTCAACCTGTTCGGCGGCGGTTATGCCGTCCGGCTCCACGTCGCAGGAGAGCGCCAGGAGGTTGACGCCGTTTTTCGCGGCCTGGGAGAGGGCGTCGGCAAATTCCGGGTGGGTGGCGCGGTTGGGGGTGAAGTATTTCGCGCGGCGCATCGCTATTATAAACACCGCCCAGGCGGAAAATCCCGCCCCGGCGCATCTTATGAGCTCCCCCAGGTGCTTGACGCCGCGAAGGGTCGGCGCGTCGGGGAACATGGCGGCGCCGTTTTCCTCCAGCGTCACGCCCTTGACCTCGCAGAAGGCGCGGGTGTTCCGAGCCTCCACGTAGAAGTCCAGGCGGGAGCCGCCGAAGGGCGTCTCGGGGCGGATGAGGGTGGGGGAGGGGAAGAGCCGCCCCGCGGCGAGGTACTCCCCGAAGACGGCGTTGGGGGCGGCGGAGTCGATGTTGATGAGGAGATCGCCCTTTTTGACGGTTATAAGGTCGTAGAGGGTCCGGCGGGCGGGGTTTTCCGACCTTTGTACCCAGACTGGCGCGCCGGGGACAAGGAGCTCCCGGCACCTGCCGGTGTTTTTTACGTGTACAGTCTCCACCGCCCCGCCAAGCTCCACGCGGGCGATGAACCTGTTGGGGCGGTCGATAAACACGGCGGGGAGGACGTTTTCGTATCTCATTTGAAAATCACCTGATTTTTTGACTTTTTTTAATTTTACACCCGCAAAAGCTTATGTCAAGGGTTGAATTTTACCGGGTTTCTGATATACTGTACAGACATACTGCTTTTGTCGGATTCCAATGGAGGGATATTTTTGAACATAATCATCGTCGGCGCCGGCGGAGTCGGGTACTCGCTGGCGGACAGCCTCAACGCCGAGGGGCACCAGATAACGCTCATTGACCCCAACGCCCGCCGGCTCAACGCGGCGCTTGAGAAGATAGACGTGCAGGGCATAGCCGGCAACGGGGTGAGCCACGAGGTCCTTCAGGAGGCGGGCATAGGCGGGGCGGACCTGCTGATAGCCGTCACGGACCAGGACGAGGTGAATATGCTATGCTGTCTCATGGCGAAAAAGCTGTCGGGCTGTCAGACCATAGCCCGCGTCAGGAACCCGGTCTATTACAGGGAGATAAACCTTTTAAAGGACGAGTTGGGGCTGAGCATGGCGATAAATCCGGAGCTTGCCACAGCCAGCGAGATATTTGACCTCATACAGATACCCAACGCCATGACGGTGGAGTCCTTTGCCAAGGGCAGGGTGAACCTCATTGAGATAATAATCCCCCAGGGCTCGCCGGCGGACGACCTGAAGGTGATGGACTTCCCGCAGAAGGTGTCAAAGGGAACGCTCATCTGCATACTTGAGCGGGGCGACACGCACCGGGTGGAGATACCCCGCGGCGACACCGTGCTCCGCGCCGGGGACAGGATATACATCATAACGCCGCCGGAGGAGATGACGAAGCTCTTCAAAAAGCTGGGCTTCCAGGTGAAGCCCTCCAGGGACGTGATGATAATCGGCGGGGGCAGGACCGGCTACTATCTGGCGGACCAGCTCCTCTCCGCCGGAAACAGCGTGAAGATAATCGAAAAGAACCGGGACGTATGCGAGGAGCTTGCCGCGAATCTGCCGGGGGCGGAGATAATAAACGGCGACGCGGTGGACCGGCAGCTTTTGACGGAGGAGGGCATAGGCGGCGAGGACGTATTTGTGCCGCTCACGGACCTTGACGAGGAAAACATACTCCTCTCCCTCTACGCCAGAAAGATCTCCAACGTGCGGCCCATAACGAAGGTCAGCACCTTCGGCTTCACCGAGGTGACGGAGGAGCTGCCCGTGGGGAGCATAATTAACCCCAAGGAGATAACGGCGTACAGCATACTCCGCTACGTGCGCGCCATGTCCAACTCCTCCGACTCCAGCGACATCGAGTCCCTCTACTACCTGGCGGGGCGGCAGGTGGAGGCGCTGGAGTTCCACATAAAGGCAAAAAGCGCCGTGACGGACCGCCCGCTCTCGGAGCTGAGGCCGAAGATGATACCGAACCTGCTCATATGCTGTATCTACCGGGACGGGCGGCTCATAATCCCCCGAGGCAACGACGTGATACGCCAGGGCGACACCGTGGTGCTGGTGACCACAGCCCAGAAGCTGGGCTCCATCAACGACATTCTCAGGTCCTGAGCGGAGGGAGAGAGCATGAACTATTCCTTTATCCGCTGGCTTGTGGGCTGGGTGCTGTGCATCGAGGCGGCGTTTTTGCTGATACCTCTGGGGCTGTGCCTGGGATACGGGGAGCCCTACGCGCCGGACTACCTGATAGCCATAGCCGTCACCGCCATACCGGGGATCGCGATGGCGGCAAAAAGGCCGAAGAACAGCTCGTTTTTTGCCCGCGAGGGCTTTGTGGCGACGGCGCTGAGCTGGATAATAATGTCCCTTGCCGGCGCGCTCCCCTTTTTTATCTCCGGCTGTATACCGAATTTCGTCAACGCGCTCTTTGAGGTGATCTCCGGCTTTACCACCACCGGCGCGTCCATACTCTCCGACGTGGAGGCGCTGCCAAAGTCGCTTCTCTTCTGGCGCAGCTTCACCCACTGGATAGGCGGCATGGGCGTTTTGGTGTTCCTTCTGGCGCTCCTGCCAATGACAGGCGGGCAGAGCATACTCATAATGCGCGCCGAGTCGCCGGGGCCCTCCGTGGGCAAGCTGGTGCCCAGATTACAGCGCACCGCCGTGTACCTCTACGGGATATACCTCGTTATGACCGTGGCGGAGGTCATCGTGCTGGTGACAGGCGGGCTGGACCTGTTTTCGGCCTTCTGCATCTCCTTCGGCACCGCCGGCACCGGCGGCTTCGGCGTCCTCAACGACTCCTTTGCCAGCTACTCCGCCTACGTGCAGATAGTCGTTACCGTCTTTATGTTCCTCTTTGGCGTCAACTTCAACTTCTACTTCTACCTGACGATAAAAAAGCTCCGCGCCGCCTTCGGCATGGAGGAGGTGCGGACGTACCTTTTCATATTCCTCGCGGCTGTGGCGCTGGTGACGGTGAATCTGATGACCCAGATGGGCGGCTCCTTCGGCTATTCGCTCCTCCACGCGGCGTTCCAGTGCTCCTCCATCATGACCACCACGGGCTTCTCCTCCGTAGACTTTGACCTGTGGCCCACATTCTCAAAGACCGTCCTCATATGCCTCATGTTCGTGGGCGCCTGCGCCGGCTCCACCGGGGGCGGCATTAAGGTCAGCCGCGTGCTCATGTATTTTAAAAACATCGGACGCGAGCTCCGGCGCCTAATCCACCCCCGCACCGTCACCGCCGTCCGCATAGACGGCAAGGCGGCGGACAGGGACATGGTGGCGTCGGTGAACATGTGGCTTTTGGCGTACATCTCCGTCTTTTTCGGCTCCATGCTCGTGATAAGCCTTGACAACTTTGACTTCACCACCAACTTCTCCGCCGTCGCCGCCACGCTCAACAACATAGGCCCCGGCCTGAGCCTGGTGGGCCCCAGCCGCAACTTCGGCGACTACTCGGTGCTTTCAAAGCTGGTGCTGATGTTCGATATGCTGGCGGGACGGTTGGAGATTTTCCCCATGCTGCTGATGCTGAGACCGGCAACCTGGAAAAAGTAAAACTGGCTTGAAAGGTCGCAAAGCGACCTTTCAATGCCAATAGGAGACGTGCGGAAGACCTCTGGGAAAAGCCTGCGGGCTTTTCTCGGAGGTCTTCCTGCTGTCGCACTGCGCGCGCCGCCGAAGGCGGCACACTTGCGCGACATAAGGTGATTTTTCCGACGTACATGCCGCCGGAAAAATATTTTATTGGGGGCTGATTACGTGGGGGTGCGGGTTAAATTATACGTACCTTGTAGTTTTTCAACCAGTAATTGAGCTGTAAAAACCATGCTACGGTCTGGGGGGTGGTCATTAGCTGACCGTACCAGGGGACGGGGCGGTCGGAGGTCATGAGGGCTCTCAGCTTATCCTCCCGGGCGATGTCGTGGAGCGGCTGCGATTTGTCGGCGAGAACGGCCTCCAACTCCCGGTTGACGGCGGCGAGATACGCCGGGTTGTGGGTCTTGGGGTAGGGGCTCTTTTTGCGCCAGAGCACCTCGTCGGGCAGTATGCCGCGCATGGCCTCGCGCAGGAGCCCCTTTTCGTACCCGCCACGGTCCTTGAACTCCCAGGGCACGGTGTACAGGTACTCCGCTATCCTGTGGTCGCAGAAGGGCACACGCACCTCCAGGGAGGACCACATACTCATCCGGTCCTTGCGGGCGAGAAGCGTCTGCATGAACCAGTCCACGTTCAGGTTCATCATCTGCTTCATGCGCCGCTCCAGCGGCGGCGTGCCGGGGAGGATGTCGCTTCCTTCGCAGGCGGCGCGGTAATATCCGTCCACGAACTGTGCGGGGTCGATGCCGCCGAGAACGCCGTCCTTGATGAAGGACGCCCTGTACGCCGTGGACTGCGCCCAGGGGAAGCCCTCGCGCTCCCGCACCGTGGGGTCCCTGTACCACGGGTAGCCCCCGAAAATCTCGTCCGCGCACTCGCCGGACACCGCGACGGTGGCGAGCTTCTTTATCTCCCGGCAGAAGAGCAGCAGGGAGGAATCCACGTCCGCCATACCGGGGAGGTCCCGCGCCTCCACCGCCTCATAGAGCGCCGACACCAGCTCCGGCGTATCAAGCGTCACCTGGTGGTTGTTCCCGCGCAGGAAGTCCGCCATTATTTTGATAAACGCCGGGTCGGAGTTGGGCTGGAACTTGCTGGCCTTGAAATATTTGGCGTTGTCCAGATAATCCACGGACACGGTGTCCAGGGCCATGCCGCTTTCGGCGTACTCCCTGTCCGCCACGGCGGAGATGATCGACGAGTCCAGCCCGCCGGAGAGGAAGGTACACAGCGGCACGTCGGAGACGAGCTGACGCTTAATGGCGTCCAGCACCAAAAACCGCACCTTCTCCGCCGTCTCCTCAAAGCTGTCCGTGTGGGGCGCGTCGCGCAGACGCCAGTAACGGCGCAGGCTCAGAGTGTCCGTGTCGGGAGAATACCAGCCGCACTCACCGGGCAGAAGCTCGGAAATGTCCCTGAAAACCCCGCTCCCGGGGGCTGTTCCGGGCCCCAGGAGCAAAACCTCCGCCAGGCCCTGCCGGTCCACCTCCGGCTCCACCCAGGGGTGGCGCAAAAGCGCCTTCAGCTCCGAGGCAAATATCAGCGCCCCGCGCCGGCGGGCGTAAAAAAGCGGCTTGACGCCCATCCTGTCCCGGCAGAGAAAGAGCCGCCGCTTTCGGCTGTCCCAAACCGCGAAGGCGTATATCCCGTTGAGCCTGTCGACCGCGTCCTCCCCGAATTGGGCGAAGGCGTGAAGGAGCACCTCCGTGTCCGACCGGTTCGTAAACTCATGCCCCAGGGCGCAAAGCTCCCGCCGGAGCTCCGGCGCGTTGTATATCTCGCCGTTGTAAACTATGGTGTACCCGTCAAAGCTCATGGGCTGACGCCCGTTTTCCGGGTCCATCACCGAAAGCCGCGCGTGTATGAGCGCCGCCTCATCAAAAACCGCCATACCCCTCTGGTCCGGCCCGCGCCGCTCAAGGGATCGCCGCATATCCTCAAATACCGGTAAAAGCCGTCGAATGTCGCCGCCAACCTGTCCCGCGATTCCGCACATATAATGACCTCCAAAAAAATAACATTCACCGAGTGGGTGAACGCCTTTGTTCCAAAGGCATTATATGAGGAAACATGTTAAACTGTACCACCTTCAAAACCGCACCTTTAATAGGCCCGGCGGCTTCGGAGCGCCCGCGCCTATTAAAGGCGCGGGCCTTTGGGTGACGCGTTTTTAAATAGCCTCTCTCCTCAGCCCCTCGATAACATCGTCCCCCTTCACTATCGCCATGGAGTACATCATTGACAAAAACACCACCAAAAACACGCTCCCAACGGCGATGGCGACCTCCACCCAGGGGAGGTAAAATCGGGTGTCCATGGCGTTCATCACTGACCGGTAGATGAGATACGTCACCCCCAGCGCGGCGGGGACGCCGAGAAGAAGCGATTTCGCGCCGTAGAGCAGGCACTCAAGGTCCATCATTCTGTTGAGCCCCCTGCCCGTCATGCCCACGGAGCGGAGCATTGCAAACTCACGTCGCCTCAAAAGTATATTTGTTGACACGGTGTTGAACACGTTCACCGCGGCGATGGCTGATATGAGGGCGATAAAGCCGCAGCTTATGACGCGTATCACCGTCACCAGGTCCCTCTGGGGCGCGTTGGCGGCGTATACGTCGGACATATCCCCCTCGTCAAAGGGCAGTCCCGCGGCTTCTGAGGCGGCAAGCACGTCCTGCCCGCCGGTGCCCAGGCTCTTGACGGTGAAAAATATCTCCGCGTCCTCCCCCGTATCTCCGGTGTCGATTTTCCGCGCCTCGCTCAGGGGCATCAGCGCCGCGAGGCTGCGCTTCGCCGACGCGGTGTTAAGACCCAGCACCAGCTCGTCGGTGGTGTACCCCACCTCGTAGGAGTAGGACCCGGAGCCGCGGACCGCGCCGGCGGCGCCAACCTCCAGCGCGGAGTAATTGACCGAGCCTGTATCCTCCGAGCCGTTTTCGTCATAGGAAAATGAGACGGTCCTCAAAAGCGCCGGGTCGATCCGCAGCGTCGCAAAGCGCTGTTTGTCAGAATCGAACATGGTGACGGAGGGGCGGACCACCAGCTTCGGGTCCTCGCCCATGTATTCCTCCTCCGAAAGCCCATTTTTCCTCAGATACTCCCTATACTGACCGTCCTCCACGCCGTAGAGGACCATGGTAATGCTCACTGACCCGCCGTCCGAGCCGAAAAAGCGCTCCAGCTCCGCCCAGGCCCCCGCCGCGGCCTCCTCCCTGCGGAAGGTCAGAACGATGCTGTCCACACGGCTGACGGCGGAGACCTCCTTTATGTCAGGCGAGGAGGAAAACGCCTCAATGACCCGTGGCAGGCTGTCGAAGTCCGGGTATTTCGCGTAGTCCTCTCTGCCGGCCTCGTAGTGGCTCCAAAGCTCCACGTCGTAGTCATAGCTGTCCAGCGCGGCGCTGGCGGTGTCCGTCAGGTAACGGCAGAAGGAGCTGGCGGATATGAACAGCACCACGGACATGAAAAGGCTTACCACCGTGGCGCGGTAGCGCTTCCTGTCCCGCTTGAAGTGCTTTCCCGCGATGACCCCCTCGATCCCGAAGAGCCTGTAGGTCAAGGGCGAGGTCCGCACCTCCCGCCGCTTTATCTTCACGTCCCCTGTCTGGCGTATAGCCTCTATCGCCGATATTTTCGTGGCGCGGCGAGAGGGCACCCAGGCGGAGATGAGCACCGTCACAAGCCCAATAACGGCGGCGGAGATCACCGACCAGGGCATAACATATATGCTCAGCGGTACGACGCCGGACCTGTGCCCGTAAAAAAGCCCCGCAAGGTAGCCCCCGATGAACCGGAAGGTCACCGCCATTCCCGCTATCCCCGCGATTATCCCCAGGGGTATACCCATGAGGCTCACGGTGAGCGCCTCGGTGAACACCATGGCGCGTATCTGCTTTTTCGTGGCGCCCACGGACCGCAGGAGCCCGAACTGCTTCGTCCTCTCGGCGACGGATATGGAAAAGGCGTTGTATATGAGCGACACCGAGCCGAACATTATGAGCCCGATGAGTATGGAGGCAAGGGAGTAGAGCACCCGGAAGAAGGTGTCAAAGCGGGAAAGCCCCAGCGTCATCAGGTAGTCCGAGTTGTCCACGGACCTCACGCCCTTATCCTGCCAGTCGGACTGAAAATCATATATGTCCCCCGGATCTTTCAGGGTGAAATACGCCGTGAGATACGGGACCTCGGCTTTGTCGTCCCAGCAGGTGAACGCCATCATTCCCGGCATACTGCCGTCCTGAAAGCTCGGGAACCGGGTGAACCCCACCACGGTGTACTCCCGCGTGTCCCGCACCGCCAGCTCCTCGCCGGTCTGCCAGAAGGTGAAGCCGTCCAGGAGCCTGCCGTCAACATACCTGTCCCCCAGCTCCAGGGTTATTTTGTCCCCCAGCTCCAGCCCGTCGATGGAGAAGGTCGAAAGAGCTATCTCGCCGGGATTTTCCGGCATCCGCCCCTCGGATAGCTCTATGGGCATACGCTCAAAAAACGTGCCGTCACAGCCCAGGACCTGGATGTACACGCCCCCTCCCGCGGTCCCGCCGGAGGTGTCGTACCAGCCCATGACCTGGGCGTAGGAGGCCGAGTCGAACCTGCCATCAGCCTCCAGCTCGCCCCTCATGGAGGCGGGCAGGTTGTCCAAAGCCCCGTGCCACAGCCCCGTCTCCGCCACCGTGACCGCCTGCATATACCGCATGAAGCTGGAGACGCTCACCGTCACGGCGGTTATCATGGCGGCGGAGAGGATTATCCCTATCACCGTGACCACGGTGCGGACGCGGTTTTTTAAAAGCGTCTTCAATGTGACCTTTGTAAAAACGTTCATCGCCTGAGCACCTCGTCGCGGGTTATCCGCCCGTCCTCTATGGCAAGGAGCCTGTCCGCCTGGAGGGCGATGCTCTCGTCGTGGGTTATGACGATGAGCGTCTGGTCGTATTTTTTGTTGGAGAGCTTGAGAAGGTCCACTATCTCCTGACTTGCGCGGGAATCAAGATTCCCCGTGGGCTCGTCGGCAAGCACCACCGCCGGGGCGTTCATAAGCGCCCTGCCGATGCTCACCCGCTGCTGCTGACCGCCCGAAAGCTGGTTGGGCAGGTGCTTCTCCCGCCCCACGAGCCCCAGGGTGTCCAAAAGCTCCTTCAACCGCTCCTCATTGACCTTTCGCCCGTCCATGAGCACAGGCAGGGTGATGTTTTCCCGCACATCCAGCACGGGGATCAGGTTGTAAAACTGGTAAATGAGCCCCACCTCGCGGCGGCGGAAGACGGCGAGCTGCTCCTCGCTCCTGCTGTAAACGTCCTGCCCGTCCATGTAGACCTTCCCGGAGGTGGGCGTGTCCACGCCGCCCAAAATGTGCAAAAGCGTGGATTTCCCCGAGCCAGAGGGCCCGATTATAGCCACAAACTGCCCCTTTTCCACGGAAAAAGAGACGCCGTCCAGCGCCCGCACCTGATTGTCCCCGGAGCCGTAGACCTTGGTCAGGTTTTCAACACGCAGTATTTCCATACGCGCTCCTCCTTTTTTGCTGACGAGAGCCGAACCCGCGCCAGCTTAAGATTACGGGGACATGATACGCCCCTCCGGTGACAGTCCGGTGACTTTATTATTACAAAAACGTAATAAAACGTAATATTATCAGCCTCATACGGTGGATTTATACAGCTTTATCTCAAACCTCGCCCCTCCGTTTGGCCCGTTTTCAGCCTTGACGGTGCCGCCGGACGCCCGGATTATGGTGCTCGCCAGGGCAAGACCTATTCCGGCGGAGCCGGGATTGGCGCTTTTTCCCCGGTAAAAGCGCTCAAAGATGTGGGGAAGGTCCTCCGGGTCGATGCCGGGACCTGTGTCGGAAATGACGATCTCCGTAAGCACCGCGTTCTCCCCGGCGGCAACGGTAACGGTCCCGCCCGGCGGGGTGTGCTCCATGCAGTTTTTGAGAATATTTCCCAGCGCCTCCGCCGCCCAGTCCGGGTCAAGTATGGCTGTCACACCCTCCGGACAGTCTATCCGCAGGGCGATCTGAAGCACCTCCAGGGGTATCCTGATGGGGTCCAGAGCGGCGTCCAGCAGGGGTCTGACGGGGGTCGGAACGGGGTTGAGAGCGGCTGTTCCGGCGTCGAGGCGGGAAAGCTTCAACAGCGCCGAGACCAGCCACTCAAGGCGGGTGAGCTGGCGCGACACATCCCTGGAAAGCTCCCTCCGCCGCTCCGGGGCAAGCTCCGGCTCCGAGAGCATGGCGGCGGCCAGGTTCAGGCTGGTGAGGGGCGTTTTGAGCTGGTGGGATATGTCCGCCAGGGAGTCGGCGAGCCATATCTTGTCCGCCTTCAAGGAATCCGACTGCCGCCGGAGTGTCGCCAAAAGCTTGGAAAGCTCGGACTGGAGTATGGACAGCTCCCCCTCGGAATACCGGTCCAGATCGAAGCTCCCCTGCCCGTGGAGGAGCCTGTCAAGCTCGTCGGCAAGGCGGGCCATCTGCCGGTATCGCCAGAGGGAAAAGCCGAGATACAGCGCATATAGCGCGAGGGCACAGAGCGCCACTGCTATGCCGGCGCTTTTTCCCACGGCAAAGCCAGCCGTCGCGAAAACAGCGGCGACTATGATAAAAGCGGCGCTCTCCCGTCGGAACCGGGCATTTCTCAAAAGCGTCCTCACAGCTTGTACCCCATTCCCCGCACGGTCTTTATGACCGTGGGCTCCGACGGGTCGTCCTCTATTTTGTCCCGAAGGCGCTTGATATAGACGGTCAGGGTGTTGTCATTGACAAAATCCCCCGCCGCGTCCCATATCTCCTCCAAAAGCCTTGAGCGGGACAGGACGATCCCCCGATTGTTGAGAAAAACAAGGAGCAGTCTGTACTCCAGCGCCGACAAAAATATCTCTTTCCCGTCCTTTGTCACCTGCGCCCTCTCCGGGTCCACGCGCAGTCTCCCCACCTCTATGACCGGGCTCGCCCTCCCGGTACGGCGGAGGACGGAGCGGATACGGCTCACCAGCTCCCTGGGGCGGAAGGGCTTGGCGACGTAGTCGTCCGCCCCCAGCTCAAGGCCCGTGACCACGGAGTATTCGTCCCCCGAGGCGGTGAGGAAGATGACGGGCGTGCCGAAGCGCCCCTTGATCTCGGAGCACAGGGCAAAGCCGCTGCCGTCGGGAAGCCCCACGTCCAGCAGAACCAGGTCAAAGTCCGCCCCCGCCAGCTCCAGAGCGCCGGAGGCGGTGGTAGCCGAGGCCACGTCAAAGCCCTCGCCCCTCAAATAATCCGAGAGGTTGCGCACAATCGCCGCGTCGTCCTCCACTATCAAAAGCCGCGCCATATTATCACCCCAAATGTCCCCGGTTTTTCTATTTAAGGGCATTATAACACAGCACCTTTGATTTGTCAAGAAATTTTTAAGTAATTCTAATTATTTCTACGTTTTGACGAATTTCTTTGGATCATCTTTGCCGGCTTCGTCTTGACTGCCACCCTCCTTTTGAGTGATAGATTGATTGCGCCCGTTTTGGGCAAGATACTGTCACGAGGGGGAAATTATTTATGGAAGAAAAAATCATTACGTCGGAGGTCATCAGCGGGTTCGAGGCGCACCTTGTTTCAAAGGAGCGAAGCGGGCACACAATTGCGAAATACCTGCACGACGTGCGGGCATACGCCGGGTTTCTCGGCGGGCGGGAGGTTTCGAGCGAAACTACCTGCGGATTCAAGCAGGAGCTTATCGCAAAGGAGTACGCTCCCGGCAGCATTAACACCATGCTGGCGTCGCTGTTCGCGTTCTTCAAATTCATGGGCTGGACGGACTGCGGGACACAGAGAATGCTCATACAGAGGGACGCGTACTGTCCGGAGGACAAGGAGCTCACCCGTGAGGACTACGAGGCGCTTTTGGGCGCGGCGCGGGAGAGGGACCGGCTCATTATGGAGACGGTGTGCTCCACCGGTATCCGCGTCTCGGAGCTGCGGTTCTTCACCTTAGAGGCGGTAAAAAGCCGGGAGGTTGTGGTCACCTGCAAGCGGAAGATACGCCACATCATGGTGCCCGACGACACGGCGCTGGAGCTGGAGAGGTACGCCGAAAAGAGCGGCATTACCTCCGGCGTCATTTTCAGAGGCAGAAACGGCAAGCCTCTTGACCGGCGGCGGGTGTGGGCTGTCGTGAAGCTGGCGGCGGTACGCGCAAAGGTCAAGGCGGCGAAGGCGTTTCCACACAACCTGCGCAAGCTGTTTGCAAGGACGTTCTACGACGCGAATCATGACGCGGTGAAGTTAGCCGACGTACTGGGGCACAGCAGTATCGAGACGACGCGGATCTATACAAGGTCCAGCGGCGCGGAGCATCGTAAGCTTGTGAACGCGCTGGGGCTTGTGCCACACAGATTTGAACCACCGGCAAAGCAAAAGCCCCTCCGCACCCACAGGGGCAGGAGAGGCAAAAGGGCAAAAAAAATAAACGCGACATTATTGATATAATGTCACGCACTTTCCGGGGAAAACGCAAGCCGCACGAAATTCTTCCACTACATAGTAGCACTGTAAAGCCGTAATGTCAACAATTTTGTAGGAAAAATTTTAAAATCGCCACGCCGCGACGACCCTTCCGGGCCGGTCGCGCGAAAGCGCGCCCAATTTTGCCGCGCAAGGACCTCCTTTTACGTCCCCGGGCGCCTCATCAGGCACGGGAACGTGACATTATATCAATAATGTCCGCACCGACCGGGGAAGACAAGAGCCTACCTTTTTAAGGAGGTTTTTACAATGCAAAAGCGCAGAAACAGCGGTTTTACCCTGGTGGAGCTGGTAGTGACCATAGCGGTGCTGGCGATCCTCGCGGGAGTGGGAGCCGTGGCGTATGGCGGGTACATAACGAAGGCAAATGAGGCGCACGACCAGGTGCTGATCGGCGCTGTCAATACCGCTTTCGCCTCAGCATGTGTTGAGGCGGAATTAGAAGGTCACCCGGAGGATGCCAACGCTTCGTTGATGAACAAAAAAGTGTACCAGGTAACGGCAGACGCAATTTCCGGCTTCAACGAGATCTTTTTCAAGTATTTTGAAGGTAACCGGGACGAAGAATTCAAGGTCGTGGAGGGACTTCTTTACGACAAAGACGGCGGCTTCTTTTACGCAAGTCTGAACGGAGGAAACAAGATCCTACTTCAAAATGGTTCTCTGGAGAATAAGGGGACCAAAAATGGTGTTACTACTTGGGAATGGGAAAAAGACGGTAAAACGTACACATTAACCACAAAACAAGAGGACATTCAGAACTTTAATAATTCCAGTTTTGGAAATAACATGACATTAGATGAGCTTACAAGTGAAGTCGATAATGTAGTTAAATCCGCATCAGAAGTGTTAGCCGACCTGGGCGATGATTTTCTGCCGCACCTTTTAACGAAACAAATGCAAGATTATCTCGAATCTCACGGTATTAAACTGGGTACACCCGAGTACAAAGAAAAAGTTTTGAATGCATTGGTGCTGCAATGCGCGCAACAATCTAAGGATTGGTCTATAGATGAAATATTGACAGCATTACAAGATGGGCAAAGTTTACGTGCCCCTGTCCCCGGTAAGGAAGATGGCTTGTTTTCGTCAACAGCAGCTGCAGCGGCTATCAAATACGGCGCCATTACAGCGTTTGCAAATTCAGAAGTCGGAAAAACAGCAGAGATAGACGATCCCGATAATCCTGGGAGTAAAATAAAGATTTACGAATATTATAGGCGAACAGCAGACAATCTTTCAAATGCGGATGGCGGTTCGAATGCGTTGGATATGATTGAAGTATTAAATAAAGAGTTAAAAAAATCCAATGAATATCAAGAATATTTGGATAACGGCGAGGCGAGGAAGGACTTGGAGGGATATTTTGCTGCAATGTCCGCGCTTAACGATAACGCCGAACAATTCATGGAAAGCGGCGTTTTGGGAACCGGCTACACCGATGAAAGCCTGAAAGCAATGTTAGGTGCTTTATTAGGTGGATGAATGAGACTTAACCTGCCCGTGGCGTGAGAAGCGCTGACCGCCATGTTCGGCGGCTGATACCGCCACCTTGGGACGCCGGCGTTTCGTAAGGAGGAAATTCCGTGGACAACTCATTACCTCGTTCGCGCCTGTATCTCTGGCTCGCCGTGGGAACGCAGGTTTTAAGTCTACTTGACTTCATCTACACCACAGTGGGTCTACAGCTCATCCCCGGCAGCTTTGAGCTAAACCCCTTCCTCGACAGCCTCCTCGCCACCCCCTGGGCGGCCTTAGTCCTGAAGCTCGTCCTCATCCCCGCGTCACTCTGGACCCTCTACCACTTCCGCCGCCGCCCCCTGGCGCGTATCGGCCTGTGGCTGTGCTTCCTTGCCTACCTCGCCTTTGACGCCGTGGCGCTGTACATCGTCCTCACCTACTGGCGCCGCGTCCTTCCGTCGCTCTGATCTCACAGACGGTTTTAGCGTATTCGGTGGAGAATCGGTAATTTTCATGACAAACTGTAACGGGCAAAGATTTTTGATCTTTGCCCGTTATTATTTAAAATGCAAAGTTCCCGTCCACAAACACCGGCACCTCCCGCCCGTCGTGGGTGGTGCCCACTATGGTGAGGTCCTCGGAGCCTATCATGAAGTCCTCGTGGGTGATGGACCGGTTGAGCCCTACGGCGTCGCGCTCCTCCTCCGTCATGTCCGCCCCGCCCTTGACGGTGGGGTAGCTTGCGCCGAAGGCCAGATGGCAGCTGGCGTTTTCGTCGTAGAGCGTGCTGTAAAAGAGTATCCCCATTTTGCTTATGGGCGAATCATACGGCACCAGCGCTGCCTCGCCCAGATAGCACGCGCCCTCGTCCACGCCTATCTCGTCCTCGAGTATCCTTTTGTGCTTCGGGTCCTCCGTCTCCACCTTGACTATTTTCCCGTTCTCAAAGGTGAAGGCGAACCTGTCGATAATCTCCCCGCCCGCCCGGAAGGGCTTTGTGGAGACGACGCGCCCGTTCACCCCGTCCCTCTTCGGAGCGGTGAATATCTCCTCCGTTGGCATATTCGCGTTGAACGCCACGCCGCGCGCGGAGACTGAGTTGCCCCCGTCCCAGTAGTGCCCCTGCGGGAGCTCCACCGTCAGGTCCGTCCCCAGAGAGTTTGTGTAGCGCAGGGACTTGAAATTGTAGGCCGTCAGCTTCTTTTTCCTCTCGTTGAGCTCCGCGTTGTGGCGCCTCCACTCCTCCACCGGGTCGCCGTCGGCAGTTATCCTCATGGTGGCGTATATGGCGTCCCAAAGCCTGTCCACAGCCTCGCCCTCCGGCAAATCGGGGAAAACCTTCCTCGCCCAGGCGGGATTTGGCACGCACGCCAGGCACCACTGTATCTTGTCGGACATCTGGAGCCCGTCAAACTCCGACATCGCCTTGCCCGAGGCGCGGCTCCACCGCACCATGCGGGAATGGTCCACCCCCTGCATGGCGTTGGGGTCGGAGCTCCCCACGGAGAGGAACGCCGCGTTTTCCCTTGCCAGCGTGTTCATCTCCTCCGCCTGCCAGGGGCGCACAGCGTCAAAGACCTCATCAGCCGCGTGCAGATATTTTTCCCGCGTCACAAAGTCGTCGTGCCACCGCATGACCACCTCGCGGACGCCGATCTTGTAAGCCTCGCTCACGCACAGCCGGGCGAAATCCGCCGCGCTCACGGGGGCCGACAGCACCAGTGTCTGCCCCGGCTGGGCGTTTATGCCCACATTCACCAAAAGCCTTGCGTACTTTTCAAATCTCGGGTCCATTGGTTCAACCTCCTTTTTCTTCTCCGCCCTCTCCGGAGCGGCCTTTAAGCTCTTCCTCTATCTCGGCAAGGAGCTTTCGCTCCTGCTTTGTGTCCTGAAATTCAAGCCTTTCGTACATATCCGGCCTTCTCAGCCTCGTGCGGATTATCGACTCCTTCCTCCGCCACCGGGCGATTTTTGCGTGGTCGCCGCCGAGCAGTACGGGAGGCACCCGCCGCCCGCGCCACTCCTCCGGGCGGGAGTATTGCGGATACTCCAAAAGCCCGTCCCAGTGGGATTCGTTTTCAAAGCACTCCGGGTCCGGCAGAACGCCCGGGACGAGCCGGCACACCGCGTCCGCCACCGCCATGGCGGGTATCTCCCCGCCGGTGAGCACAAAGTCCCCCAGGCTTATCTCCTCGTCCACGCACTCGTCGATGAACCTCTGGTCCACGCCCTCATAATGCCCGCAGACGAGTATCAGCTTGTCGTACTCCGCCGCCAGCCTTTTGGCGTCCGCCTGGGTGAAGGTCCTGCCGCAGGGCGAGAGGAACACGGTGTGTACCCGCTCCCCGTGGGCCTTCTGCAAAAAACGCCAGCAGTCGTAAAGGGGCTGCGCTTGCATGACGCACCCCCGCCCGCCCCCGTAGGGGTAGTCGTCCACCTGGCACTGCTTGTTTTTCGTGTAGTCCCTTATCTGGTGCGTCTCGATCCGTATGATGCCCCTGTCCTGGGCGCGCCCCAGGATGCTCTCGTTCATCAGATCCCCCACGGTGTCGGGGAAAAGGGTCATGATGTCTATCCAGTACCTCATCACATTCCCTCTAAAACGCACACGGTGATGACCCCCAGCTCCGGTGCGGCGTCAAGCAAAAACTCCTTCACCAGCGGCACAAGTATCTCCCGCTCCCCGCGTATCTCCAAAACCTCGCCACGGGGAAGGCTGATTACGTCCGTGACGCGCCCCAGCACGTTCCCGTACTGGTCCCGCGCCTCACAGCCCACAAGGTCGGAGACGAGAAAGCCCCCCTCCTCCATGGGTATGTCCTCCCGCGGCACATAGACGGTACGGTTTTTCACCCTCTCCGCCTCGTCGATGGAATCTATCCCCGCAAGCTTTGCGATGACGAAGCCCTTCTGCGCCCTGGCGCGCTCCAGCTTGCGCTCCGCGCCGTCGATGTACAGCCTCTCAAAGGCGCAAAACGCCTCCGCCGAGTCCGCCCAAGGCTCGATCTTAACCTCGCCCCTCAGCCCATGCGTATTAACGATCCTCCCGGTCTCAACAAGCTCCATACCCATACCCTTTTTCCCCAAAAAAGCGGGCCAACCGCCCGCCCCAAAAACCCCAAATTAAATATTTTTCCGGCGGCATGTACGTCGGAAAAATCACCTTATGTTTTGCAAGTGTGCCGCCTTTGGCGGCGCGCGCAGCAAAACAGCAGGGAAAAATTTATGAATTTCGCAAAATTCATAAATTTTTCCCGCACGTACCTTCAAAAAGGGCAAAGCCCTTTTTGAAGGTACGCGTTCCCCCTTCAAAAAGGGGCGCAGCCCCTTTTTGAAATTCGTTAGTCGACTATGTCCACGGAGATATGCCGCCCCTGCCTCTGCGCAACGGAGCGCATCAGGGTGCGGATCTCCTTGGCAATCTTCCCGTGGCGGCCTATGACCTTGCCCATGTCGTCGGGCGCCACCCTCAGCTCAAAGACGGTCTTGTCCCCGTCCTCGCGCTCGGTGACGGTCACCTGGTCAGGGCTGTCCACGAGATTTCGCGCGATATAGATCAGCAGCTCCTTCATCGCGGATCACCGATCAAAGGACGTTGGCGCTCTTGAGAAGCTTCTTCACGGTGTCGGTGGGCTGAGCGCCGTTCTTTATCCACTCCTTGGCCTTCTCGCCGTCTACCTTCACGGTGTTGGGCTCGGTGCGGGGATCGTATGTGCCGATCTCCTCAATGAACCTTCCGTCGCGGGGGAAACGGGAATCCGCCACCACTATGCGATAAAAGGGGGCCTTCTTGGCGCCCATTCTGCGAAGCCTGATCTTGACCATTTTTGTTTTACCTCCAAAGTTTTGTAGAATTTATATCAATTTAACATTGATTACTCAGTGTATTTTTGGCGGGCCTCAGAAGGGGAACCCTCCCCGCCGTCTTCCGCCGCCCAGGAACCCAGGCAGCTTCCCCTTGGACATCTGCCGCGTAAGGTCCCTCATCATCTCGTACTGCTTCAAAAGCCTGTTCACGTCCACCACCTCTGTGCCGGAGCCGGCGGCAATACGCTTTTTCCGCGAGGAATTTATTATGGACGGGTCGTTGCGCTCCCTCTGCGTCATGGAGAGGATGATCGCCTCGGTCCGCGCCATCTGCTTTTCGTCTATTTTCGCCCCCGCCACGGCCTTGCCCATGCTTCCGGGGAGCATACCGGCGATGTCGCCCAGACCTCCCATGGTCTTGAGCTGCTGGAGCTGGTCGTAGTAGTCCTGGAGCGTGAAGGCGTTTTTGCGCATCTTTTCCGCAAGCTCCCGCGCCTTCTTCTCGTCAAAGCTCTGCTCCGCCTTCTCGATGAGCGTCAGCACGTCGCCCATGCCCAAAATGCGGCTTGCCATCCTGTCCGGGTGGAAGGGCTCTATGGCGTCCAGCTTCTCGCCCACGCCGCAGAACTTTATGGGCTTGCCCGTCACCGCCCTCACCGACAGCGCCGCGCCGCCTCTGGCGTCGCCGTCAAGCTTTGTGAGCATAACGCCGGTTATCCCCAGCGCCTCGTCAAACGCCGCCGCCGCGTTCACCGCGTCCTGCCCGGTCATGGCGTCCACCACCAGCAGTATCTCGTCCGGCTGGACCTCGGCCTTTATGGCCTTGAGCTCGTCCATCAGCTGCTCGTCGATGTGCAGCCGCCCGGCGGTATCCAAAAACACAATGTCGTTCCCGTTCTTTTTCGCGTGGGCGACGGCGGCTTTGGCGATATTCACCGGGTTTTCCGTCCCCATCTGAAATACGGGTATATTGAGCTGCGCCCCCACCGTCTCCAGCTGCTTTATGGCGGCGGGCCTGTATATATCGCAGGCCACCAGCAGCGGCCGCTTGCCGTTTTGCTTGCGCATGAGCGCCGCGAGCTTTGCCCCGTTCGTGGTCTTGCCCGCGCCCTGGAGCCCCACCAGCATCACCACCGTGAGCCCCCTGGAGCTCATGTTGAGCTTGGCGTTGGTGGAGCCCATGAGCTTCACCAGCTCCTCGTTGACTATCTTTATAACCATCTGCGCGGGAGTGAGCGACTCCAGCACATCTGTCCCCACGGCGCGCTCGGATACCTGCTTTACGAAGTCGCGGACCACCTTGTAGCTCACGTCCGCCTCCAAAAGCGCCATCCGCACCTCCCGCATGGCCTCCTTGATGTCGGCCTCGGAAAGGCGCCCCTTGCCCCGGAGCTTTTTGAAAACGTTGCTTAACTTGTCGGAAAGAGATTCAAATGCCATAGCTCAACCCTTCAATTCGCCAAGTCCCGAATATATCCTGCCGGCAAGCTCCCGCGCCTGCCCCTGGGTCATCTCCGCAAGCCTCTCCGCGTCCTTACGCAGAGCGTCGATGTCGCGGGACATCTGCCGGAACCTTGCCACCACGCCCGTCTTCTCCTCGTACTCCCTCAAAAGCGCCTCGGCGCGCTGGAGCACCGCCCGCACGCCCTGACGGGATACCCCCGCCAGCTCCCCGATCTCGGAAAGCGACAGGTCGTCGGAGTAGTAATACTCAAAATACTCCCGCTGGGTGGGGGTCAAAAGCTCCCCGAAGAAGTCATAGAGCAGCGTCAATTCGTATGTCTTATCCTGCATCATATCACCTGTAAAGCGTTTCAACTTTACACTCACCGGCTCATTATACCCTCCCCCCAACCCTTTGTCAAGGAATATTTTCATATTTTTAAACAAATAATAGCATAACGCATTTGCCAAAAAAGGAAATATACCCTTTTCGGTACAGCTTTGGAGGGATAGCTATGAACGACGCCGACACCGGCATCTACATGGAAAACGAGACGCTGGGCAACTTTGCCCGCAACACCGCCGCCGCACTGGAGCCGGAGGGGAGCATACGCGCCTCCGCCGTCGCCGCCGACATAATGTCGGTCCTGCGCTCTCTGCGGGCACGCCTGCGCAATCTCCCACGGGGCGGGCGAAGCGAGGCGGAGGAGTGGTTTTCGGACAACTGGTATCTTGCCGAGAGAGAGGGCAAGGACGCCGCCGCCTGCTTCCACGGCTCATACCCCAAATGCGCAAAACGCGCCTGTGTCTCGGAGGCGGCCGCCGCCCTGGTGCGCTCCGGCAGGGGAGAGGTGACGGGCGAGCGTATCCGCCTCTTTCTATCGGAATACAGCCAGACCCGCCCGCTTACTGAGCGGGAGCTTTCCGTGTTCGTCCCCGCTCTCAAGGCGGAGCTCTGCGCCTTCCTATCCGCCGCCTTCCAAAGCCCCGACGCCGCCCTGCTCATGAAAAACGTCTTCACCTCCCTGCGCGCCCTCTCCATAATCGACGTCTCGGACATACTTGAGGAGGTGAACCCCGTGGAGACGGAGCTTCGCGCCGACCCCTCCGGCGTCTACCCCAAAATGGACGAGGACACCCGCCGAAGCTACCGGGACAGGCTGGCGCGGGAGGCGAAAAGGGCGGGGCTCTCTGAGCACGAGGCGGCAAAGCTCGTCCTAAAGCTTTCCCGTGAGGAGAAAAACGGGCACGTGGGGACATATATCTTCACCCGCCCGTTGGGGAAGGAGCGGCGCGAGCCAGAGGGCGGGTGGTATATCTCGACCGTAGTATTGACCTCCCTCTTTCTGGGCGTCCTCACAGGTATACTCACAGGCTCGATCCCCGCCGCCCTCCTCTCGCTTGTTCCCATATCCGAGGCGGTGAAAAACCTCCTGGACTTTTTCGCCCTCCGCCTTGTCCGCCCAAAGCGCCTTCCCAGGCTTGAGCTCTCCGGCGGCATACCTCAAAAGGGCAAGACCGTCTGCGTCATCTCCGCCCTTTTGACAGGAGAGAAGGACGGCCCGAAATTCGCCAAATTGCTGGAGGAGTACCGCCTTTTGAACCGGGACGCCGGTGAAAACCTGCTTTTCGGCGTCCTCGCCGACCTCAAGGAGGCGCCCACACAAAGGGTGAAGGAGGACGGACCCATTCTGGAATCAGCGAGGGCGGCGGTGGAGGCGCTGAACAAAAAATATTCCGGCGGCTTTTACCTCTTCTGCCGCGAGCGCGAGCTCAACAAGGCGGACAACATCTGGATGGGGCGCGAGCGGAAGCGCGGCGCCATCGAGGATTTGGTGGAGCTGCTCAGCGGCTCAAAAAGCGCCCTTCGGGTGGCGGAGGGCGACGAAAAGCGACTCTCCGGCACAGGCTTTATCCTCACCCTTGACGCCGACACCCGCCTCACGGCAGGCGCCGCGAGGGAGCTGGTGGGGGCGGCGCTCCACCCCCTGAACGTGCCCACGGTGGACGAAAGGGAGCGCCGCGTCGTCTCCGGCTACGGCATATTCGAGCCTCGCGTCTCGGTGGACCTGAGAGCCGCCGGACGAAGCGATTTTTCCCGCGTCTTTGCCGGCGAGGGCGGCACGGACCCATACAGCTCCGTGGTATCCGACCTCTATCAGGACCTCTTTTCCGAGGGCACCTTCATGGGCAAGGGGCTCATAAACGTCCCCGTCTACAAAAAGCTCCTTTCCGGCGCCCTCCCCGACAACCGCGTACTCTCCCACGACATCCTTGAGGGGGCGTATATGCGCTGTGCCTACGTCTCCGACGTGGAGCTTACGGACGGCTGGCCCTACAAGGTAACCTCCTTCCTCTCCCGCCAGGAGCGCTGGACCCGCGGGGACTGGCAAAATCTGCGCTGGTGTACCCGTCGGGTCAAAAACCGCGACGGCGCGCTTGTCGTCAACACCCTCCCGTCCCTTGACCGCTGGAAGCTCTTTGACAACCTTCGCCGGAGCCTCCTGCCCGTCACCGTGCTCTTGTCCCTGCTTTTGGCTCTTGTGACGGCCTCTCCCGCTATGGCGGCGGCGGGGCTGATTGCCCTGGCGGGAAAGCTCAGCGGGCTTCTCATCTCCGCCGCCGCGTCCTTCCTCCGCCACGACGGGACAAACCGGGCGAGGTACCACTCCGCCATCGTCTCAGGCTTCGGCGGGGCCGTCATGCGCTCCCTCATAGGACTCGCCCTGTTGCCGGCGGAGGGCTGGATGTCGCTGAAGGCAATTATCACAGCCGTTTACCGCATGACCGTCACCCGACGGGGCCTCCTCGCCTGGGTCACCAGCTCCGAGGCGGAGCGAAGGGCGGGGAACACCTTGAAGGCAAACTATCTCTCCCTCATCGCCTGCCCCCTGGCGGGACTTTTCACCGTTTTAGCCGCCCCCTCCCCCTCAGCGGCGGCTGTGGGCGTCGTCTGGCTCCTCACTCCGGCTTACGCCCGCGTCCTCTCACGGGAGATAAGCCGCGAGAAGCGCGTCTCCCCCTCGGACAGGTCCTACCTCCTCGCCCGCGCGGGCGAGATCTGGCGCTTTTTTGCCGACAACCTGACGGAGAACGATAACTTCCTCCCGCCGGACAACCTTCAGGAGGAGCCGAACCTGGGACCCGCCCACCGCACCTCGCCCACGAATATTGGCCTTGCCATGCTCTCCTGCGCCGCCGCGTCGGATCTGGGGCTCGTGGGGGAGCGGGAGGCGTCGGAGCTGGTGAAAAGGACCCTGACGACCGTGGAAAAGCTGGAAAAATGGAACGGACAGCTTTTCAACTGGTACGACACCCGCTCCCTCCTGCCCCTGGAGCCCAGATACGTCTCCACGGTGGATTCGGGCAACCTCATGGGCGCGCTCATAGCCCTGGAGGGCTGGTTTAGGGAGCTCAACGACGCCCAATCCGCCGAGCGGTGCCGCCTGCTCCTTGAGGCGACGGACCTGAGGCCCCTTTTCGACACGCGCCGAAAGCTCTTTCGCATCGGCTGGGACCTTACGAAAAACGCCCCCTCGGAGGGGTGGTACGACCTTCTTGCAAGCGAGGCGCGGCAGACGAGCTACATCGCCGCCGCCCTGGGACAGGTGCCAAGAAAGCACTGGCGGCGGCTGGGAAGGGCGCTTGTCTCCATGGACGGCTTTTCCGGCATGGCGAGCTGGACCGGCACCATGTTCGAGTACCTCATGCCAAACCTGCTCCTGCCCTGCCCGGAGGACAGCCTCATCTACGAAAGCTCCCGCTTTTGCCTCTACGCCCAGAAAAGGGCGGGCTCCGGCGTCCCCTGGGGCATATCCGAAAGCGCCTATTACGCCTTCGACCCCGGACTTTCCTACCGCTACAAGGCCCACGGCGTCCAGCGCCTCGCCCTCAAGCGCGGCATGGACTCAGAGCGCGTCGTCTCCCCATACTCCTCCTACCTCGCCCTACCCCTGGACCCCGCCGGAGCCGTCAAAAACCTGCGCCGGCTGGACGCTCTGGGGGTCACGGGGACCTACGGCCACTTTGAGGCGGCGGATTTCACCCCGTCGAGGGCCGAGCCGCCAAAGCCCCGCATAGTCAGGAGCTTTATGGCGCACCACCTGGGCATGAGTTTGGTGGCGGTGGCAAACACCCTCTGCGGCGGCATATTCCAGAAAAGATTTATGGCTGACCGCCGTATGGCGGCGTACCGGGAGCTTTTGGAGGAGCGGGTCCCACTGGGACAAATCGTCCTCCGCCAGCCCCCAAGGGACGTGCCGGAAAAACCGAGAAGGCAGGAAAGCTCCGAGATCTGCCGGAGTATCGAGGGGGTGGACGCAATTGCCCCCGCCTGCCTGCCCCTGTCCAACGGGCAGTATTCCGTGCTCTTCACCGAGGCGGGCTCCTCCCGCTCCCTCTGGCGCGGCTTGGATGTCACCGCCTTTAGCCCCGACCCGCTGGGGGACACGGGAATGGAATTTTATGTAAAAATTGGCGAGGAGCTGCTGCCCGTTACGGCGTCGCCCGATTACCCCCGTGACGTGCGCTACTCCTCCCAGCTTTCCGACGTTTCGGGCAAGATAAGGGCAAAGCGCGGCGGCGTATCCGCCTGCCTTTCCGTCACCGTCCCGCCCTCGGGAGCGGGGGAGGTGCGGACGGTGGAGGTGGAGGGTCCGGCGGACGCCTCCGAGGCGTCGGTCATATGCCGCTTCAGACCCGTTCTGCAAAGGCGGGAGGACTACCTCTCCCACCCGGCGTTCTCCCTTCTCTCGCTGGAGGCGGAGCTCTCCGGCGGCATACTGACGGTCCGCCGCCGCCCGAGACCGGGGGAGCGGGAGGTGTACCTGGCTGTGGCGGCGGACACCCGCTTCACCGCCGCCACCCACCGCAGGAGGGGCGACGGCGTTGAGCGCGGGGAGCTTTTGACCTCCTGCCCGGACTTCTCCGTGACGCTCACCCTCCCCGTAAGGCTCACCGGCGGCAGGGGACGGGCGGCGGTCGCCTTCTCGGTGTCCTTTGACCGGGAGGAGGCGCGCGGCTGCGCTAAAAGGGCGGCGGAGCGGCGGGAGCTCCAGTCCGTCAGCCGTATGGCGGCGGCAAGCCTTATGCTGGGCATGTCCTCAAGCCGCGTGCGGGCGGCGCTGGGGCTTTTGCCGGCGCTCATTTACGGCACCGCCCCCTCGGAGGAGAGGCGCGGGCTTTTGAAAAGTGGCGGCATACCCCGCGAGGAGCTTTGGAGCCTGGGCGTCTCCGGAACAATCCCCATTCTCGCCGCCAGACCCGAAACGGCGGAGGACCTGGAGGGCGTGAGGGCGCTCATACGCGAGCACGCCTTTTTGTCGGAGAACGGGGTGGAGTCGGACCTTCTGCTCATCCTCACCGACGGCGGGGACTACCGGAAAAGTCAGCGCGCGGCGGTGACTGAGGAGCTTCGCGCCATAGGCAGGGAGGGCACTCTTGACGCCCCCGGCGGGGTGAGGCTCATAGACGCCGGCGGAAGGGCGGCGAGGGTGGCGGAGGCCCACGCCGACGTGTGGGTGAGGCTTGACGCCATACCCGCCGTCCCCGCCCACCGGGAGCGTATGCCGGAGCCGCCGCCAAAATATGTCCGAGGCTCCGGGGAGCCCGCCGTTCGCCTTGAGGAAAACGGCGCGTTCCGCTTCGCCGTGACCGACGCCCTCCCGGAGACCGCCTGGAGCCATATTTTGACAAACGACAGCTTCGGCTTCATCGCCACGGACTGCGGCACGGGGCATATGTGGTACAAAAATTCCCGCCTCGGCAAGATAAACAGGTGGCTCAACGACCCCTACGCGACCTTCGGGGGTGAGAGGCTGACGCTCACGGCGGAGGGGAAAAAATACTCCATCTTTGCCGACGGCACGGGCGCTCCTACGATGGTGGAGTACGGCTTTGGCTGGGCGTCCTGGTCCAGGGAGCTGGGGAGGGTGAGGACGCGCCTCACCGCCTTTGTCCCGCCGGAGGTCCCCGCGCGGGTGCTTTTGCTGGAGGCCGAGGGCGACCTTGCCGGGGCGGAGCTCGGCTATTACACCGACCTCGTTCTCGGGGAGACCGGCGGCGGGGCAAGGGCCATAGTCACCGCCTTTGACGGCAGGGCGTTCACGGCGAGGCCCGCGCGCGGCGAGACCTTCACTCTGATCCCATCTGTCGCCCCCGCCGCCTGGACCATGAGGCGGGCGAGCGCCATAACGGGGGAGCTTGACGGGTGCTCGGGACCCGGCGAGGAGCCATGTATCGCCTTTACCGCGCCGGTCTCACAAAGGACCGTCATAGTCTGCGGCTGTGCCCAAAACGGGGCGCTGGAGGGGCTTTTGCGCGACGCGGAGGGGCTTCTGGACAGGACAATGTCCCACTGGGGAGCCCTGGCGGGGGCGCTGACGCTGAAAACGCCGGAGCAGAGGATAGACAGCTTTTTGAACGGCTGGGCGCTTTACCAGACCGTCGCCTGCCGGCTCCTCGCCAGGACCGGCGTATACCAGAACGGCGGCGCCACGGGCTTCCGCGACCAGCTCCAGGACGCCTGCTCGGTGCTTTTGGTAAGGCCGGATCTGACCCGCCGGCAGCTCAAAGCCGCCGCCTCCCGGCAGTACGCGGAGGGCGACGTTATGCACTGGTGGCACGACACCCCCGAGGGGCCCGTGGGCGTGCGGACACACTGCTCCGACGACCTTCTCTGGCTTCCCTGGGCGCTGTGCGGCTATGTGGAGCGCACGGGGGATATGTCGGTGTGCCGCGAGAGGGTCCCGTACCTCGCCTCCGAGCCCCTTGGAGAGGGGGAGAGGGACAGGTACGAGCGCCCCGGAGCAAGCTCCGAGGACGACACCGTATTCGGTCACGCTAAGCGCGCCGCATGGGAGTTCATGCGCCGTGGAACGGGGGAGCACTCCCTCTCACTTATGCTGGGCGGCGACTGGAACGACGGCATGGACGGCGTGGGACGTGAGGGAAGGGGCGAGAGCGTGTGGCTCACCTTCTTTGGCGCAATGACCCTCCGCTCCCTGGCGGAGCTGTGCCGCAGACAGGGTGACAGTGAGTTTGAGGGCCGGTGCGAGAGATACTCCCGTGACCTTATGAGGGCCGCCGAGGGCGCCTGGGCGGGGGACAGATACCTGCGCGGGTACTACGACGACGGCACCCCGCTGGGGGGTCCGGGGACGGGGGAGTGCGAGATAGACAGCATCTCCCAGTCCTTCGCCCTCTTCGCCGGGGCGGACAGGGCGAGGGCGAAAACCGCCCTGAATTCGGCAGTTTCCCACCTGCGCGACGGGAAAAACAGGCTCACTAAGCTCTTTGACCCGCCATTTGACAGGGGGAAGACCGACCCCGGATATATCCGCTCCTACGCGCCGGGCTTTCGTGAAAACGGCGGGCAGTACACCCACGCGGCTGTCTGGCTCGCCGGGGCGCTTCTGGAGAGCGGGCAGACGGAGCTGGGGGCGGAGCTCCTGGCGGAGCTCTCCCCCTGGGGGAGGGACGCCAAGATCTACTGCGCCGAGCCATATGTCATCGCCGCCGACGTCTCCTCGGCGCCGGGGCTTGAGGGCAGGGCGGGGTGGAGCTGGTACACCGGCTCCGCCGGGTGGTATTTCAGAACCGTGACAGAGACGCTTCTGGGCCTGAAAATGCGCAACGGCAGGCTCTTTGTTGAGCCGAAAATGCCCGAGCGGTTGTACCCTGCCAGGGTGAAATATACGCTTAACGGCGAGACGCTGGTTATTGAGCTCTACCCCGAGGGCGTCCTGATCAACGGCGCCCCCGTACCCAAGGACGGCGTCAAGCTCCGCCTGCCCGGAGCCGAGCCCGCACAGACATGATCCGCGCTGGCAAACTGTTGGCAAACCCCGGAAAAGAGTAAAAACCCATATCAAATATTTTTCCGGCGGCATGTACGTCGGAAAAATCACCTTTTGTTTTGCAAGCGTGCGACATATGGGGTCCCCACGCAATCATGATTGCGTGGGGAGAGGAGGAGCGAAGAGAGCGCCTGAGCCCTGCCGCTTGCGGCGGGGCGAGGTTAAGCGGCTTCAGCGACGACGAGGGCGTGCGCGCAGCAAAACAGCAGGATAATTTTCTCTGAATTTCGCAAAATTCAGAGAAAATTATCCGCACGTTCCCCTTGTCGGCAAAGGCCGGAGGCCTTTGTCGACAGGCTGAGACCGCGCGGACATGATCCGCGCGGGCGGGGTTGGGGCGGGCGGCGGTGCGCTCCGGGGGTAAAATGGGTGCGATTACCGGCACCCCCTCCTTTCTCTTTTTTCGGAGCGCGTGTGAGTGCTGTATTTCGCTTATAGGGGCATTATACCACGGAGGCGACGTAAAGTCAAGTAAAAGTTAAGCAAAAATAATTAATTTTTTGTGAACACGCCAATTTAAATCTTGCAACCGCCGAATCGATGTGCTATACTGCACTGTGTATAAATGTAAAGAAGGCGGTGGAGAGGCTTGGCGGACAGGGTTGTGGAGACGGAGCTTACCCGTGGGGTACGGCTGACGTCGGTGAAGGCGGAGCGGTTCAAGACCGGCTGTCTCTCCGTGACGCTGCTCGTCCCGCACACGAAAAAAACGGCGTCGCTCAACGCCGTGCTTCCCTACGTCCTGCGCCGGGGCACCGCCAGGCTTACGGACATGGAGGCGCTTGCCGCCGCCATGGACGACATGTACGGGGCGAGGATAGAGCCCGCCATAAGGAAGAAGGGCGAGGTGTCAGCCGTCGGCTTCTGCGCCGACTTCCCTGACGGAAGCTTTTTGCCGGGGAGACACGACATCCTCTCGGACGTGGCGTACCTCACGGGCGAGCTCCTGCTCACACCCGCCACCAGGGGAGGCAGGCTCAGGGGCGATTTTGTGGCGTCCGAGAGGCAGAACCTTTTGGACGACATCGCCGCCGAGATAAACGACAAGCGCTCCTACGCGGGGCTCCGGCTTTGCGAGAATATGTTCCGGGGCGAGAGCTACGGGGTGAGCAAGCTGGGGACGGCGGCGGGCGCGTCGGCGGTCACCGCTCAGACGCTTACGGCGCACTACCGCGAGGTTATTTCCACCGCGCCCATCGAGGTGTTCTACTGCGGGGCGGAGGAGCCGGAGAGGGTCGCCGGGGTGCTCCGCGAGGCGCTGGCGGCGCTACCCAGGACGGGGAGCTTCACCGTGCCGTCAACGTCCGTGAGGACGGCTTTCCGCGGCGGGGAAAAGATTTACCGGGAGACCGTGGACGTGACACAGGGCAGGCTCATAATGGGCTTCCGCCTGCAAAGGACCATGGAGGACCCGAACTACGCGGCGATGGCGGTGATGAACGCCCTTTTGGGGGGCTCGCCCACCTCCAGGCTCTTTTTGAACGTGAGGGAGCGGCTGGCGCTGTGCTACTACGCAAGCTCCGCCCTTGACAGGCACAAGGGGGCGCTCTTTGTCTCCGCCGGGATAGACTTTGACAAATTCGACGAGGTACACGGCGAGGTGCTCCGGGAGCTTGAGGCGATAGCCGGCGCCGCCTTTGAGCCATGGGAGCTGGAGGCGGCAAAGCGCGCCGTTGTGAGCTCCCTGCTCGCCTCCCTGGACGACCCCATGGGGCTGGAGGAGCTCTATCTTGACAGGGCTATACTGGGATACCGCAGCCGTCCGGAGGAGCTGGCGGCGATGTGCGAGCTTGTTACGGCGGAGGACGTGGCTAAAATAGCCGCCGACGCCCGCCTTACGCACACATATTTTTTGACCGCGGAGGGAGAGGAATGCTGAAAAAGCGCGAATACGCCCGCGTAGGCGAGACGGCCTACACCGGCAGTACGGAGAGCGGACTTCGCCTCACCGTGGTTCCGAAGCCCGAGTTTAAAAGGTCCATGGCGTTCCTGGCGGTGAATTACGGGAGCGTGGACAGGGATTTTCGCCTGGGCGGGAGGCTTTACAGCACGCCCTCGGGCACGGCGCACTTTTTGGAGCACCGGCTGTTTGAGGTGGAGGGCGAGGACAACGCCCTGACGACGCTTTCAAAAAGGGGCGCGGACGCCAACGCCTTTACCTCGGCGGATATGACGGCCTACCACTTCCAGTGTACGGACTCGTTTTTTGAAAATCTGGAGCTGCTTTTGAAATTTGTCTCAACGCCCTACTTCACCGCCGAGGGGGTGGAGCGGGAGAGGACCATCATCGCCCAGGAGATAAAAATGCTGGAGGACGACCCGGAGGACGTGATGTATTACGCCCTTATGCGGTGCCTATATGAGCGCTCGCCGCTGAGGGAGTCCGCCGCCGGGACGGTGGAGAGCATAGGGGACATAACAGCCGAGACGCTTTTTGACGTACACAGGGCCTTTTACATACCGGAGAATATGTATCTCACGGTGGTGGGCCCCCAGGACCCGAAGAGGGTGCTGGAGACGGCGGAGAGGCTAACCGACGGCGCGTACCGGGAGCTTCCAAGGAGGGAGTACGGGCCGGCGGAGGGACCATTGCCGGCGGAGGTGTCCGCAAGCTCGCAGATGGACGTGGGCGCGCCCATGTTTCTGGCGGGAGCCAAGGGCAGGGCGGGGCTCTCCGGCAGGGAGAGCGTGAAATTTGAGCTCACCGCCACGCTCGCGTTGAGCTCGCTTCTGGGCTCGGCAACGCCGCTTTACCGGGAGCTTTACGACGCGGGGCACATAAACGAGACATTCGGGTACGACCTGGAGAACGCCGGAGGGTACTCCACGCTGAGCTTCGGCGGGGAGACGCAAAAGCCGGAGTACGTGTGTATGAGGGTGCTGGAGACGGCGGCGGACCTTGCCGCCAGGGGGATAGATCCCGCGTTTTTCGCCCGCCGCAAGCGCACCGCCTGGGGTTCGGCGCTCAGGGCGCTGGGGTCGTTTGAGAATATGTGCTGCAACATAGCCGCCGGGGGCTTTTCGGGCTATGACTACCTGGACACCGTGGACGTCATCGACTCGGTGACGGAGGAGGATGTGAGGGCGTTCTTGGCGGAATACCTGACGCTGGACAGGTGCGCCATATCCGTTGTCACTCCGGCGAACAAATAAGGACAGGAAAGGTAAATGAATCATGCCTCAAAGTATGCCAAACGCGTCCATATCCTTCCCCATGCTGGGGGATTGGTCAATAAACCCCGCGCCGTATTTTAAGGTCGGCCCGCTGACCATACACTGGTACGGGGTGATAATCGCCACGGGCTTTCTGCTGGCGGTGCTGTACTGCGCCCACCGGGCGGAGGAGTTCGGGCTCACCTCGGACAATGTTTTTGACGTGATTCTCCTGGGGGTCCCCCTGGGGATAATCTGCGCCAGGATCTATTTCTGCGCCTTCCACTGGGACCTTTTCAGGGACGATCCAATCTCAGTCCTCTACATATGGGAGGGGGGACTGGGAATGTACGGCGTGATATTCGGCGCGGTGCTGGCGACGGTCATATACTGCCGGTGGAAGAAGCTCTCGATCCTCGCCTTTCTGGACATGGTGGTGTTCGGCTTTATCATCGGGCAGACCATGGGGCGCTGGGGGAATTTCATGAACCGGGAGGCCTTCGGGTACGAGACGGACATATTCTGCAAGATGGGGCTCACCCAAAACGGCGTCACCTACTACGTACACCCCACGTTCCTATATGAGTCGCTTTGGAACCTGGTGGGCTTCACCTTCATGCACTTCTGGTCAAAAAAGCACCGCCGGTACGACGGGCAGGTGCTCCTTGTGTACCTTGCCTGGTACGGCTGCGGGCGTATGCTCATCGAGGGTCTGCGCACGGACAGCCTGTATCTGTGGGGGACGGACATAAGGGTGAGCCAGCTGGTGTCCTTCATTCTTTTGCTTGCGTCCGCGGCGATTTTGGTGTACAATGGAATAAAAAGGCGGCGGGACCCAATGGACCTGTTTGTGAACAGGAAAAGGGCGGCGCTGGCGGTGGAGATAGCCGCCCCGGAGGACGCCGGAGAGGACCCGGCTCAGCCGGATGAGCCGGCGGGCGCCGGGGAGCCCGCGCCGGAGGAGGACCGGGAGAGGGACGATGGATGAGAGGGAGCTTGAGGGCGCCCTGGAGCCGCTGAGAAGGCTTCTGAGGGAGCGCGGCATATTTGTTTTCGGAAGGCAATTTAATTTTTCAACAAAAAATAAAAATCAAACGGAGGTACATATTATGGCAAGCATCGATTTTGAAAACCTGAAGCAGAAGCTCACCGAAGCGGCAAAGACCGTCGCCGAGAAGACAACGGCGTTTGCAAAGGACGTGGCGGATAAGTCCTCGGACGCCGCCAGGAGCGTGGCGGAGCAGACGAAGACCGCCGCAAAGAAGACGAAGCTCAACATGGAGATCTCCGCCCAGCGCGGGGCGCTGAAGGAGAAATACACCGAGCTCGGCAAGCTCTACTATGAGAAGTACGCCGGCAGCACCGACCCCGACTTCTCCGACACCGTCGCCGCCATCGAGGCGTCCTTGGAGGCCATAGAGACCGCCCAGGCGCAGATCGACGCACTGGGCGAGCACGAGGACGAGGAGCCCGACGCCACCGTGACGGAGGAGCCCGAGGAGGAAAAGGAGGAGCCCGCCGAGGACACCTCCGTGGAGGTCACGGTAGAGGAGACTGTTGAGGACAACACCGAGGAAAAGAAGTAAAAACCCCAAATTCAAATATTTTTCCGGCGGCATGTACGTCGGAAAAATTACCTTTTGTCGCACAATTGTGCGCCCATATGGGGTCCCCACGCAATTATGATTGCGTGGGGAGAGGAGGAGCGAAGCCTGCGCCTGAGCCCTGCCGCTTGCGGCTGGGCGAGGTTAAGCGGCTTCAGCGACGACGAGGGCGCGCGCAGGGCGACAGCAGGGCAGCCCTCTCTGAATTTCGCAAAATTCAGAGAGGGCTGTCCGCACGTTCCCCTTGTCGGAAAAGCCCGTCAGGGCTTTCCCGACAGTTTCCCGCTCCCCAATTGGGGGGCGGTTTTTTGAGTTAAATTTGTCAAAACTAACAAATCGTAAAAACTTTGGGATTTTTTTAACGATTTATATTGAAAAGCGAAGCGGGAAGTTATAAAATATATGGCGCTGAGGAGTGAGAGATTTGGTCAATATCGTGTTGGTGGAGCCGGAAATACCCATGAACACGGGAAACATCGCCCGGACCTGCGCCGCCACGCGCTCACGCCTCCACCTGGTCCGCCCGCTGGGGTTCGACATATCCGACAGGGCCGTGAAAAGGGCGGGGCTGGATTACTGGTACATGGTGGACATCACCGTGTATGAAAATCTCGGCGAGTTTCTGGATAAGCACGGGGACGAGGACCTGTGGCTCGCCACCACCAAGGCGCCCAGGAGCTACGACAGGGGCGAGTACCGGGACGGGTGCTGGCTTGTCTTCGGCAAGGAGACGGCGGGACTGCCGGAGTTTTTTCGGGAGCGATATTATGACAAATGCGTCCGCATCCCCATGAGGGAGGACGCCAGGAGCCTGAATCTGGCAAATTCCGTGGCTGTACTCACCTACGAGGCGCTGCGCCAGCAGGGGTTCCCGGGGCTCTCCGGGACGGGGAGCATGGCGAGGTAAAGCGTTTAAAACGGGGCCCCGCTAAATATGTGGTTTTTCCCTTTTGGGTTTATCAATAAATTTTTTAAGGATTGGAGTATTGACATGAACTACAACAAGAAATCAGTCCGTGACATTGACCTTGCAGGCAAAAAGGTCCTGCTGCGCTGTGATTTCAACGTCCCCTTGAAGGCGGGCGTGATTACCAGCGACAAGCGCATCGTGGCGGCGGTCCCCACCATCAAGTATCTGCTTGACCAGGGCTGCGCCGTCATCGCCTGCTCGCACCTGGGCAAGCCCGAGCCCAGCTTCGAGAAGTGGTCCAAGAAGCAGGCCGAGAAGGGCAAGGCACCTGAGGAGCTCACCGAGGCGAAGTGGCAGAAGTCCCTTGAGGCGCTGTGCATGGAGCCCGTGGCAAAGCGTCTTTCCGAGCTGCTGGGCAAGCCGGTCCAGCTGGCCGGTGACATCAACGTGGTGAATGACGACGTTAAGGCCAAGGCCGCGGCGTTGAAGCCCGGTGAGATCATGCTTCTCCAGAACACCCGTTTCAATAAGGGCGAGACAAAGAACGATCCCGCGTTTGCCAAGGAGCTGGCGAGCCTTGCCGACGTCTACGTGTCCGACGCTTTCGGCGCTGTACACCGCGCCCACGCCTCCACTGCCGGCGTTGCCGAGTATCTGCCCGCCGTCTCCGGCTTCCTTATAGAGAAGGAGCTGGGCGTCATGGGCAAGGCCCTTGCCAACCCCGACCGTCCCTTCGTCGCCATTCTGGGCGGCGCAAAGGTCTCCGACAAGCTCAATGTCATCTCCAATCTTCTTGAGAAGGTGGACACCCTCATCATCGGCGGCGGCATGGCCTACACCTTCATGGCCGCCAAGGGGTACACCGTTGGCACCTCGCTTCTTGACTCCGAGAAGCTTGACTACTGCAAGGAAATGATGGCCAAGGCCGAGAAGAACGGCGTAAAGCTCCTTCTGCCCGTGGACACCGTCGTTGCCGCCTCCTTCCCCGACCCCATCGACGGGCCCGTGAGCGTGGAGACCGTCGCCTCCGACGCCATCCCCGCGGACAAGATGGGCCTGGACATCGGCGAGAAGACCCGCGAGATCTTCGCCGACGCCGTGAAGAACGCCAAGACCGTCGTTTGGAACGGGCCTATGGGCGTATTTGAGAATCCCACCCTTGCCGCCGGCACCATCGCCGTCGCCAAGGCTCTGGCGGAATCCGACTGCATCTCCATCGTGGGCGGCGGGGACAGCGCGGCGGCCTGCGAGCAGCTGGGCTTCGCGGACAAAATCACCCACATCTCCACCGGCGGCGGCGCGTCCCTTGAGTTCCTTGAGGGCAAGGAGCTGCCCGGCGTTGCCTGCTTACTCGACAAATAAGGAGAGGGCAGACCGATGAACAGAAAATACCGTAAGACTATCATTGCCGGAAACTTTAAGATGAACATGCTCCCCGGTGAGCTGAAGGCCTATGCCGAGTCCATGAAGGCGCTGGTGAACCGCCCCCGCTGGTGCGAGACGGTGATTTGCGCGCCGTTTGTGGACCTGCCGGCGGCTATAAAGTACCTCAACAAGGAGGCAAGGATCTCCATCGGCGCCCAGAATCTGAGCGAGCACGAAAAGGGCGCTTACACCGGCGAGGTCTCCGGGCAGATGCTCCGGGACCTGGGCGGCGTAAAGTACGTCATCATCGGGCACTCCGAGAGGCGCCAGTATTTCGGCGAGACGGATCTTACTGTCAACGAAAAGGTCAAGGCGGCGCTGGCGTGCGGGCTCCAGCCCATAATCTGCGTGGGTGAGAGCGCCCGGCAGAGGGAGATGGACCTGACCGCGCCGCTGATAAACTACCAGGTGCGCGCGGCCCTGGCGGGGGTGGACGAGAAGCAGATCAAGTCCGTGGTCATAGCCTACGAGCCCATTTGGGCAATCGGCACCGGCAACACCGCCACCGCCGAGCAGGCAAACGAGGTAAACCGCTATATACGCTCCATCATCCGCGACATTTACGGCGCACGCACCGCCCGCGCCACCACCATACTCTACGGCGGCTCCATGAACGACGCCAACGCCTTTGAGCTCCTTGCCCAGCCGGATATCGACGGCGGGCTCATCGGGGGAGCGAGCTTGGTGCCGGAGAAGTTTGCCAAAATTATATTTGCGGCAAATCAGGAATAACACTGGCTTGAAAGGGCTTTGCCCTTTCAATGCCAAAGGGAATTTGCCGGACTGCCGCGCGCACTCGCTTCGCTCGCACACTTGGCAGCCCTGAGCGGACATTTTTCCAAGGCGCATGTCCTTGGAAAAATGATTGGAATTTATTCGCGTCTGCGGACGCGAAATCTGCGATGCTCTTGTGGACCGGTCATACGACCGGTCCACCCTCTAAATCATTGAGGAGGTAATTTTATGAAACGTCCTGTGACACTTATTATTATGGACGGGTTTGGGATAGATACGCCGGACCCGAAGATCAATGCTATCGCGGCGGCGAGGCATCCGAATCTGGACAGGCTGATCGCCGCAAGCCCTATATGCAAGCTCCAGGCGTCCGGGGAGGACGTGGGGCTTCCTGACGGGCAGATGGGCAACTCCGAGGTGGGGCACACCAACATTGGGGCGGGGAGGATCGTGTACCAGAGCCTTTTGCGCATCACCGTCGCCGTCCGTGACGGCAGCTTTTTTGAAAATCCCGAGTATATCGCCGCCATGGACGCGGCAAAGGCCTCCGGCGGCGCGCTGCACCTGATGGGGCTCATGTCCCCAGGCGGCGTCCACAGCCACAACACCCACACCTGGGCGTTTTTGGAGATGGCGAAGCGGCGCGGGCTCGACAAGGTATATATCCACTGCTTCATGGACGGGCGCGATGTGCCGCCCAGCTCCGGCAAGGAGTATATCGAGGAGTGCGTGGCGAAGTGCGCCGAGATAGGCGTGGGGAAGATCGCCACCATCGCCGGGCGCTTTTACGCCATGGACAGGGACAACAGGTGGGAGCGCGTTGAGAAGGCTTACAGCGCCATGGTTTACGGCGAGGGGAACATTGACCCCGACCCCGTCCATGTGATGCAGGCGAGCTACGACGCCGGCGTCACCGACGAGTTTGTGGTGCCCTCCGTGGTGGACCCCGAGGGGACGGTCAAGCCCGGGGACTCCGTTATCTTCACCAACTTCCGCCCGGACCGCGCCAGGGAGATCACCCGCACCTTCGTTGACCCGGATTTCACGGGCTTCGAGAGGAAAAAGGGCTTCTTCCCGGTGAAATACGTCTGCACCACCCAGTATGACGCAACCATGCCCAACGTCACTGTCGCCTTCCCGCCCGAGGAGCTGAGGAACACCTTCGGCGAGATTTTGGCTCAGCGGGGCATGAAACAGCTGCGCATCGCGGAGACGGAGAAGTACGCCCACGTCACCTTCTTCTTCAACGGCGGCACCGAGCAGGTCTATGACGGGGAGGACCGGGCGCTTATACCCTCGCCCAAGGAGTTCCCCACCTACGACCTCATCCCGGAGATGAGCGCCCGCAAGGTCGCCGACGAGTGCGTCAGGCGCATTGAGAGCGGAAAGTACGACGCCATAATCCTCAACTTCGCAAACTGCGATATGGTGGGCCACACGGGAGTTTTCGACGCGGCTGTCAAGGCTGTGGAGACCGTGGACGAGTGCGTTGGGAAGGTCGTGGACGCCGTAATGAAGGCGGGGGGCGTATGCCTCATCACCGCCGACCACGGCAACGCGGACAAGATGATCGCCGAGGACGGCACGCCCCACACGGCTCACACCACCAACCCCGTGCCCTTCTTTATCGTGGGCGCGCCGGAGGTGAAGAAGCTCCGGGACGGGCGGCTGGCTGATATATGCCCCACGATGCTGGAGCTCATGGGGATAGATAAGCCCGCCGAAATGTCGGGCAGCAGCCTAATTGATTAGTCGCAAAAGGGCTGCGCCCTTTTGTGACTAAGGGGAACGTTCAGAAAAAAGTCCTGAATTCTGCGGAATTCAGGACTTTTTTCCTGCCGTCGCGCTGCGCGCACGCCCCGTAGGGGCGCACACTTGCGCGACAAAAGGTGATTTTTCCGACGTACATGCCGCCGGAAAAATATTTGATTTGGAGTTTTCCGACGGACTGTCAGATTATCCTTCAGTGGACACTGATTGAAATTCGGTGGGGGTGCGGCCTCTGCTGCGCTGTTGTGCGATGGGGTTAGTTGACTTTGGGGATTTCCCAATCGGAGGGGAAGAGGTCGTAGAACCAGGGGAGGGGGGCTGAGAATGTGATCTCGTGGGTCTCGGGGTCGAGCCTGCACTCACTGCACATTCCTTTTTCAGCGCTCCAGCCCTTGACGGACATGATTATTTTGCTGCGGGCGGCGACGACGGTGTCGCGCTGTTTTTGCGTCTCACTGCCGGTGAGCTTGGAATATGCCAGGGCGACGTCCTCGTCGGTGACGGTCCAGGGGGTGTCGGGCACTATGTCCAAATCCTCAAATGACGGCTCGACGTTGGATTCGGCGTAGACGGCTGTGGTGGCGGTGGCGCCGGCGATGAGAAGCGCCGTCAGGACCACGGCTGAGAGCCGGCTTAAAATTGAACGCTTTTTGAATTTCATGATCGATTCGATCCTTTCTGAAAAAATATTTTTGGAAAAGCTTGATGTCGCGGCGGAGAAGCGGCGTTTTTGGTCTTCCATGGTCAGAAGGGCGAGGGCGTAGGGGCGGCGGTGGGCGGCACCGTAGTGGTGGAGGACCTGCTCGTCGCAGGCGTGCTCCAGGTCGCGGTTCAGGAGCGCGAACATCGCCCAGATCAGGGGGTTGAACCAGTGGAGGCACAGCGCGGCGGCCGCGGAGAGCTTGCGGAGGGCGTCGAAGCGGCGGACGTGGGTGTACTCGTGGTAGAGGGCGTAGCGGAGGGAGCGCCCGTCCTGCCAATTTATGGTTTTGGGGAGGAGTATCACCGGTTTTAAAATGCCGAAGGTCAGGGGCCCCGGCAGGCCGGCAAGCTCGCGTATCTCCAGCCGCCGCCTGAGGGGGTGGCGGAGGCGCCAGAGGGAGACGAAGTCGTTCTCCACGGGGGTGGAGGCGGCAAACTCCCGCCGGCAGCGAAGCCAGGAGACGACAAAGTACGCCGCCAGCGCCACCGCCACCGCCGCCCAGATGACGGGGAGGATCGGGATTTTTGCCGCCGCCGCTTCGCCGGAGATGTCCGGCGAGGGGACGTTCCCCGCGTGGGGAACGGGTATGACGCTGCAAGAGACGGCGGAAAAAGCCTCCTCCACGCGTCCATAGACCGGCAGACGGACGGGGATCCGCACCGGCAGCAAAAGTCGGGCGACGACCACCGCCCACAGTGCCGGAAAGAGGCGCTTGGGGAGCCTGTCGAGGAACAGGGAGCGCAGGACCAATACCGCCAGGACCAGCGCCCCGCCCGACAGGCTCATTCTCAAAAGGGTCATTTGTCCCACCTCTCCACAACGCGGCGAAGCTCCGAAAGCTGCTCCTCGGTGAGCGTCTCGCGCCCCAAAAGCGCGGCGAAGAGACTGCCGGCGTTGCCGTCGTAGAGCTTGCCGATGAGCTCGTTTGTCTGCGCTTCACGTATCTCGGCGCGGGAGACGAGGGCGCGGCACTGAAAGCCGGGCTCGCGCCGCTGGATTGCGCCCTTGGCGATACAGCGCTTTATCAGGGTGTAGGTGGTGTTCACGTTCCAGCCAACCTCACTGCCCAGCACCTCCGCGATGTGCTTGGCGGTGGAGTCGCCCTCCCGCCACAGCACGTTCATCACCTTCAGCTCGGAATCGTAAAGCTTCGCGTCCATATGTTAAACTCCTTCCTTATTACAGCTGTAGTATGGGCCCAGGATGTATACTACCACAGTCGTATGCGGTTGTCAATACTACTGGAGTAGTATTTTGAAAACAATTTGTGAACGAGGGGAACGCGCATGATTTGAGGGGGAGGCGCGCATAATGATAAGGGTCCGTGAACGGACGGAAAAAGCGCGGCTGCGCGGTATGGAGGTACATTATGCGGGAATGTGTGGAAATTTGCGCTGTCTCCGGGCGGGAGATACTGGATTCGCGGGGGAACCCCACGGTGGAGGCGGAGGTCACTCTGGCGGACGGAAGCGTGGGGGTGGCGGCGGTGCCGTCAGGCGCCTCCACGGGGGCGTTTGAGGCGCATGAGAGGCGCGACGGGGACGGGCGTTACGGCGGAAAGGGCGTGCTGGGCGCGGCGGGGAGCGTGTCGGGGGAGATATTCCTTGCCTTGAGGGGCTTCAACGCCCTGGACCAGCGGGGGCTGGACAGGAGGCTCCGGGAGCTGGACGGGACGGAAAATTTGTCGCGGCTGGGCGCCAACGCGGTGCTTTCCGTGTCCGTGGCGGCGGCTAAGGCGGCGGCGGTGAGCCGGGGACTGCCGCTTTGGTCGTATCTCGGCGGCGTGGGGGCGGCGAGACTGCCGATGCCCATGATGAACGTTTTGAACGGCGGCGCCCACGCGGGAAACTGCGTGGACATACAGGAGTTCATGCTGGTGCCGGTGGGGGCGGAGAGCTTCCGCGAGGCGGTGCGCTGGTGCGCCGAGGTTTTCCACACGCTGAAAAAGGTGGTGCGGTCCGCCGGAGTTGGGGACGAGGGCGGCTACGCTCCGGAGCTGGAGTCCGACGAGGCGGCGCTGAGGGTGCTTGTGGAGGGGGTCCGGGCGGCGGGCTTCGAGCCAGGGCGGGACTTCAGATTTTCCATTGACGCGGCGGCGTCGGAGTGGAAAACGGAGGAGGGGTATTTCCTCCCGAAGCGCAGGGAAAAGCTCAGCGCGGAGCAGCTCATTGACAGGTGGCGGGGCTTTTGCGAAAAATACCCCATCCTCTCCATCGAGGACGGCCTTGGGGAGGAGGATTGGGACGGCTGGCAAAAAATGACGCGGGAGCTTGGCGGTAAGGTCAGGCTCGTGGGCGACGACCTGTTCGTCACCAGCTCCGCCCGAATAAGGGAGGGCGCGTCGCTGGGCGCGGGCAACGCGGCGCTTATAAAGATGAACCAGATCGGGACGCTGACGGACACCCTCGACGCCGTGGAGACGGCGAAGCTCTCGGGGTACGTGCCCGTGATCTCCCACCGCTCCGGGGAGACGGAGGACACGACCATAGCTGATCTGGCGGTGGCGGTGAACGCGCCGTATATAAAAACAGGCGCACCCAGCCGCACCGACAGGACGGCAAAATACAACCGGCTCATGAAAATCGAGGACGAGCTGGGAAAATCCGCGATTTTTTGAAAAATTCCTGAAACATTCCGCCGTTTTTTGCGTCTAATTAAGTGAGAGGGTAAAAGCTTCCGCTTATACGGAAACAAAAAAACGGTAAAGGAGTGTATAAAATGAAAAGGAAGATCGCGGCGATACTTGCGCTGGCACTGGCTTTGGTCCTTGCGCTGGCCTCCTGCTCCAAGGAAGCGATGGCGACGGATACGAACGGGTCATATTGGGGCGGGGACAGGGACATGAGCGCCTCGGCCCCCGAGTCCTCCGGCACGGGGGGAGATTGGAGCGAGGACAGCTGGAACGACGTGGTGGGCGCCACGGGCGAGGGCGTCAACACCGCGCCCAGCATGACTGAGAAGATGATATACACCGCCGACGTGGACGTGGAGACCGTGGATTTTGACGCGGCGGTGGACTCGGTTGAGGCCATGCTGGAGAGGTTCGGGGCGTTTTTGGAGTCCTCCAGCGTCTCCGGCAGGAGCTATTCGGACTCCTACTACGGGTATCAGACCTACCGGCGGGCGTATTTCACCATACGGGTGCCGGTGAGCTCCTTCACACAGCTGCGCGACGGCCTTGAGGATGTGGGCAACGTGGTCAGCAAGAATACCTACGCCGAGAACATCACGGTGCAGTATTACGACACCGAGTCCCGGGCGAAGGCCTACCGCATAGAGCAGGAGCGGCTCATGGCGATGCTGGAAAAGTGCGAGACCGTGACGGAGATGATTGAGATCGAGTCCAGGCTTTCCGAGGTGCGCTATCAGCTGGAGTCGCTGGAGTCAACCCTGCGCAACTGGCAGAACCAGGTGGATTACAGCACCGTCAACGTCACTATCCGCGAGGTGGAGGAGTACACACGGCCCGTGGAGATCCACCGCACCTACTGGCAGCAGATAGGCGACGGGCTCCAAAACACCTTTGAGAGCATCGGGGACTTCTTCAAGGCGCTCTTCAAGTGGCTGGTGGTGAACCTTCCCGTGATACTTGTGGCTGCCGTGTTCATCGGAGCGGCGCTGGCGGCGCTGATCGCCATAATCCGCGGCGGCCGCAGAAGATCCGCCCGCAAAAACCGCGCGGTGGAGGCGGAATATACCCAGACGGACAATGAGGACAAAAGGGAATAAGCAGTATTAAAAATTCTCTCCCCGTCAAATGGCGGGGAGAGAATTTTTATTTGCCGTAGTTTTCCTTTAAGAACCGCAGAGCCTCAAGGTAGCCGTCGAAGCCCTTGCCCTTGACGGTTTTGACGCAGGCGGCGCGGATGTAGCTTATCTTACGGAACTCGTCGCGGGCGTCAGGGTCGGAGATGTGGACCTCCACCGTGGGGATGGAGACGGCCTTCACGGCGTCCAAGAGGGCGACGCTGGTGTGGGTGTAGGCGCCGGGGTTTATTACGATCCCGTCTATTCTGCCGTATGCCCCCTGAATGGCGTCCACCAGGGCGCCCTCGTGGTTGGACTGGTAAAATTCGATCTCAACGCCCAGCCTCTCAGCCTCGGCGGAGATCAGGGAGACGAGGTCGGCGTAGGTGCTTTTGCCGTAAATATCCGGCTCGCGAAGCCCCAGCATATTGAGGTTGGGACCGTTAATAACGAGTATTTTCACAAAAATCACTCCATATTTTGTCGGCGGCGTCCTGAAGGGTGCCGTCGTTTTTTACCGTCACGTCGGCGAAGCGGGCGTAGAGCGGGTCGCGCCTTTCAAAGAGAGCCCGAAGCCCCTCGATACCGCCGGCGGAGAGGGGGCGTCCGCGGGTGGCGAGCATATCAAGCTGCCGGTCCACGCGGTAAATTCTGCCGGACTGGTGGAGTATGGGGTAGTTTTCCGGCACCGTGACACAGCCGCCGCCGGTGGTGACGATCTTGCCGGTGCCCGACATCACCTCCCGCAGAAGCTCCGTTTCAAGCCGGCGGAACTCCGCCTCGCCCCTTTCGGTTATCAGGTCGCCGGGGCGCGTGCCGGTGCGGGAGGTGACAAGCTTGTCGATGTCCACCAGCTCCCTGCCGGACATACGGGCTAAGAATTTGCCCACGGTTGTCTTGCCGCAGCCGGGCATACCGATGAGGACGATGTTTGTCACGTTACGGGCGAGGGCGGAGGTTATCTCCTCGATTTTGGAGTCGTCGATTTTTTTGCGGAAGAACAGCTCCTCCGCCGCCTTTGCCTGGGCCACCAGCATGGCAAGGCCGCCGGTATGGGGTATGCCCAGCTCCTCCGCCTGCATGATAAGCCCCGTGCGGATGGGGTTGTATACCACGTCCATCACGCCCTGGAGACGCGGGAAGGCCCGCAGGTCCACGGGCGACGCGGGGCAGTTTGGGCTCATGCCCACGGGGGTGGTGTTGATGAGTATGTCCGCGTCGGAGTTTTTCTCCAGGTTACCGTAGTTATTCTCGCCGGAGCGGGAGATTATCACCGTCTCACGCGCGCCCAGGGACTTCGCGGCGGCTGTGGCTGTGCGGGAGGTGCCGCCGGAGCCGAGAATGACCGTCTTTTTGCCGTGCAGATCTATCCCGCCCCGCCTCAGGGCGTATTTCAGGCCGTCTATGTCGGTGTTGTAGCCTGTGAGCTCGCCGTTCCGGTTGACAATGGTGTTGATGGCGCCGATCTCCATCGCCGCGCGGTCCACGTAATCTACGTGATCGAATACGTCCCGCTTGTAGGGTATGGTGACGTTGACACCCCCCAGGTCCGGGCGGCGGAGGAAGCCGCCCAGCTCCTCCGGCTCAAGCTCATAGAGCTTATAGCCCCGACAGCCCAGCATGGCGTGGATGGCGGGGGAGTGGCTGTGCCCCAGCTTCCTCCCCACAAGCCCGAAAACCCGCCGCATGGTCAGACCTCCTGGTAGTTGCCCAGGTACTTCAGGGAGCGGCAGGAGTGCTCAAGGCTCTCCAGCATATCCACCACCTTGGGGTCCCGGACGGACGCCTCGATCTCAAAGAAGAAAAGGAACTCAAAGTCGTGGCCCACCATGGGGCAGGACTCAAGCTTTATGAGGTTCAGCTCCAGGGCGGAGATGTGGCTCAGTACGTCGTAAAGCGCGCCGGGGCGGTGCTCACAGGACAGCACCAGGGTTATGCGGTTGGCGCCGGGGTATACCACGGGGGACTTGGTTATGCAGATGAAGCGGGTGTAGTTGTTGTCGGAATTTTGTATGCGCCCGCAGGGGAGCGCCTCCAGACCGTAGAGCTCCGCGCAGTTGGAGCTGGATATGGCGGCGACGGAGCGGTCGGGGGACTCCGCCACGTACTTCGCCGCCATAGCGGTGTTGTCACAGCGCTCCACCTCCACCCTGTCGCCCAGGGATTTGAGAAATTCACTGCACTGTCCCAGCGCCTGCTCGTGGGAGATCACGCGCCGGACCTCGGAGAGCTTCACCCCCGGCTTTACCAGGAGCTCGTGGGAGATGCACAGCCGTTCACTGCGGACGATGGACACCTCCTTAGTCTGGAGAAGGTCATAGACCGCCCTCACGGAGCCGTTGGAGCTGTTCTCGATGGGGAGGATACCGAAGCGGCAGAAGCCGTTTTTCACCGCGTCAAATACAGCCTCAAAGGTTTTGAAGTAGATGAGCTTGCCTCGGGGGAACATCCTGTCCGCCGCCATCTGGGAGTAGGCGCCCTCCACCCCCTGGCAGGCGATGAGCCCGTCCTCGGGAAAGAGCTCGGGGACGTTTTCCAGGGATTTTTCGATGAAGGAGCGCACCGCCGAGCCGGTTTTGACGATGCCCCTCTGGTAGGTGCGGCTCAGCTCAAGGACGGTGGAAAAGAGCCTGTGGGAATACAGGTCAAACTCGCCGGAGCTGTCCGACACGTTCTTTAAAATCTCCCGTTCCCGCTCCTTGTTGAGAATGGGCAGGTTGTCCCGGGCCTTGACACGGGCGATCTCCCCGGCAAGCTCCATGCGCTCAAGAAAGAGCTTGAGGAACTTATCGTCTATCTCGTCTATTCTCTTTCGTATCTCAGTCATTTCCATGGCCTTGTTCCTCCAGTAATATGTCCAGTATTGTAAAAGCGGTGACCGCCTCTATCACGGGGACGGCGCGAATGGCGACGCACGGGTCGTGGCGGCCCTTTATCTCCAGCTCCGCCGGTTCCATTTTGGAGACGCTGACGGTTTTCTGCGGTAGCCCTATGGAGGGCGTGGGCTTCATGGCGCATTTTACCACTAAGGGCATACCCGTGGTTATGCCGCCGATTATCCCGCCGGCGTCGTTTTTCGTCGTTTTTATCCTTCCGTTTTCGATGATGTATGGGTCGTTGTGGGCGGAGCCGCGCATTTTCGCCGCCGCGAACCCGGCGCCGAACTCCACGCCCTTAACGGCGGGAACGCCGAAGAGGGCGGCGGCAAGGCGGTTCTCTATCCCGTCGAACATGGGGGAGCCCAGCCCCGCGGGGAGTCCGACGGCGGCGCACTCGATGACGCCGCCCACGCTGTCCGCCTCCGCCCGGGCGCGCTCCACCGCCCGCGCCATTCGATCGCCCGCGCCGTCGGAGACGACGGGAATGGGCTTTGCGGCGACGGCGGAGAAAAGCTCCGATGTGGGCTCGGAAGGGAACGGATCGTCAGCTTCGTTTTCAACACTGAGAAGGTGCGCGCCTGTGAATATGCCACGGCGGGCAAGAAGCTGCTTCGCTATGCCCCCGGCTATGCACAGTGGGGCGGTGAGACGCCCTGAGAAGTGACCGGAGCCGCGCATATCCACCGCCTCGCCGTACCGCGCCCTGGCGGTGAGGTCCGCGTGGGAGGGACGGGGGAGGTCAGTGAGGGCGGCGTAGTCGCCGGAGCGGGTGTCGGTGTTCTCAATTACGGCGCACAGGGGCGAGCCGGCGGTGACGCCGTTTACAAGCCCGGAGAGGAACACAGGTCTGTCCGCCTCGCTCCTCTGGGTGGAGAGGCGGGACGCGCCGGGCCTGCGGCGGGACATGAAGGCGTAAAGCTCCTCCCCGTCCACCGGCTCGCCGGCGGGAAGGCCGTCAATGACGACGCCTATCGCCCTCCCGTGGGACTGACCGAATACGGATATTTTAAGCGCCCTTCCTATCTCAGAGGACATGGAAAACACCTCCCAGGCGTTTGAAATCTTCAAAAAACGTGGGGTAGGACTTATCCACCGCCTGGGCGCCCAGGATCGTGACGGGACCCTTAGCGCGGGTGGACAAAACTGCCGCCGCCATCACTATCCGGTGGTCGTTTGCCCCGTCCACAGCGCAGGGGAGAAGGCTTTCGGCGCCGGCGACGGAGAGGAAATCCGGTCCTTCCCGGCACTCAACGCCAAAGGAGCGGAGCATGGCGGCGGTGGAGGCTATGCGGTCCGACTCCTTTATCCTCAGCCGCGCGGCGTTTGTAAAGCGCGTCTCGCCACGCCTTGACGCGGACATGGCGGCAAGGGGCGGGAGCAGGTCGGGTATCTGGGACACATCAATCTCACAGTCGCCGCCGGCGGAGAGAAGCTTATACAGGTCCGCGACCGCCCTGTCCCCCTGGGGGGAGTGGGGGTCAAGACCGGTGACGGCGACGTCGTTTCCCAGCGCCCGCGCCGCGTACCAGAAGCCCGCCTGGGACCAGTCCGCCTCCACGGTGTAATCGCAGGGCAGATAGCGCTGTCCGCCGGGGACCTGAAAGCGCCGGAAGTCCAGGTTTTCCGCCGAAACGCCAAAGCGCCTCAGCACGTCAAGCGTCATCGTCACGTACTCTCGGCTCTCCAGGGGGGAGTCCATGACTATCTCGGAGTCCCCGTGGAGGAGCGGGAGGGCGTAGAGAAGCCCGGTGACGAACTGGCTGGAGACATGACCGGGGAGGCGGTACTCGCCGGGGGTGAGCGCGCCGGACACCGTGAGTCCCCCGCCCGTGAGCTCCCAATGGATCCCCTTAGCGCGGAAAATGTCAAAATATGGCTCCAGCGGGCGCTCCATGAGCCGTCCGTGCCCCACAAATTTAGCGCCGCCGCGCATTATAAGCGAGAGGGGTATGAGAAAGCGCAGAGTGGAGCCGGACTCGCCGCAGTCAAGGGTGGGGAAGCCGTTTTCAATGTCAAAAAGCGCGTCCATGCACCGGGCGGTGGCGTCGATGTCGCGGGAGACGGCAAGGTTGTGTATCCTGTCGCGTGAGCCCGCCAGGTACGCCGCTGTCAGCGCCCGGTGGCTCAGGGATTTTGAGGGCGGAGGGGTCACCTCGCCCCGGAGGGGACCCGGAAAAACGCGTATGTCCATAGTCACCTCCGGGACATGGCGGAGAGAACCTCAAGCACCCGGGACTTTTTGAGCTTGAGGCGCTTAACAACGCCTATGTCCTCAAGGAGAATGAGCGTCACAAGGTCGCCGGAGCCCTTTTTGTCCACGCCCACGGCCCTTTCGATGTACTCAAAGCCGCAGGGGATACGGGTGGGCAGGCCCAGGGCGGCGAGAACCGCCTCGATTTTTTCGGGCGCCTCCGGCACTGTCACCCCCAGCTCCACGCCCAGCTTCGCCGCCATAACCATGCCCGCCGCCACAGCCTCGCCGTGGGACCACTCGGTGTAATTCCCGGCAAGCTCGTAGGCGTGGCCCAGTGTGTGACCGAAGTTCAATATCTGCCGAAGACCGGTGTCACGCTCGTCGGCGTTGACCACCTGCCTTTTTATGTCGCAGCAGGTATAAAGTATGTGCCCTATGTCCTCCGTAAGCGCGGCGCGGTCAGGGCGGGCGGAGAGGAAATCAAAGAAATCCGGATCCCAAATGCACCCGTACTTGACCACCTCCGCCATTCCCGCCATGAACACGGGGAGGGGCAGGGTGGAGAGGACGTCCGGGTCCATGAGGACCAGGTCAGGCTGGTAGAAGGTGCCCGCCAGGTTCTTTCCGGCGGAGAGGTCGATGGCGGTCTTGCCGCCTACGGAGGAGTCCACCTGGGAGAGGAGCGTGGTGGGTATCTGCACCAGCCCCACGCCCCGCAATACCGTGCTCGCGGCGAAGCCCGCCAGGTCCCCCACGACCCCGCCGCCCAGCGCGACTACGGCGTCGGTACGGGTGACGCCGTGGGCGGTCATCCACTCCCAGAGGGATATGAGGTTCTCCGCGCTTTTTGAGGTCTCCCCAGCCGGGACGACGTGGGTGTGGACCTCAAAGCTCTCTATCTCCAAAGACGCCACAAGGCGCGCGCCGTAGAGGGGAGAGACGTTGGAGTCGGTCACCACAAAGAGCCGCTTCGCCTTTGGGAGGGCGGAGCTTATATATTTTCCGGCGCTGTCTATAAGCCCGGAGCCGATGATAATATCGTAGCCGGAGCCCGCGTCAACGTGAAGTGTCATTTTTTCCATCATGTACCTCCCGCCGTCATCTTCAGCTCCCGCCCCTCGCGCAGAAGCTCGCAAAGCCTGTCCTCATCGCCGGAGCCCAGGGCGTCCCGATACTCGCAAAGGTGTGTGATGAGGGTGTCCAGCTCCGCCGTGAGGTAGTCCCGGTCAGCCATGAAGAGCTGCGTCCACATTCCCTCGTCCAGGTACGCCACTCTCGTCATGTCCCGGAAGGAGCCGGCGGAGAAGCCCATGTGCGTCTGCGCCGTGGGGGACTTGACAAAGGCGGAGGAGGTGATGTGGCACAGCTGCGAGGTGTAGGAGATTATCCTGTCGTGCTCGGCGGGGGTGGAGTAGGTGATGGAGCCGAAGCCCAGGGACAGGAAGAATTTTTTAAGCTCCTCCAAAAGCGGCGCGTCCGCCCGCTCGTCGGGGGTGAGTATCATGGACGCGCCCGAAAAGAGGAGGGCGGTGGAGTTTTTAAAGCCCCCGTGCTCCTTTCCCGCCATGGGGTGCCCGCCCACGTAGGAAAAGCCGTACTCCTCCGATAGCGGGCGCAGGGCGTCAACTATGAGCCGCTTTACGCCGCACAGGTCCACCACGCAGGCGGAGGGTGAGATGCGGGGGGCGTTCTCCCTCGCCCAGTCTATGAGCGCCCGTGGGGGGAGGGCGGCAAGGATCAGGGAGCAGTCCCCGATGGAGCCCGCGTCCAGCACGTTGTCAATTGCCCCCGAGGCGAAGGCGAGGGACATTGTGTCCCGGTTCAGGTCCGCGCCGTAGACGGCGTGGTCGGTGTGAAATTTGATCGCCTTTGCCATGGAGCCCCCGATGAGCCCCAGGCCGACGATGCCGACGGTTGACATAATATAACCTCCCTTATTTCTGGGCAGAAACCACCTTATGGATCGCTCTCAGCTTGTTCGCCAGGGCGTCAAAGACCTCCGGCTTTAAGGACTGGGGGCCGTCGCACATGGCGTGGGCGGGGTCGTTGTGTACCTCGATGATGAGCCCGTCAGCTCCGGCGGCGACGGCGGCGCAGCTCAGGGGGTCCACCAGCTCCCACTTTCCGGCGGAGTGGCTGGGGTCGATGATAACGGGAAGGTGGGAGAGCTTTTTGAGCACGGGAACGGCGGAGACGTCCAGGGTGTTGCGGGTGTACGTCTCAAAGGTGCGTATGCCCCGCTCGCAGAGGATCACCTTGTGGTTGCCGCCCGCCATGATGTACTCGGCGCTCATCAAAAGCTCCTCATATGTGTTGGCAAGGCCGCGCTTTAGCAAAATGGGCTTGTCGATGTGGCCCAAGAGCTTCAAGAGCTCAAAATTCTGCATATTCCGGGCGCCGATTTGAATGATGTCCACGTCCTCAAAAAGCGGCAGGTGTGAGGCGTCCATGAGCTCCGTGACGATGGGGAGGCCCGTGACCTCCCGGGCGAGCTTCAAAAGACGTATCCCCTCGCCGTGGAGCCCCTGGAAGGAGTAGGGGGAGGTGCGGGGCTTGAAGGCGCCGCCGCGCAAAATCGTGGCGCCGCTGGCCTTCACGGCCTTAGCGACCTCAATTATCTGCGCCTCGTTCTCCACCGAGCAGGGTCCGGCGATGAGGGTCAGGTTCCCGCCGCCGATTTTGGTGTCACCCACCTCAATGACAGTGTCCTCCGGGTGGAATTTGCGGTTGGCGTTCTTGTAGGGCTCCTGTATGCGCTTCACGTCCTCCACGATGTCCAGCGCCAGGAGGAGGTCCATGTCCAGCTGGGAGGTGTCGCCCACAAGGCCCAGGACCGTCTGGTGCTCGCCGATGGAGGTGTGTATCTCGATGTTCTTGCTGCGAAGCCAGGTCATCAAAGAGTCGACCTGGAGCTGATTGGGGTTTTCCTTGAGAATGACTATCATGGTAACGCTCTCCTTTTTTGTGCCGTAAAAAAACCCTCGCAGTCGGTCTGACTGCGAGGGTCAAAGGCGTCTTTTATGTGTGCCCGTCAACCTTTTTCAGCCAAACCCATTAAGCCTTACCGTAAAAGAAGGTAAAGCCGAAATAATAGCTGAAAAAAGTGTTTGCGGATACGGTATTTTTCATACAGCACCTCACGGGCCATCTGTTACGTAGATAATAACACTTTATTATCCAAAAGACAAGATGGCATTTTGCACAAATATAATGAATTTCACCGTTTTTCCGCGGCGATCAATACTCGTAAACGCCCTCGAACACCATCACGGCGTCGCCGGTGAGGGTGACGAGCTCGTCGGAGTAGTTTACGGTTACGTCGCCGCCGGGGAGCTTCACGGTGATGTCACGGGCCTTTTTGAGGCTGCCGCGCTCGGTGGCGGCGATGACTGCGGCGCAGGCGGCGGTGCCGTTGGCGCGCGTCTCGCCCTCGTCGGGGGCGTAGACGCGTATGCGCAGGGTGTCGTCATTTACCACCTTCACGAACTCCACGAAGGCGCCCTCCGGCAGTATGCCGGAGCCCACCAGGGCTGAGCCCACGCCCTCCACGTCCACGCCGCCCAGGTCGTCGGTGAACACGGTGCAGTGGGGGACGCCCAGGGTGGAGAGTGTTATGCGGTACTCCTGCCCGCCCACGGTTACAGGCTCGTCCACAACGCGGGATTTGCCGATGAGGTTCACCTGCATTCTGCGGGCGTCAAGGAAGGCGGTGCCCATGTGGACGCTGACGGTGCTGACGCGCCCGTTGCGGGTGTAGAGCTGGAGGGAGCGTATGCCGGTGTCGGTCTGTATGGTCATGTGCTCGTGGCGGACTATGCCCTTGTCAAAGAGGTACTTGCCCACACAGCGGATGGAGTTGGCGGCCATGCGCCCCTCGGTGCCGTCCCGGTTGAATATCCGCATTTTTGCGTCCGCCCCGGCGGAATTTTCAATGAGCACCAGAGCCCCGCCGCCTATGCCGGTGACCCGGTCGCAGAGGGTGACGGAGAGGGATTCGGGGCTTGTGATGCGCCCGTCCCGGTTGTCAAAAAAGATGTAGTCGCTGCCGCAGGTGTGCATCTTGGCGAAGTGTATGAGCTCCCGGGTCTTTCGCATACCGTTCAGGTTCACAAGCTCCGTGTTCTCATTTGTAAAGCGGCTTGCCAAAGTGTCCGTCACGGCGTCGGCGGTGTCGAGGCTGGTTATGCAGGGGATACGCAGCCGCACGGCCCTGGCGTGAAGGTCGATGAAGTCGCCCATGGTGTCGTCGTAGAGGGCGCCGGTGTAGACGATGAAGCTTATTGCCCCCTCGTCCATCAGGGAGTAGGCGTCGTGGACGTGCTTGACGGGCGTCACGTCAATGCCCAGGGCCTCAACGACGCCGGCGGTATCGGGCGTGGCGTAGAGCTTCATGTGCAGGTCGTTTACCTTCTTGGCGAGCTTCACCACCTCGGGAAGCTCGTGGTTCTCGATGGAGAGCAGAACCCCGTTCCTGCCGGGGGTGAAGGCGCCGGAGAGGTTGTAGCCGGCGGCGCGCAGACCCTTGAAAAGCGCCTCGGAGAAGGTGCGTCCAAGTCCCAGGACCTCGCCGGTGGACTTCATCTCGGGCCCCAACATGGAGTTGGCGTCGGTAATCTTTTCAAAGGAGAACACCGGCACCTTTACGGCGTAATATGGGGGCGTGTCGCACAAAACCTGCTCGTATCCCAGCCCCTTGAGGGTTGCGCCCATCATGACGCGGCTCGCCACGTCCACCATGGGTATGCCGGTGACCTTGGAGAGGTATGGCACTGTGCGGGAGGCGCGGGGGTTCACCTCGATGACGTAGAGCTCCTTTTTGTAGATGAGGTACTGGATATTCACAAGCCCCCGGGTGCCCAGCTCAAGGGCGAGGCGCGTGGAGCACTCCACCACCCGGTCCATCATCTTGTCCGTCAGGTTGTAGGGGGGATAGACGGCTATGGAGTCGCCGGAGTGGACGCCCGCCCGCTCGATGTGCTCCATGATACCGGGCATGAGCACGTCGGTGCCGTCGGATATGACGTCCACCTCCAGCTCGGTGCCGGGCATATACTTGTCAACAAGGACGGAGTTGTCCTCACGCTCGGTGCTTGCCACGATCAGCGCCATGTAGCTGCGCACGTCGTTCTCGTCGTGGGCGATGACCATGTTCTGCCCGCCTATGACGTAGGAGGGGCGCAACAGCACGGGGTAGCCCAGAGTCTCGGCGGCGTTCAGCGCCTCCTCTAAGGTGTGGGTGCCGAAGCCGCGTGGACGCTTAATGCCCAGCTTTTCCAAAAGCGCGTCAAAGCGCTCCCGGTCCTCGGCAAGGTCTATGCCCTCGGCGGAGGTGCCAAGTATGCGTATGCCCTGCTTATCAAGGTACTCCGTGAGCTTTATCGCCGTCTGACCGCCGAAGGCCACCACCACGCCCACGGGCTTTTCCACCTTTATCACGCCCATCACGTCCTCGGGCGTCAGCGGCTCGAAGTAGAGCCTGTCCGCCGTGTCGTAGTCGGTGGAGACAGTCTCGGGGTTGTTGTTTATTATCACCACGTCGTAGCCCAGCTTCTTTAAGGTTACGGCGCAGTGGACGGAGCTGTAGTCGAACTCTATGCCCTGACCTATGCGTATTGGCCCGGAGCCAATGACGATGACGCTCATGCGGCGGCGGGGGAGGGGGCGGGAGTCGCACTTGTCGTTGTAGGCGGAGTAGTAGTAGGGCGTCTCCGCCTCAAATTCGGCGGCGCAGGTGTCCACCATCTTGTACACGGGGTCAAGGTGCGGTATCTCCGCCTGACCGGATATGGCGCGGAGGGCGGCGTCGGTGTATCCGTAACGCTTGCCGCGAAGGTAAGTCTCGCCGTCAATGCCGTTTTTCGCGATGTACGCCTCAAAATCCACCAAATTCTGGAGCTTGGAGAGGAACCATTTGTCTATCATGGTGACCTCATGGATGTGCTCGTGGCTGACGCCGGCCTTGAGCGCCTCAAAGACCGTGAAAATGCGAAGGTCGTCCATTGCGGCGAGCCGCTCCTCCAGGGCCTTTCCGGGGACGGGGGCGCGGTTCAGCGTCTGCTGTCCGATCTCCGCGCCGCGTATGGCCTTCATGAGGGCGGACTCAAAGTTGGGAGCTATGGACATGACCTCGCCGGTGGCCTTCATCTGTGTGCCCAGCCTGCGCTCGGCGCCGTGGAACTTGTCGAAGGGCCACTTGGGGAACTTTACCACGCAGTAGTCCACGGTGGGCTCAAAGCAGGCGTAGGTCTTTCCGGTGATGTCGTTTTTTATCTCATCAAGGGTGTAGCCCAGGGCGATTTTCACCGCTACCTTGGCTATGGGGTAGCCCGTCGCCTTTGAGGCCAGGGCGGAGGAGCGGGAGACGCGGGGGTTTACCTCGATGACCGCGTACTCGAAGCTCTCGGGGTTCAGGGCGAACTGGCAGTTGCACCCGCCCTCGATGCCAAGCTCCGTAATTATGTCCAGAGCGGCGGAGCGGAGCATCTGGTACTCCTGGTCCATGAGAGTCAGCGCCGGGGCCACAACGATGGAGTCGCCGGTGTGTATGCCCACGGGGTCGAAGTTTTCCATGGAGCAGACGGTTATCACGTTCCCCGCGCCGTCGCGGATGACCTCGAACTCTATCTCCTTCCAGCCGAAGATGTATCTCTCGATGAGTACCTGATGTATGGGGGAGGTCTCCAGCCCCACGAACGCCACGCGCCTGAGCTCGTCGGCGGAATATGCCACGCCGCCGCCTCCGCCGCCCAGGGTAAAGGCGGGGCGGACGATGACGGGGTAGCCGATGCGGTCCGCTATCTCGACGCAGGTCTCCACGTCGTTGGCGATGTCCGAGGGGATACAGGGCTGACCTATCTTCTCCATGGTCTCCTTGAAAAGCTCCCGGTCCTCCGCCTTGTCTATGGCCTCGGCGTTGGTGCCGATGAGCCGCACGCCGTGCTTCGCCAGGAACCCCTCGTGGGTGAGCTGCATGGCTATGGTGAGCCCCGTCTGCCCTCCCAGCCCCGCCAGGAGGCAGTCAGGCTTCTCCTTGAGAATTATGCGCTTGACGGTGTCGGCGTTCAAAGGCTCTAAGTACACGCTGTCCGCCATATCCCCGTCGGTCATGACCGTGGCGGGGTTGGAGTTTACAAGGACGGACTTGACGCCCTCCTGCTTGAGTATCCGGCAGGCCTGCGTGCCGGCATAGTCAAACTCCGCCGCCTGTCCGATGACGATGGGGCCTGAGCCGATGACCATTACTTTTTTTATCGAAGTGTCTAAAGGCATTACCGCACCTCCATCATGTCCATAAATCTGTCAAACGCCCACTCGGTATCCCTGGGCCCGCCGTGGGCCTCCGGGTGGAACTGCATGGAGAAGGCGTTTTTCCCCGGATAGTCCACGCCCTCGCAGGTGCCGTCGTTCACGTTCACAAAGCGCATCTTGCCGCCGACCCTTTCAATGTCCGAGACGCTCACGGCGTAGCCGTGGTTCTGGCAGGTGATATATACCCTCCCAGTCTCCAGGTCCTTCACCGGCTGGTTGGCGCCCCGGTGACCGAATTTCAGCTTCTCCGTTTTGCCGCCGGCGGCAATTGCCATCATCTGGTGCCCCAGGCATATGCCGAACATGGGCTTTTTACCGAAAAGCGACTTTATCACCTCTATGCACCCCACATTGTCCTTGGGGTCGCCGGGACCGTTGGAGAGCATGATCCCGTCCGGGTCGTAGCTCATAACGGTCTCCACGCTTGAATCGTAGGGGAGCACCACCACCCGGCAGCCGCGCTTTAAAAGGTTCTCCGTGATGGAGCCCTTGGCACCGTAGTCCATGAGCGCCACGGTGCGCTTCGCCTCGCCCTCGGGGAGGAGTATCTCCGGCTTTTTCGTGCTTGTCGCCTCGACGGAGCCCTCAACGCGAAAATCACGGAGCCCGCGCCAGTCGTAGTCCGGGTCGTCGGTTATCACCGCGTTCATTACGCCGCCGTCGCGGATCATCTGCGTAAGCTCCCGGGTGTCCACGCCGGAGATGCCCACGATGCCCATTCGCTCCATAAACTGCTGTATCGTCTCCTGACAGCGGAAGTTGGAGGGCTCGGCGCAAACCTCCCTGACTATAGCTCCGCGGACATGGATAGATGAGCTTTCCATGTCCGCGTCGGCAACACCGTAATTACAAAACATCGGGAACGTAAAAATTACCAGCTGCCCGAAATAGCTGGGATCCGTAAGAGATTCAACACAGCCCGTCATGCCCGTGGTGAAAACAAGCTCTCCGACGCTTGTCCCCGCCCTGCCAAAGGACTCCCCCTCGTATTTTTTCCCGTTTTCCAGAATCAAATATGCCTTTCCCATATAAACTCTCCTTAATATCGCGATCAGCCTGAAACGTCCCTCATGACAACATTTTTTTGATTCTTTCCATAGCCTCGCAGGTGTTCTCGTATGTCCCGAAGGCCGTGAGGCGGACGTAGCCCTCGCCGGAGGGACCGAAGCCCGCGCCGGGGGTGGTGACCACGCACGCCTCATGGAGGAGCCTGTCAAAGAACTCCCAGGAGCCCATGCCGTTGGGCGTGCCGCACCAGATGTAGGGCGCGTTTACGCCGCCGTACACCGTAAGCCCCGCGCCGGAAAGAGCCTCCCGTATGACCCTGGCGTTGTTTAAATAATACCTGACGCTCTCCATTGACTGCTCCCGCCCCTCCGGGGAGAGGGCGGCCTCGGCGGCGCGCTGAATGACATATGGCACGCCGTTGAACTTTGTGCCCATGCGCCTGTTCCACATATCCCGCAGGCTCACGCCGTCCCGTATGAGCGCCTTGGGTATGACCGTGTAGGCACAGCGGTTGCCGGTGAAGCCGGAGGACTTGGAGAAGGAGCGGAACTCAATGGCGCAGGTCTTTGCGCCCTCCACCTCAAATATGCTGTGGGGGATACCGGGCTCGGTGATGAACGCCTCATAGGCGGAGTCAAAGAGTATCACGCTGCCATGCTCGTTTGCGTAGTCAACCCACACCTTCAGCTGCTCCTTTGTTGCCGCGGCGCCTGTGGGGTTGTTGGGGGAGCAGATGTATATCATGTCCGGCACCCTCTCCGGCAGCGCCGGGAAGAAGCCGTTTTCCGCTGTGCAGGGCAGATAGACAAGGTTCGTCCACCTCTCCCCGTCGTAGTCGCCGGCCCTGCCCGCCATGGCGTTGGTGTCCACATATACGGGGTAGACCGGGTCGCACACCGCCACCACGTTGTCCCGGTCAAAGATGTCCCCGATGTTCCCGCAGTCGGATTTCGCGCCGTCGGAGACGAATATCTCGTCGTCCGCTATCTCCACGCCCCGCTCCCTGTAGGAGTCGCGTATGGCGAAGCGGAGGAAATCGTAAGCGCCGCAGGTCTCCTCGCAGTAGCCCCTGAAGGTCTCCTGTTTTCCCATCTCCCGGCTCGCCTTCACCATCGCCTCAACGACCGCGGGAGCGAGGGGGCGCGTCACGTCGCCGATGCCCATGCGTATGATGGGCTTCGGTGGATTTTCCGCCTGAAACGCCCTGGTCCGCCGCCCGATTTCGGGAAAGAGGTAGCCGCCGGGGAGCTTTTGGAAGTTATTGTTTACCTTGACCATGGAAACAGCCCCTTTTTATCCATTTTAATAAGATTATAGGCTCAAAAATGCCGCTTGTCAACGCTGTGTAAAGCCCAAAAACCCCATGTTTCCGCCCGCCGATTTGTTCACCCCTCCAAAATGAATTTTCCAAATTCAAATCCTGCAAAAATCACTTGACATACGGCGCATTTTCATGTAAAATCCAGACGTATTTTGTTTTTGTTGGATCTGCAAGGGTGCGGATTCCGCCTTCCCACGAGGGGCGGATCCGCGCCCTTTTGTCAGGAGGCTTTTTTATGTGCTCGATAATCGGCTTTACAAAGCGTTCAATACCGCTGGAGCTTGCCATGCGCGGCTTTGAGGAGACAGTCTCACGCGGCCCCGATATGTCCCGCTTCGTGGAGGCGGGGGAGGGCTGGCTGGGCTTCCACCGCCTTGCCATCATGGGCCTGACGCCCGAGGGGATGCAGCCCTTTGAGCTGGACGGGAACATGGTGGTTTGCAACGGCGAGCTCTACGGCTTTCGTCCGGTGCGCCGCCGCATCGCGAAAAAGTATCAATTCAAGTCCGACTCTGACTGCGAGATAATCCTTCCCCTTTACAGGGAGCTGGGGCTTGGCATGTTCGCAAGGCTCGACGCGGAGTTTGCCATGATCATTTATGACGCGAAGCTTGGCCTTGTCGCCGCCCGCGACCCCATCGGCATAAGGCCTCTTTACTACGGCTATCTTCCCGACGGCTCGGCGGCATTCGCCAGCGAGCCCAAGAACCTGACGCCCTTCTGTGACAGGGTCATGCCCTTCCCGCCGGGGCACTACTGGGTTGGCGGCAAATTCGTCCGCTACCGGGATATTTCAAGCGTTGACGGCGAGTACATCTCCGGCTCCGTCTACCGGGTCTGCGCCGGCATCAGGGGAAGGCTCATAGCCGCTGTGGAAAAGCGCCTGGACTCCGACGCCCCCATCGGCTTTTTGCTGTCGGGAGGGCTGGACTCCAGCCTCGTCTGCGCCATCGCCGCCAAAATACTTGGCAGGAGTATACGCACCTTCGCCATCGGCATGGACAAGGACGCCATCGACCTTAAATACGCAAGGCAGGCGGCGGAGTATATCGGCGCCGACCACACTGAGGTCTTCATGACCCGCGACGAGGTGATAGAGAACCTTGAGACGGTGATAAGGGCCCTTGGCACCTGGGACATCACCACCATCCGCGCCAGCATGGGAATGTACCTCGTCTGCAAGGCGATACACGAGACGACGGACATCCGCGTACTGCTTACGGGCGAAATATCCGACGAGCTCTTCGGCTACAAGTACACCGACTTCGCCCCCGACGCCGCCCAATTCCAGCTTGAGAGCCAAAAGCGTGTGCGCGAGCTCCACATGTACGACGTCCTGCGCGCCGACAGGTGCATATCCGTAAACTCCCTGGAGGCGCGGGTGCCATTCGGCGACCTGGACTTTGTGGAGTACGTGATGAAGATAGACCCGGAGCTGAAGATGAACAAATACAACATGGGCAAATACCTTCTCCGCCACGCCTTTGAGGCTGACGACATCCTCCCCGGGCAGATACTCTGGCGCCAGAAGGCCGCCTTCTCCGACGCCGTGGGGCACTCCATGGTGGACGACCTGAAGGAGTACGCCGACGGGCTCTACACCGACGCGGAATTTGAGGAAAAGCGCAAAAAATACGCCTATTGCGCCCCCTTCACCAAGGAGAGCCTGCTTTACCGGGAGATTTTTGAGAAATATTATCCAGGACAGGCGGAGATGATCGCCGGCTTCTGGATGCCCAACAGCTCCTGGCCCAACTGCGCCGTAACCGACCCCAGCGCCCGCGTCCTATCCAATTACGGAGATTCAGGGATATAATCAAATGTAAAAAAGGCTGTGCCTTTTTCACATTTGAGAAATGTTCAGAAAAAAAGCGTGAATTCTGCGGAATTCACGCTTTTTTTCCTGCTGTCGCACTGCGCGCGCCGCCGTAGGCGGCACACTTGCGCGACATAAGGTAATTTTTCCGACGTACATGCCGCCGGAAAAATATTGAATTTAGAGATTTCTTAAAGACAAGACCGCCACTGGGAAAGAGTGACGGTCTTGTCTGCGCTATGACATTAGTTGTAGCCTGAATAGCCGTTAATACTCAGGACCAGGCCGCTTGTTGAAGGCCAAACGCCCGCGGCGACCCTTTTCTGCCTACATTATAACTCCCCTGACCCTTCCTTGTCAAGGGTTTTTATTTTTCCGCCCTTCTCCTGAATCCCGCCACGGATATTGGTATCGTCGCGGCGCAGAGGGCGGCGGCGAGGACGGTGTAGACGGGGCCGGGAATGCTTGAGGTGACCTTGATGAGAGTGTAAAAGCCGTCTCCCTCGCCCATGGTCGCGCCGACGAGGGCGCCGATGAAGGCGACTACCACTATTGTGGCGATCCTTCCCTTGGCGATGCCGAAGCAGAAATTCACCGGCAGGGTCACCGCCTGCACCGCAAGCGCCAGGGCGGAGAAAACGCAAAGCTGCGCCGCGAAGCCGTCGGGCAGGGGAACGCTGCCCAGCGCCGCCCAAAGACACTGACATACCGCCGAGAGCACCAGCGCCACCGCCAGGGCGAGCCAGCCCATTATATACTTCACCGTGACAAGCTGACCGCGCGAGTAGGGGAGCATCAGCGCCAGGCTGTCCCACTTGCTCTGCTCGTCGATGCTCATGATGGATACGCCGGAGAGCATGGTGGAGTATATAAAGGTGAAGGGCACGAACAGCCCGCCGGGTATAACGCTGAATATGATCATCACCAGGAAGAGAAGCTTGAACTGTGTGAGGATCACATAAATATCCTTCCTTAAAAGCGCCTTCATTCCCGATTCCCCCTCGCGAAAAATATGATCACGTCCTCAAGAGTGGGCTTCTCCGCCCGAACTGAGCCGGCGACGGACTTGTCAACCAGCGCCTCCACGCCGTATTTTCCCCGGCGCGCGCCCTTTACCGCGGCCTTTGGAACGGCTTCAAAATCAGCCTCGGAGAGCTTGACGACGCCGTACTCCTCCAAAAGCCGGTCCTTCTCCTCAAAAAGCAGCAGCTCGCCCTTGTGGAGAAAGGCGATGTAGTCGCACAGCTTCTCCAAATCCGAGACTATGTGGGAGGATATGAGCACCGACCTGTCCTCCCGGCGGGTGAAGTCCTCCAGTATGTCAAGTATCTCGTCCCGCACCATTGGGTCAAGCCCGCCTGTGGGCTCGTCCAGCACCAGGAGCCTCGCGTCGTGGCTCAGCGCCGTGGCAAGGGCCAGCTTCATGGTCATGCCCCGTGAAAAATTCTTTATGGTCTTTTTCTCCGGCAGATCCAGCCTTTGCAGGAGCCGCGCGTATTCGCCCTGGTCCCAGCGGGAGTAGGTGTCCCCCATTATACGCCCTATTTGGGCGGCGTTGAGGCTCACGGGGAAGTGCGCCTCGTCCAGCACAACTCCTATATCGTCCTTTGCCTTGATAAATTTCGGGCTCACGGTCTGAGTCCCCAGCACCGTCACCTGCCCCGAGTCCGCGGCGGCGGCTCCCATAATAAGGCGTATGAGCGTGGACTTGCCCGCCCCGTTTTCGCCCACGAGCCCCATTATCGACCCCTCCGGCAGGGTGAAGCTCACGTCCCGCAGTTGGAACCCGGAATATTTTTTTGAAAGTCCGCGCGCTTCTATGGCGTTCATAATTCCTCCTCGCTCAGAACCCTGAGCATTTCAGTAAGCTCCTCCGTCCCAAGCCCCGCCGAGCGCCCCAGCAGCAGCGCCCGCCGAAGGCTTTCCTCGATCTCCGAGAGCCTCCGCTCCCGCAAAAGCCCCGTTCCCGAGGCGGCAACAAAGGAGCCCTTTCCCGGAACAGTCTCAATGTACCCGTCCCGCTCCAGCTCCTCAAACGCCCGCTTCGTGGTTATCACCGAGATCCGCAGGTCCTTTGAAAGCCCCCGTATCGACGGCAGCGCCTCGCCCGCCTCCAGCTCGCCGCGAACAATGGCGCTCCGTATCGCCTCCCCAACCTGCTCATAAATGGGCCTTGGGTCGGAATTTGATATTATTATGTTCATTGTATCCCTCACAGTCGACTGTATATATACACTATACACAGTATTCACGCGCTTGTCAATAGTAAAATATAAAAAACCGGGAAATTTTTTCCGTGCGTATATAGCTGTCCATTACATGGGCGGCTTTTCCTTGACCTTGCGGCAAAACAGAGATATAATATTGCAAAATCAAATTCAGGAGGTCAGAAGATGCCCGACACAAACATCAAATTCCCCGATATGCCCTACAAACGCCCGGATCTGGAGGAGATGAAGGCCGCGTGTGCCGAACATATCCGCCGGCTCAGGGAGGCAGAGACATATGAGGAGGCAAGGGAGGTATTCCTCTCCTATGAACGGGAGGATATGCGCGTCGGCGCCCAATCGGTGCTTGCCATGATCCGCCACGACATCGACACCCGGGACGAGTTTTACGACGGTGAGGTGAGCTTCTGGGACGCGGCGGGACCGGAGCTCTCCGAGTACGGGCAGGAGTGGAACAGGGCCATGCTTGAAAGCCCGTTCCGCAAGGATTTTGAGGCGGAGTACGGCTCCCTCATGTTCACCGACACCGAGATCTCCCTCAGGACCTTCTCGCCCAAAAATATCCCCCTTATGCAGAGGGAAAACGAGCTGACCACCGCCTACTCAAAGCTCATCGCCTCGGCGCAGATAGAGTTTGAGGGGAAGACCTACACCCACGCCCAGATGGGCCCGTTGAAGACCGACCCCGACGACGAGCGGCGCCTGGCGGCGTGGCGGGCGCAGGGCGAATGGTTCAGGGACAACCGCCCGGAGCTGGACCGCATCTACGACGAGCTCGTCCACCTCAGGGACCAAATGGGCAAAAACCTGGGGTATGAAAATTACATCCCCCTGGGCTACGACCGAATGGGGCGCAACTGCTACGGGAAGGCGGAGGTGGAGAGATTCCGCGAGGCCGTCCAAAAATACCTTGTCCCCGTGGCGGATGCCATCTACCGCCGTCAGGCGGAGAGGCTTGGCGTTGAGTACCCCCTGAGCTTCGCCGACGAGGCGCTGTCCTTCCGCTCCGGCAACCCCAAACCCAAGGGGACGGCGGAGGACGTGCTCAACGCCGGCAGGAAGTTCTACTCCGAGCTCTCACCCGAGACAAAGGAATTTTTTGACATGATGCTGGACCGTCAGCTCCTGGACGTGCTCTCCACCGAGGGCAAGGCGGGCGGCGGCTACTGCACCGGCATGGGCGAGTACCGCGTCCCCTTCATCTTCGCCAACTTCAACGGCACAGAGGGCGACGTCACCGTCGTCACCCACGAGGCGGGACACGCCTTCGCCTACTGGATGAACCGTGACCGCGTCCCATCAAGCTACTGCTGGCCCGGTATGGAGGCCTGCGAGGTCCACTCCATGTCCATGGAGTTCATGGCGTGGCCCTGGGCGGAGGACTTCTTCGGCGAGGACGCCCGCAAATTCCGTTACAGCCACCTGGCGGCGGCTGTCACCTTCATTCCTTACGGCACCCTGGTGGACCACTTCCAGCACGAGGTCTACGAGCACCCGGAGATGACCCCGGAGCAGCGCCACGAGACCTGGAAGCGGCTTCTCGGTGTTTATCAGCCCTGGCTCAGGCTGGACGGCGATATCCCGTTTTTCGCCGACGGCGAGGGCTGGCAGAGGCAGGGGCACATCTACCAGAGCCCCTTCTACTACATCGACTACTGCCTCGCCCAGACCGTGAGCCTGGAATTCTGGGCGCTTTTGCAGGACGATCCCCGCGCCGCCTGGGAAAAATATATGGCCTATACCCGTCAGGGCGGCAGCCGTCCCTTTACGGAGCTTCTGAAAAACGCCGCCCTCGAAAGCCCCTTCTCCCCCGAAACCCTCCACACCGTCTGCGAAAAAGCCGCAAAATGGCTTGATGGCTATGACCTTTCCGGCATAGAATAAAGCCCGACTTCCCAGACTGCCAAAAACCCCAAATCAAATATTTTTCCGACGGCATGTACGTCGGAAAAATCACCTTATGTCGCGCAAGTGTGCCGCCTCCGGCGGCGCGCGCAGCGCGACAGCAGAAAAAGAATTCGGAAATGTCCGCAGACATTTCCGAATTCTTTTTCGCACGTAATCTATTTCAAAAAAGGGCATTAGCCCTTTTTTGAGAGCTTTCCCCCTTCTTCTGAAGGTACAGCCTGTCCGCTATCATCGCGATGAACTCGGAGTTCGTGGGCTTGCCCTTTATCCCCGACACGGTGTAGCCGAAAAAGCGCTGGAGCGTCTCCACGTCGCCCCTGTCCCACGCCACCTCGATGGCGTGGCGTATGGCGCGCTCCACCCGCGAGGGCGTGGTGCCGAATTTCTCCGCCACCTCCGGGTACAGCACCTTGGTCACGGCGTTTATCACGTCCATGTCCTCCACCGTGCGGATTATCGCCTCCCGCAGGTACTGGTATCCCTTGATGTGCGCGGGGATACCTATCTCGTGAATGATCTCCGTCACCACGCTCTCCAGATTCGGGTCCGGGGCGGCGGACAGGTCTACCCCGGAGCCCGTAAAGCCCTGCTCCCTCGCCAGTACCCTTACGCGGGAGATGAGCCCCTGTATATCGCAGGGCTTCGGCATAAAATACGCCGCGCCCGCGCGAGAGGCGGTGTTCAGCGTCCTCTCGTTGGAAAAGCTGGAAACTATTATCACCACCGGCCTGCGCTCCGGGGAGAGCTCCGACATGCGCTCCACAAGTCCAAGCCCGTCAAGCCCCGTCAGCACAAGGTCGGTTATCAGCACCTTCGGCTTCTTCGCCCCGATGAGCTCCATGGCCTCAAGCCCGCTGTCGGTGGAGCCCACCACCTCCATGTCCGCCTCGGAGTTTATCGCCTCCGCCAGCAGCTCCCTGAAATCCGCGCCCCTGTCGGCTATGAGCACCGTCAACTTTTCGTCCATTGTAATTTCCTCCACGTACAAATTTTATTCTATCTTTATAGGAATAATTTACCATATCAAGACAAACTTTGCAAGAGGAAATTTACAAATTTTTGAAAAAATTCCCCCATATTTCTAACTTTTTAGTGAATTTAATACATGAAACACCACTAAATGTTGTGTTAACATAAAAATCGCCCCATTTCCCCAATTTTCGCCAATCCCAAATTCAATATTTTTTCGGCGGCATGTACGTCGAAAAAATCACCTTATGTTTTGCGAGTGTGCGCCCCTTTAGGGGCGTGCGCGAAGCAAAACGGCAGGGGAAAATCTCTGAATTTCGCAAAATTCAGAGATTTTCCCCGCACGTCCCCCCTCTCAAAAAAGGGCTACGCCTTTTTTTGCGAATTAATCATATTCTCCACAAACACCCCGTACCCCTTCTTCGGGTCGTTTATGAGCACATGCGTCACCGCGCCCACCAGCTTCCCGTTCTGGATTATGGGGCTTCCCGACATCCCCTGGACGATCCCGCCCGTGAGCTCCAGAAGCTCCGGGTCCGTCACCTTCAGCATCATATCCCTGCCGGACTCCCCGCCCCGGTACACGCGGGTGATCTCCACGGCATACTCCCGCTTTTCTCCCGAGGCGTCGGAGATTATCTTCGCCTGTCCGGGCTTCACCTCGTCCGCTCCCGCCACCGGCAGGAGCCCGCAGCCGTCAAAGCCGTCCGGCGCCGTGCCGAAAATGCCGCAGCCGCAGTTTACGTCTATTGTGCCCAGCACCCGGGACCTGTCAAAGCTCCCGCCCAGCTGCCCCGGCGAACCCGAGCGGCTTTTAGTAATGCCCGTGACGCTGGCGTCAAGGATCGTCCCCTCCCGCAGAGGTACGTCCGCGCCCGTGGCGCTGTCCGCTATTGAGTGCCCCAGCGCGCCGAATTCCCCCGTGGCGGGGTCAAAATAGGTCACGGTCCCGATCCCCGTGAGCGAGTCCCGCACCCAGACGCCAAGGTAACGCTCCCCGTCCTCGGAATAGGGGCGCAGCACCGTCCGGCGCTCCTCCCCGCCGCGGGTGTAGCCCACGGTCACGGTGTCGCCCGCCGCCTCCACAAGCTCTGACATCTCCGCCGCCGAGTCCACGCTCACGCCGTCAATGGCGATTATCACGTCCCCCGGCAAAAGCCCCGCGTCCCTGGCGGGGGAGACGCTTCCGCCCTCTCCCCGGAACTCCGAAAGCTCCGAGACCATCACGCCCTCGGTCCTCACCGCGATGCCCACGGCCTCGCCCACCGGCGCCAGCTCCTCCGGAAGCTCCGCGGCAAGGGCGCACGCCGGGAAAATAACGGCTGCCGCCGCCCACGCCACAGCGCCGGCAGCCAATTTTACAAATTTTAGCTTCATTTCTTCCCGCTCCCAAACCAATATTGAGCCCTTCGGCTCTGTATTAATATGTACCGTAAACGGCGCGGTCAGCGTAGAAATTTATTTCGCTTTTGGTTTTCCACATATTTGCTTCCCGCCGTCCTCGCGCCCTTCCGCGAGGAGGCCCGGAAGCTCTCTCCAATTCGTCAAAAACCCGCTTTTCCGTAATTTTCCGCAAATTAAAAACATATGATAAACGGAGAAAGTATATTGTATATTATAAACAAGGAGGCGACAGCTCTTTGTCCTTTAAAATACTGCGCCGCGGCTCCTCGGGACCCGACGCCGCGCTTCTCCAACTCGCCCTCTCCCGCGCGGGCTTTTACCAGGGCGCCCTTGACGGCGTATTCGGTCCCCGGACCGATTCCGCCCTGCGCGCCTTCCAATCCGCCTGGGGACTTGCCCCCGACGGCGTGGCGGGACCCAACACCTGGGCGGCGCTGGACTCCTGGCTCACCGGCTTTTTTTACCGCACGGTCCGCCCCGGCGACACCATCTACTCCCTCGCCCGCGCCTTCGGAACCACCGTCCGCGCCGTGGAGACGGCAAACCCATCCGCCGACCCGCTCAGGCTTCGCGTGGGCTCACGCCTGGTGATACCCCGCGGCTTCGACGTGGTGTCCGCCCAGGTGCCCTTCACCCCGGCATACCTCGACATATGCGTCCGGGGCCTTACCGCCCGCTACCCGTTCATAAACGCCTTCAGCGGCGGCACATCTGTGATGGGCAGGACCCTCCACGTCCTGACCATAGGTACAGGCGAAAATGAGGTATTCTACAACGCCTCCCACCACGCCAACGAGTGGATTACCAGCCCGCTTTTGATGAAATTTTTGGAAAAATACGCCCGAGCCCGCTCCCTGGGCTCCACCGTCTTCGGGCAGAGCGCGGAGAATCTTTACGCCCTCACAACCCTCTATCTCATGCCCATGGTCAACCCCGACGGCGTCGCCCTGGTCACCGGCGAGCTCACCGAGGGCGCGTATTACCGCCGGGCGCAGGAAATATCCGCCAATTACCCCTCGATACCGTTTCCCAACGGCTGGAAGGCAAACATAAACGGCGTTGACCCGAACCTCCAGTACCCCGCCGGCTGGAACGAGGCGCGGGAGATAAAATTCGCCCAGGGCTATGTTTCCCCGGCGCCGAGAGATTATGTGGGCGCCGCCCCGCTGGAGATACCGGAAAGCCGCGCCGCCTTTAACCTTACAAGACAGCACGACTTCACCCTCACCATCTCCTACCACACCCAGGGACGTGTCATTTATTGGAAATATTTAGATTACCTGCCGCCAAGGTCCTACGAGATCGCCCAAAGCTTTGCCGCCGTCAGCGGCTACACGGCTGAGCTCACCCCCACCGCTTCCGGCTACGCCGGCTACAAGGATTGGTTCATTCAAAGCTACGACCGCCCCGGCTACACCGTCGAGGTAGGCTCCGGCACCGCCCCCCTGCCCCTCTCCCAATTCCCCGAGATCTACGCCGAAAACGAGGGCATCATGACACTGGGGCTTACAGCTACCTTATAATGCAGAACCCCCTAACCATACGGAGATGGTGGGATTTCTCCCTTCAAATATTTTACCGGCGGCATGTACATGCCGCCGGTAAAATATTAAATTCTGAGCTGCTGACAATTATTTTTTCCCAGAGCTTTCTTTGCCGGCGCAGTCAACGGCGTATACGATACAGGCGATCCCCGCGATGAGCGCCAGGAGGATCATTCCTCCAACTATGTTTTCCAAAGCCGCACCAAGGAAAAATCCGGCAATCGCGGCAATCACCATGATAACAAGGGAACCGACCGCCTTTTTCATGAGCCTTTCCCCTTATTTTGTCCCGAAAATGCGGTCTCCTGCGTCTCCCAGCCCCGGGACGATGTAGGCGTGGTCGTTGAGCTTTTCGTCAACGGCGGCGACGTAGATGTCCACGTCCGGGTGGTCGCGGCGGATGACGGCTATGCCCTCGGGGGCGGCGATGATGTCCACAAGTGTGATGTCCTTGCAGCCGTACTCCTTGATGAAGTCAATGGCGGCGGAGGCTGAGCCTCCGGTGGCGAGCATGGGGTCAACGATAATCACTGAGCTCTCGGCTATGTCGTCGGGCATCTTGCAGTAATACTTTATGGGCTCGTGGGTGTCCGGGTCGCGGAAAAGTCCGATGTGGCCCACCCTGGCGGAGGGGAGGAGCTTCAGCATGGGCTCCACCATCCCAAGCCCCGCCCTTAAAATGGGGACAATGGTGATTTTCTTGTCGCCCAGGGTGCGAACGCGCGCGGGAGCGACCGGGGTCTCGACCGTCGTCTCCACGGTGGGGAGCCCGCGGGTGGCCTCGTAGCACATGAGCGTGGAGATCTCCCCCACTATCTCACGGAACTCCTTGACGCCGGTGTTCTTGTCGCGCAGAACTGAAAGCTTGTGGTGAATGAGGGGGTGGTCGAGTACATGAAGATCTGCCATGTTTTTATCCTCCGTATAAAATATTTGGAATGTATTGTTTGTGCCTTTAGAGTGTGGGACCGGTATCAGCCGCGCTCCTTTTCGGAACGCTCGCGCTCCAGCCTCTCCCGCTCCGCCTGCGAGAGCCTGAGATAATTCGGCGCAAGGTCAAAGCCCGGCTCCGGCGTCCTGCCCTCGGCGGCCCTGGCGACTCCCCAGGCGGACTGGAAAAGCAGGGGCTCCGGCGGAAGCAGGGCGGGAAGTCCCGCCTCCAAAAATCTATTATAACACAGTTTCGCTCCGTCTCCAACAAAAAAATAAGTTTTTTTAGCTTTTTTTGCCTCGCCGGCTATTTCCTCCAGCGCCACGGCCCGGTCCTCGCACAGCCTCACGGGTCTTCCCGCGTCGAAACGGAATAGGGCGTTGTATATCTGCCCCCGGCGGGCGTCCATGGCGGGGGCGACTACGACGTCCTCCCGGTCCGCCCCGTGCCACGCCATCGCCTCCAGAGTGGATACGCCTATCACCGGCCTGTCCCCGCCCCAGCAAAGCCCCTTGGCGGCGGCGACGCCTATCCTTATCCCCGTGAAGGACCCAGGACCCTTTGCCACGGCGACGGCGTCCACGTCACGAACCGTGAGCTCCAGGTTTGAAAGCAGGTCCTCCGCCATCTTCAAAAGCGTCCTGGAGTGGGTGAGCCCGCTTGCCTGAAAGTATTGGGAAATAAGCGCCCCGCCCTCCGTAAGCGCCACGCTCGCGGCCTTGGCGGAGGACTCTATCGCCAGTATCCTCATTGTCCCACCCCGCTTATCTCAATCCTCCGGGAGCTGTCTCCGGTCTTCTCTATCCTCACCCGCACCGTCCCCTGGGGCATGGCGTCCTCCACGTTCTCCGTCCACTCCACGCAGCACACGCCGCCCCGGGTCAGGTAGTCCTCCCAGCCTATCTCAAAAAGCTCGTCGGAGGAGCCCAGACGGTACATATCAAAGTGAAAGAGCGGCACGGGACCCAGATACTCGTTTACGATGGTGAAGGTGGGGCTGGAAACCCTGGCGTCAAGCCCGAGCCCACGGGCGACCCCGCGTATGAACGCCGTCTTCCCCGCGCCCAGCCCGCCGTAAAACGCCGCCACGTCGCCGGGCTTCAAAAGCCTTCCCAGCCTCTCCCCGGCGTCCACCGTGTCTTTTTCACTGAAGGACTCAATAACCATAAGCACCCCTGCGTTTCCCGCGTTCATGTATTGGAGGTATTATAGCACAGTAATTTAAAAAGTGGAAGTACAAATTGAGTGACCCCCGCGCCAAAATGACCTTTTCTTTGGGTTATAAAACTTTTCCCGCCGGCATACATTGTACCGTTCACACAAAGCGGCTATAGCGCCGCGACACAAAGGAGGACAGGCTGTGACGGATACGGAAGATCAGGCGTCCCGATACGACGGGGCGGTGCTCTTACTGCCCTATTCCCTTCGGGAGAGGGCAAGGGGGCTTTGCAAAACCGACAGGGCGGCGGCGGAGGAGCTGAGGGTGCGTGTGGGAAGACCCCTCACGGTTCTCCTCCCCTCCGGGGAGGCGGAGCTGGGGCGCGAAAGGGTGACCCGCCGGGAGCTGGAGCTTTTGGTGGAGCTCGCCACAGGCGCCTCCGTCCACGCCGCCGGCAGGGAGCTTGCCAACGGCTACATATCCTGTCGCGGCGGCTGCCGCGTGGGGCTTTGCGGGAGCGTATACCTCTCCAGCGGCGAGACGGCTGGCTACAGCGCCTACTCCTCCGCTGTCATAAGGATAGCCCGTGAAAAGCGGGGGATCGCCGGCGCCTTTGCGGAAAAGCTCTTTGACGGACGCCGTCTGCGCTCCACGCTCATAATCGCCCCGCCCGGAGGGGGAAAGACCACGCTCCTCAGGGAGCTTACCCGCCTTGCCTCCACTCCCTCCGGGGCGAGACCCGGACTTCGCGTGGCCCTGTGCGACGAGCGGGGAGAAGTGGCGGCTCTGCGCGAGGGCGTGCCGGAGCTGGAGGTGGGGCCCATGACCGATATTCTGGACGGGTGCCCCAAGGCGGCGGCTGTGATGACCGTCCTCCGGTCCATGAACCCCCAGGTGGTGGCGCTGGACGAGATAACCGCGCCCGAGGACGTGGAGGCCATCGAGCGGGCGCGAAACTGCGGCGTGTCGCTCCTTGCCACCGCCCACGCCTCCGGCGCCGAGGACCTGAAAAGCCGCCCGCTTTATCGGGACATGCTGTCGGGCGGCGCGTTTGAAAGGCTTGTGGTCATCAAAAAAACCGTGAGCGGCAGGAGCTTTGAGGTTTTGAACGGAGGCGGTGAGCCATGCTGAGAGCGCTGGGCGCGGCGCTTATAATAGCCGCCACGGGCTCCATGGGACTGCGGGGCGTACTGGCGCTGAGAAAAAGGACGGCGGTGCTGGCGGGGCTCATCGCCTCGCTCCGGATAATGGAAAGCGAGATATGCTCCCGAATGGCTCCCATGCGCGAGGTGCTGGAGCAGCTGACGCGCGAGGCTCCGCCGCCCGTGAGAGGGCTCTACCGCCGGGCTTACGGGGGATTGGAGGCGCTGGGCAGGTGCTCCTTCTTCACCGTCTGGAAGATGGCGGTGGAAAAAAGCCGTGAGCTGGACCTGAGGCCCGAGGAGGAGCAGACCCTTACCGACCTGGGGCTCTCCCTGGGCAGGTACGACGTGAGGGAGCAGGCGGAGGCCATCGGCAGGGCGGAGAGAAGGCTGGAGGCGGCTCTTGCCAAAGCCGAGGAGGAGCGGGCGAGGGATTCAAAGCTCCACGCCTTTTTCGGCATCGCCTCGGGCATATTCGCCGTGATAATACTTCTTTAAAATCCAGAAAACGGAACATTTTATCTGATTTACGAAGGAACCGGCAAATGAATGTTGATCTTATCTTTAAAATCGCCGCCGTTGGCATACTCGTGGCAGTGCTGAACCTGCTCCTTGGAAGGTCCGGGCGGGACGAGCAGGCGCTCATGGTCACCATCGCGGGGCTGGTGGTGGTTTTGCTCGTGCTTATACGGGAAATATCGTCGCTTTTTGACCTCATAAAGTCCCTTTTCGGGCTTTTTCGGACGGGCCTTGGGATATAATGGATATGCTTTTGAAAACCGCCGCCGTCTGTATCCCGGCGGCGCTTATGGCAAGCCTCCTGAAGAAGGACAGCCCCGCAATGGCGATGCTCATAGCCATAGCCGCCGGGTGCCTTGTGATCTTCACCTCCGCCGGCGCTCTGCGGGAGATACGGGACTTTATGGCGGAGGTTGCGGAGCTGGGCGGAATATCGGACACGGTCCTCGCGGTACTGCTGAAAACCGTGGGCATCGCCGTGATCTCCCGCCTCGCCGCGGACCTGTGCAGGGACGCGGGCCTTGGCGCGGCGGCGTCGGGAGCGGAGCTTGCGGGCGCGGCGGCGGCTCTCTGGACGGCTATGCCCGTGATGCGCGGCGTTTTACATACCGTGAAGGAGCTCATATGGACCGCCTGAAAAAGCTCGCGGTGACAGGTTTTTTCGCCCTCCTCCTCATGTCGCGGGCCCTCTCCTTCACCGCTCTTGCGGCGCCCTCTGAGGGGATAATCGACACCCGCCGGCTTGAGGAAAAGCTGCCCACGGAGGCGGCGGAGGTGCTGAAAAACGCAAATCTACCCCCCTCACAGGGGGTGTCCGGAGGGGTATCCGAAGCGTTTGGAAACGTTTTCAGTACCCTTTTAAGGGCACTTGGAGGGGTGTTCAGAGGGGCTCTCGCGGGGGGCGTCTCCGTGCTCGCGGCGGCTGTCCTCTGCTCCGTCGCGGGGTCACTCACCGAGGCGCCAAACGGCGTGGACCACGTGAACACCGTGGGCGTCTTTGTGATCCTTGCCTCCACCGTCGGCAGCTTCGGGACGCTTATGGGGGAGGCGCGGGAGGTGATCGGGGAGCTTTCGGACATCGGCACCATGCTCCTGCCGGTTATGGCGTCCGCCTCCGCCGTCTCAGGCGCGGCGGCGTCCGGGGCGGCGAAATACGCCGCATCCGCGCTTTTCCTCAACGTGCTGGGCCAGCTCTCCAAAAAGCTGATCGTGCCGCTCATATATATGTTTCTGGCATCGTCTGCCGGGGAGGCGGCGTTTGGCGGCGGCGTGGGAGGCGCGGCGAAGCTCATGGCCCGGCTCATAAAGCAGGCACTTACCGTGACGGCGCTGGCGTTTTCCGTATATCTCACCGCCGTGAGCCTGGTGGCGTCCTCGGCGGACGCGGTGACGGTGAAGCTCACAAAGACCGCCATCTCAACGCTCCTGCCGGTGGTGGGAGGAATGGTCTCCGAGGCGGCGGACGCCGTCGCCTCGGGCGTGGGCGTCATACGAAGCGCGGCGGGGGCGGCGGGAGTCGTGGCTGTGGCGGCGGTGTGCGCGGCGCCGTTTTTGAAGCTGGCGGTAAATTCGCTGGTGCTCCGCGCGGCAGCGGCGCTTTCGGAGACGGTGGCTCCCAAGGCGGTGACGGGCTTTATCGAGTCCGTGGCGACGGCGTACTCCCTCATGCTGGCGCTGGCGGGGACAGAGGCGGTGATGCTGACAGTATCGGTGATAGCCGCGGCGAAGGGCCTGGGTGCGTAAAAGCTTTGACGTATGCAAATGTGAGCTTCAGGAGGTATTTATGCTGGACGCGTTGAGAAGATGGGTCATGGCGATGGCGGCGACGGGGGTGGTGTGCGCCGTCGCGAGATCGTTATCCCCCGGAAAGGGGAAGAGGGTCGTGGGCGCGGTGTGCGGCTTTGCTGTGATGGCGGCGCTTTTGAGCATCGCCGGCGACGTGGACGCCCTGGGCATAGGTATGTACGCCGCCGGGTTCTCCGACGAGGCGCGGGCGACTGTGGAGGACGCCGGGGAGAGGGCGAGGAGTGAGACAAGATTTATCATAGAGGAGCGGTGCGAGGCATATATATTGGACAAAGCCGCGTCGATGGGCGTATCCCTGCGGAGCGTCTCCGTCACGGCAAAGTGGAGCGACGAGGGGTTCTGGTACCCCGTCAAAGCGCTGCTGGAGGGAGATGAGAGCGGTGAGCTTTCAAGGGTGATAGAGGCGGAGCTGGGCATAAGCCGGGAAAATCAGGTTTGGAGCACGGAAGATGGACATTAAAAAAACGTTTGAGGCGGCGGCGGAGAAGCTCAAGGGCGCGAAATACGTCCTGCTCGTCCTGCTTTTGGGCGTCGTGCTCCTGCTCCTGCCCACCGGCGGCGACAAGAAGACAGGCGACGGGGAAAATGCCGTTACGGACCCTCAGAACGCGGAAAGACCCGAGCGGGAGCTGGAGGCGCGGCTTGAGGAGATACTGTCGCTTGTGGACGGCGCCGGAGAGGTGCGCGTACTGCTGACGCTCTCCACAGACGGGGAGCGCGTGCTGGCGCGGGACACCGAGACATCATCGGAGGACCGCGACGGGGAGGGCAGAAGCGAGATCTCGGAGTCCGCCGTCATAGTCTCCCGCTCCGGCGGCGGAAGCGAGGCGGTGGAGGTGTCATATACCTACCCCAGCTACCGCGGCGCCGTCGTCGCCGCCGAAGGCGCCGACGACCCCAGAGTAAAGCTGAATCTTTTGGAGGCGGTGAAGGCGGCGACGGGGCTCTCAGGGGAGCGGATAGTTGTTTGCCGTCTTAAGACGTAAAAAAGCTTCCGCACCTTGAGAGGGGAGCCGCCATTACATGGTGGTGAGGCGCTCCTGAGCCGCGGGGCTCTTTGTTAGGTGTCCGCCCTTATGGGGCGGAGGGATTTTCTTTCCTCTCTTTTTGAGTTCGTCAAAAAGAGAGGAAAGAAACAAAGGAGAGAAAAACCGGCCAGAGGGGGATTTCGGTTTTCCCCCTCTGGACACCCCTTTTAAAAACGACCACACAGGGGGCCTGCGGGCCCCCTATGTGGAGAACCCCCTAGGGGAGCTTCGACGGCAGCACAGCGACGGGGGAATGGGCTTTATTTCACGTCCGATTCCCGCACCGGCGGGAATAAACCGCCCTGCGCGGCGAGCGAAATATTCAAAATTTGGAGGTATTTATGAAAGCAATTAAAAGAAATGCGGTGATACTGACGGTCATGCTGTTTGTGTGTGCCGCGGTGTATTTGAACTGGTCTTACAACAAGAGGGTGGAGGACGCGTCTAAGGTGGAGGACGGGGGGAGCGACACTCTGGAGCAGAAGAAGGAGGAGACGTCCACCGGCGGGGCGCAGACGTTGGGGAGCGTGTCTGACGAGGGGGACGCGGGGCTTTATTACAGCGTGAGCGGGGAGAAGAATGACGGCGGGAACGCCGCCGGCGGACAGGATACGCAGGAGGGCGGAGGCGATACCGGCGCCGCCGCGACGGGGGAATACGACGGGTATTTTGCCCAGGTGAGGCTTGAGAGGAGCCAGGCGCGGGACGAGGCGTCGGCTACGCTCAGGACCGTGGCGGACGCCGAGGGCGCCTCGAAGGAGACTGTGGACGGCGCTCTCCAGGCTATGACGCGCATGGCTGAGTACGCCGTCAAGGAGGCTGAGCTGGAGAACATGATAAGGGCCAAGGGGTTCATTGACGCCGTGGTGTACCTGACCGACGACTCCGCCAGCGTCACCGTTGCCGCCGAGGGGGGACTTGACAAGGCGTCCGTGGCGAAGATAACCGACGTTGTGGTGTCCCAAACGGGACTTTCCGCGGATAAGCTGTGGGTCACGGAGATAAAATAAGGAGATTTTGAGAAGTTTTGCTTTTCTTTTTGGGGCGGGTGTGGTAGAATACACTGTGACAGGATAATGTTCGTGGACGGCAGGGCCGCCCTGGTAAAAAGCTTTATATTTTTGGAGGACGACATGGGCGAGAACAAGGATTACATCACCCACCCCGACGAGAAGGGGAGCATAAACATATCCGAGGAGGTCATATCCGTCATCGCCGCCTCCGC
>CANQVL010000003.1 GCA_947627285.1 uncultured Oscillospiraceae bacterium
GTATTTCGCCTGCCAGTATTGTCAGATCCCCGTACCTCCTCGTGGTAGAAATAGTCCACGATCACAGGGTGCCCCTGCGGAACACGACCGTAGGGCATCTCGTTATCCACAAAGGGACAGTCGTACTTCTTTGCCATTTCCTCTGCTTGCTTTTCGAGTGTTGCAAAGTAGCTTCGGTCGTGCCTGTTGTATATTTCATCATAAAGCGGCGCGAGGCTTGGATATTTTTCCGCAATATAGTCCATAATCGTCTTTTTGAAGCCGCCGCGAAGGTTCAGGTTTTCAAGCCAGAACAGGTCGCACTGATCCTTGACCCGCCCAAAGATTTCCTCCAAGTCCGTGATTCCCGGAAAGACAGGGGACACAAAGCAGACAGTACGGATACCGGCGTCGTAGACCGTTTTCATGGCCGCCAGGCGCCTCTCGATGCTGACGGCGTTATCCATGTCGTTCTTGAAGTTCTCATCCAGCGTATTGATTGACCAGGATACCGTCACCTGACCCAACTCTTTCAAGAGGTCAATATCCCGCAGAACGAGATCGGATTTCGTGCAGATCAGGATGTCCGCGCCACTGCCGCGGAGCTGTTCAAGCAGCTTGCGGGTAGCACCGAAAATTTCCTCCTGCGGATTATAGCCGTCCGTCACCGAGCCGATCACCACCCGCTGCCCGGCATACTTCTGCGGATTTTTGATTTCCGGCCAGTGCTTCACATCAAGAAAGGTCCCCCATTCCTCCGTGTGCCCGGTAAACCGTTTCATAAACGAGGCATAACAATATTTGCAGGCGTGGGTGCAGCCAATATAGGGATTGACGGAGTATCCGCCCACTGGGAGGCTGGATTTCGTCATGATGTTTTTCGTCTCCACATCGGCAATCAAAACGTCGTTTTCACTTATTTGTGCCATTTTCTCTGTTCCTCCAAAACTCTGCTGTAAGCGTCGGGCAGTTCCTGTATCATATCATCACCCATGATGGGGGCAAGGTCTTCTTTCCAAAACACACGGGCGCCCTGTGCGTGGGCCTGCTTCGTCAGAGAACACACCCATTCCGGCGATGTTCGGACTTTCCGGCTCATGGGGCCGGTCATGGTTCCGATGACTACCCAATCAATACCGCTGAAATCCACCTCGCCAGGATCGTCGAACAGCGGTTCGAAGGTCACATGGTAATGCTTGGCCCGAACGTTTTTCCGCAGCGCGTCAATTCTCCAAAGCTCCGATTTTCTTGTGACCGTCACACCGAACCAAGCGTTTTCAAGGTCGGTGTCGATGTCCAGCAGGTCGGGGCGTTTTGACAGGAACAAAAATTGATGTTGGGGATTTTCTGCCATCTTTGCAAATACCTGCTCCCGCCATTCCGTCTTCCAACCGGCAAGGTCGCTCATGCCGGTCAGCAGGAAATTCTGCGGCCTTTCTTTTTCCATCAGCCGCAGCTTACCCGGAAAAAACTCCGGTTTTGAGAAGTCGTCAATCATATGATACCGCCGCACGTTGTTTCTGGCGTAGCAGTAGGGGCAGCCCACCGTACAGCCGATCACCAGGTTCATATTTTGTATCTGGTCTTTTATGCAAACATACATATTAAATTCGTTCCTCCACATTCGCGAGTATTCGCCGGAGATAAGCTTCAAACTGTCGAATTTCCTCCTCGGAAAAACCCTTATAGTAAATATCGCCGATCTCCTTTGTGACCTCGTCGTAGTCGTCCTTCAGCGCCTTTGCGCTTTCTGTCAAGAATATGAGTATCTTCCTGCGGTCCGTATCGCCCCGGTCCCGCCGCACTAAGCCGCTCGTTTCCATACGGTCCAGCATACCGGTGAGCGTCGTCATGGCCAGCCCTGTCTCTCTGGATAACTCGCTGATAGGAATACCGTCCTCATGCCAGAGAACATACAAAATTCGTCCCTGCGCGCCGTTGAAAGCGTCGATATTCTTTTGGGCCAGGATGCGTTCAAAAATTCTGCCGCCAACTTGCTTGATCCTTGTGATTAAAAAACCGCCCTGTCGTTCCATTGGCTTCTCCCTTCTTACTGCTTTATAGGATTATACTATATAGGAGTATCTGGGTCAATATATTTTCGCATAAAAATAACCGGGCAATGCCCGGCTTATATATACTTTGCAAAGATGCGTTTTCATAAGTATCTCAAATAGCAGCCATCAGTAGTCAATTCTCAAAAATTAGTAGTCAAACAGTAGTCAACGGCCAATGGTTTTCCACTCTCTGCAAATCCCAAATCCTTAGCGCCGCAAGGGGTTTGACCGTAATCGCTCACTCAATCGCCGGAAACGTCGGAGTCTGACACTCTATCCAGCTTAAGCTACGGGCACATTTGGTTGGCGCGAGTAGTAATATAACAGATTGGAGAGGAAATTTCAAGAGCAAATCAGATTTTTGGAAGAGATTTTTTGACGTCAGGGATTTTTGCGTTTTAACAGTATGGCTGCTGTATAGAGGACGATGGGGAAAACCGTGGCGGCGAGGATTCCCGCCTTCAAATCGTTCCCCAAAAGGCCGGATACCAACCCGGCGAATGTGGGACCCGCGGAACAGCCCAGGTCTCCAGCCAGAGCAAGTAAGGCGAACATGGCCGTTCCGCCGCCTCGGATGAGGGCGGAGGCGCGGCTTAACGTCCCCGGCCAGAAGATCCCCACCGCAAAGCCGCAGACCGCGCACCCCAGAAGCCCGAAAAACGGGATAGGGACCAGGGCGATGCACAGATACGATGCTATACACAGAACGCAGCTGAAGGTCATGTATTTTTCAAGATCGATCCTGTCGCCAAATTTTCCGTAGATCAGTCTTGAGATTCCCATAAGCGTGGCAAAGGCCATGGGTCCGGCCAAATCTCCAACAGTCTTGCTGACGCCAAGTCCCTTTTCGGCCAAAACGGACGCCCACTGGCTGACAGACTGCTCGCTGGCCCCCGCGCAGAGCATCATCAAAAGGAGGATCCAGAAGAGCCTGTCGCGGATGAGCTTCCGTACTGTCAGCCCCTTTTCCCCGGGAGGATTTAGGGGCGCTATGGGGACCTTGAGAAAAAGAAGCATGTTGGCGGCGGGAATAAGCGCCCAAATGATCCCCAATATCTGCCAGGCTCCGATGCCGAACACGGCGAAAAACACGGTGGATATAAGCACAACGCCTACATGCCCCCAGCAATAGAAGGAGTGGAGAAGGCTCATGGCCTTTTCCTTGTTGCCGGTGGGACACGCCTCTAAAACGGGACTTACCAGGACCTCAATGAGTCCGCCTCCCACAGCGTAGAGACATACGGATATGAAAAGCCCCGCGAAAGGGTCCGGCATGAGTTTTGGCAAAAAGGTGAGGGAAATAAGTCCTGCCACGGCGAAAAGGTGTGCCGCAATCATGGAGACGCGGCAGCCCAAGCGGTCAATGAGCCCGGCTGACAGCGCGTCCACAAGCAGCTGCACGATGAAATTCACCGTGATCAAAAGCGTGATCCTGGTCAGCGGTATCCGATAGCTCGTCTCAAAGCTCACAAAGAGAAGCGGGGCGAAGTTGTTGACGATAGCTTGGACGACATACGCCACAAAGCAGGCATAGATGGTCCCCTGATAATTCTTTTTCATGGCAAATTCCAGTTTATGATTTGTAGCACAACGCAAAGGAGCGGAATATGGCGGTATTTCCTCCCGCGGCGTATAGCCACAGCATTGTGCCGGTGTGACCGCCGGACACCTCGGAGGAGAGGTACTTGGTGTCGGCGCAGCCTAAACACCGCTCCAAGCCGTTTTGAACCAAATAGAAGCTGTATGTAAGGGCGCTGCCCCGGAGAATGAGCCGCACTTGCCCTGGGGAAAGTGGAAGGGAACACTGAAGATGCTTTACGGGGCCGATTTTGAGCTTCAGATCAGCGAAAAGCCCTGAGTCCCTTTTACAAAGGAACAGGTCGTAGTGCTCATTCTCACTGATATACGCGCTCACACCCGCTTCTCCCCGGTCAAGGGACACATCCACACCCAAGTCAAAATCAAAACCCTTTTGGCGCAGAGCGATAAACGTGGGGTCAGCCCCGTCAAGAGTCGTGTCCGTGCCCCGGAGCGTAAGGCTTTCACGGGAGAACAGATAGTTTTCCCGCGCCGGACGGCGCAGACAGCACCAATCTATAGCCCAGTCGGTGTTCTCAAAGGTAAAGAGGGGCTTTTTCAACTGCTCAAAGTTTCCCGGAAGTTCGTAGGTCTCTTCCATGACGCCGTCCGTCCCCGCCGCGATCCATCCGTCCGGGGTGAAGTGCGCCGGAGCCAAAAAGACCTCGCGCCCTAATGTGTGGTACGGCTGCCAGGGGTGTATTTGACGAAAGCCCAGGGTCACAAGGTGGTACTCGCCGCCATAGTCCTCCACAAGCTCCGCGTGTCCGATCCCCTGTATGATGGCGGGGGCTTTGTTCCTGTTTGTGAGGACGGGGTTATCGGGGCAGTTCTCAAAGGGCCCACAGGGGGATTGGCTTCGGGCGCAGGTGACCATATGACCGTATTCCGTGCCGCCCTCCGCGGCCAAAAGATAGTACCACACGCCTATATGGTACATATGCGGCCCCTCCAGGTAACGCCCGCCGGTGCCGTGCCATATGACGCGGCTTTGTGTAAGGCGGCGGCCGGTCTCAATGTCGATCTCACACTGCGTGATCCCCTCATCACCGTCGTCGCTGCCGCCGTTGGAGAGAAAATAGACCTTTCCGCCGTCAAAAAGGAGGGAGGGGTCGATCCCGCCCTGCGTTACCTCAATGGGTTCCGACCATTCGCCGTAAATATCATCGGTATGGACATAGAAGTTTTTCCCGGTGGTGCTGTTGGTCGAGACCATATAGAACCGCCCGTTATAGAAGCGTATCGTCGGGGCAAAGATCCCGCCGGAGCTGGCGGCGCCTGTAAGCTCCAGCTGAGACTCCCGCGTGAGCACATGACCGATCTGCCTCCAGTTTACAAGATCCTCGCTTTCAAAAAGCGGAACACCGGGGAAATATTGAAAGGAGCTGGAGACGAGATAATACTTACCACCGGCCCGGCAGACGCTTGGGTCAGGATAAAAACCGCTTATGACGGGATTGTGATAACGCATAAAAGTCCCTCCTCGTTCGGGCGAATGATACCACGGGCAGGGGAGAGATGTCAACGTAAATTTCCATTTTGGGGCGGAACGGTAAAAAGAAACTAATCATTTTGCTAAAAGCAATAGAAATTTGATATATTCCTTTTTGCGGTTTGCCTAAAATAAGAGCCAGTAGAGTTCAATCATCAGAGAGGAGGAGGTTCCATGAGCGTGAAAACAGCCCAACCTTTACCGGAAAAGAAAGCAGAGCGGAAAAGGCGCGGTAAAACCGGAGGGAGCTGGAAGCACGATTTCTTAATGAACAAGTGGCTCTACATCCTGACAATCCCGGTGGTGGCTTTTTTCCTCATATTCAACTACCTGCCCATGGCGGGGCTGGTGATGGCCTTTGAAAACTACAAGCCCGCTCTGGGGCTTTTCAAAAGCCAGTGGGTGGGGCTTCAAAACTTCAAAGACTTCTTTATGGGGCCCAGCTTTTGGACGATTTTGAGGAACACGCTGGTAATCAGCCTTTTAAACCTGGCTATCGCGTTCCCGCTTTCCATCATTTTCGCCCTGCTGCTCAATGAGATGAATGTCCTGTGGGTCAAAAAGCTTACCCAAACCGTCAGTTATATGCCCTATTTCATTTCAATCGTGGTGCTGTGCGGGCTGGTGACGGAATTTTGCTCCTCCAGGGGTTTTATCACCAATCTGATGGTGTCGGTCTTTCATATTCCGCGGGAGAACTTACTTACAAACCCGGATTATTTCTGGGCCATCAACCTCATATCGGATATTTGGCAAAACCTGGGCTACAGCTCCATTATCTTTGTGGCGGCTATCACCTCAGTAAATCAAGATTATCACGAGGCGGCGGCGCTGGACGGGGCCAACCGGTTCCAGCGGGTCTGGCACGTGACGATTCCCTCCATCATGCCTACTATCGTCACCATGCTGATCCTCAAGTGCGGCACGCTGCTGAATGTGGGCTTTGAAAAGATCCTGCTTCTTTACAACCCCAGCATCTACTCCACAGCCGACGTCATCAGCTCCCATGTCCAGCGCCTTGGTATCGGTCAGGCCCAGTACGGATACGCCACGGCTGTGGGACTATTTAACTCCGTGGTCGGGACAGTCCTTCTCTTCCTGTCCAACCACATCAGCCGCAAGTACGCTGAGACCTCCATCGTCTGAGAAAGGGGGAGAGGTAAAATGATAGAACGCAATACGCCATCAAGGATCGTCTTCAACATCATAAATTACACGCTGATGATCGGCTTCGGCCTCGCCTGCTTTTTACCCTTTTGGCACGTGCTGATGTGCTCAATCAGCGACCCGCGGCTCCTCATGGGCAATTCCGGGCTTGTGCTGTGGCCCCTTGGCAGGCCGACGCTGGAGGGTTACAAGCTGGTCCTCAAGAACCCGGACATATGGAGCGGATACCTGAACACCATTATCTATGTGGTTGCTGCTACCGTAGCCGGCACTGTCCTGACGGCACTGGCGGGGTATCTGGTGTCCCGAAAAAACTTCAAGCTCGCAAAGCCCCTGGCGCTTTTTATCATGTTCACCATGATATTCAGCGGCGGAACGATCCCACTCTACATGGTGGTCCGCTCTCTCGGGATGCTCAATTCACGCTGGTCCATTATTATCCCCACGCTGATGAACGCCTATTACGTTATCATGATGAAATCAGCCTTTGAGCAGATCTCCCCGGCATACGAGGAGGCGGCGCGCATCGACGGAGCGGGGCCGCTGACTATCCTCTTCAAGGTACTGCTTCCTATGGTGATGCCGACGCTGGTGGTCATCATCATGTTTACGGTGATCATGCAGTGGAATTCCTGGTATCAGGCGTCCATCTATCTGCCCAGGGCCCGCGATATGTGGCCGTTGCAACTTTTCATGCGGGAGGTACTGATCAACAATGACACCTCCCGCATCGTCACCTCCGGGAACGAGGCCAACGCCATGGTCAACATGACAGGGAACCTTGTAAAATACTGCGTCACCGTGGTTGGCACGGCACCAATACTACTTGCATATCCCTTTGCCCAGAAATATTTCGTCAAGGGTGTCACCATGGGCGGCGTAAAGGAGTGAAAACCGGCTTTGAGCCGAAATAATAAATCAAAATGATTTTAGAAGGAACAACATGAAAAAGAGAATTCTTTCCCTGCTTTTATGTCTCGTCATGGCGGTCTGCATTCTGGCAGGATGCGATGCCAAGAAGGACGCAGACGACAGCGAGCTTATGACCGTGACCGTCTTCCAGCAGGCGGACGACGTGACCATGGACCAGGTGGAGAATAACCCCATTTTCCAGTATTGGGAGAAGATGTTCAATCTGGACATCGAATGGCAGTTCCCGCCCCAGGGAAGTGAGCAGGAGCAGCTCACCATGATGCTGGGCACCGGCGACTACACCGATGTCATAACCTTCAGCTTCAGCACCGAAAACCTGGAGGCCATGTGCAACGACGGCGTTATCTATGACCTGACAGATTACATCGAGGAGTACATGCCCAATTACGACGCGTATCTCAAGGACCCCGCTAACGCCGACGTGCGCTCCATTCTCTACAACGACGCGGGCCACATCTACAACGTCGCCACCGTGCAGGAGCACCCCATGGCCTGGGGCGGCTTCGTCTACAGGCGGGACATCCTGGAGACAATGACCGGCGGAAATATTGCGTTCCCCTCCGGCAATTCGGAGCCCACCACCATCGAGGACATGGACTATATGCTGGGCCTCATGAAGCAGTATTTTGACGCCGCAGGTATGTCGGTGAGTGCGCCCCTTATCATTCCCGCTGTGGGCTATGTGGCTACCGGCGAGTTCCTGAACGGCTTCGGCATCGGTGCCCTGGAGTACATCGACAACGGAAAGGTAAAGTTTGGTCTTTGCGAGGACAACTTCTACAACTACCTCACGAAGATGAAGGAGTGGTTCGACAAGGGCTATCTGTACGCCGACTTTGCCAGCCGCACCCAGGATATGTTCTTCCTGCCCAACACCGAGCTTACATACGGCGGCGCGGCGGGGTGCTGGTACGGGTTGACCGCCAACCTGGGCGGCGCCATGTCCCTGCCTGACTACGGCCTCTTTATGGATGTCCAGCCCATGGCGGCCCCGGCGGACACGGTAAACGGCGTCACCAAGCCCCTGGGAATTCTCCTTGACTCCGGCAGGACCCAGGCTAACTCCGGCTTTGCCATCTCCACCAAGTGCAGCGAGGCCAAGCTTCAAAGGCTCCTGAGGGCCTTCGACTGGTTCTTCACCGAGGAGGGCATGATCACCCGCACCATGGGCCTCTCAGCCGAGCAGGGGGCGGGGGAGTACAAGATATATCAGGACCTCAAGCTCCCCAATGGCGTCCGCAAGGACGGCACCCGTGAGTGGGTGGACGAGGTGGCGAACGCCGCCAGCGCTGATGAGTATGATGTCCCCAACGCGGACCGTATGCCCGGCGTCTCCATTCAGCTCCCCTACAGGGCTTATGAGCTTGTGGACGGCGTGAGCTACGAGGAGATAGGCGATGAGGTCTGGACGAAGTACGGCAACGCCAACACCTATCCGCTGTCCATCGCGCTGTCCCCGGAGGACAACGCCCGTGCCACCACGCTTCAGACGAATATCACCGACTATGCCAACAGCATGATCGTCAAGTTCATCATGGGCCGTGAGGAGCTGACCCCCGACAGCTTCAAGGCGTATCAGGACCAGATCCACGCCCTGGGCGTTGACGAGTACATCGCCATCAAGCAGGCGGCCTATGATAAATTTATTACCAGATAACCGTAGACCTTGAGCCTTCACCCCCTCCAAAAAAAGACGCCGTCTCTATTCAGGCGGCGTCTTGTCATGAGGAGAAATATGGTATATATACTATGCGAAAACCTTAGAAAGGAATTGTTCCTATGAAAAAATGGACAAGAGCGATCTATGCGCCCAACCTGCCCCTTGCCCCCTCCGGCTTTGTCACCTCCTCAAAAGAGCATATCGCCTTATCCCGCCGTGCGGCGCGGGAGGGAGCGGTCCTTCTGAAAAATGAAAACGGACTCCTGCCGTTAGACCCCTCCACGCAAGTGGCGGTCTTCGGCAAGGGGTGCGCCGATTACGTCAAGGGCGGCGGAGGAAGCGGCGACGTGACCGTGGCCTACGTCCACACGCTTCTGGACGGCATGGCGGCGCTGGGCGTCCCGGTTTATACGCCCCTTTGCGACTTCTACAGGGACTATGTCTCCAGGGAATACAAATGCGGCGCTGTCCCCGGTATGATGGCGGAGCCGGAGCTCCCGGAGCAGCTTCTTGCCTCTGCCCGCGCGTATGCGGATACCGCCATCATCGTCCTCTCCCGTTTCTCAGGCGAGGGCTGGGACCGATCCGACGTTACATTTGTAGATCCGCAGAATCCCTGGGAAGACGAGAACGCCATGCCCAAACGTGCCAAGCGGTTCTTCGGAGGCTCCGACTGGTATCTGAGCGATGCGGAAAAGGCGCTGATCGGGCGCGTCTGCGAGAGTTTTCCAAAGGTGGCCGTGGTACTCAACGTGGGCGGAGGCATGGATGTTAGCCTCTTTGCCGACGATGAGCGAATCTCCTCGCTGCTTCTCACATACCAGGGCGGTATGGAGGGAGGGGACGCCGCGGCGGAGCTTATCTTCGGACTTGATAACCCCTCCGGCAAGCTCCCTGACACGCTGGCGCGGGATCTGGGCGATTATCCCTCCACGGAGCATTTTCACGACTCCCCCTGGTATGTGGATTACACCGAAGACGTCTACATGGGCTATCGGTATTTTGAGACGGTCCCCGGCGCCAGGGAGCGGGTGGTATACCCCTTTGGCTTTGGACTCAGCTACACGACCTTCGAGCTGACCCCTGTCTCCGCCGGGGAGAAAAGTGGGGAGATTCAGGTCAAGGTGCGCGTCACCAACACCGGCTCACGCCCCGGACGGGAGGTGGCGGAGCTGTACTTTGAGGCGCCGGTGGGCCTTATCCAAAAGCCCTGCCGCGTTCTGGCGGCCTTTCAAAAGACAAAGCTCCTGTCTCCGGGGGAGAGCGAGACGCTGACACTCCGCTTCCCGGTCACCGATATGGCGTCATTTGATGACACCGGCGCTGTGGAGCACTCGGCGTGGTTTATGGACAAGGGCAGGTATCAATTCTATCTGGGAGGCTCCGTCCGGGACGCCAAAAGGCTCGATTACGTCTATGAGCTTGCTGAAACCCTTGTTACGGAGCGCGTCTCCGATTCCCTGGCGCCCTCACAGCTCGATATACGCCTTCGGGCGGACGGCACATATGAGCCGGTCCCGAAGGGCGCGGATCACGACCCCAATGAGGACGCGCTGGAGCGTCTTCCCAACGGCTCAGAGGAGGCTGTCGCCCCCGCCGAGCGGGGGAGGGAGAGGTACATGCTCTTCAAGCCCTTTGTGGGTAAGCCCCTCAACGATGTGGCTGAAGGGAAAATGACCGTTGATGAGTTTATTGAGCAGCTTTCCGATGACGACATTCTCCACCTTCTGGGCGGTCAGCCCAATGTCTCCGTGTCCAACACCTTCGGAATGGGGAACCTGCCGGAGTACGGCGTCCCCACACTTACCACCGCCGACGGCCCGGCGGGTCTGAGGCTCCAGCCGGAGACGGGGCTCACCGCCACGGCCTGGCCCTGCGCCACGCTTTTGGCCTCCAGCTGGGATAAGGAGCTCACATACGCCGTGGGCGCGGCGGCAGCCGCGGAGGTGAAGGAGAACAACATCTCCGTCTGGCTCGCCCCGGCGGTGAACCTGCACAGGAGCCCCATGTGCGGACGGAATTTTGAGTATTGGTCCGAGGACCCACTGCTGTGCGGAAGGTTGGCGGCATCCATGGTCCGGGGGATACAGTCTCAAAACGTGGCGGCAACGGTGAAGCATTTTGCCTGCAACAACAAGGAGACAAACCGCAAAAATTCAGACTCCCGCCTGAGCCAACGGGCCCTCCGGGAGCTGTATCTTAAACAGTTTGAGATTATTGTTAAAGAGTCCGAGCCCTGGGCCATCATGTCCTCCTACAACATCATAAACGGACAGCGCGCTTCCGAGAGCCGGGAGCTTCTCACGGATATATTGAGGGGCGACTGGGGCTACGAGGGGCTTGTCATGACCGACTGGTGGAACCGTGGCGAGCACTACAAGGAGATCCTGGCGGGGAACGACCTGAAAATGGCCACCGGCTGGCCGGAGCGCGTCCGCGATGCCATGAAGCTTGGCCTCGTGAAGCGTGAGGATCTGACGGTCTGCGCCAAACGGGTTTTGGAGCTTATCCTGAAAATTGACTGAGGAATAGAAAATACAGCCCTCAACAGTAAACGTTGGGGGCTGTAGGTTTATTCATTGATCGACCCGCGCGGCGTTGGATAGTCTCTCAAGCTTTATAAGCCCCCGCAGGAGGCGAAGGACGTTCTCCTGGAGCTGTCCCAGGGGGAGTCTGCCGTCATTTACCGCCGCCTCGATTTCCCTGACGTATGTGTCGTCATCGCTTCCGGGCGTTATCCATGAGATCCCGGCGGCTGCCATCTCCGCCACGTCCGCCGAGTCGTAGCTGTTCCAGTCGGTCATGACGAAGCCCTCAAAGCCGCAGTCGACAAAGAGCAGGCCCTCGACGAGCTCCGGGTCGCAGGAGGTGAAAAGTCCGTTCACGGCGTTGTAGCTTGTCATCACGCTCGCGGGCTCGTGGATCTCCAGCGCGTATTCAAATGCCCGGAAATAGAGCTCCCGGATGGCGCGAACAGAGAGGACGCTTTGATTGCGCTTGCGCCCTGTCTCGGCGTTGTTGGCGAGAAAATGCTTATAGCATCCGCCCACCCCCGCGCTCTCAAGCCCCCGGCAAAAGGAACCCGCCATGACGCCGGCAAGATACGGGTCCTCGGAAAAATACTCCGGGTGACGCCCGCAGAGGGGACTTCGGTGGAGATTCATACCGGGGGCCAGAATGAGCTGTACACCAAGCTCCCTGGCCTCCTCGCCAATCACGCGGCCCACCTTCTCCATGAGCCTTTTGTCAAAGGACGACGCCAGCGTCACGCCGGAGGGCATCCCGATATTGCCCTCCTTCAGATTGACACCGCTGTTGCCGTCGGCGACGGTCATCTCGGGAAGGTCAAGCCCCGCTGCCCGATATAGCCTCCCCGCCTCACCACGGGCGTCCATGCGCCAGCCGTGTCCCGCGCAGATTTGGAGCCGGGACAGTGTATGAACGTCCAAGCCTGCCACGAACTCCGAAAGCAGGCTCTCGTCCGCCAATACATCGGCAAAGGTCAGCCTTCTGTCCGACCAGGGAAGAACGGGGTGGGTAAAGCGCTCCGCCTCCCGGCGCTTCGGCTCAATACCGTAAACGTTTTCCGCAACGCCGGAGAGTTTCCCGATGGGATAAGTGTTTTCCGCGTCGCGCCGGGAGAGGCGCGTAAAGGGTATATTCGGGTACATACGCGCCTTTACCTCTCGGACAGTTATATCCGTGGGGACGGTAAAGCTCCCGATTTTCACCGCCTCCCGCACCGATCCGCCCAGATAGACTCCGTACTCGCCGCCGCAGACCACAAAGGCGCTCCGCGCCTCGTCAAAGCTCGCCATGTGGGAGAGGGGGACGGTCAACGTCACGCTCTCGCCCTCGCCGGGGGACAGGAGCTTCGTTTTTTCAAACGCCGCCAGTTCCCTGACCGGCTGCTCCAGCACCCCGTTTGGCTTGGAAAGGTAAAGCTCTAACACCTCGCGTCCGGGAACCTTCCCCGCATTGGTCACCGAAACGCAAAGACGCAGCGTATTCCCGTCAAAGGCCAGCTCCTTACATTTTCGCTCAAAGCGCGTGTAGGAAAGGCCGTGCCCAAAGGGGAAGCCGTCTTTCGGAGCTTGGGGAAAGGTCTCAAAATACCGGTATCCCACATAAATATCCTCCTCGTAGACGGTGTTCAGCCATACCTCGCTGTCGGAGGGAATACGCGGATGCCCGTTGCCGCTTGTGTAAAAATTGCGGGAGACGGGATTATCGGTATATCTGACAGGCCAGGTGTCCGTGAGCCGCCCGGAGGGATTTACACGCCCTGTGAGCACGTCCACCAGCGCCCTGCCGCCCAGCATACCGCCAAAGCCGCAGTAGAGAAGGGCGTCCACGCCGTATTTTTCCACAAAATCAAGCTCCATGGGATAGCCCACGTTGAGAATGACAACGAGCTTTTCAAAGCCCTGCCGCAATGATGCCAGCAGTGCCTCCTCATCATCGGTGAGACGGGCCTGCCCGGGGCAAACGGAATTGTCCGTATTCTCCCCGGATGGGCGGGAGAGCACAAGAACGGCGGTATCGGAGCGCTCCCGCGCACGCGCTAAAAGCTCTGTCGGGGGTACGGCGTCCGTCCATCGGAAATACTCGCAAAGCTCCTCATTGAGCTTATATTCGCTCTCACCCCGCGCCGCCTCAAAAAGCCCCACGGCATAACGTGGCGTGATTTTCCCTGCCCCCACAGCAGAGAGCCGGAAGGAGTACATACCGCTCCCAAAGAGATTCACATTACCCGGTCGTAAGGGCAGGGTGTCCCGCTCGTTTTTCATAAGAACGATGCCGTCCCTTGCCGCCTCCAGGGCGATCCTCTCATGCTCGGCGTACCGGGGCAGGGGAGAGGCCTTCTCCCTGGCTTTGACCGTCAGCGTGACCGGCTCCATGACGCTGCCCTCGGTGTCCTGATACCCGCTTATTTGAATTTCCGCTGTCTGTCCGTACTCTCGCAGCAAACCGGAAAGCCGGAGGGCCAGCCAGCACATGGGTTTCCCCTCCACGGTGAAGGAGCATACACGGGCTGGGATAAGGCGCCCGCCAACCGTGGCGGAGCCGCCCTCCTCTGTCATGGGCTTTGAAAAGGGCAGGACGGCACAGCCCTCCAGACGGCGATCAAACATGACAAATTGACTGTCCGGGTCGTTGAAATCATAGATATACGGCTGGGATAGATTCCATTGAAGCCTGGGGAGATCGTTGCTGCTCATAAAACCTGCCTCCGCGTTCATTGGCACGCAAGTTTGATTTCCTGTTCGCCGCAGTCCTCCGCCGAGATTCTGACCAAAATTGCCCCGGGCTCGGTTCCGGTGCGGATGACTGCCAAAACGCGTCCGTCAAAGGTTTTCCAGGTGTTCTGCTGGTAGGAGCCCTCCGCCTGGGGATCGGCAGAGCCGAGACCTGCCAGGGATGCCGCTCCCTCGACGGTGACGGTCACGTTCTTTGCCTCCCAGGGGCTGAGCGTGCCGTTCTCGTCTGTCAGCTCCACGGTGATATATGCCGCGCCTCTGCCGTCGGCGGCGAGGACGGTCTTATCTGCCGTGACGCGCATTTTTTCGGGACTTCCGGCGGTTTTCAGGGTGAAGCGTCCGTCCTCCGCGCCGTTCGTGTACCCCACTGCGGTGAGCTCGCCGGGAACGTAGCGCAGGGGGAAGGAGACATCAAAGCCGGCGGACTCCCCGGCGGGCTTCCGGCCCAGTGAGACGCCGTTTAAAAGAAGCTCCACCTCCTCCGAGACGGAAAAGACGTGCGCCGCCGTAGGCCGGTTCTCAAAGCCGGGGAAGGTCCAGGAGAAGATCGCGTCGAAATACTTCCAGTCGTTGGTGTTGTCAGGAAGTCCGTATTTGTCCACCCGCTCCACGCAGATGTAAGGTTCCCGACGCCGTCCGTAAGCGGTCTCCCGCAGGAAGCTCATGGGCCGGCGGCTGCCGTTTATGTCTATATCGCCGCTGTACGCCAGCCTGTCCGGATACCAGCCCTGCTCGCGCCTCTCAGGGACGTAGTGGTAGCAGGCTATGCCGGCTTCTCCCAGGTAGTCCCAGCCCGTCCAGGTGAAGTCGCCGATGACGTGATGATTGCGCCGAACGATCCCCCAGAGCCGCGCGATGTCCGTGGGGTATGTCTCGCTCCCCACGACCACGCGCTCCGGGTGGCGGGTGTGCTCAAATTCATGGCGGGCCGTGAGGTAATTATAGCCCACCACATCAAGTTCGCAGGACACCTCCTCCATGGCCTCACTGAGCCCCGTACTTGTGGCGAAGGCGTCCAGCTTACGCTGCTCCATCTTCGCCATTGCGGCGTTCAGGGCCTCGCTCCCGGCGCTTGATGCCGCCTCGCTTCGCAGGGCGGCCTCGGTGTCCGCCATCTGCGCCGTCATCTCCTCTAACCTGTCCGTCATAGCCAAAAACCCGCTGATGCCGCAGGTTATAAACCGCGTGGGGTCCAAGGCGCGGAGGGTGTTTGCAAGCTCCCTGTTTCTCCACCCGCCGCTCCTGCGCCCGATCTCGGGAATCTCGTTGCCAAGGCTGTAGAGCACCACGCTGGGGTGGTTATAGTCCTTTGCGACCATGCGCTCCACGGTTTCCCGCCACTCACATGTGAAATCCAGGGCGTAGTCGGCGGTATTTTTGGGCATCTCCCACATATCCGTAAGCTCGTCCATCACCAGGAGCCCCAGCCTGTCGCAGACGTCCAGAAGGGCGGGGGAGGCCGGATGGTGGGCGCTGCGGATGGCGTTGAAGCCCGCCTCCTTGAGCCTGCCCAGCTTAAACGCCTCCGAATCCGGCAGGGACGCCGTGCCGGTGAGACCGTGGTCGGCATGGATACAGGCGCCCCGGAGCTTTGTCTCCACTCCGTTTATACGAAGGCCGTGCCGGGCGTCCAGCTTCAGGGTGCGGATGCCGAAGACGCCCTCCGCCCGGTCAAGCTCCCGCCCGTCGGCTGTGAGCATGGCGGCGTATGTATATAATTTGGGCTCGTCGGGACTCCACAGCGCCGCGTTCTCCACAAAAAGCCGCATATGGGCCTGTGCCTTCTCACCGGCAAGGAGGGAGACGGCATTCTCGCAGACGCTCTCCCGCCCGTCGGGGGAGGTGAGGGTGAGGCGAAGGACCGTATTTTCCGCGTCCGCTCCGTCGTTCTTTACGGATATGAGCGCCGCGACTTTCGCCCCGCCGTCCTCAAGGTCCTCCGTCGTCAGCCGGACGCCCTGGGGCTCTATGTGGGCTTTTCCGCCCTCCAGAAGCCACACGTCCCGGTAGATGCCGGAGCCGGGATACCAGCGGGAGGCGTTTTCAAAATTGCGGGTCTGGACCTGGAGGACGTTCTCCTGCCCGTACCGCAAAAATCGGTCCAGATCCGCGAAAAAGACGTTGTAGCCGTATTGGTTGGATACAACAAGCTCGCCGTTTAAAAAGACCAGCGCCTGGGCCATCACCCCGTCAAACTCGATGATGTGCCGCTCGTTTTTCCAGCTCTCCGGCGCGAAAAAACGCTTTTCGTATGTGTAGGACTTCACCGGGTAATACCCGGTCTGGTTCCCGCTGGGGCTGTCGGGCGTGCGCTCCTCAAAAATCTGCGCGTCGTGGGGGAGCGTCACGGGCTTTCCGGGCGCCACGTCGCCAAAGATCACGCCAAAGGGATTGGGCATTCCGGGCGCTACGGTCCAGAGCGTATTCCAAAGAAGTTTCCTCATTTTTTTCATACCTCTACTCTCAAAATGTGATGCCGTCAAAACCTGAGCCAACCCTGGTTAACGCATCTTCCCGCGTCGTCCACCTGGGCGTCCGGACCGTCCATCATGACCTTCCAGGTCCAGTAAAACCACCCAATGGCGTCCTTCATGCTCTCCTGAAAGCCGTCCGCCACGGTGGTGTATAGACGGTCCTTCTCCGCTTTCGTCATGGAGGCCAGCCCGTCCGCCTGATTTTGGGCGTTCCACTCGCCAACAATCAGCGGCACACGTTTCGCGGCGGCGTTGACACGCTCTCCCAGCTTTTTAAGATACGCGCTGTATACATCTGCGTTTCTCTCGCGAAACATCGTCATGTCCGGGGTCATCAGGTAGTTGTGGGTGTCCAGCACCGCGCCGGGGAGGGCGTTTATAAAGTCGTCCCATATGTCCAGCTCAAAGGCGTCGGCAAAGACAACGTATTTGTCCGTGTGGCGGCGAATGGCGGCGTAGGTGTCAAGATAAAACCTTTTGAGAAATTCCAGCGTATAGTTTTCGCTGCTCTTTGCCAGCTCCTTGTCCACGGGAATATAAAACTGCACGAAATTGTGGATATTCAGCGTCTCCCCGGCCTTAGTATCGCTGCACATGGGCTCGTTGAGAACGCCGATGCCCCACAGGGCCTCACGCCGCCCGTAGCGCCGGGCGATTTTTTCCAAAACCTCAACGGTGAGCTCCACATACCGGGGGCGTGTGGACCAGGTGCAGATGCCGCAGATGCCGGAGTTGTCCGTGCCGTTGTGCCCACCGGGGGCAGTGTGCAGATCCACCAGGATCTTGAGCCCAAATTTCTCCGCCCAGTCAAAGGTCCGGTCCAGATACTCATAGCAGTGGATATACGGCCCCATGTCCTCAAAGAGGAAGAAGGGGACGGGGATACGCACGGCATTGAAGCCCTTTGCCGCTATGTCCTCAAAGTCCCGCTCGGTGATGAACTCGTCCCGGTGGACCTTCAACCGCTCGGCGGCCCGTTCGTGCCCCAGCTCAAGGCAGAGATACGTCTCATCCATCGCCGTGGTGCCAGAGAACAGCGCCTCGGACATCCATTTTTCCAGTACAAGCCAATTTCCAAGATTGACCCCGCGCAGTTTTTCCATGGTCATTCTCCTTACTGTTCAGATTTAGTATAGAGCCATACTTTCCCTGTAATCCCCGATAAGGCGGAGACGGTAATTTTATACCCCTCCGGGTACGCGCCGGGGAGCGCGGCGGCCTCCCGCTCCAATGTTGTCGCCACCTCCACGGCAAGCTCGTTTTCCCCGGGGCGCAGAAGGCCCGTCAGGTCGTAGAGGAAGGGCGGCGCGATTTGGATCCCGGCGCTGACCCCGTTCACAAACACCTCCACACCCTCCTGTGCGTCCGTGATCTCCAAAAGAAGCTCCCCGCCGCCATATTCAAGCGTGCGCTCATAGCGGACAAACCCGGAGAAATCCGGGCGCTCCGCCGCCAGATCGTCTGGCAGGCAAACGGTCTTCTCCCCAGAGAAGTGTGGGTAATCAATGCTCCGGCAGACGGAGCGCCGCCAGAGGCCGGACAAGTCCTCTTTTTTGTATCTCTTAAGGTCAGGACGGGAATAAACCGGCCCGTCCGCGTCCCCAAATACAAGACAGAGGCTTTTACCGGGGACGATCTCCGCCTCAATCTCGGTTCCGCCCGGTACGGGTCGGGAGGCGGCGCGGTAGAGCTTATTTTCCCAGCCGTCGTATTCGCACAAATTTCCGACGGCTGGTATGTTCAACGTTCCGCGCCAGGGGGAGATCCCCTCATTTACTAAAAACCAGATGTCTAAGCCGCGTTTATATCGCAGGACGCGGATACGGTCATTTTTCGGAATGAGCCGGGCGAAGCCGGTGACACTGCCGGCGGCTCTATCCCCAAGCTCCTCCGGCGTGACCAGGGGAAATCCACTCCAATCAAAGTCCCCGTCCCCGTCGCAGAGAGCTTCGGGACGGCGTCCCACAAACCAGACGGCGGAGCCAGAAGTCGACAGCGCCGCAAGCTCCCGCGCCGTTTTCAAGGGTATATATTGAGCCCCCGGAACCAGAATGAGCTGATACCCCGCCGCCGCGTTCAAGGCGTCCCCCGGGATAAAATCGTAGTCGATCTGCCTGTCAAAAAGCGGCTGGGCCAGCGTCTGAAGGTCAATATATTCCCCGGTCCACTCCGCCGCCGCGTTGTAAACAATAGCAACGGGAGCGACAGACCGCCCTCCGTCCAAAAGCGCGGACATACGGGACATATATTGGAGGAGCTCCCCAAAGTGGCGGTACTGGGGATTGTGACCGTGGGCATAAAAGTGCGGCGGACAGTCCGTATCCGGGTAGGGCGCGGGGTCAAAGGCGTGAGGGACGAAGCGGTTGACTCCCCGCACAAGGAAATGGTCGGCGAGATATTTCTCCAGCCTCACCCCCTCGGACCAGCCGTAGTTCCCAAAAATCTCGCACATACACCGCCCGCGCTTTTTTGGGTCCAGCTTCGCCGCCGATGACCCCAGCTTTCCCAGGACGTAGTGATAAAATAGCCCGTCCCGGAAGTCACCCCAGGGCCCGGAGCGCCCGTTCCACTCACCCTGCGGCAAAACCTGATTCCCGATGCAGTCTATTCCCGCCATATCCTGCCCGGAAAGCCCCCGGAAGTAGTGGCCCAGACTGCTCCCCGTGCGGGTGTGCTGGTTGTTGTCCTCGATGATGTGTCCGATGTACTCCACACCATGTTCCCGGCACCAGGAGCCGATCTGGTGTGAAAAGTTCTTTGCCGCAAGCGCGGTTACACTGTCCATATAGGCGTACCGAGCCCGCGCCGCGTCCTCGCCCGTCGGCTCCCAGAGAAGCGGAAGGTTCCTTTCAAATTCCGCGCCCCATTTTTGCCGCAGAAGCTCCTCCAGCTCGTCGCTCCAGGGAAGGTCGTCCAGCTCCCAGAGACGCCTGCCGTACTCATAGAGGTGGTCGTTGCCCAGCTCCGGCTCGTCGGAGAAAAAACCGGCGACTGTCCTTCCAAAGTCGTCCTTAAAGTGGCTGTAATGAGCCTCGTATACGGCGTCGATAAGCACCCGGCAGGAGTCGCGGCTCAGCATATTGATATAGTCACGGTGCGGTCCCCGGTCATAGGTCACATGACATACCGCCCGATGCCCGCCGGGGAGCTCCGCGACACTTAAAACTCTGTCCTGTCCGATTATCGGCGGCTCAAGCCCCCGCTCAAACCGTCCGGGATGCCAGGGGGGAGCGGCGGGCGGAACGGGCTCGCCGCTTTCGATGATCGTTCTTGTGATGAATTTCCGGCGCAGGGAGAGGTCCGCGCCTTTGAGAGCGCCGCCCGCCCAGCCGGTGGGGAAGTGCCCGTCGTCCAGTATCCAGACCCTCATGCCGCGGCATCTGGCCTCATCCAGAAGAATATCCAGGTCCCGCCACCAGCCGGGACCCAGATAGTCCGGGTGGGGGCGGGATTCCAGGCACACCGCGCGGCACCCGGCGTTGTAAATTACGCCCATATATTCCCGCAGCGTCGCCTCGTCCTCGCCGTGGAGCCAGAGGAACGGGAAAATATTTGCCTCCAACGCGCCGGAAAGCGCCGCTTTGAGCTTGCTGTCCATCAACTCCTCCACCTCCTGTGCCCTTATTATAGAGGATTTGCCAAAACGGATATATCAGATTTAGAAGCATTTTAGCAGATTACTAAAAAGCCTCCCAACAAAAATCAATAGTTCCACTTCCAATATTAAATTCCTCATGTTATAATCGTAATATCACATAGGGGAGGGGATCACCTTGAATGTGACGGCGCTCTATTATTACATAGCCCATGAGCTTCGCTCATTCCTGCGCGTCTATGACAAGACCTCCGACGAGAAGCGATCCTTCACCCTACGCGTGGACGCGCGCGATACGGTCACGCCGGAGCTGGAAAAGCGCCTTCTCGCTTTGGCGACGCGGGAATACCCGGTGCTTGTCCGTATAAACGGCGTAATGCTTTTTGGGGTGGTGGAGACGGCGGATTGCGTATTCCTTGCGGGACCCGTAGCCTGCTCGGATCCCCTTACTTTAAAAAATGAGTGGGAGGAGGAGACGCCTGAGGAGCTTTCCTGGCTGCCGGAGTGCTCCCTGGAGACCTTTACCGACAAGCTCCTTCTCCTGCATGACGTTTTAGGGGACGTAAATCTCCCGCTCCAGCCCTGTCTCACCGCCAACGCCGCGGACGACAGCGGGCAGATGCGCTCGGAGTTCACAAGGCAGGTCTTTGCCAACCGTGAGATTCAGCGCCGACACAATCCACACGACCACGAGCTTCGGGAGATGATGAGCATCGAAAACGGCGACGCCTATCAGCTGAAGGTCACCTGGTCGGAGCAGTTTGCCGGGGATTTTGGCACCACCTCCATGGACCCGGACAGGGACAAACGTAACCTGGGCATCGTCACCGTCGCCTTCGCCACCCGCGCCGCCATCCGGGGCGGGGTCCTGCCGGAGATCGCGCTGAGCCTGGGGGACGTGTATATGCAGAAGATCGACACCACGCCCCGGATAATGGAGACACTGGAGCTTGCCCGCCGCGCGGAGATGGAGCTGACGCTTCTGGTCGCTGACGCCAAGCGGCGGCGGGACGAGAGCCGCCAGGAGCAGGAGAACCCCACAGTCCGCCGCTGCAAGGATTATATCTATAAGCACCTGCAGGAAAAGCTCAGCGTCAAGGCCATCGCGGACGCTCTGGGGATACACCCCAACTACCTCTCCACGCTGTTCCGCAAGGACACCGGCGTCACCCTCTACGATTACATCATGCAGGAGAAGCTGGAATTAGCCAAGAACCTGCTGACCTTCACCGACTATTCCTACAGCGACATATCCTCGTATCTGGGCTTTTCGTCCCAGAGCCACCTGGGGAAGGTGTTCAAAAACGCCACTGGTCTTACACTGATGCAGTACAGGAACAAATACAGAGAATAAAAGGAGACTTTGCCATGACGAATCCGGAGCGCCGGGACAGGGGACTTGCCTATGTGGGCGACAGTCAGGTTTTTGCTGAGATGGGGGAGTGCAAGAGGAAGCTCAAAAGGCTCAACGACCTTGACCCCTGGGAATATGAAAAGATCAACGCGCTCATCAAGGAAGTCATTCCTGATTCCCGTGAAATAGGCGTTATCCTGCCCTTTTATTGCGAATACGGCACCCATATCCGCACCGGCAAAAGCTTCTTCGCAAACTATAACTGCGTGATGATCGACGTTGCCAAAATCGAGTTCGGCGACAACTGTATGCTTGGCCCGAACGTGTCCATATATACGGCGGGGCACCCAATCCACCCGGAGACAAGAAACAGCGGTTATGAATACGGGCGCGCCGTCACCGTGGGCGACAACGTGTGGATCGGCGGGAGCACCACCGTATTGCCGGGCGTTCACATCGGGAACAACGTGGTGATTGGCGCTGGGAGCGTCGTCACAAGGGATATCCCCGATATGGTCGTCGCCGCCGGAAACCCCTGCCGCATCCTCCGCTCCGTCACGGAGGCAGACCGCCGTTATCTTTTCAAAAGAGAAGAAATCGACGACGAGGCCTGGGAAATCATCTGCCGGCAGTATCAGAATGACTGAGCGATAAAACGGAAAGCAAAAAGCCGCGTCAAAAAATTGCGCGGCTTTATATATGAATAATCAGATTGGAGAGGGAATTTCAACGGGGCGGCGTTTTTGTCGCCCCGCGCGGATCGGTCAGGTGTTCTCCTCGACTTTTCTTGAAGTTAAAAACCGCTGAACTATGTCCGCTGTTTGAGCCCGCGCTGACTGTCCCTGCGGGTCTATGATGCCGTCCTTGTCCTGAATGATGCCGCACCCTGCCGCCCACTGTATGGCGGAGACAGCCCACTCGCTGATTTGGTCGAAATCCTTAAGGCTCAAAATATTGGTGTCCTCGCCCACGGAAACGCTCCAGCCCCTGATTTTGGCATACCGCCATAGCACGGTGGCGATCTGCTCATTGGTGATTGGGTCGTCAGGGCCAAATTTCCCGTTGCCGCAGCCGACCACGATACCCTCGCTGGTCGCCCAGCGTATGGCTTCGGTGTACCATGTATCCGTCTCCACATCGTCATATTGCATCAGGTAGTTGACCGCCGGACTGCCCGCTTCCTTCCACAAAATTGTGACGACCATGGCCCTGCTTGTGATCATGTCAGGTGAGAAGGTTGTGGCGGAGGTGCCCACCATCAGACCGTTCTCCACGCAGTAGTGAACGCCGTCGTGATACCATTCTGTGGGCGCGGCGTCGGTAAATTTGGCGATGGGGCAGGTGTTGTCCCGCTTGCAGACCGGCACAAAGGCGGCATCTATTTTAACGCCGCCGGAGGGCATGACGAATGTAAATGTTCCGTCGCCGCTCACCTTGTACTCCACGGCTCTGCCGCTGCTGTCGGTGACGGTGAGGGCGCCAAGCTCATAGCCCTCGTCTGGCGTGACAGTCACCGTCACACGGCTGCCGGAGGCGGCTCGGGACGGGTTGACCTCCAGGCTTCCGTGCTCCGGCTGGGTCACGGCGGCGTTGTAGGTGGGAGGCGCCGGCGGCGCCGGGGTGTAACCGATGGCGTAGGTGGAGAACTTGCTGGCATATATGTAAATCTTGCCGCCCGCCTCGTCAAGCCGGAAGGTGCCGTCGGTTTTGCTGTCATCTTTCGTGAGGACCTCCGCCAAATTACCATGGCTGCGGTAGGCGGTCACATTTGTCTTATACGTGAAGTCAAACGGTATGACGATCTCCAGAACCACGCCGGCTTCTGTGATTGCTTCTTTCGAGCTGGTAGTAGTTTTGGTCAGGGTCATATCCAGATAGGTTAGATTTGCCGCCTGGGAGGACGCGGCGGCTTCAAGAGCCTCTTTGTCGGCGGGAGCATCGTTTTTCTCCACCGTCAGGGTGACGGTGACCGTCTCGACAGGGGAGGCCTCCTTCTCGGCAAGAGCGTCCACGCCGCCGGCGACCACGTCCGGGGTGTCCTCGCCTAGCACCTCCACCACGCTGCTGACATTGCCTGCCGGCATTTGAATGTCACGATCGTTGGCATCGGCGTCAGAAATCTCCACCAGGATCGTCTTTGTGACCGTCTCCCAGGTGGCTGCCACGTTGTAAAGCCCCGCCGGGACACTGGAAAAGCTGTACCGGCCCTGGCTGTCTGTGGTTGTCTCCGCGACTTTAACCTGACCCCGGGTGAGCCGTACGGTCGCGCCGGCAAGGGGCTTGTTGTCATTATCGGTGACGACGCCGGAGATACGGAAGGTGTCCAGCCTGGATATGGGCTCGCTCCTGGTCGCGCCGCAGACGGAACAGGTGTAGAGACGGTTCCCCTCAGCCTCCGCGGTGGGCTCCAATGTCACCACGCCCTCGTCCCAGTCGTGGTCGGTCATATTGCCCGTCCATCTGCAGACGTCGCAGGCCTGCCAGTGCTGGTCCGGGTCGCTGTCAACCCAAGTCAGCCGGTGGACGGCGATGTCGTTCCGGGGCGCGCCACACTCGCCCACGCCCTGGCAGTCGTGCCAGTGGTTTGAACTGTCGTGGGTCCATTCCTCGGCGTAGACGTGGACGTGGGTGATAGTCAGCGTGCCCACCTTAGCTGTCCCCGCCAGGGTGAAGTTGGAGTCGTCGACGGTGACAATCACGTCATAGGTTCCCGGCAAAACCGGCTCCGCCGCCGCGCCGTTCTGCTCATAGGAAACAGCGACTTTCGCCGGATCGATAACCGGGGTCTCGCCCTCCTTCTGCGATACTGTGACGGAGATGACCGCGCCGGTGTAAGGGGTATTTACCTCCACCGCATGGAAGGTGATGGGGGCGGGGGAGACGGTGACGGAAATGGACTGTGCCACCGTATCGATGTGGTTGGCGTCGCCCCTGACCTTCCACCAGACGTAGTATGTTCCGGCGTTAGTCCCTTGGGGGACGGTCGCGGTGAACGTCTCATCATTGGGCTGGGTATCGGCGTTAGCACTTAGGGAGTAGACAACCGTGCCGGTTTCGGACGTGCCGCCGGTTACAAGTTCCAGGGGCGCGCCGGTAAAGGTAAGACCAGTTTTCGCTTCGGGCACGGTGGTGGCAGACGCCGCCACAGGCTGAATGGTGATTGTCTGCGTCGTCGCATCGCTGCCCGTCAGCGTGTAGTTGCCGGCGGACGCGCCGGTGAGACCGGTGGCGGTGGCTGTGTAGGTCCCGACTTCGATGGCTTCGGACACCACGGAGCCGCCGTTGGGCTTCACCTCCACCGTCACGCTGACATCGTCGCTGTTGACCCTGTTGCCGACCTGGGCGGTGACGGTGTGGGCTCCGCCGGTGTAGTCTACGGTAAACGTATCGCCATCGTCCAGCTTCCACGTGAGCGTGACCACTCTCTGGGCGATGGTGACCCCGCCATGAATCGTCTGATTGTTGGCGCTTGCCGCCACGCTGTAATACTGCGCGTCGACGCCGCTTTTGGTGATACCGCTGAGATCCACCGTATCATACGTCGCCGCGTTCGCACCGGATAGGGTGCCGGTGGCGGTGAGGGTCACGGTGTCGGACCCTATAAGACCATTGGGCGTAAGGGTCACAGAAACGGTCTTCTCGCCGTTGTACTCCCTGCCCGCCGCGGTGACGGTATAGCTGAGCGCCCTGGGAGTCACGGTAACTTCCTGTGTGCCGCTCCCGTCGGCGATGTTGGCGTTCTCGCTGTATTCCGCGATGACGGTGGACGTGCCGGTATCGCCAAACAGCATTTTCTGCAAGTCTGAGCTTGTTCCGCCTATCGTCAGCGTCGCCGTGCCGTTCTCCACGTCCACGGCTGTGCCGAGGTTTTCGTCGCCAATCTTAAACTGTACCGTTCCGGTGAGCTTGTCCGCGCCAATAGCGCCGGAGCTCACCGCCGCCGTCAGCGTGATGTCGCTGCCGTAGGTGGGGGAGTCACTGGCGTTAACAGAAACCGTCGGCGTGGCTTTCGCAATGGTGACGGATATGGACTGGGCCGCCGTGTCGTTGTGGTTGTCGTCGCCCATCACCTTGTACCAGACGGTGTAGGTCTGGGCATTGGTGCCTGTGGGGATTTTGACGGAATAACTGCCGTTTTGCTCAAGGCTGTACTGCATCGTGCCGCCGTCGGCTGTACCGGCCGTAACAAGCTCCTGCGCCGTGCCGTCATACGTCAAATCCGTCTTTGCCGTCGGAGCAATAACGGTCGAATCAGCCTTCGCAACATTTACCTTAACCGTTCCAGTTGCCGTACCCTCGTAATTTGTCGTGTCGGACGAAGTGAATACCGCCTGAACGCTGTTTTCGCCTACCGTAAGAACTGTGTTTTCGTCGCTCCACGCGAGCGTACCGCCGTCAACATCAGGCACACTTACGCTGCTAAGTTTCTTATTAGGTTCATATGTACCGCCGTCAACATCTCCGACCGTCGGGAATTTCGGCGCAACCTTTGCGATTGTGACTTTTATACTTGCCTCTGCTATGCCGTTATAGTTGTCATTTCCAACCACTTTATAATAAACGGTATGCTCACCGGCTGTTGTCGCTGTCGGCGCGGCTGTCGAGTACGTTCCTCCGTTAACCTTGTACTGCAATTCACCGCCGGTCGCCGAGCCTGCTGTTGCAAGAAGCTGCTGTGCCGTGCCGTTATACGGCAAATCCGTCTTTGCCGTCGAAGCAGTAATGGTCGAATCAGCTTTTTCAATATTCACCGTAACCGCCCCGGTCGGAGCGTCTGCCGCTTGATAATATTCCGCGTCCTCGCCGCCTACGGTAACGCCTGTTATCGTAACGCTCTTGCCGTCACCCACGTTTGCGTCGTTAATCGTTCCTGTTGCCGTTAATGTTACAGTATCGCTACTTTCGGCATTAGTCGGCTCAAGTGTTACTTCAACATTTGTGTCGCCGTTATATTTCCTGTTCGTCGCCGCAGCCGTGTATGTAAGCGTTTTCTTATTCAGCGTAACGGTAATATTATCCTTTGTGCTCCCGTTCAGATTCACACTGCCGCCGTACTCGGCTGTGATTTTGCCGTCCGCAGCCTTTATTGCATTGTATTTCGCTTTATCAACAGTAACGGTAAGCGTTGCCGTGCCGACGCTCTTTAACTCGCCATCGGTGTACTCTACTGTTGCCTCGCCGAGCGATGTCTCGCCGGCAAAAAATTCTACCTGATCCTGCGCCGCAGACATAAGGCTGATACCGGCGGCATTACTTTTCTTTACCTCCGCTGTCAGCGTCAACGTATCGCCGTATGTCGCGCTGCTGTCTGCGACCGTAACATCTGAATTGGCTTTTTTAATCGTAACTTCCACAGACTGCGGTGTGCTGTCGTTGTGGTTGCTGTCGCCGACCACCTTATACCAAACCGTGTATGTTTTCGCTTCGGTGCCCTTCGGTATATCGGCAGAGTAGTCGGCATTATCAAGACTGTACTGTATTGTGCCGTCCTCGGTTTCACCCGCCGTGACAAGCTCCTGCGCCACGCCGGAATATGTCAAATCATTTGACAAAGGTATGACTGTCACGGACGAATCGGCTTTCTCTATGCTCACCTTGACCGTGAGCGTCACGTCCTCCGTACCGTAGCTCCAAACGCTCATCAGCGCATACTGCGGCGCATTTTCCTTTGCGGTGACTATAATGGTATAATCCCCCGCGCCCAGCCCTGTGGGGACTGTCAGCATGTTCCCGCTTATCTCTGCCTTTGTGTTGCCTTGGTTGGTAATTTCATACGTAAACTTATCCGCAACAGAAATACTTCTGTTCGCATACGCCATATGCTTGTCCAAATTAACCGTAAGCGCGGTCGAATAGCCGTAGATCGCCTCCAGCCGAATTACATCCATGTCGCCGCCGAAATGGTCGTGCCCAACGGCGTACACCGTCATATCCTCGGTGACGGCGGTTTCCGCGTTGAATTCCGCACCCAAAGCGTCCTCGCTTTGCGACCACCTTTCAAACGTGTAATTCGTCTTTTAGGGATTCTCCGGCAGCGTCACCGTTCCGTTGGGGTTTGTGTACTTAACGTCATAATTTGAGTTATCCCGCATCGCGAAGGTAACCTTCAGGACCTTTTTACTTGTATCGGTCGTCAGCACGGGATATGCGTCTACCTCACCGCTGAGCTTCTGTCCCCACACCTGCTGATCGGGCGTATCCTGCTTGTTTTGCAAAAGCCACGCCACCTCGCCGGAGGCGAATTGCGCGGCGGTTTTTGACGTGCCGCCGTATGTTCCTTTCGCACCACAGGTATTGAGGTAGTAGCAATATCTAACGCTACCGTCACTGGATCCCACAATGCCGCCTACCCATCCATTGCCGCTTACAGTTCCCGTGTTATAGGAATTTTTAACGCTGCCGCTGTTGGATCCCGCAATGCCGCCTATTTTATTGCCAGTGCCCGTTACTGCTCCCGCATTATAGCAATTTTCAATGCTGCCGCCGTTGTTGTATCCCACAATGCCGCTTACAGAGGAACCGCCGTTTACCGCGTTCGTGTTACAGCAATTTTCGACCCTGCCGCCAGCGTTGTATCCCACAATGCCGCCCGTATCTATGCCGCCGGTGATACTGCCTGAAACGGTGAGATTTTTGATTGTGCCGGTGGAATACCCAAACAGACCTTGGTAGGCATCCTCAGTGTTTATGTAAAGTCCGCTTATCTCGAACCCGCCGCCGTCAAATGTGCTATTAAAAGGCGCTTTATCAGACGTTCCTATCGGTGTCCATGATGTACCACTTCCCACGCTGTACTTTGCCGACATATCTATACTCGCCGTCAGCTTGAAATACTCGCCTTCACCGCCCGTGGCGCCAGCGTTGATATAATCCCGGAACGCCTCAAGCTGCTCCAGAGTGGCAATCTCATTCGGGCTGTCAGCCGTGCCGCTGCCGCCGTTGTTTGTAAAAGGGCGTCCGATGCCCACACCGCCGCGGGCAGGTGGGCAAAGACCATCACTGCTGCCAGCAAAACGCTTATGAACCGCTTTTTCATCATCTCATCCTCTCTTTCTCTTCGGACTTTTCAGTTTGTTCGCTCCGTGGGACCCCACGGACAGGGCTGGACAAGCCCAGCCCTGATAAAGCTTTAATTTCAAGAACGCTTGACAAATCACGTTTTTACATTTATCATCATAATAATACCATGTTCACCAGTGGACAAGTCAATAGGGGAGGATGAAAAAGTGAATGATTTATTTTCAATCAATCAGGTGAGCCGAAGCTGCGGGGTGTCCCGGTCAACTATCCTGCGGCTGGAGGACCGGGGCCTGCTCACACCGGCGAAGGTGGACAGCGAGACAGGCTACCGCTGGTACGACAACCACAACGTAAGCCGGGTCATGCAGATACTGTCCTTTTTACAAATGGGCATGACCTATGACGACGCCGCACTGTACTACCGCGCCAATGGGACGTCGCAGGAGCTCCTGGAACGGATGGAGGAGCGGTTTTTGATGTTCAAACGGGCATACGATGAAATAAAGCTCCGGGTGGAAAAAAAGGAGTATTTGAGCTTTGAATTCGTGGATCTGCCGGAGTATGTCTGCTACTGCCGGGAATTTCAGGGGACGACGGTGGCGGACCGCTATTGGGTGATGTATAACCTATACCACGAGGCGGTGGAGAAGGGCTATCGGCTGCTCAAATCCGAGCCGCTGTTTATCATCAACAAGCGCACCGATTATCTGGACGGCGCCTTTGAGGAAAAGGAGGTGGACTTTATTTGCTGCGTCCCGCTGGAGCCGGACGAGCCGCCGAAGGAGGCGGTGACATTCCCGGCCTGCCGGGGATTTTCCTGCCTGTGCTACGGCAGCTACTCCCGCAGACCATACGCCTACAACGAGTTCGGCAGGGAGATCCGGGAGCGGGGGCTGAAGCCCACGGGCTATGTCCGCGCCCTGGGCCTGGTCGCCCCATACACCGGCAGGGAAATCGACTCGGAGAACTACGTTTCCCGCCTGGTAGTGCCGGTGGAGGGGTAAAGATAATATTGACAGGCAGAAAGCCGCGCCAAAAACGGCGCGGCTTTCTGCGTTTATAAAATTGTGCTTAAAAATCCGGTTTGTCAATTCACTTGACAAATTTATACGCTTTTTCTCTTTTTCAAAACAGTGTTGATCTCAATTTTCACCGGGTGGAGCGGGCCACGCTCGATAATGTCAATTAAGCGATTGACGGCGGCCTCGCCCATGACGGCGATGGGGATATGGACGGTGGTCAGGGGAGGGTCAAAAATCTCGCACAGCGGCAGATCGTCAAAGCCGATTATAGCGATGTCACGCGGGATGCTGTAACCTGCCTCTTTCAGAGCGCGGGCCGCGCCGATGGCGATAATGTCATTGTCGGCAAAGTAGCACTTCGCCAGGTCCTCTCCGGCGGCGATGAGCTCCCGCATGTCCTCGTAAGCCCCCTCCTGGGAGGGGGTGAGGCGGTGGACGACGGATTTTGAGGATGAGAGGCCGTTTTTGCGGATTGCCTTGTAAAACCCGTCCGCCCGCTCCTCAAAGTTGTTGATGGAGTAGGACGAGTGGAGGTAGCCGGGCTGTGTGCGGCGCTTCATAATGAGGTAGTCCGTTGCCACAAAAGCGCCCTGCGTGTTGTTTATGAGAATGCAATCGCGCTCTAATGTCTCAAAATAGGAGTCCAAGAGCACAAGCGGCGTATGAAGACCGGAAAACCGCTTCACCGACGGAAGGTCCATCTCGGTTGCCAGGAGTATGATACCCGCGAAACCGCCATGATCCAGAGAGTAGATCTCGTCATCTAACCTGTCGTCCTCATAGAGATAGCGGATCACATAGTCATAGTTTTGTTTCTTGCACGCAAGGCTTATCCCGTCCGCCAGCGTTGCGAAAAAGGGGGTGTCGGTGACGACAGCCCCGCTTTTTTTGTATACGGCAAAGCAGATCGTCCCGCGAGTAGCGGAGGCAACTGCCTTACGGGTAAAATCGTAGCCAAATTCCTTCGCCGCCGCCAAAACCCTCATGCGAGTGGAGGTGCTGACGCCTGGCCTATTGTTGAGCGCCAAAGAGACAGCCGCCTCGGAGATCCCGAGCTTACGCGCCAGCTCCTTTGCGGATATGGACGTTCCCGCCATAATATCGCCTCCCTGTGATGCCAATATAACAAATTTAGTGAATTTAGTCAATATTTACTAAATTATTTATATAAATTTAGCTAATACGGCCTTATGATATAAAAAAAAGGAGCGTGTGCGTATGGCAGATAAGTATGTTGTCGGTCTTGACCAGAGCACTCAGGGGACGAAGGCTGTTTTGCTCGATTCCGATGGGAAAATCGTTGCGAGAGCCTATGCCCTGCATAGACAGCTTATAAGTCCCGAGGGGTGGGTCTCCCACAACGGGGAGGAGATCTTTGAAAACTGCGTGAAGCTCATCCGACGGGTGGTGGAGGAGGCGGGGATCGACAAACGCTCCGTCGCCGCAATCGGTATCTCCAACCAGCGGGAGACGACCCTTGCCTGGGACAGGGTAACAGGGAAGCCCGCCGCCCACGCGGTGGTCTGGCAGTGCGCAAGGGGCAGAGAGATCACCGACGCCATGACGGACGAGGGTTTTCGCGACCGAGTCCGGCAAAGGACCGGCATACCGCTCTCCCCGTACTTTCCGGCGGCAAAGGCGGCGTGGCTCCTGCGGCACACCGGGGCCGGGGAGCTTTCCAAAACAAACCGGCTGTGTATCGGAACGGTGGATGCCTTCCTCGTCTATAAGCTCACCGGCGGGCAGGTGTTCAAAACGGACTACTCCAACGCCTCCCGGACACAGCTTTTCAACATTCGTGAGCTTTCCTGGGATGCGGAGCTCTGCCGGGCCTTCGGCGTTCCTCCGGAGGCTTTGCCACAGGTGGAAAGCTCCGACGGGGATTTTGGCGCGACCACGCTGGAGGGCTATTTTGACCGCCCCGTGCCTGTTTTGGCTATGATGGGCGACTCCCACGCCGCGCTTTTCGGTCAGGGCTGTGTCCGGCCCGGAACGGCAAAGGCCACCTACGGTACGGGCTCCTCCGTGATGATGAACGTGGGAAACAGACCTATCGACAGCGCCGGGGGCCTTGTCACGTCCTTGGCCTGGGGCAGAGGCGGCAAGGTCAGCTACGTATTAGAGGGCAACTTAAACTACACAGGCGCCGTTATCACGTGGCTCAAGGATGATCTTGGCCTCATTGAGAGTGCCGTTGAGACGGAAAAGCTGGCGGAGGAGGCAAACTCTGACGACACCACCTATCTTGTCCCGGCCTTCACCGGTCTCGGAGCGCCCTACTGGGACGACGCGGCAAGGGCGTCCCTCACCGGGATGTCGCGCCTCACGGGAAAGCGCGAGATCGTTAAGGCGGCGCTGGAGTGCATTGCCTTTCAGGTGACGGACATACTTCGTGCCATGGAGCGCGACGCGGGCATTACGCTTTCCGAGCTGCGGGTGGACGGCGGCCCCACGGCAAACCGTTATCTCATGCGGTTTCAGAGCGACATCGCCGGTGTGAGGCTCCGGGTGCCGGTAAACGCGGAGCTTTCCGCCTTCGGCGCGGCGATCATGGCGGGAATTTCGGTGGGGGTTATGCCGGAGGACGTGACGGAGCGAAACGGCGTGAGTGCCGAATACGCCCCGCAGATGACGGAGGAAACACGCAGAACAAAATACGGCGGCTGGAAAAACGCCGTAAATATTACGACAGGGAGGAAATAAGTATGGCAAACATCAAATTGGGCTACGCGCCCACCCGCAGGAGTATTTTCAGCGCCCCGGACGCCCTCAAATACCGGGATCTCACCGCGAATAAGCTCCGTGAGATAGGCGTGGACTTCGTGGACATCGACGACATAAACGATGAGGGGCTTCTCTTTGACGAGAACGACCGTCTGAAGGTTTTGGAGAAATTCCGTGCGGAAAAGGTGGACGGTATCCTCCTTGCCCACTGCAACTTCGGCACGGAGTACGTCTGCGCCCGCCTTGCCCGGGACCTGGGCGTGCCGGTACTGCTGTGGGGCCCTTTGGACGAGCGGCCGGAGCCTGACGGCGTCCGCCTCCGGGATACCCAGTGCGGCCTTTTCGCCACCGGCAAGGTTTTGCGCAGGTTCCGGGTGCCGTTTACGTATCTCACCAACTGCCGCCTCAGCGATCCCGTCTTTGAACGGGGCGTGCGGAACTTTTTGGCGGTGTGCAACGTGGTGAAGACATTCAAAAACATCCGTATTCTCCAGCTTGGTCCCCGCCCCTTTGATTTCTGGTCCACCATGTGCAACGAGGGCGAGCTTTTGGAGCGATTCAATATCCAGCTCTCCCCGGTGCCCCTGCCGGAGCTGACCGCCGAGGTGAAGCGGGCTATCGCCGACGGGGACGAGGTGAAGGCGACGATGGATTACTGTCGGGAGAACATGGACATCAACGTGACCGACGAGCAGCTCACCAATGTGGCGGGGCTTGCCGTGGCTATGGAGCGGCTCATCAAAAAGTACCACTGCAACGCCGGCGCCATTCAATGCTGGAACGCCCTCCAGGACGAGCTTGGCATCATGCCCTGCGCCGCCAATGCGATCTTGAACGACAAGGGCATCCCCATTGTCTGCGAGACGGACATTCACGGCGCGATCACCGCGCTTCTGGTGGAGGCCGCCGATTTGGAGGGCCGCCGGAGCTTCTTCGCCGACTGGACCATTCGCCACCCGGATATTGAAAACGGCGAGCTTCTCCAGCACTGCGGCCCCTGGCCCCTGAGCGTTGCCGGGTGTCGGCCCTGCATAACCTACCCGCTGGCCTTTGACTACCCCGGCGCTATCACCGCCGAGGCAAAACATGGGGATCTGACACTGGCCCGCTTTGACGGGGACAACGGGGAGTACAGCCTCCTTCTGGGCAACGCCCGCGGCGTGGACGGGCCGAAGGGAATGGGCACATACCTTTGGGTGGAGGTCCAGAACATCAAGCGGCTGGAGGCTAAGATCGTGGAGGGGCCGTACATCCACCACTGCGTCGGTATCCACAAGGACGTGGTGCCGGTTCTCTATGAGGCGTGCAAGTACATGGGTATCAAGCCCGACCTCTACGACCCCATCGAGGAGGACGTAAAGGCATATTTAAGGGGCGAGTAACATGGATAACAGGGAACTGACGATTCACAGCTGGGATCTGCGGCAGGACATTTTGGACATTGTCATGGCGGGCGGCGGCGGACATATCGGCGGGGATATGAGCGTCTTAGCGCCGCTGCTCCTGCTCTACAAAAGGCACCTGCGCGTAACGCCGGAGACGGTGGACGACCCGAACCGTGACCGCTTTGTCCTATCCAAGGGCCACTCCATGGAGGCGTACTACGCCGTTCTCTGTGACTGCGGATTTCTGGACCTTGAGGACGTGAAGGCGCGCTTTAACAAGCTGGGCTCGCCCTACATAGGCCACCCCCACAACGTTCTGCCGGGCATTGAGATGAACTCCGGCTCTTTGGGCCACGGCCTTCCCGTTTGCGTGGGGATGGCTCTGGCGGGGAAGATGGACAAGAGGGACTACCGGGTCTACACCATCATGGGCGACGGGGAGCTGGCGGAGGGCTCCGTCTGGGAGGCGGCTATGGCGGCTGCAAAGTTTGGTCTTGATAACCTCTGCGCCGTCATTGACCGCAACCGCCTCCAGATCTCCGGCTCCACCGAGGACGTGATGCCGGAGGATCCCTTGGAGGATCGCTGGTCGGCCTTCGGGTGGAATGTCCTGAGCGTGGACGGAAGCAGCTTTGAGGAGCTTGATGGGGCATTTGAGGCGGCAAAGACAGTGAAGGGCAGGCCCACAGTGATCGTCTCAAACTCCGTCAAAGGGTACGGCTCTCCCGTCATGGAAAATAAGGCCGGCTGGCACCACAAGGTTCCCACGGCGGAGGAGTACGAGCAAATCAAGGCGGACTTTTTGAAGGGCAAGGAGGCGGCTCAATATGTCCAATAAGGTCCCCAACCGGCAGGCCATCTGCGAGACGCTGATGGAACACGCCAAATTTGACCGGGACATCGTGGCTTTGTGCTCCGACTCCCGCGGCTCTGCCTCCATGACGCCGTTTTTTGAGGCTTTCCCGAACCAGTCCGTGGAGGTTGGCATCGCGGAGCAGAACTTAGTCGGCATCGCGGCGGGGCTTGCCTCCTGCGGGAAGAAGCCCTTCGCCTTCTCTCCGGCAAGCTTCCTCTCCACAAGAAGCTACGAGCAGTGCAAGGTGGACGTGGCATATTCTAACACTAATGTGAAGCTCATCGGCATCTCCGGCGGCGTCAGCTACGGGGCATTGGGCATGAGCCACCACTCAGCACAGGATATCGCCGCCATGAGCGCCATCCCCAATATGCGCGTCTATCTGCCCTCGGACCGGCACCAGACGAAAAAGCTCATGGAGGCGCTTTTGCAAGATCAAAAGGGCGCCTATATCCGGGTGGGCCGAAACCCGGTGGAGGACATCTACACCGAAGAAAGCTGCCCATTCGAGATGGACCGGGCGACGGTCCTGAGAGAGGGTACGGACGCGCTTTTGGCTGCCTGCGGCGAGATGGTGCGTCCCGCCTTGGACGCCTCCGAGCTTTTGGCGGGGGTGGGGATAGACTGTACCATCCTCGATATGTATTGCGTAAAGCCCCTGGACACCGGGACGCTTTTAAAATACGCAGAGAGTGCAAAGATTGTTGTCACCGTGGAGGAGCACGCCCCCACCGGCGGTCTGGGCTCCATGGTGGCGCAGGCGGTAGGGGAGCACTGCCCACGCTTTGTTAAAAACCTGTCTCTCCCCGACGCCCCCGTCGTCATAGGCACCAGCCGGGAGGTGTTCGACTACTACGGCCTCACCTCCGTCGGGATAGCCAAGTCGATAAGAGAAATGCTTAAATAACCCGAAAGCCCCCGGATCGACCGGGGGCTTTCTTATTATTTGTGCTTTGACAAATTGCGCTTTTAAGATTAAATTCCTCTCATATAAAATGGGTTCCGTTCAATGAAAGCTGGAACTTTTTGACGGGAAAATGTTCTAAAAGTATAAAATAATTACACCAAAAATTATAGCGGCGGGGACGGATTTTTTGTACAATTCAGACATCCCAACAAATTAAGGAGGATACCCATGAAAAAGAAGATCACAGCACTTGTACTTACACTTGTCATGCTTCTCTCCGTTCTCACCGCCTGCGGCGGCGGAGGCGAGAAGGGCGGATCGGGGGATGTGGAGAAGATCAAGATATATCTGCCTACCTCCGGCAAGACCGACGACCTGGACAAGGTCATGGAGAAGGTCAACGCCATCACACGGGAGAAGATCGGGGTCGAGGTGGAATTCAAGGTCTACCAGTTCGGCCAGTGGTTCCAGCAGTACGCACTGTTCCTCTCCGGCACCGAGGATGTGGACATCCTGGCCAACTACGGCGGCTATCTGAACGCCGTGGCCCAGGGCGCCGCCTATGACCTCACCGACCTCATGCAGCAGTACGGCCAGGACATCATCGCCAAGGAGGGCGATTACCTGAAGTCCGGCCAGGTGGACGGGCACCAGTACGCCATCCCCATCTACGCCGGTTACGCCTGGAACATGGGCATCCTGTACCGCAAGGACGTGGTGGAGGAGCTGCACCTGGAGGATATGGTGGCTAACGTCAAGACCATCGATGACTGGGGCGCTGTCTTGGAGGCCGTCAAGGCCGGGAAGCCCGAGATGACCCCCTTCGTGACCCTCAACGGCTCTACCGCCTACACCTTCAACTACGGTACCTGGGATGACCTGGGCAACTGCTACGGCGTCCTGATGGACGGCGGCAAGACCGACGAGGTAGTGAACCTCTTCGCCACCGACGAGTACAAGCACATGTGCGAGGTCATGCACGACTGGTACGAAAAGGGCTATTCCAGCAAGGACATCCAGACCCAGACCGACGGCTTTGTGGTGCTGACCCAGAACGACGCGGCCTTCTGCACCCTGGGCCAGACCGACTTCAACACTGAGTTCTATCAGACTACCACCTGCGGCAAGCCCATCGGCACCGTGATGCTGGGCGGCGGCACCCCCGTGGCCCGTACCTACAACAACGTCACCTACACTGTCATGTCCAACACCAAGCACGCCGAGGCCTGCATGAAGTTCCTGAACCTGTGGTTCTCCGACAAGGAGATCGGCAACCTCATCAGCTACGGCATCGAGGGCGAGCACTATGTCCTGAATGAGGACGGCCTGGGCGAGTATCCCGCCGGTCAGGATGCCAGCACCTGCGGATACCACCTGGGCGCCAATATCTCCAACACCAACCGCATCATCTGGTGCACCGAGGACCCGGACTACGCCCGGAAGCTGGACGACAGCAACACCAACGCCCAGAAATCCGCCGGTCTCGGCTTCGCCTTCGACCCCTCCACGGTGACCAACGAGATCACCGCCCTGGACAACATCTGCACCCGGTATCGGACGGGCCTGGAGTGCGGTTCCATGGACCCCGAGACCGTACTGCCCGAGTTCCTCAACGCCCTCAAGGACGCCGGTATCGACAAGGTCATCGCCGAGAAGCAGGCGCAGCTTGACAAGTTCCTGGGAAAATAAGTTATAACAGTTGCGTTTTTCAGGTCGCGCGGCACTACGCCGCGCGGCCTTACGAAAAAATATCAAGGGGGAAAGTTCCATGACCACAGCGGCTCCCGCGAAAACGGCACCATCCAGGAAAAAGAAGGGGAACAGCACGCTTGCGAAGCGCCTGAAACGGTGCTGGCCCTTTTACATAATGGCCCTGCCCGCCATTATCTACTTTGTGATAAACAACTACATCCCCATGTCCGGACTTATCCTGGCGTTCGAGCACTACACCGTCTCCGGCGGTATCTTCGGCTCGGAGAAGGTGGGCCTTCAAAACTTCAAGTTCCTGTTCACCAGCGCGGACTCATGGATCATGATCCGCAACACGCTCCTTTACAACCTGGCGTTCATCGTCCTGGGGACGGTCATTGCCATCCTGACGGCCTACTTCCTCCATGAGCTCAAGAGCAATATGTCCAGGAAGGTCTACCAGACCGTCATCCTGTTCCCCGGCCTGCTGTCCGTCATAATCGTCTCCTACCTTGCAAACGCTCTGCTGGCTGGCGACACGGGCTTTATCAATATGCACATCCTGCGGCCGCTGGGACTGGAGTCCGTCTCCTTCTATTCCGAGAAAAAGTGGTGGCCGTTTATTCTGGTGTTCGTACACTTCTGGCAGATGACAGGCACAAACTGCATCCTGTACCTTGCCAATATGTCCGCCATCGACCCGGGGCTTTACGAGGCGTCCAGCCTTGACGGAGCCTCCAGGTGGGACCAGCTTATAAACATCACCGTCCCCTGCCTCATTCCAACCATCATCACCATGACTATCCTCCAGGTAGGCAAGATATTCAACTCCGACTTCGGCCTGTTCTATCAGGTACCTATGAACTCCGGCGCCATTTTGGACGTCACGCAGACCATCGATACCTACGTGTACCGGGGACTTATGAACACCGCCAACATGGGCATGTCCGCCGCGGCGTGCTTCTATCAATCCGTCGTCGGCTTTGTGCTGGTGATGATCACCAACGCCATCACCCGCAAGATAAGCCGTGAGAATGCCATGTTCTAAGGAGGGTACAATAATGGTAAGAAAAGACACGAAATTCCAGGTCGCGGACCACATCATCATGATAATCATGTCCTTCCTGGTGCTGTTTCCTCTGGCGCTTCTCATTATGTCCTCCATGTCCGCCGAGGCTGACATCATCAAGTACGGCTATTCGCTAATCCCCAAAAACTTTGATTTGTCGGCATACAAATATATATTTGCCGAGGGCAGCGTGTTCCGCTCCTACATGATCACCATCGTGGTGACAGTGGTGGGGACACTGGCAAGCATCATCATCACCACCATGTTCGCTTACACGCTGACGGTCCCAGAGCTTCCGGGCAAGAGCTTTCTCAGCTTCTTTGTTCTCTTTACCATGCTCTTCTCCGGCGGCCTCGTGCCCAGCTACATGATGTGGACCCAGATGTTCCATATAAAGAACAAGATCTGGGCGCTGCTCATACCAAACCTGCTGTGCTCCTCCTTCCACATCATGATCTGCCGGTCCTACTTCCAGAACAACATCCCCAAGGAGGTTCTGGAGAGCGCACGCATGGACGGCGAGAGCGAATTCGGCATATTTTTCAAGATCGTACTGCCCTTGAGCCTCCCGATTTTGGCGACCATCGGCTTTATGAAGGCGCTTATGTATTGGAATGACTGGACAAATAGTTTATACTATATAACAGACAAGAACCTGGTCGGTATCCAGGCGCTTCTCAACAATATGCTTACCAACGCCCAGTATTTGGCCCAATCCATGGACGCGTCCAGCGTGGCGACGGATTCCGCCTCGATTCCCTCCCTGTCACTGAGGCTTGCCATCGCCGTGGTGGGTATGCTGCCCATGATCATTCTGTACCCCTTCTTCCAGAAGTATTACATGAAGGGCCTGACTGTCGGCGCGGTGAAAGGATAAGGTGCGTCTTATGGCGTCAGAGATATCACTCAACAGCTGGCTCAGAAAGTACTGGCTCGGCCTCACTGCCGTGCTGGCGGTGATATCTCTGACCGCTCAGGTCTTTATACTCGCCGGCCTCACCCGCAGGGCGGAGCAGAACATACGCGAAAATGTCCACATTGTCCAAGAGGATATAGAGTCCGCACTGGATGGTGTGGACAGCTTCATTTATGAATCGCTGTACGGCGGTGAAACGGCAGTCGTGCCCTCCAGGTTCCGCATCCTTGGAAGCGAGACGGACCCTGCCGAGCTTTCCCAGGCGCGCATCGAGGTGATGACGAGCCTGCAGAGCCTTGTCAGCTGGTCAGATATGATCGAGTCCATTGTGGTTTGCACCCCTCGCGACGGGGAGGTGTTCACTTTGGAGGCGGGCAAGGACGGTAGCTTCCCCGTCCGTAGGGAGCTGAAGGCGTACTTCGGCGGGAAAATCATGAGCGGCGAGCTTTATGAGCTTGACCGTTATACGGTCTTTGAGGGGGACAGCGGGACGCACCTTCTGCGCATCATGCGCATCGATTCCAGCTACATCGTGGTCTGCGTGTCCTCAGGGAAGCTTTTGAAAACGCTTCAATACGCCAATTCCAACGGCTCCGGAATGGCGTTTGTCTCCTCTGGCGGCAAAATATTGGCGGATTCGGGCTCCGGGGTCACCGGACCGCTGGGCCCGGAGACCGAGGGAAGGTATATTCGGACCGGCGGACAGCTGTGCCTGCAAACGGGCTACATCTCCGACCGCTCAGGCTGGTATTTCGGTATTTTGACGCCCCGTCGGACCATTATCGGAAGCATGGCCGCCTACTACGCGGTGTCGGCACTGCTGATTTTGTCGCTGATGGTGGCACTGCCGCTTATGTTCAAGCGTCTGAACGCCAAGGTGGGCAGGCCCATCAACGCCATCGCCGGGAGCATGGAGGAGGTGGCGGGCGGCGACCTGGACATCAGCATCGCCACAGACTCGCGCATTCTGGAGCTGGGGACGCTCACCCGCTCCTTTAACCACATGGTCAGTGAGATAAAGCGGTTGAAGATTGAAAAATACGAAAGCGAGCTGCGGGTGCAGAAGGCGACCATGCAGTATTTGCAGCTTCAGATAAAGCCCCATTTTTACGCCAATATGTTCAACATCATCTACTCTCTCGCCCAGAGGCAGGATTATGACGCCATCCAGAAGGTATCCACCGCAGTGGTGGCGTACTCCCGGTATATGTTCCGGGACGCCTCCGAGATGGTGGAGCTGTGGCGGGAGCTGGAGCACGTGCGGGGGTACATCGAGATATCCCGGATACGCTACGGCAGCGACATACGATGCGAAATAAACTCCCCTGAGGCTTTGCGGGGCGCTTTGGTGCCGCCATTTGTCATCGAGGGCTTCGTGGAAAACTCGGTCAAATACGCATCCGTACCCGGCAAGCCCTTCCTGGCGAGCGTAAATGTGAGCCTTGACGGGGACGGCGAGACGCTGGTGATCGAGATACGGGACAACGGCATGGGGTACAGTGAAAACGTGCTGAACTCCGATTGGCGCAACCATGAGATCGACGGAGGTCACATCGGGCTCACCAACATATATAACCGCCTGAAGATAGTCTACGGAGACAGGGCGGATATGGAGATACGCAGTGATAACGGCGCCGTGACAACGGTCCGTATACCGTACATCTCCGACGACGTGGAGCTGGATGATGACGATATTCAGGAAACGAGAGGATAGTAAATGAGAAAATATTCCGTCCTCATTGTGGACGATGAGAAGCTTGCCATTCTCGGTCTGGAGGCCGGTGTTGACTGGGACGGGCTTAACGTGTCGCGTCTCTATAAGGCGCACAGCTTTGACGAGGCTGTTGATATTCTCCGCAAGAGGGACGTGGACATCGTGGTGACGGACATTGAGATGCCCGGCGCCGGAGGGCTTGAGCTCATCAAATGGATACGGAGCAATAAGCCCGAGATACACTCGGTTTTTTACACCGGACACGCGGAATTCTCCTACGCCCTTGAGGCGCTGAGGCTGGGCGTGGACGACTACCTTTTGAAGCCGCTGCCATATGACGAGCTGGCGGCGATCCTCAAAAGGGTGGAGGAGAAGCTGGAAAACGAGGACGGCGGTGTGCTGAACATGGAGGACATGGAAAACTCCGCCCAGATCGTGGAGCAGGTGAAAAAGCTAATCAGCGACAACCTTTCCGAGGGCAACCTGCAGAGGGACGAGCTTGCCGCTATGGTCCACATAAGCCCCGGACACCTGGGGCGGGTATTCAAGAAGGAGACGGGGATGTCCATCTCCGCCTACATCACGAAAAAGCGCATCGCCGTGGCAAAACAGCTTCTCACAAAGACGAGCCTGTCCGTCACACGCATATCCGAGCGGGTGGGGATAAGCTATTCCTCCTACTTCACCAAGGTGTTCCGGGAACAGACCGGTCTTACGCCCCAGGAGTACAGGCAGAAGTATCAGTAAATCCGATTCAGCTATTTACACAAAAAGTACCCATGAAAGGAGAACCGAGTCACATGCTGGTAACCACAAAATACGGAAGGATCGAGGGCGTATCCTGGGACGGATGCGCCGTTTTTAAAGGGATACCCTACGCCGCGCCTCCCACGGGGGACAGGCGCTTCCGCCGTCCCCAGCCGCCGGAGCCGTGGGAGGGCGTGCTGAGGGCCGACAGGTGGGGCAATAAGAGCGTACAGTTCGGCAACCCCAACGACACCTTCTATAAAAAGGAGTTCTATTCGAATCCTGATTTTGACGCGCCCATATCTGAGGACTGCCTCTACCTGAACGTGTGGGCGCCGGAGGGGGAGAGGGAGAAGCTCCCGGTGGCGGTCTACGTCCACGGAGGCGCGTTCATGGGCGGCGCCGGCAGCAACCTGCCCTTTGTGGCAACTGAGCTTGTCCGCCGGGGGGTCATCGTCGTGACAGTCAACTACCGGCTTGGCGCGCTGGGCTTCCTGTGCCACCCGGCTCTTTCCGAGGGGCGCGCCCCCTGCGGCGGAAACTACGGGCTCTGGGACCAGATCGCGGCGCTCCGGTGGGTACGGGAAAACATCGCCGCCTTCGGCGGGGACCCTGAAAACGTCACCGTTTTCGGACAGTCCGCCGGGGCAATGAGCCTGCAAATCCTGGCTGTTTCACGGGCGGCGCGGGGGCTTTTCCACAAAATGATACTCCAGAGCGGCGGCGGATACAAAAACCCCCTGGGCGTGACCAGGACACGGGAGGCCGCCGAGACCTTTGCCGACGACCTCATCGACGCGCTGGGCGGCAACGAGGAGTGCCTTCGCGCCGCCTCCTCTGAGGAGCTGCTTCCCGCCCTTGAAAAGGCCCTGGCGCAGGCGTTTATCCAGCGCAAGGGTATGCCCTACGTGCCCGTCATAGACGGAGAGCTCATCTCCGAGGACGTGAACGAGCTGATCGCCCAGGGCAAGTGCGCTCCGGTGCCGTACATTCTCGGCGCCAACGGGGACGACCTGACCGCGGCGAAGGAGGACCCCTGTCCGGAAAACAGCCCCATGCACCGGGGCAACATCGCCTACGCCGCGCATACGGACAGCCATGTCTGGGTCTATTACTTTGACAGGAAGCTCCCCGGAGACGGCGCCGGGTCCTTCCACTCCGCCGAGCTTTGGTACGTGTTCGGGAGCCTGGACTACTGCTGGCGCCCGACGGAGAAGCACGATCGGGAGCTGTCGGACCGGATGGTGACATATTGGACCAACTTCATGAAAACGGGCGACCCCAACGGCCCCGGCACGGATCTGTGGCCCCGGTGCACCGCCGAAGACCCGAAATATATTACGTTTAAATGACCGGCACCCGCGGGCGCGCCCTTGAATGCCGGCAGCGGATCGCCATCAAGTAAAAAAGCGGGACGCCCCGATATCGGGGCGTCCTGAATATTTATTCGGAGGGCTATACGATGCTTTTGGCGGCCCGGACGACGGGGGAGGAGGGGTCGGAGCGCCAATAGACTGCCGTGTCGAACAGGAAATCCTCCAGGGGGATGAGGCGGATGTTGGAATGGGAGATAAGCCGGTTGTTCCCGCTCAAAACGGCGACGCCCGCGCCTGTCTCCACGTACAGCATCAGCGTCTCGAAGGTGGACGCCTCCAGGGTCACCCTGGGCTCGAAGCCCGCCTGCCGGCATGCCTGACGGATGAGGGCATAGCCCTCCGGCGAATACGTCCTGGACAGGGACACGAAGCTCTCGTCCCGAAGCATGGAGAGCGTCAGGGCGCTGTGAGCTGCCATGGGGTTCTCGGCGTTGATGGCGACAACGCCGCAGCAAGTGTCCGCCACGTGCCTGACGCAGGAGGGAGGCACGGCGTGGGGGCTTTGGCGAAGCTCGCTGGTGACGATGAGATCGTACCTTCCCGCCTCAAATTCCTGCCAGATGTGTCTGAGGTCGCCCCGTTCCAGCCGGACGAGCAGGCCGGGGCTTCTCGTTTGAAGCTCCTTTAACATCTCCGGCGCGCCTGAGGCGATGCTCAGCCCCTCCAGAACTCCGATAGTCACGGTGTTGTTCCGCGTCTGCTCCAGCTTCCTGGCCTGAAGAATGGACCGGTCGATCTGCTCCAGCGCCTGGGACCACTCATTGTAGAGAAGCTTCCCGGCGTCGGTGAGCCGCACATATCGCCCGTCGCGGCAGAAGAGCTCAACGCCCAGCGACCGCTCGAGCCCCGAGACGGTTTTGCTGAGGTTCGACTGCGCCGTATAGAGGCGCGCCGCCGCCTCGGTAAAGCTCTCGCGCTTTGCCACTTCCACAAAATACCGCATGGCCGTCAGAGTTACGCTCACGTTTCCCACCCCGTTTCTTTGGATTTTATTGGCTCCTACAGGCTATTTTATCACATATATATCCATTTGTATATAGGAAAAGCAAAAAATGATATTTGTTCTGCGTCAATTTATACATTAAAATGTAATCAGACCTTGGGAAAATTGGCGGATTGAATGAAATTACAACACATCAAAGGAGGAGAGCAATGCGACAAGTCATCAACATAAGCAAGGGCTGGAAGTTCATCAAAAGGAACGCCGGTCTTCCGGTGTCACTCCCGGCTGACTGGCAGGACGTGGATCTGCCGCACACCTGGAACGCGGTGGACGGTCACGACGGGAACGGAAGCTACGACAGGGGCAGCTACTGGTACGCCAGGAGCTTCCCCACGCCGAAGCAGCCCTTGAAGGGAGGGCGCGTCTACGTTGAGGTCCTGGCGGCAGGTCAGCAGGCCACGGTTTTCTTCAACGGTCAGGAGGTGGCGTACCACGAGGGCGGCTACTCCGCTTTCCGCGCCGACGTCACCGACCTGTGCGTCACCGAGGGGGAGAACCTGCTGGTGATAAACTGCTCCAACGAGTACAAGGACAGCGTTTATCCCCAGTCCGCCGACTTCACCTTCTACGGCGGCCTCTACCGGGGCGTCAACCTCATCTGCGTGCCCGAGACCCACTTCGACCTTGACTACCACGGCGGACCCGGCATCATGGTTACGCCCACACTCTGCGAAAAATGCGGCGGCGCGAAATTCAAGATCGAGACATTTGTCACAAACCCCGACCCCAACTTCACGGTCCTCTACAGCGTCAAAGGCGAGGACGAGCTGGAGGTGGCCTCCGGCTGCAGGCCCGCGGACGACACCGCCATCGAGCTTCTTGTCCCGGACCCGTTCCTGTGGAGCCCGGACGACCCGTACCTCTACACCGTCACCGCAACGCTCCAGCGCCGCAACGAGGCGTATGACGAGCTCACGGTGAATTCCGGCGTCCGCTCCTTCAGCTGTGACCCTGAGCGCGGCTTCATTTTGAACGGCGTGCCCACGCCGCTCCGGGGCGTATCCCGCCACCAGGACAGGCTCTATAAGGGCAACGCTCTCACAGTCGAGGACCACTGGGAGGACGCCGCCATCATCAAGGAGCTGGGCGCCAACACCATCCGCCTTGCCCACTACCAGCACTCACAGGATTTCTACAACGCCTGCGACGCGCTGGGCTTTGTGGTCTGGGCGGAGATACCCTTCATCAGCGTATTCAACGCCGACCCCGCCGCCCACGAAAACTGCGTCCAACAGCTTACGGAGCTGATAGTCCAGAACTACAACCACCCGTCCATATGCTTCTGGGGCATCTCCAACGAGATCCTCATCGGCGGCATAAGTGAAAAGCTGGTGGAGAACCATGTGGAGCTCAACGCCCTTGCCCACAAGCTGGACCCCACGCGCCTCACAACCATCGCCCACGTATCCATGACGCCCATTGACTCGCCCATGCAGCACATCACCGACGTTGTGAGCTACAACCACTACTTCGGCTGGTACGGCGGGAAGATGGAGGACAACGGACCCTGGCTCGACAACTTCCACAGGGTCAATCCCAACATCTGCCTTGGGCTCTCCGAGTACGGCTGTGAGGGGATCATCACCTACCACGGCTCGGACCCCAAGTGCAAGGATTACTCCGAGGAGTACCAGGCGCTCTACCATGAGCACATGGCGAAGGTCCTCAACGACCGGCCCTGGATCTGGTCCAGCCACGTGTGGAACATGTTCGACTTCGGCTGTGCCGCGCGCAACGAGGGCGGCGTGGCGGGCCGGAACAACAAGGGCCTTGTCACCATGGACAGAAAGACGAGGAAGGACAGCTACTACATCTACAAGGCCTACTGGAACCCCGAGCCCATGGTCCACATCTGCGGCAAGCGCTACGCTCAGAGGGCAGGGGAGACCACGGCGGTGAAGGTCTACTCCAACCAGCCAAAGGTAACTCTCTATCTCAACGGCGAGCCGATAGGGGAGCAGGAGGCGGACAAGGTCTTTGAGTTCACCGTCGCGTTGAGGGACGGCTTCAACATCCTGAAGGCCGTGGCGGGGGACGAGTGCGACACCGCCACGCTGGAGAAGGTGGAGACTGAGCCCGACATCTACACACTCCCGGAGGCAAGGGAGCGGGCCGAGGGCGTCGCCAACTGGTTCAAGACCGTGGGGAGCATGGACCTTTCCGCCCCCATGGAGTTCCCGGAGGGCAAGTGGTCCGTCCGCGACACTCTGGGGGATATGGCGTCGTGCCCCGAGGTCTACGCCATTGTCTCCAAGGCAGTGAAGCTCGCCACCAACTTCGACATCAAGCCCGGCGAGGGTATGTGGGACATGATGAAGGCCATGTCGCCGGAGAAGATGATGGGCCTTGCCGCCGGGCTCCTGCCCGACGGGTTCCTCCAGTCCCTCAACGCCCAGCTTATCAAAATCGACAAGGCGTGACAGCCGCCAAAAACTGAAGGAAGAGCTTTCCTTAAAATGTAATTTTTAAAAAGGAGGAGATCCCATGTCCCGAGCAAACGCAACAGACCAGACCTCCCCGCGCAAATTCGGCATACGCGACTCCCTGGCCTACGCCGCCGGCGATTTCGGCTGCAATATGTCCTTCGCGTTGAAGGGCACAATGCTCATCTTCTGGACCCAGTTCATGAAGATGGACTCCGTCATTTATGCCGCCCTTCTGCTGGTATGCCAGATCTGGGATGCCATCAACGACCCCCTTCTCGGCTCCATCATCGACGCTGACCGCCACAAATATAGGCGCAACAAGTTCCTTGCCTACATATCCTTCGGCTCCTTTGGCCTCATGTTCGCGGGCGCGCTGTGCTTCATCCCCTGGATACCCAAGGACCAGGAGATCATCAAGGGAATCGTGTTCATCTGCGGCTACGTCATCTGGGACGCCTTCTACACCATCGCCAACGTCCCCTACGGCTCGCTTCTCAGCCTCATCTCCGACGACCCCGGTGACAGGGCAAGCCTGTCCGCCTGGCGCAGTGTGGGCTCCATGCTGGGCAATCTGGCTACCATGGCGCTCATACCCATCCTCATCTACGACGCGAACAACAACATCATGGGCGAGCGGGTGTTCTTCGTTGCCCTGGTCATGGGCGTTCTGGGCTTCATCGCCTTCCGCTTCATGATAGCCAACACCGTCATACGCGTTGAGGACAACGTGAAGGTCTCCGAGGAGCGGCAGAAGTTCAACGTCCTCAAGGCCATGAAAAACTTCCTGAGCAACCGTCCCGCCGTGGGCGCGACCCTCGCCGCCATGGGTATGTTCCTGGGGATGCAGGGCGCCTCCGCCGCCGTCACCGTGTTGTTCCAGTCCTACTTCCACAACGCCCGCATCTCCGGCATTGTCTCCATGTTCTCCATGCTGCCCATCATACTCTTTACGCCGCTTGCCAGGAAGATGGTGGGTAAGTACGGCAAGAAGGAGCTGTCCGTAGTGGGCGCCTTCGTCAGCATCGCCGCCTGTGTGCTGATGCTCATACTTCCCATCACCCCCGACGGCAAGGGCATCGGCATCTACGTGGGCTGTCAGCTCATAAACGCCCTGGGCATGGGCATCTACTCCACCGTCAGCTGGTCCATGATGGGCGACGCCATCGACTACAACGAGTGGAAGCACGGCACCCGCGAGGAGGGCACCGTCTACGCCCTCCACTCCTTCTTCCGCAAGCTTGCCCAGGGCCTGGGGCCGTCCCTGATTTTGGTGATCATGGTGGCGCTGGGATACGTGGAGGAAAACGAGGGCAACCAGATCGCCGAGGTCGCCCGCAATATGCGCTACCTCGTCCCCGGCGCGTACCTCTTCTCCGCCGCCCTTCAGCTTGTTGGCCTGGGCGTCATCTACAACCTGGACAAAAACACCCTCACAAAGATGGAGTCCGAGCTCAAGGAGCGCAAGGCATAAACTTAAACCAGCCATTACTCGGCAATTCAGGAAAAAGCAGCCGGCAAAAAACCGGCTGCTTTTCGTGTAAAATACGCGATTGCGACGGCGAGGGGCAGAAATTTTTCCCGAAAAAAATACGTGAAACGGCAAAACGCAAACAAATCTTAACAATTGTGTGTTAGGATAAGACAAAAACGCAAGGGGGGCTTTCTGTGTTTCGGATTTTGGTGGTGGAGGACGACGCGGATCTGAACCGCTCCGTCTGCTCGTTCTTAAACGGCAGCGGGTACAACGCGGCGGGGTGCCTGAACGCCAACGACGCCTATGACGCGCTCTATGAGAACACCTTTGACCTCATCGTATCGGACATCATGATGCCGGGCACCGACGGCTTTGAGTTCGCAAAAACGGTGCGGAGCCTGGATCAGGAGATCCCCATCATATTTATGACGGCGCGGGACGACATTACCTCAAAGCAGCGGGGCTACCGCGCCGGCATTGACGATTACATGGTAAAGCCCATCGACCTGGACGAGCTCCTGCTACGCGTCGGCGCTCTCCTGCGGCGGGCGGGGATCTCCGCCTCCCGCAGGCTGGAGATCGGGAAGCTGCGGCTTGACATGGACGGGCGCACGGCAGAGTATGACGGGGAGGAGATCCCAATGACGGCGCGGGAGTTCAACATCCTCTTTAAGCTCCTGAGCTGTCCCGGAAAAGCATTCACCCGCACACAGCTCATGGACGAGTTCTGGGACGCGGACACGAACACAGCGCCGCGGGCAGTCGACGTGTACATGACAAAGCTCCGCGGGAAGCTTGAGCGCTGCTCGGAAATCGAGCTGAGGACCGTCCACGGTCTGGGCTACAAGGCGGTGATTTTGTGAAGGAGTATCCCGGATACCGGCGGCTCTTGTACTCGCTGAGGAGCTATGCCGCGTTTTTTCTGCTTATGTCCTTCGTTATCACCTGCTGTATGCTTCTTTTCCTGAAAATGCTGGCAAGCTCCATGGAGCTTACGTATACCGAGCGGGAGATCCGCCTTGCGGCGATCGCCACGTTTGTAAACGTTATCCTCCTGAGCCTTCTCTGCACCGTCATTGACGGCATTCGCCGGAAATTCATGGTGGAGCGCCCGGTGCGGCGCATCGTGCAAGGGGCCTCAAAGCTCATGCAGGGGGACTTCTCCGCGCGGATCGAACCCTACCACGGGATCGACGAGCGGTCGGGGTTTGACACGATCATCGACTACTTCAACCTCATGGCGGAGGAGCTCTCCGGCGTTGAGACTCTGCGGACGGACTTTATCGCCAACGTGTCCCACGAGCTGAAAACGCCCTTGGCGGTAATGCAAAATTACGCCGCTCTGCTCCAAAGCCCTGATCTCACGGAGGAGCGGCGGCGGGAGTACGCCGGGGTCATCGCTGAGCAGTCACGGCGGCTTGCGGACCTCATCACGAATATTTTGAAGCTGAACCGTTTGGAAAACCAGCAGATATACCCCGCCGCCAGGCGGTATGACCTGGGCGAACAGCTTGCCGGGTGCCTCCTGGATCTTGAGAGCGTCTGGGAGAGAAAGAGCATTGAGATAAAGACCGACATCGAGGAGGATGTATTTGTCGAATCGGACGGCGAGCTCCTCTCCCTCATTTGGAGCAACCTCTTTTCCAACGCCCTGAAATTCACGGAATCCCACGGCGCCGTATCCGTAACGCTGAAAGCCGAGGGGGAGTACGCGGTCGTACACGTCTCGGATACCGGCTGCGGCATAAGCCCTGAGGTGGGCAAGCACATCTTTGAGAAATTCTACCAGGGCGACCCCTCCCACGCCTCCCAGGGGAACGGCCTCGGGCTGGCGCTGGTGAAGCGCGTGGCGGATATCGTGGGCGGCAGCATCACCGTTGAGAGCGAGGTGGGGAAGGGGAGCACCTTCACCGTGAAGATCAGGAGGGCGGCTGATGGAGAGATCAAAAAGCAAAAACCCGCTGAGGAATAAGCTCCTTCGTACTAAAGCGGGCGAAAAATACCTTACCGACCCACGCTTCCGCGCCGAAGTCTCGCTGTATCTGGGACTTTTCGTAAATCTCCTGTACATCGCCGTGAAGCTGGCCTCCGGCATCGTGTACCGGTCCGTCTGGTTCATCGCTCTGGCGGTATACTACCTCATTCTGGCGGTGATGCGCCTTATGCTGGCGCGCCGCCTGAACGTCCGGGACGAAGTATCTCAGCTGCGCCGTTACCGGCTGTGCGGGATCATGCTCCTTTTCATGAATCAGGCGCTTGCGGGTATAGTCGTATTGATGGTGCGGCATGACCGGGGCTTTGAATATCCGGGGTATTTGATTTACGCCATGGCAACATATTCCTTTTACGCGGTAACGGTGGCGGTGATCAATATCGTCAGGATCCGAAAGCATAAAAGCCCGGTCCTGTCCGCCGCGAAGGCTGTCGATCTCGTGGCGGCGCTGGTGTCAATACTGTCCCTGACCACGGCAATGCTGACGCGGTTCGGCGGGGAGGACGACGCCGGATTCAACAGGACAATGACCGCCTCGGTTGGCGGCGGGGTCTGCACCGCCGTCATCGCCATGGCGATCTACATGATCTGTCGGGCAAATAAAAAACTCAAAAAGCTTGAAATTAACAATTCTCAAACATAACCTGAACGTTTCGCAAACATTCCTATGGTACAATATCCGCAAATCGGATATTGTACCATGATTTGAGCTGTTTTTCTCCCGCCCTTCGGGCGGAACCGAAAAACATGGCGAATATACCATCCCCGCGCTGCGGGTATGGTATAATATCCGCAATTCGGAAAGGAGCAAAAACGTTATGGAAGAAAACAAAGAGACCTTCGCCTACACCTATTCCGCTCAGGAGCAGGAGGAGATCAGAAGGATACGGGACAAATACGCGCCGCCGTCAAAGGAGGAAAGCCCCATGGACCGGCTCCGCCGCCTGGATAAAAGTGTAACAAAGGGAGCGGGGATCGTATCTATGATCGTGGGGATTGTCAGCGCCCTCATCATGGGTGTCGGTATGTGCTGCGCGATGCTTCCGGGGTGGGAGAAGCTTTTCGTTCCCGGCATTATCATCGGCGTTGCGGGTATCATCGGCGTGATCGCGGCATACCCGATCTATACCCGCATGGTAAAGCGCAAGCGCGCCAGTCTCGCCCCCGAGATCACGCGCCTCAGCGACGAGCTTTTGAAATAACCGAAAATGGCGCCCCGACCGAGGCGCCATCAGTTTTTATATTTTCACTTCCGCTCCCTCGCGGGTGACGAAGTCGAAGACGGAGTTGTCATACACCTGGTCGCCCCTGTAAATATCTATGTACCCGAGCCCGTGCTCCGTGGGGTAGAGGTGAAGGTCATACCTTTCGCCGTTCATAACGGCATAGCCGGTTATCTCCTCGCTCCGGTCCCTCTCAAGGATGATGTTGAAATTCAGCATATTATAGAGCTCCGGGAGATTTGAGCAGACGAAGGAATAGCGCTCGCCGTTATAAAGCGCCACCTCCGCCACGTCCTTGACCCTCTTATAAAAGCCAAAGCCCCTCTCGTCAGCTCCGTCCTCCGAAAAGTCGAGAAAGCCGATCTCGGTTGAAACGCCGTCCCTCAAGGCGAAATATCCGTATTCCACCCTCCTGTAGGCCCTTGAGTCCCAGGCAAAAACGAGAATGTCGCCGGGTACGTGGGAGGCGCCGTTGAGCATTTCGTCAACCCCGGAAAGGCCGTAGAAGCCCTTCAGATCCCAATCTATCCCGATGGGTCCCTCAAAAACGGCGCCGCCGCGCGCCCTCAGGGTTATTCCACGCGGGCGGCTCACAAGAGCGATAAAGGGATAGCGGGGGATAGTGCCGATATTTCCCCGGTTTCTCCCGACAGTCAGCATTATGCTGTCCCGCCCGCTCCAAACCGCGTGGGCGCAATAATAATCGACCCTCCGCTTTAGCGCGCCCGACCGCGGCATCAGCCCGTCCTTCCCCAGCGCCGCCCTCTCACAAACCGCCATATCCGCCGCCGCCACAGCCAAAAACGAGTTCAAAGCAATACTTTGCATGATCCATGTCCTTTCGTCAAATTTTAAACCCAACTATACCACACCGCCCGGATGTTTGTAAAGTTTTTATATTTTTTGCATAATTTAACGATGTGGGACATCATGACATATTGGATCAATACTGAAAGCCCAGGCAAGCGCCGGTTTTGTGTTCCGATCCGCAAAGGCGGTCACAGGTCCTCCAGAACCTGGAAAATGTCGGCGTCAAGGAGGATGGAGCGGCTGGCGATCTCAGACGGGCAGACGGCTTTTCCGTTATTTACGCAGGAATACACCGCCCAGGTGTTCTCCGCCGTCATGCGCCAGAAGGGGTATTTGATGATGCCGGGGGTGTTGAAGCCAACGCCCAGCTCCAGATACAGGACCTTGCCGCTTTTATGGGCTCGAAGGAAGCTCTCGTACCGCTCCGCCGCCTCGTGCCAGCCCTCGTCCTCGACAAACCGGTCGTCGGAGCGCAGATTCAGCGTCATTGGCCTGCCGCAGCGGGGACAACGGGGGAGGAGCTCGGCGGGGACCCGCATATCCCTTTGCCGTTCCAGCATTTGGCGAATAACGGGCTCGTTGTCGAATGTCTCCTGACGGCAGGGCTTGGAGCACTGAAAGAGCCCGTAGTCGCCTTGGGTGTAAAAAAGCCGCCTTTTGTCAAAGCCCGCCTTTTGAAAGCAGTGGTCAACATTTGTGGTTATCATAAAATAATCCTTGCCGGAGACGAGCGTAAGAAGCCGGTCATATACCGGATTGGGGGCGTCCGTATACCGGTTGATGAAGATATACCGGCTCCAATACGCCCAGAATTCCTCCGGCGCGGGGAAGGGATAAAAGCCACCGGAGTACATATCCGAAAAGCCGTATTTTTCGGCAAAGTCGGAAAAATGCTTCTTAAACCGCTCCCCGGAATACGTAAAACCCGCGGCTGTGGACAGCCCCGCGCCGGCGCCGACGACGACGGCGTCCGCCTTGTCAAGAGCCCTTCGGAGCCCGGGGATATTATCCCAGTAATTCCCTGTAGATTTTGTGATCGGCATCCTTGAAGACATTGAATATCACCTCCGTATCGCCCCTGTATTGCCGCACCGTGTCAACGGCGATCCTTGCCGCCTCCTCGTTGGGGAAGTGAAACTCGCCGGTGGAGATACAGCAGAACGCCACGCTTTCAATCCCGTTTTGCCGCGCCAAAGCAAGGCAGGAGCGGTAACAGGAGGCGAGCAGGCCCCGCTCTGTCCCGGTCACATTGCCGTATACGATCGGTCCCACGGTGTGGAGCACATAGCGGCAGGGCAGGTTGTAGGCGGGGGTGAGCTTTGCCTGTCCGGTGGGCTCCCCGTGACTCTGCTTTTCCATAAGCTCCGCGCAGGCAAGCCGCAGCTGTACCCCGGCGTAGGTGTGTATGGCGTTGTCGATACAGCCGTGGCAGGGGACATAGCAGCCGGTGAGACCGGAATTGGCGGCGTTGACGATAGCGCCGCATTTGAGGGCGGTGATGTCGCCCTGCCAAAGATATATTCCCGGCTCAACTGGCGTGAGATCCGCAATGTCCGTGACGCCCTTTCTCGTCGTCTCCTCCCGCAGGTATTCGTCCTGAACCGCGAGAAAATCCTCCCCGATGGGGCGCGGCGGGCGGACGTTCATAAGAGACCGCAGGAGCCTTTTTTGCTCCGCGCTACCGTCCGGCAGCTCCGCCGCCCAGTTCCCGCGCTCCTCCCGCAGAAGATACCGTATCAAAAACTCCCGTCTTTCCGCCTGCGTCATGACGTCACCTCCGCTTTTTTGTTCCGCCTTCCCGTGTTGCCGGAGCCCCGGACCTCCTCGTGGTAGAAGTAGTCCACGATGACGGGGTGACCCTGTGGGACGCGACCGTAGGGCATTTCGTTATCCACAAATGGACAGTCGTATTTTGCCGCCAGCTCCTCCGCCTTTCTTTCCAGCTCCTCAAAGAAGCTCCTGTCGTGCCGGTCGTAGATCTCCCGGTAGAGCGGAAGAAGGGCGGGGTATTTTTCGCCGATGTAGTCCATGATCGTCCTTTTGAACCCGCCGCGAAGGTTCAGATTTTCCAGCCAGAACAGGTCGCACTGATTCCTGACACGCTCAAAGATAGCCTCAAAGTCCGTTATTCCCGGAAAGACGGGGGAGACGAAGCAGACGGTGCGGATACCGGCGTCGTAGACCGTTTTCATTGCCGCAAGGCGCCGCTCGATGCTGACGGCGTTGTCCATGTCGTTCTTAAAGCCCTCGTCCAGCGTGTTTATTGACCAGGACACCGTCACCTGTCCCAGCTCCTTCAAAAGGTCCAGGTCCCGAAGGACCAGATCGGATTTTGTGCATATGAGAATGTCCGCCCCGCTGCCGCGAAGCTCACTAAGGAGCTTGCGGGTGGCGCCGAAAATCTCCTCCTGCGGGTTGTAGCCGTCGGTCACCGAGCCGATGACCACCCGCTGACCGGCGTACCTCTTGGGGTTTTTTATCTCCGGCCAATGCTTCACGTCTAAGAACGTCCCCCATTCCTCGGCGTGCCCCGTAAAGCGCTTCATGAAGGAGGCGTAGCAGTATTTGCACCCATGGGTACAGCCCACATACGGGTTGACCGAGTACCCTCCCACCGGAAGCGCGGACTTGGTCATGATGCTTTTAGTCTCCACCTCGTTTATCAAAACGCCGTCTTGCTCGATCGCCGCCATATTCTCTGTCCCTCCGGAGTGTTGTTTGCCATCTATTATACCCCCGCCGCCCCCATCACGCAAGCCCCACGCCTCGCCTTTGTTACAAAGACCGTTACGCCCTTAACACCTCTAAATAATGCCAAAAAAAGAAAGCGGCGGGATCACATCTCCTGCCGCTTTCAAAGTCAGCTTCGCGGTGCGGGGTCGTCTGTGAGGCCCACCAGATAGTCCAAGCTCGTCTTGTAAAAGACTGCCAGCTTAACCGCCGCCTCCAGGGGGAGAGGACGCTCGCCGCGCTCGTATTTGGAGTACAGGGACTGGTCGCACATCAGCTCTTCCGCCACCTGACGCTGTGTCAGGTCAGCATCCTCCCGCAAATCGCGTATCCGTAGACGCATATTCATCACCATTGACAATATACACCGGCGAAGAGGTTTATATTGACAAATTGGACAATATGTCCTGCGATTTGCTTTAGTGGTGAGAATATGCCTGATTATAAGGAGATGCACCGCCCGGTGAGGTTTGTCGGGTTTGTCATGTAGCGGCAGGGGGGTGGAAGGGGCGGAAAAGCGGCTGAGGGAGCGGGGTTTGGGGATTTGTCAGTATGTCATGGCGGATGAGGGATTTGTGACGACGTATCGCGTGCCCCGCACGCCTATGGGGTGGGTGGTGACCTCACGGATATAGCCCCGGTCGCCCAGGTATCCCAGCGCCCTGTCAAATTCCCTGACGGAAGAGAAGCGGGAGGTACACATCCTGTACAGGTCCCTTCTCGGCAGAGACATGAACCTCTCCGAAACCAGCCTGTTCCAGACATATTCCGCGTCCTTGGAAAGCCCCGAGCATTCGGAGACATCGTAAACCGCCTCCGCCTCCATGGCGAAAAAGCTGGCGACGGATCCGGCGTTCGCCATTGTTTCCTCACTTATGGGCGTTTCGGTGGGGTCGCTCCGGGCGGAGCTTATATGAAGCAGCGCGGCGATCCTGACCAGCGCCCCCGTGAGCTTCCCGCCCCAGTCTCTCATGTTCGCCCAGCGCTTGGGGAAGTATGACTCCACGATCTCCTGGAACTCCCTCCTGTACTGCTGTGCCTCCTCGCTGAGCCGGACCGTGCCGGCGTAGGGTGAGGAGAGGAGGAACCTGACGTGCTCCCGGTAGGCGTCCCTGACCTCGTCTGGTATGGGCGCGGGGTCTGTCTTCCTCGCCCCCAGCATAGAGCGGCAGCGGGCGTAAAGGAATCTCGCCGTCAGTCCCCGATGTCTGAACTCCCGATTTTCCATAATCGCGCCAAGCACCGAGGGCTGGACGGTGAGCATCACGGTTATCCTCGGCTCCCGCACGAAATTCGCGCCTCTGCCTATCCTGTCCACGGCTATGTCGTCTCCGGCGTGACCCTTGAGGTAGATGTCAAGCCCCCCGGAGGAGTCGTACCTTCCGGCGGATATGTAGCTGAATATCCCGCCCTCGGAGGAGGCGACGGTGACGCTGCCGCCGTTGGAGGACATGATATCCACAAGCTTCTCCGGGGTTGTGTCGTCCACCAGCAGGCGGCAGGGGGTCTTCTCCTTAAACGACGCCGCCTCCTGCGCGGCGAGCCTGACCTTCTCCGCCGCCCGCTCAAATTCCGCCGAGCCCGGAGTACATTCGCCCATCCGCCGCTGCGCGGACTGGAGGCTCTTGTCCAGCGCCGCCTTGAGCCCCGCGCTGGAGGCCACCTCCGCCGCCTCCAGATCCCTGACCTCCCGCTCGTACTCCCTCACAGGCTCCAGAAGCGCCGAGATGACGGCGCTCTTTCTCTCTCCGGGCTCCGCCGAGGCGAGGGTGTAGAGGCAAAGGGGCTCCCGCCAGTCGGGGGTCACCTCCACCCGGTACTTTGACTGCGCCGCCGTTGCGAGAACGCCCAGCGCCAGCGTCCCCGCCATCTCGGGGCTCGTCTGGGTGGACTCGGAGAGCGCCCGGACGTATTCCCGCACAGCCCCCGGGAGGGAGTCGGTGGGAAAAAACGTCTTCCGCTCCTCCTCAAAGGGAGCGGGCTTAGGCCAGGGCAGCTCCCAAATCTCCCGAACCTCCGCCGGGACCGTATCCATATTCTTTACTGTTGCTTCCTGCATCGTGTCTCCTCCTTTAATTTATTCCGCGCCGAAGTATTCGTATGCTTTAGTATGATTTGATTATAGCACATGTCTCTCGGCTTTGCAATACTTAGTTTAAAATATTTTTAAGCTTTTTGCGTGAAAATCTGACAAACCACGAAGTACCTTGCGCCGCAAGGGTTTCGGGACGCGGCGCACATATTTATGTCCGTGACAAAGCTGACAAAAGGGGCGCAAAGGGCAAAAAAATCATCCCCGCGTAATTTTTCGCGGGGATTTTGGTTGTAATATGGCGGAGGTTGTAGTATAATGACTGAAACAGCGATAATTTTCTGACGTGAGAGGACGGTGGAGCTCTTGGAGCAGGAGAAGGGCAACTTCCGCGGACGGCTGTTCGGCGGGTTCAACAGGCGCGACGTCATCGACTACATCGAGGTCCTCGCTGGAGAGCGCGGGGAGCTGGAGAGGGAGAACCAAAAGCTCCGCGAGCGCATATGGGAGCTTGAGAACCCGGAGCCGGAGACAGACAGCGACGAAAGTATTTTGCCGGAGGAGACGGTCGAAACCGTGGCTGTGACCGGTGACGCCGGCGAGGGCGAGAAGACCGCGAAGCCCGTGAGATCCGCCCGCGTGAGGGTGTACAGGACCTCGGGCGTTAACAAGAGGAGAAGACGGTGCAGAAGATATTCGATATAAGGTCAGAGGAGATAAGGAGCTTCGCGCCGCAAATGCGCGCAGGGGACAGGGTACTGCTCACGGGGACGGTTTACACCTCCCGCGACCAGGCGCACATGGCGATATTCCGGCTCCTTGACGCGGGGGAGAGGACGCCCTTTGAAATAAAGGACGCCGTCATATATTACGCCGGGCCCACGCCGGGGCACGACGGTATGCCCACCGGCGCCTGCGGTCCCACCACCTCGAGCCGCATGGACGCATTTACGCCAAGGCTTCTGGATCTGGGGCTCGCGGCTATGATAGGCAAGGGGCTCAGGTCCGACGATGTCCGGGACTCCATCGTGAAAAACGGCGCCGTCTACCTGTGCGCCGTGGGAGGCGCCGGGGCGCTTGTGGCAAGGTCCATAAAGGAGATGGAGGAGATAGCCTTCCCGGAGCTGGGCTGCGAGTCCGTAAAGCGCCTGTACGTAGAAAAAATGCCCCTGACCGTAGGAATCGACCCCACAGGCGGAGATATATTCCGGCAGGGGATTGAAAAATATAAAATAAACTAAAAAGGGCTGTGCCCTTTTTAGTTTAATGGGAACGTTCAGAAAAAAGTCCTGAATTCTGCGGAATTCAGGACTTTTTTCCTGCTGTCGCACTGCGCGCGTGACCCGAAGGGTCACACACTTGCGCGACATAATGTGATTTTTCCGACGTACATGCCGCCGGAAAAATATTGAATTTAAATTTATTACGGTCCGAAGCAGTTTTTAAAGCCTGTTATGCTCCCAATATTTTCTCAGCGGATTCTACTGTGTGGCGGGCGAGGACGGCGGTGGTTACGCTTCCTACGCCGCCGGGTACGGGGGTGATGGCGGAGACTATGGGCTCCACCGCCTCAAAGTCCGCGTCGCCCGATATGCCGCCGTCGGGGAGCTCGTTTATCCCCACGTCCACTATCACCTGTCCGGGAGAGACGTGGCCGGCGGTGAGGGAACCGAGGCGTCCCGCGGCGGAGACGACTATGTCCGCGCGGCGTGTCTCGCCGGCAAGGTCCCGCGTGCGGGTGTGACATACTGTGACCGTGGCGTTGCGGGCGAGGAGCAGCTGGGACACGGGCTTACCGATGACCAGACTCCTGCCGATGACCACCGCCCGCTTTCCGGCGCAGTCAATGCCGTAGTGGTCGAGTATCCGGGCGCAGCCCTCGGCTGTGCAGGGGCAGAAGCCCCGCCCGCTGCCGGTAAACACCCCGGCGAGGGAGACGTCGGTTATCCCGTCCACGTCCTTGACAGGGTCCAGCGCGGCGCAGACGGCGGAGTCGTCGATGTGTTTGGGCAGGGGACGGAAGATGAGTATCCCGTGGACGGACATATCCCCGCTCAGGGAGCGGAGGGTGTCAATAAGCTCCGCCTCGCTCACGTCCTCCGGCAGTACGACGCTCCTCGTCTCTATCCCCACTCCGGCGCATCGCTTCACCGCCCCGCGCTCATAGGAGATGTCCGCGGGGTTTTCACCCACGCGCACCAGCGCCAGCGCCGGCACGACGCCTATTTCCCGAAGCGCCCCTGCACGCGCGCACGTCTCCTCATTCATCTTTGCCGCCACCGGCGCGCCCCTCAAAAGCTCTGCCATCCTCAGCCCCACTTTTCAAGTAAAATTTGCTGTTACGCGTTGATTGCCTTTTGCGCTTCCTTAAGGAAGCTCTCGCGCTCATCGATTGGTATTTTGAGAAAGTCCAAGGCCTTTTCCGATGTCCAATGGAGTTCATTTAGCATTGACCAGTACACGTTGATAAAGCATTCACGCCTACCTTGTTTATATCCCTGTTTAAAGCCTTTTTTAAAGCCTTGTTGAAACCCTATTTGAATTCCACGGTCTTCAATGGCTTGACTTAAATTGCACATCACATTAACCCCGTTTGTCACTGTGCGCTGTTTGCTTTTTGCGCTTCCTTAAGGAAGCTCTCGCGTTCGTCGGCAGGTATTTTGAGAAAGTCCAAGGCTTCTTTTGATGTCCAGTGATGCTCATTTAGCATTGACCAATACAGATCAATATGAGTTTCCTGCCTGCCTTTCTGAATGCCTCTTTTTACACCTATTTGAATCCCCCGGTCTTCGATTCCCTGGCTCAAGTTGCACATTGCTGTGACCTCCTTTTCAACTTCACGCGTCATGGGGATATTGTACTCATTTGTCAGAATATCCCGCTTCTCGTTTTCCTTCATTTTCCCCGACAGAAGAACTCCCAGCATTCTAAGGAGCTTATCCGTGCCAGGTTCCTCCGGATCGCCGATATTCAGCATGATGACTGTCAAGAGATCATAATGCTCGACCGGCTCAACGGTCCTGCCGAAGACGTCTCTTTTTTGTATGGCGTATTGCGTGATCGTGTTCGCCTTTTCCTTAGGCGGGTCCATGCATATCCAGATCGAGTATACCTTTTTCAGCCTCTCATAGTGCGATTCCACAAATTCCTGTCCGTACTGGGAGGAGATCATGCGGGCGCAGTAGTATATTCCGCGCATGGTCAGCGGATACCCGGGGTTATATTTGTTCTGGGCCTCGATGTTTATGATAAGGCTCAGCCTGTCATCCGTGCCGGGGATCAGGGCTTGAAAACGGATATCGTAGGTGACCGTTCCCTCGCTCACGCTTTTGTCGCTGGTATCCTGACCGCGAATTATCGGGGACTGTCCGTCGGGGAAAACCGGCACCTCGCCGACCTGCGGCGTTCCCTCGATGTAACGCGTCTCAATGTCCTCGACACTGCAATTTAAGTATTCGGGGACACAGCGCCGCATGATCCTGGCGAGAATGGATTTCTCGGATAAAAGCCTTTTGCACGCGGCGTCATATCTGGCTTTGTCGTCGGCGGAACGTATCGCCTGAGCTGTAGTTGTCTCTATGTCCATATTTTTATCCCTTTCTGCGCATATATTGTATCACATTCCGGCGTAATAGTCCACATAATTTTTTGAGTCCCAATTCGATGGCGGAAATTTTGTAAAAAAATCAATAAACCGTCTTAGCCGGCAGTGGATTTCCTCGCATTTGGGTGATATAATGCTAAATATTGATAGGACTTGAGAAGGACAACTCAAAAAGCATTTCCTTTGTATCTCTATGAGGAAACATACGATGAACTATCACACTTATTTTAACAGATATTGCCATGAAAACGGTTTAGATATCTGCCTGTCTTTCACTATGCCGGTTGGATATGAAAACGCAAATGGGACATTTGACCCGGGCAGCGGGACTGTTTATATCAACATGACGAGGCTTGACCAGCGTCCTGATTATGAAAAATTGTTTTATCTGTTTCACGAATTGCGCCACGCATCCCAATACCTCCAACCGGACCGATTTGACGGGATGATAATTAAAAGCCGGCAATATGTCATTATGTATGATGGCGTTTGCCATAAGCTTGTAGACGGCGAATGGAAAACCTGCAAACTGGATGTGAACGAGGACTTTTTTACAGAGGTTTATCTGGGACAGCCTTATGAGACGGACGCAAACACATTTGCCTACGAAGAAGTAAGCTCATTACTTGGCGATTCTCCAGAATTACGGGCGCTGTATTCATTCTGGATGCCAAAAGCGGCAATATCGGAGGATACGTTCAGAGAGATATACGGAGAAATCGACCGGAGCATTGAGCGGCAATAAAGGATCGCACATGCCGCCTCGTCTTCATCAAATCGAGACGGCTGGGTCTTTTACATTACAAGCATACCCACACCCGCGGTTGACCGCACGGTGTGGGTATGCTTGTGTTTTGCTGTAAGGTTTGCTTACCGGTTCATTCCGCTGCCGGGCACGTAGCCGTTGTTTGCGCTGCCTGTACCGGCAGTGCCGTTAGTGCCGTTAGTACCGTTAGTACCGGTGGTTCCGGTGTTCCCGTTTGTACTGGTGCCGTTGTTCGTACCAGTGGTTCCGTTCGTGCCGGTGCCGTTGTTTCCGCCGGTGCCCATGCTGCCGGTGATGTCCTCTCCCATGTCGCGAAGGTCGTCCTTCAGGTCGTCAAGCCCGTCGCCGATAACTCCGTCCTTGGTGTTGTCGCTCCTGTCGGCGTCGGAGTTGCCGCAGGAGACCAGTGAGAGCGCCATTACAAGCGCCAGAACGATATATAACGCTTTTTTCATATTTCCTCCTTGTCGGTCCTTGACCATAAAGCTTTGCGTAAGCTATTATTTGCGCAGCCGCTGTATTTGATACGTTTTCGGCGCGTTTCCGAATTTTGCATATTTTAAGCTGTATCCCCGCTTGCTGAGGTCAGGTTGGTGTTAAAATGCACAAATTATGAATGTTGACGCAAGCAGAAAATTCATATTCATATGAAAATGACCTTATACTCTTGTCAAAATGCAGGATTGAGCATATAATGGCTGTAAAATCAATTGCAGATAGGGGATATACCATCATGAAAAGCCTGTCAAACGCCGCCTCGGCGATAAAGCCCTCGGCGACACTCGCAATCAACGCCCTCAGCCAGGAGCTCAAGTCCCAGGGTGTGGACGTGGTCAGCTTCGGGGCGGGGGAGACCGATTTCTTCACGCCGGACCCCATCAAGGAGGCGGGCATCGCCGCCATCCAGGGGAACAAGTCCTATTACACCTCCTCCTCGGGCGTGGCGCCCCTGAAGGCCGCCATATGCGGCTATCTTGACAGGACCTTCGGCGTCAAATACGAAAACAAGAATATCTGCGTAACCTCCGGCGCGAAGCACGTGCTGTATATCGCCATGCGCGTCATGCTCAACCCCGGCGACGAGGTCATTCTCCCGGCGCCCTACTGGGTGACATATGAGGAGGCGATAAGGATGTGCGGGGCGAAGCCCGTGATCCTCAAAACCGACGAGACCACAAGGTTCAAGGTCTCCCCGGAGCAGCTTGCCGCCGCGGTCACGGACAGGACCAAGGCCGTGATCCTCACAAACCCCTCCAACCCCACGGGAATGCTCTACTCCGAGGAGGAGCTTCGCGCCCTTGCAAAGGTCATCGTGGAAAACGACCTCTACCTCATCGACGACGAGATCTACGCCACGCTTGTCTACGAGGGCAAATTCGTCTCCGCCGCCGCCATCGACCCGGAGCTTTACAAGCGCACCGTGGTCGTCAACGGCGTATCCAAGACCTACGCCATGACCGGCTGGAGGATAGGCTTTGCCGCGGGACCGGCGGAGATCATAAAGCTCATGGACACCTACCTCAGCCACTCCACAGGCAACGCCTGCAACATCGCCCAGTACGCCGCGATCGAGGCTTACAGCGGCGACCAAACATGCGTGGAGGAGATGCGCAAGAAATTTGCCGAGAGGCGGGAGTATTTCGTCAGCCGGGTAAACGCCATTGATAAGGTGAGCTGCCTTCCCCCCGACGGGGCGTTCTACATATTCATGAACGTCTCCAAAACCTTCGGCTCCACAATATGCGGGGAGGAGATACGCGACTCCTCGGACTTTGCCCAGGCGCTTTTGAAGCACGGCCTTGTCGCCACGGTCCCCGGCGCCGCCTTCGGGTCCAACGAGCACATCCGCTGGAGCTACGCCACGAGCCTTGAGAACATCAAAAAGGGTCTTGACAGGCTGGAAAAATTCCTAAATAACGAGCCTTTGGCATAAGAAGTCAAAACGCGGTACGTTGAAAAAGCGTGCCGCGTTATTTTTTGCTATTTTTATACTTGAATTGGCGGACCGATATGGTATAATGGAACAGTCGAAAACCCAATCTTTCTACCGAGGAGTGACATATATGCCTTTAGTAACCACCACCGAGATGTTTAAGAAGGCCTATGACGGCGGCTACGCCGTGGGCGCCTTCAACGTAAACAACATGGAGATCGTCCAGGGGATCACCGAGGCCGCCCGGGAGCAGCACGCGCCGCTGATCCTCCAGGTCAGCAAGGGCGCCCGCGCCTATGCAAACCACACCTACCTTGTGAAGCTTGTGGAGGCGGCTGTCATCGAGTGCCCCGACATTCCCATCGCCCTGCACCTTGACCACGGTCCCGACTTTGAGACCTGCAAGTCCTGCATCGACGGCGGCTTCACCTCCGTGATGATCGACGCCAGCTCCAAGCCCTTCGCCGAGAACATCGAGATCACCCGCAAGGTCGTGGAGTACGCCCACGACCACGGCGTCGTCGTGGAGGCGGAGCTCGGCTCCCTCGCCGGCGTGGAGGACGAGGTCAACGTCTCCGCCGAGGATTCCAGCTACACCCGCCCCGAGGAGGTGGAGGAGTTTGTCTCAAAGACCGGCTGTGACTCCCTCGCCATCGCCATCGGCACCAGCCACGGCGCTTACAAGTTCACCGCCGCCCAGTGCACCCGCAACGAGCAGGGCGTCCTCGTTCCGCCTCCCCTGAGGTTTGACATCCTTGAGGAGGTATCCCGCCGCCTGCCCGGATTCCCCATCGTGCTCCACGGCTCCTCCAGCGTTCCCCAGGAATTTGTGAAGATGATCAACGAAAACGGCGGCAAAATGCCCGACGCCGTGGGTATCCCTGAGGAGCAGCTCAGAAAGGCGGCTACACTGTCCGTGTGCAAGATAAACATCGACTCCGACCTCCGCCTTGCCATGACCGGCTCCATCCGCAAGTATTTTGCGGATCACCCCGACCACTTTGACCCCCGCCAGTACCTGACTCCCGCCCGCGCCAACATCAAGGCCATCGTCACCCACAAGCTCATCGACGTCCTTGGCTGTGCCGGCAAAGCATAAAAGCCATTAAGGAGGCGCGCCATGCTCGCCTCCTTTGAAATTTTCGGGGTGGTGACAAAATGGAAGAAAAAGACCCCCGTTTAGAACCGGAGGATACCGGTTACACCGTGGAGGACATCATAAAGGATTACTACTCGGACGCGGATAACGCTCCCGCGCCGGAATACGGGGACATTGAGCCCGAAGCTGCGCCGGTGCCTGGCACCGAGCCGGAGCCGGAAACCGAGCCCGAGCCCGAAGCGGAGCCTGAGCCCGAATTTGAGCCCGAATCAGGACCCGAGCCTGGTTGGACGGATTTTGAGCCGGAGCCGGAGGAGCCCGACGGCGAGCTGGAAAACGCCGGCGCCCAGGAGCCGGACGGCAAAAGCCGCAAGCGGAGGGTGAGGAAGCCCGACACGGAGCTCATCGGCGTCGCCGCCGTGTGCGTGCCTGCCGCCGCGCTGACGGCAAGCGCCCTCATCTTCCAAATGTCCGACATGGCGTGGAGCATACTTGTTATCGCCGGAATGCTCCTTTCCTGCCTTCCGCTCATAGCCTGGAGCTGGGCGCACATCAAGGACCCGTCCCGCTCCCGCGCCCCCGCGGTGATGTTCGTCTCCGTGGTCATGTGCGTCGCGGCGGTGGAGCCAGCCGAGGCGGGTATCGCCGCGATAATATTTGACATACTGTTTTTGATCCTGGAAAGGGTGTCCGCGCGCTTGACGGGAAATGTGCTGGACAGGCTTGACGATAAGTGCGACGGGATAGACCCCAACCGGGATATGCGCCTTTCCCAGTGCCTTACCGAGCTGAGGGCGGGAAAAATCGGGGCCGTTTCGGAGCTTCGCCTTCTGGAAAAGTACATCTTCTTCGGCGCCGCCGCTGCCGCCGTCCTCTTTGCCCTTATCCCGGCGCTCTTTGACGGGTTCGACTTTTTAAAGTGGCTCGCCAGGGCTTCCGTTCTCGTTTCCGTGTGCGTATACAGCGGCGAGCTTGGGGCTCTTCTCGGGTGCTCCGTGGCGGTGGAGGACGCCTTTAGTAACGGTCTTTGGATAGGCGGCACCGGCGTCATCGAGGCGGCGGCGGACATAGGCTCCGTGCTCTACAACAAGACCGGCGCCGTCACCGACGGGGTGTATACCGTGGCGGACACCGACCCCGTGAGGATAAGCTCCGACCAGCTCCTCTATCTTGCCGCCTACGCCGGAGTTTACTCCGAGCACCCCATAAACAAGGCGGTCCGCGCCGCCAGCGGCGTTGTTCCCGACAGGTCCCTCATAACAAATCAGCGGGTGATTCCGGGCTACGGCAGCATGGTCCGCCTGGCAGACGGACAGCTTGTGGGCATCGGCAACATCGACTTCATGGAGACGCTGGGCGTCAAGGGGAATATGTACGTCCCCGGCTGTACCTGCGCCTTCGTGTGCGTGGACAAGGTATGCGTCGGGCGGATAGATTTTACCGACAGCGTACTGCCGGACAGCGTCAACGCCGCCGGCGACCTGCGGCGCGCGGGAGTGGCGAACGTGGCGATAATGACCGGCGACAACGCCCTCTCCGCCACAAATGTGGCGCGCAGGGTGGGCATCACCGAGATCTACTCCGACTGCCGCCCCAAGGACAAGCTGGAGCGCCTCCGGTACATCCAGGATACTCAGGACCCCGGCGACCGCACGGCGTTTGTCAGCCGCGCCGGGTGCGACAGAGAGCTTTTGGAGCTCGCCAACGTCTCCGTCACGATCGGGGTGGGGGAGGACACCACCGCCCATTTCCCCGACGTCATAATAGCCGACGGCGGCGTATCGCGCCTATCCCGCCTCATAAGGGTGTCCGCAAGGGTCCGTAAGAACGCCGCTGTCACCTTCTTCGCCTCAGCCGCCGCAAGGCTCCTCACGGCGATTTTGGGGCTTACGGGCGTCTTGCCACTCTGGGGCTCCGTCCTCGTCATGTTCGCCCTTCACGGCTTTTCACTGTACAACACAAAAATCAAATAGCTCTATGGCGGGAAAAATTTTCATTTTCCCGCCTTTTTACTGTTGACATTCTCGAATATCGAGATTATAATAAGCACACAAACTCGATTATCGAGAAAACGGCGGGGGACGCTCCGCCGACGAAAGGGGAGGCGGTAAAATGCCCAGGGCGAGGCTACAAACGCTTACTGAGCAGATGTTTTATACGCTCCTGTGCCTGGATACCGAGTGCTGCGGCATAGACATTCTGGACCGTGTGCCGGAGATGACCGGCGGGCGGGTGCGCGTGGGCTCCGGCACGCTTTACACGCTCCTTGAGCAGTTCCTTGAGGAGGGCTTTATCAGGGAGACACGTGTGGAGGGCAGACGGCGCAGTTATATCCTCACAGCCTCCGGCAGGGATGTTCTGGAGAGGGAGTATCGGCGCATCATCCGCCAGGCGGAGGATTACAGAAGGATTTTCGGGAAGGAGGACGTAAAATGAAGGACAAAAAGCGGCAGTATGAGATATATTCTTTCCTGGACTACGACGGCCTGGCGGACCACTTCGGAAGGATGTCGGAAAAGGGCTGGCTGTTCGAGGGCTCTGGGCCCTTCTATCGGATATACACGCGCGTGGAGCCAAAGCGCCGGAGCTTCTATATCTCCTATTTCCCCAAGGCGTCGGAATTTGACCCCGGTTTGGGCGAGGAACAGCAGGAGTTCGCGGATTTCTGCCGGCGCACCGGCTGGCGTCTTGCCGGCACAGCGGCGCAGATGCAGGTATTCTATAACGAAAGCGAAAACCCCGTGCCCATCGAGACTGACCCGGCGCTGGAGGTGGAGACGATCAACCGCGCCGCGTGGAAAAGCTATCTGCCCACGCACCTCTTCCTGCTGGCGGTGGCGGTTTTTGAGCTGCTGACCATGGGCTTGAGGCTGTTTACAGACGCGGTGGATTTCCTCTCACGGGCAAGCTCACTTTTTACCGTCACGACGGCATTCATCCTTCTGGCGGTGAGCCTGGTGGAGCTGAGCTCATACTTCCTGTGGCTGCGAAGGGCGCGTAAGGCGGCGCGGGTGGGGGAGTGGACGCCCTCGGTGAGCCACCGGAGGTTCCAAAAGGCGTTCCTTGCCGTTTTGCTGGTGGATTTGGCGGTGTATCTAATTGATATGGCGGTCAGCGGCAACCGCCTCTTGCTCGCGGCAATGCTGCTGATGACGTCTCTTATTCTGGTGTCCGTCCTCGTGACCTTGGGCGTGAAGGCGCTTATGAAGCGCCTGGGCGTGCCCGGACGCGTAAACATGACCGTCACCTTTTTGACGGCGGTGGTGCTCAGCGTTGTGATCGTCAGCTTTTCCGTGTTCACCCTTGTGGGCTTCAGCGACAGGCTCCCGTGGCTCCGCGATTCCGGCGGCGTCCCGCTGGAGCTCTCGGAGCTCTGCGGCGGGGAGGAGGGGGATATGTACACCGTGACCCGCCGGGACGGATCTCTCCTCATGACGCGCCTGGAGAGCTATCAGCGCCCCGACAGGTCAACCTGGCACAGCGACGAGACGCTGGAGTATACCGTGTACGCCTCGCGCTTTCCCGCGCTCACGGACCTTGCGATACGCAAGCTTCTGGAGAAAAACATGAAGGACTCCCTGGAGGACGGTTACGTGTACATTGACCACTACGAGCCCGTGGACCCGTCGCCCTGGCACGCTCAAGGGGCCTACAGGCGGCTCATAAGCTGGATGAGCGACGGGGAAGAGGCGGAGTATATGACCTGCTGGTTCCTTGACTACGGCGGCACGGTGGTAAGCCTGAAGCTCGGCTCCGAGCCCACGCCGGAGCAGATGGACCTCATCGCCCAAAGGCTGGGGAACGTGAAAGGAGATTGAAATGAAAAATATCCTAATACGCCCGGAGGCGTTCTCGCCATTTGACTATGACGGCATAGCGGAGCGCCTTGAGGAAATGGCGGCAAGGGGCTGGATGGTGGAGAAAACGTGCCCCATTTTTTGGACCTACCGGCGAACAGACCCGGCAAGGCTCGCCTTCCACGTCTCCTACCTGCCCGGCACCTCGCCCTACGACCCGTCAAGCTCGCCGGGGAGGGCGGAATACGCTGACCTGTGCGGACACACCGGCTGGCGTCACGCGGCGTCCTGGGGGAGCGCGGAGATATTTTATTCCGCCGGAAATGACAGTGCGCCCATTGACACAGATCCGGCGCTGAGGGTTTGGAGCGTTCACAACGCGGCGATGAAAAGCCTGCTGCCGTTTTGCGCGGTTGCTGTGCCCTGTATGGTTTTCTGCCTCCTCGCTGTCCTGCGGGGAGCCGTATCCGTCCCGCCGCTGACAGCCGCCCTCTGCGCCGCTGTTTTCGCGCAGACGGCAGTCTATTACACCCTTGAGACGCTTACGTACCTCACCTGGTATCGGCGCGCCGTGAAAGCGGCGGGAAAAGGGGAGTGGACCAGGTCGCCCTCTCTCAGCCGCCTCCTGCGCGTCCTGTCGGCGCTGTCGCTCACGGAGACATTGATATTCTCCCTCGCCCCGATAATCACCGCCGGCACTCTTACCCCCGCGCTTTGCGCGGCACTGATTGCCGTCCTCTTCGTTGGGACCGACCTTATGCGCGAGCGCCTATGCATAATAGGCACTTCACGCCCCCGCACCCGCGCCGCGACCGCCCTCGCAACCCTGACAATCTTCACCGCCGCCTCCCTTCTCCTGAATCTAATCTGAGAGCCGTCACTGCACAGTGAAACCCACAAATAAAATATTTTTCCGACGGCATGTACGTCGGAAAAATCACCTTATGTTTTGCAAGCGTGCGCCCCTTCGGGGCGTGCGCGCAGCAAAACAGCAGGAAAAATCCCTTGAATTCCGCAGAATTCAAGGGATTTTTCTGAACGTTTCCCCCTTATCTCAAAAGGGCGCAGCCCTTTTGAGATAATTCTTATGGCATATCCCTCGAGCAGAACACGCCATTCTGGAACAGGCGCTCGTCAATATACCGCGTAACGCACCACACGAATCTCTCGCGTGTATCGTCCTCATCGTAGGGACACTCGGAAAAATCTTTGGAGAACATGTTGAAATACATTCCCCATTCGGCCTTCTTCCGAACAATCTCCTCGTTTACGTCATAGAACGCGCCGACAACCGCCTCCAGCTCCTCGGTCTTCACATAATATTTGGGGTCATCGTCGAGCCATGCGTTCAAACGTCTGTCGTCTGTGGCGAAGGGCTGTCCGTACCGCCAGCCCTCCCGATAGTCAGGCCAACACCTGGGACCGTAACCTATATCGTAGTTATCTACGAAATCGTCAAGCCACCCGTAGAATGACAGCACATAGACCTCCTGACCCTTTTTCAGCGTAAGCACAGGCCACCAGTCCCCCGGGTGCGCATAGTAATGCACATCGCACGGGAGAGCGACGGTCTTTACATAACGCAGGCCGTCGTCGGGGAGGGCATACATCTTGCTTAAATACTTAACGTAGTCTAAAAAATTCATCTCATCAAGCGGTACATTTTGGGAATATGGCTCTCCCAGCCCGTTGTCCACGAAATCAGCCAGGAGCGCGGGCTCGCTTTCCTCCTGCCGCGTCAGGAAAAAAACTCCTACGGCGCAGGCAATGACGACCAGGGCGCAGACGGGTATCCAAATCTTCTTCATGCCGTATCTCCTCCTTCGCTGTCGCGCTTTTTTACAATATTATAGCATTCGTGTGAAATTAACGCAAGCTTTTCACATAAATTCGCGCAATTCAGGGAGGAGAAAACAAGGGCCGATTTAAGTATACACCGTTTCCTCCTTGTACAGCGTGTCCTCAACCACGTCCTTCAGCGTTGTCGGGGTGACGAGGCACCGGCAGAGGGTGTCCGCGAGGGCGGCGGCGCGGCTTTTGTCGCCGTAGATGTCGAGAAGCTCCCCCTCGTCTCCGCCGGACATCCTGACCGCCACGCCGAAGCGCGTATATGCCCGTCCCTCAACGGGGACCTCGCATTCCGTGACGTAGTAACCGATCTCCTGCCCCTTCAGGCGGGCGCTGTGGATATAAGTATATTTGACGTCCATAATAATACCTCCTTGAATGTAAATGTATTTTTTACGATATTCACATTATCCTACATTCTGAGACTTTTTTCCATAAAATTCGTTCGCAAGGTTTAGACAATCATCGACAAATTTCCTTGCAAAAACCGCGATTTTTCGATTTGCCGATACAAGACAGCGCCGTTTTCGGCATTTTGCTGTCCGTGGGAAAAATATTTCTTGCCAACGGTCCCTTAGGACGCTATAATGGTTCTATTCACATTTTACATGGAGGTATTCAACTATGACCGCATGGTATCTGGTGCTGTGCCTGGTCGTCCTCGGTATCGCCTACGTCTTCTTTAACTACATGAGGATAAAGAGGATGAAGGAGGGGACGGCGGACATGGTGGAAATGGCCGGGATCATCCGTTCCGGCGCCAACACGTTCATGCTCACGGAGTACAAGAGCATCTGCCTTGTGCTGGCGGCTGTCGCTGTCATCTTCACGCTGTTTATCGAAAAGACCTCGGGCCTCTCCTTCCTGCTGGGCGGCGCCATGAGCTCCGTGGTGTGCGTTTTGGGAATGAAGAGCGCCACATACGCCAACGTGCGCACGGCAAACCGCGCCCGTGAGAGCCTGTCGATAGGGGAGACAGTCAAGGTCGCCCTGTGCGGCGGCTCCGTCTCCGGTCTCGCGGTGCAGACCTTCGGTATGCTGGGGCTCATCGTCATCATGCTCCTCCAGGGCGGCGTGGACCACACGAGCGTCAGCACCGGGCTCATTAAGCTGGGCTCAATGGCGTGCAATCCCACCGTCATGCGCATCTCCACGTACTCCCTGGGGTGCTCCATCGTCGCTATGTTCAACCGCGTCGCCGGCGGCAACTACACCAAGGCGGCGGACATCTCCTCCGACATCCTCGGCAAGATACGCCACGACCTTCCCGAGGACGACAGCCGCGTCCCCAACACCATCGCCGACTTCATCGGCGACAACGTGAACGACATCGCCGGCAACTGCTCCGACCTTCTTGAGAGCTTCGTCGCCACAATGTCCGCGTCCATCATGATCGCCGTTACCCTCTACCAGACCCACGGCTCCAAGGACGCCATCACCGACGCCACCTTCAACGCCACGGTCATGTTCCCCATTATCCTCGCCGCCTGCGGGCTTATCGGGTGCCTTGTGGGGCTCATCATCGCCAACATAAAGAAGATGGGCGACAATCCCTCCCACGAGCTGGATATGTCCACCTGGATCTCTGCGGGACTCACCGTGATTCTGGGAGGCGCCGCGTCATACGTCATCTTCGCGAAGCTCGGCGCCGCCGGGAACCTCTATGAGGACTTCATCATCGGCTGGGCTTCCCCCTGGGTCAGCGCGGTCATGGGCATAATCTCCGGCGTCGCCATCGGCGTCATAACCGAGTATTACACCAGCACCGACCACAAGCCCACGAGAGAGCTTGCGGAGATATGCGAGGAGGGCGAGGCGTTCGTCGTCACAAAGGGCGACGCCATCGGCTCCCGCTCCTGCCTTCTGCCGGTGCTCATAATCGCCATAGCGCTGCTCATCTCCGGCAAGGTCTGCGGCACCTACGGCATAGCCATCTCCGCCCTCGGGATGCTGGCGTTCGTGGGCGCCACCGTCTCCATTGACGCCTTCGGCCCCATCGCCGACAACGCCGGCGGGCTTGCCGAGTCCTGCCACTTGGACCCCGACGTGAGGAAGATAACCGACAAGCTTGACGCCGTGGGTAACACCACCGCCGCCATAGGCAAGGGCTTCGCCATCGGCTCCGCCGCCTTTGCCACCGTCTCCCTCATCGTGGCTTACGTTGGCAACTACACCGCCATCGGCTCCGAGCTCCAGCTCAACTTCGCCTCCTTCTTTGTGGTTGCCGGAGGTATCCTGGGCGGCGCGCTGGTGGAGTATTTCTCCGCCATGCTCACGGACAACACCATCGACTCCGCCAAGATAATGGCTGACGAGGGCGACAAGATGATGTCCATTCCCGGCGTTTTGGAGGGAAAGGTGCGCCCCGACTACAACAAGATGATACGCCTCGCCGCTCAGGAGGCCATCCGCAAGATGGTCCTGCCCTCGGTCCTCGCCCTGCTCATACCGGTAGTGGGCGGGCTCCTCTTCGGCGTGCAATTCGTGGGAGGCATTCTCGTGGGCACCACCGTTGTGGCGATACCCCGCGCAATCTTCATGGGCAACTCCGGCGGCGCCTTCGACAACGCCAAGAAGTACATTGAGGGCGAAAACATCCCCGGACACGGCAAGGGCTCGCCCGCGCATAAGGCGGCAGTCACCGGCGACACCATCGGCGACACCCGCAAGGACGTGGTCGGCGTGGCTCTCGACATCTTCATAAAGCTCATGTCCACCGTCGCCAACACCCTCGCCCCCGTCCTCAAAAACATAGCCCTCATAAAGTGATTCCGACCCCATAAACCACCGCCCCCTGATTTGAGGGCGGATTTTTTGTAAAGCCAATTTACAAAAGCCTGTTTATGGCGTAACCTTTTGCCGTTTTACGCAACTAAGCTTATGTAAGAGGGTGGTAAATACGGAAGACTTCGACGCGATTTTTCGCGACTATTACTCCCGGGTCTACGGTTTTTTGCTGAAAATGTGCAATTACAGCATGGAGCTTGCCGAGGAGCTGGCGCAGGAGACCTTCTTTCAGGCGTATCTCTCCCTCGGGAGCTTCCGAGGAGGCTGTCAGCTCGGCACATGGCTCATTCAGATAGCGAAAAACCGCTTCTATATGTCCCTCAGAAGGCAAAAGCCAGAACAGGCGCCGCCGGAGGATACATACCCGCCGGCCAATGGCTCCGAAAACGGCATGGAGGATAAAGTCATTCAACGGGAGCTGCTTTTACGGGCAAGGCAGATAATTGACGGCATGTCTCCGAATATGAGCGAGGTCATGCTGTACCGGATATATTCGGATCTGCCTTACGCGCAGATAGCCGCGCTGCTTAAAATATCGGAAGGCTCCGCGAAGGTCCTCTTTCATCGGGGAAAGGAGCTTTTGCGGAAAAAGCTAAAGGAGGAATACGGATATGAGATATGAATGTGACCTGATTCGTGACGTTGCCCCGCTTTACAAGGACGGCGCTCTCAGCGAAAACGGAGCCGCGGCTGTAAAGGAGCACCTGTCGGGGTGCAAGGACTGCCGGGCGTATTACGATTCCGTTTCAAATGAGCCCGCCCCCGTTTTGGAGGACAGCGCCGAGACTAAGCGGGCCGTCAGCCTGGGAAAGAGGATAACCGTATACCGTGCCTGGCAGCTGGGGACCTTTTTCACCGCCGCCGCAGCCCTCTTTACCATGATTTTCCCCTGGTTCGGTTACCCCGGAATAACTGAGGTCAAGGGCATCTCGGTCCTGGGAAATCCTTTTGCCCTCACCGGCGTCGTGCTTTTCACTATCGCTGTGTGGTATAATTTCAAAACCTCGCGCCACCGCAGGATATGCGGCTTAACCGGCATTGGGCTGTGGTTATTTTTTGAGCTCTACTACTTTCTGACGATCCCAATGGGGTACTCCGCCGGCATATCCTGGGGACCCGTCAACATCGACATCCCGTGCTTTGAACGGTTCAGCATAATAGAAAGCCTTCAAAATGCCCTTCCCGCGTTCTATGCCGGCATCGCGTCCACCGCCGCCGCTGGGGTCGTCTTTTGCCTTTTTGTCAAAAATACCGCGCTCGATATGACATGACGTTTATTTAGCTATTTCATTGACAACCGGGGGAAATGGGGATATAATACACGTGAGCGATTTATTTCACTAAATCTACATATAAGGTGATGTCACATATGAACTTTGTATTTATTTCTCCCCAGTTCCCGCCCATATACTGGAGCTTCTGCGACAGGCTCAGGAGGAACGGCGTAAACGTTCTGGGAATAGGGGACAGCCCCTACGATTCGCTCTCCGACGGGCTCAAGGGCGCGCTCACCGAGTATTACCGGGTTGAGAACATGGAGGACTACGACCAGATGTACCGTGCCGTGGCGTTTTTCGCCTTCAAGTACGGTAAGATCAACTGGATCGAGTCCAACAACGAATATTGGCTGGAGCAGGACGCCCGCCTGCGCACCGACTTCAACGTAACCACCGGCGTAAACACCGAGGAGGTCAAGTGCTTCAAGTCCAAGTGGGGAATGAAGGATTTTTACAAAAGGGCGGGCGTACCCACGGCGCGGTGCCACAGGATAACCACAAAAAAGGCGGCGCGCGACTTTATCAAGCTTGTGGGCTATCCCGTCATAGTTAAGCCTGACAACGGCGTGGGCGCCAACGCCACCTACAAGCTGGAAAATGACGAGGATTTCAACGCCTTCTTTGACGAGCTCCCGCCGGTGCAGTACGTGATGGAGGAGTTCATCACCGGCGACATCTACTCCTACGACGCCATAACCGACTCAAAATGCGAGCCGCTGTTTGAATCCATGACCGCCTGGCCACCGTCCATCATGGACATAGTCAACGAGAAGTTGGACCTGGCCTATTACGTGGAGGCCGGAATGCCCGCCTCCCTCAAAAAGCTGGGCAGGGCGACGGCAAAGGAATTCGGCGCCCGCAGCCGCTTTATCCACCTGGAGTTTTTCAAGCTGAAGGTGGCTAAAGAGGGGCTCGGCAAGGTGGGCGACTTCGTGGGTCTCGAGGTTAATATGCGCCCCGCCGGGAGCTACACACCCGATATGATGAACTACGCCCACTCCACTGACGTCTATGAGATTTGGGCTGAGATGGTGGCTTACGACGAGCGCCGCCTCCCCGAGAGCGGCGATGACCACTTCTGCGTCACCGCTGACCGGAGGGATATGTATGAGTATGTACATACCGTAGATGAGATCTATGAAAAATACGGCGAAAAAATCGTGAGATACGAGCGCCTTCCCGCGATCTGGGAGGACCAGATGGGCAACGAGACCTTTATCGCCCACGCCGGCAGCGCGAGAGAGGCGAAGGAATTTATCAAATTTGTCACCGCAAAGAAAAAATCAAAGTGAGGAAAGCTTGAGCCATGGAAGTCAGGTATTTTAAGGAGTGGAGCCGGGAGCTGGACCGAGAGATGGAGTTCAAGGTCTACGGCAATAAGGGTAAGGTGTGCTTCGCGTTCCCGCCCCAGGACGGCAGATTCTTTGACTTTGAAAATTTCGGCATGGTGGAGAGCATCCGCCCCTGGATAGAGGACGGACGCATAATGCTGGTGACGCCCGACAGCGTGGACGCGGAGAGCTGGTCCGCCAAAAACGACAGCCCACGCCACCGCATTGAGATGCAGGAGCGTTATTTCCGCTATATAACCTTGGAGCTTGAGGGCAGGGTCCGTCAGCTGGGGGACACCCACGGCAAGGGAATGGTCACGGGCTGTTCCATGGGCGCCTTCCACTCCGGCATACTTTTCTTCCGCCGCCCGGACCTTTTCGACACCGTTGTAGCCCTCAGCGGCACATACAACGCCAACGACTTCATCCGAGACTACACCGACGACCTCATATACGACAACTCCCCGGTGTACTTTCTTGCCAATATGCCCTTTGACCACCCGTACATGGAGCTCTACCGCAATTCACAGCTCATCTTCTGCGTGGGGCAGGGCGCCTGGGAGGACGACCTGCTTGCCGGCACACGCGCGCTGGACGCCGTCTGCCGCCAAAAGGCGATTCCCGCCTGGTTCGACTACTGGGGCTTTGACGTCAACCACGACTGGTGCTGGTGGCAAAAACAGCTCCCGTATTTTTTCGGCAAGCTGGAAATATAGTCAAAAAAGGGCTGTGCCCTTTTTGCGTTCTGATACGCCCCGACCGATTATGTCGGGGCGTTTCTGTGAAGGCGTTACGGTTTAAGATTCAGACCCTTTACAGCGGGTCCCGTGATTACCGAGCCGTCGTCGGCAAACCTTGAGCCGTGGCAGGGGCAGTCCCAGGTGTGCTCCCGGTTGTTGTATTTTAGCGCACAGCCAAGATGAGTACAGCGGGGGAGGGTTGGCGTTAAGAGATTTGCCGCGCTGTGGAGCGAATTATCCAGAAGCGGCATAGCGGGCATTTTCCTGTCGGAGGCGAAGACCCTGGCGTATGTGTTCTCGCGCCCCAGGATCGCGTCTGTGAGGATATCCGCCGCCACCATGGACGTCGTCATACCCCAGGCGTTGAAGCCGGTGGCGACGAAAATATTGGAGCTGGCGGGGGAATATCTGCCGATGTACGGCACCTCGTCCAGGGTGAAGCAGTCCTGATTGACCCACCGGCATATCTCCCTTGCCTCGGGCGCGTGGTTTTTGAGAAACAGGGCGATTTTTGAAAAGTCGTCCTCCTCGTGTCCTGGGTCATGGTTGCCGCGGCCTATAAGGGTCACATTTCCAATGCTTCTGAAAAAGAAGCCCTTTTCCGCGTCCTCCACGGCTGTACAGCGCAGCGGGGGAATATTTTCCACAGCCACAACGCTCTCGCGCTTTTGCCGCATTTTCATGAAGTACAGCCCCCGCCGGTCGATGAAGGGGAAGTGTGAGGCGATGATGATGTTCCTCGCCGTGACGCTCCCGGAGTCCGTTCGGGCGGACATATTTTTTACTGACAGGACAGGGGAGCGCTCATAAATTTTCAAACCCCTTGCCGCGCTCATCAAAAACTTCAGCGGATGGAACTGCGCCATATCCGGGAACAGCACCCCGCCGGCGGAGCTTATGCCCAGGGGAGCCCCGGAGGTAAATTCCGCGTGGAAGCCCATGCTTTGCACAGCCGCCGCCTCACGCTCCATCTTTGCCTTGTTACGCGGGGAATACATGAGCGACGGGCGCATCTCAAAATCGCAGTCCACGCCCCACGCAAGCTCCGAAAGCTCCCGTACAGCCTTGAGGTTGGAGTCCAGGTATCCCTTCGCCATCTCCCTGCCGAACCGGGATATGAGGTCTGAATAAAGCACGCTGTGCTGCGCGGAGATCACCGCCGTGGTGCCGGAGGTTATTCCCCGCCCCACCCGGTCCGCCTCCAGCACCACACAGTCGATTCCGGCGTCCGTCAGCCTTTTGGCGCAGAGTATCCCCGCCATGCCGCCGCCTATTACAAGCGCGTCGGCGCTTATGTCGTTCATAAGCTTTGGATATACCGGCGCCTCAATGCCCTTTGTCCATATCGTTTCCATGAAAAACACCCCTTTTGCCTTATTATCGGCAAAAGAGGCGAGAATTATCGGGGTGAAAAATGATTTACAGATTCAGCGAACGCTTTGACTGGCTGGAGCTCACCTGCGCTGTCGAGGACGGCGCCGTTGTGTCCGTGTCCTTCGGGGCAGGGGAGGAGACCCCAAATCCTACGCGGGAGGCACAAGACCTTTGGAGCGCGGTCAGAGCGCAACTTGAGGAGTATGTGATGGGACGCAGACAGGCATTTGACCTGCCGCTCAGATACTCCGGAACACCGTTCCAAACGCGCGTATGGGACGCCCTGCGCGGCATACCCTACGGTGAGACGCGCACCTACGGGGAGCTGGCGGAGTACATCGGAAGCCCAAAGGCCGCCCGCGCCGTGGGCGGAGCCTGCCACGCAAACCCAATCGCCGTGATAATTCCCTGCCACAGGGTCGTGGGCTCCTCCGGTTCCCTCACCGGCTTCGGCGGCGGAATTGAGGTCAAGGAACGCCTTTTAAGACTCGAGGGCGCGATATAATGACATTATTAAAGCCGGACAAATGTCCGGCTTTAAATTCGGCTCTTTATTCAATTTCCCCAGGCTTTAATACCACCCATGCGTCGGGGAGGTAGCGGCCGGTGTGGTTGGGGCTTGAGGTCTTGGTGATCGTCTCGCCCAGATAGCACATAAGCGCGCTGGAGCCGCCGTCGTTGTGCATGGCGGTGTAGCAGTCGTACCGCAGCAGGACGTCGGCGCAGACGGACACCGTGGTGCCGGCGCTGTGGACCTGCCGCCCGTCAATGACCAGCAGAAGCGTATCCTTTGTGGAGGTCTGACCTATACAGCTTCGGGGCTGTATACCCATTCCGTAGGAGCCCTCGCCCACCTTTTTCTCGCCGTTGGCGATGAGTATGGGGTAGAACTGTATCCCGCAGCGGAGCATGGCTGTGTCCACCTTGTAGCCCACGCGAAGGTTGTCCTCGTAATCAAAGCCGGCTATCTGATAGGGACTGCCGATAACGTCGTTTATCGTCTCCCCGTCGGAAAGGACGAGCCCGACAACCTTCTCGCCACGACCCTTTCCGTCGGGGTCATAGAAGGCGCTGGCGTTGATGGAGATGGGCGCGTCGTAGCTCTTGCAGTATTCCACCACGGTCTGCCCGCGGCTTTCGTATTTTGATACGCCGAGTATGGTCCTGGAGCTGTCCTTGCACAGGGCAAGCTTGCCGTTGTAGCTGAAGCCCCCGTCTGTGCCGTCGATGGTCATTATGAGGATCTCGTTGGGCATATCTATCGCCCACACCGGGTCGCCCGCGGTGGTCATGATACCGAGGCTCTCAATGTCCTTGACCTGAATGTTTTCAAGCTCCAGGTCGTCGGGGACCGTGGCGGCGTCGATCTGCGGGAACATCTCCAAAAGGGCGGCAAGGTCCGCCGCGCGCTTCGTGTCCTCCGTGTCCGCGCCGGAGGGAGGAACAGGCGGCAGCGTGGTGGGATCCGAGGTTTGACCCGGGGGAAGGGTGCTCTCGGAGAGCATATTGTCCTCAAGCTGCCTGTCAATGTCGTCCATCACCCCGTCAATGACGCTCCGGGGTATAAACGCCGTCGCCAGCCACTGGTGGCTCAGGGTGGACATGGCGGTCTCGATGTACAGAGTCCTTAGACGGGCGATGAAGGGGATACTTGAATAAACCGCCGTAAAGTAACAGCCCACGAGCACCGCGAGAATGACAACAACGCAAATAAGCACACGCATACCCCGGCTCAAGCCGGTGCCACTTGTGCTGTGCGCTCCTGAGGAGCCGCCGAACATTTTTGAGTTTTTATTTAAATCGTCCATATTCGCTATATTATCAAATTCCGACGTTTTTTTCAATACGGTAACCTCGATCCACGGTAAATTTTTTGTAAATTACGCGCCGAGGTTGATTATTTGCGGCACTTGGGCTATAATGTACCAAAAATCGATTTGGGAGGAAGCTATGTTTGAGATTCTCAAGACCGAGGGGCGGGCGCGCCGGGGCAGGTTCACAACGCCCCACGGCACCGTGGAGACGCCTGTCTTTATGAACGTGGGGACACAGGCGGCGATAAAGGGCGGACTTTCGGCGCGGGACCTTAAGGAGCTGGGCTGTCAGATTGAGCTTTCAAACACATATCACCTGCATCTGCGCCCCGGCGACGGGCTTATACATGATATGGGCGGGCTCCACCGGTTTATGAATTGGAACGATCCGATACTCACCGACTCCGGCGGCTTTCAGATTTTCTCTCTGGCAAAGCTGAGGAAGATAACGGAGGAGGGCACGGCCTTCAACTCCCACATAGACGGGCGGCGTGTATTCATGTCGCCGGAGGACTCGATAGGGATACAGTCAAACCTCGGCTCGGATATAGCCATGGCCTTTGACGAGTGCATCGGACTGCCCGCGCCCTACGACTACGTGAAGGCCTCGGCAGACCGGACCCGCCGCTGGCTTGTCCGCTGTAAGGCGGAGATCGAACGCCTCAGGGAGCTTCCCGGCACACTGAATCCCGGGCAGATGCTTTTCGGCATAAACCAGGGCGCCACGTACATTGACATAAGGCGCGACAACATGGACGCCATCGCCGAGCTGGACCTGCCCGGCTACGCCATAGGCGGTCTCGCGGTGGGGGAGCCCACTCAGGAGATGTACGACACCATCGACGCCACCGAGGAGCACATGCCCAAGGACAAGCCCAGATACCTCATGGGCGTGGGCACGCCCTCAAACATCATCGAGGGCGTCTACAGGGGAATCGACTTCTTCGACTGCGTTATGCCGGCGCGCAACGGACGCCACGGTCACCTTTTCACCTGGAACGGCGTAATAAACATCAAAAACGAAAAATACGCCCGCAACCCGGACCCCATCGACTCTGAGTGCGGCTGTCCCGTCTGCCGGACATATTCAAGGAGCTACCTGCGCCATCTCTTTGCCTCGGGCGAGATACTGGGGCTGCGCCTCGCCGTCGCCCACAACCTCTATTTTTACAACAAGCTCATGGAAAAAATACGCCATAGCCTCGACGAGGGGACCTTCAACGAGCTCCGCGACCGCTATTCCGTCGCGCTCGGAGCAAGAATATAGCGCAAAAGGCAAATTCTTCTTGCAATTGCGGAGGAATGAGGTTATAATACTAAAAAGTCCATTTTCAAACGGAGGTTAACCAATGAACAAAAAGATCATAAGGCGCATAGCCATCGTCGCTGTGTGCGTAACGCTTCTCCTCACAGCCCTCACCGGCTGTATGACCGCGCCCGCTGACGGCACCGGGGACGACGCCTCTGCCGCCGCTGCCGGAGGACTGGGCATAGGCACGATGGTCGTCTATCTCGTGGTGATCATCGCGGTATTCTACTTCTTCATGATCCGCCCCGAGAAGAAGCGGAAAAAGAAGAACGAGGAGATGCGCAACTCCCTCGCCGTGGGCGACAACGTCACCACCATCGGCGGCATGGTTGGCAAGATAGTCAACGTCTCCGGCGACTTCATCACCTTTGAGACCGGCGAGGACCGGGTACGTATCAAGATAGCCAAGTGGGGCATCTCCTCCACCGGCAAGGACGCCGAGGAGCCCGACGACAAGGCTGCAAACTGAGCGAAAGAAGTAATTATTTTCCCTCCATGAGAATATGCCTTATCAAGGCTTGTTCTCAAGGAGGGATTTTTCATGCCGAAAAACGTATCAAAAAACGACCTCAAAAGAGTCGCCGCCGGAGCGTTCCTGGGGGCGGCGGTGACATTGGCGCTCGCTATGGCGATGACGATGTTTATGGCGCTGTTCGTCGCCTCGGGCAGGGTAGGGGAGAGCGCGGGAAAGGCGGTGGTCATAGTCTCCGCCTTCATAGCCTCGGCGCTTGGCGCGCTGACAGCCAGGATAAAGAACCGGGGCGCGGCGCTGATGTCAGGGATAATGTCGGCGCTAATTGTCATTTTGGTGAGATTGCTCGTAATGCTCATATCGGAAAACAGCACGGCCTTTGACGGTGTCGATATGGCGGTAATGCTCAGCATATTGTGTGGCGGCGTCATCATGGGCGCAACAGGTGCCGCGAGGCGCCGCCGCAGAAGGTAAATATCGGCAATTTGACGAGCCCTGTGATTACAATTTGTAATCACAGGGCGTAGTTTACATAAATATTGGCTGATAACCTATATGTTGTGATTACAAAAGGCTGGTTCGTCTAAATATAGCATAAATATGGGGCTTTTACGGTGCTGAATCGGCGTCAGGTTTACGCGGTTAACATAATACTGTTAACATAATTTATGTGCACAATTCACAAAATTTCGATTTTCTATTGATTATTTATTCCAGTTGTATTATTATATAAGAGCTTTCGGATTTTGGAAAATCACACGTATTATTTTAAATCCCCCGGCATAGTCTTATGCGGGTGAGATTTGAAATGAACAAAAGAAAGCTTGTGTCAGGTCCCGGTCCACGGGCGTGGCTTCCGGCGTTTGTGCTGTTGGCTGTATCCTTCCTGCTCGGTTCCGCGGCTGGCTTTGTCATGTCCTCCGGCTTTGCCGGCGGGGACTCCGCCGGCGCGTTTTTGAAGGGGTATCTTTTATCCCTTGAGGGCGCGGTGAAGTCGTCGGGTACGGCGCGCCTTTTTTGGGAGACCGGCGCCTATCATGTCGCCGTATTCCTTCTGGGCTTTACGGTCTTCGGAGCCGCCGCCATTCCCGCTGTATCCGCGCTGAGGGGCTTTACGCTGACCTTCGCCATGGCGACGCTTGTCAGGCTCTATTCCTTCAGCGGCGCGGTCGCGGGGCTTGTGCTTTTAGGACTTACGGCGGTTGTCTCGGTGCCGGTCTTTTTTGTCCTGGCTGTGGACGCCATGTGGTGCTCGGCTCAGCTTGCCAGGACCGGGCTTACCGGCGCGCCGCCGGCGGGACCCGGTGTTTATTCAAAAGCGTATTTCATTAAATTCCTGTCAGCGGCGGTTTTGCTGATCCTCATATCCGCGGGGGAGAGGGCCCTTATACTTTCGGGGCTTCTTGAGCTTCCGGTTTTTTGATCCAAACACGAAGGAAGGTGGCCATGTGCCCGAAGAAAACTATATAAACGGCTTTGAAACGTATCTCCGCAATGAAAGGCACGTGTCGTCCAACACCCTCCTCTCGTATATGAGGGATGTCCACCAATTCGCGGATTATCTCACGCGTTATTTAAGGCTCAGCCTCACTGATGTGAATCAGGACACCGTCAGGGGATATATAGCCTGGCTCCGGAGCGAGGGGAAGTCCAACGCCACCATCGCCAGGTGCCTCGCCTCCATCAAGTGCCTTTACACGTATCTTGTCCGTCAGGGATCTGTGGACGAGAATCCCGTTTTTGATATATCCGTGGAGAGAGCGGAAAAAAAGCTGCCGCAGATACTCACCAGCGCCGAGGTTGAGCTCTTGCTCGACCAGCCCAAGTGCACCGACATGAAGGGCTACCGCGACAGGGCAATGCTGGAGCTGCTTTACGCCACAGGCATACGGGTGAGCGAGCTCATCAGCCTTGACGTTGACGACGTAAAGCTCTCCGCCGGTATCATCAAGTGCTCAACCCACGGCAAGGAGCGCTATATCCCCATGTACACCACCGCCATACGCGCTGTCTCCGACTATATCAACCTTGTCCGGGGTCAGATGGTGGCGTCGCCCACAGAGCAGGCGCTGTTTGTCAACGTAAACGGACAGCGCATGACCCGCCAGGGCTTTTGGAAGGTTCTGAAGCACTATCAGGAGACAGCCAAGATAGATAAGGACATAACTCCGCACACCCTCCGCCACTCCTTCGCGGCGCACCTTCTGGAAAACGGCGCCGATTTGCGCTCCATCCAGGAGATGCTGGGTCATGCGGACATCTCCTCCACCCAGGTCTACGCGCAGCTTGTCAAGAAGCAGCTGAAGGACGTATACAACAAGGCCCACCCACGGGCATAACTCCTTAATAAAATAAGAAACCGCCCCGACAGAAATGCCGGAGCGGTTTCGTTTGACTGCCCGAAAATTATAACATTAGTCATTAGTCGGATACTCCCATCATCTCCGACGCGAATCCAAAGTCCTCCGTCAAAAGACGTTCCGCCTCGTCAAGGGCGGCGGCAATATCATCATCTGTCTTTGCCGCCTCGAGGTACTCCCTGTCGGTCCACCACAGCGGCTTCACACAGCGGAACAGGGGAAGGGCCAGCTCACGCTCGGCGTCTGAGAAGCGGTACTCCCGACCGGCGACTGAGAGGGCGTACTTTATGCACCGGACCGCGTCGTCGTTTTCACGCCGCGCAAGCTCGCCGGGAGTCAGATCCTCCGTGCTCTCGTCGGCGTCGCCGTAAGTGAAGGGAGCCTCCCGCATGATGAGGTTCATAAGCGTGTCGCGCCCCGCGATATTGAAGTCTATGACGCCGCGGAAGGCGCCAGCCTCGTCCAAAAGGATATTGGATCTGTTGATGTCCGACTGGAAGATGGAGGTGGGTATCTCACCGTAGCGGCTGCGTACATACGCCAGGTTGTCCTCCCAGCGCTCCCATATCCCCAGTGCCCGCTTTTTGAAACGCTCAGGCAGGGCCTTTGCCGCCTTCAGCCAGTCGTGGGCGACCTCCAGGACCTCGGGCTCCGCGTCATTTTTGTCAAAGACGTCAAATAAGGCGTAGGCGGAGGGGAGAGGGGAGAAGTCAAAGCGTTTTGCGGCAACCCGAGCGTCCATAAGTACCGCGTCGTCGTAGTAGGTGTACCGCCCGTCCGGGAGGGCGATGGGCGCCTCTGCGCTGTCAGCCGGCGTATAGCGGGCAAATTCCTCCGCCCAGACGGCGCACCGCCGGCCCTCGTAGTCTGCCTGGGGGAAATTCCCGTCGATGTCACGCAATATCTCCGGGCAGTAGTACCCCAGCGCCCGATATGCCCGCGCAAGCCGCTCCCACATCGCAAGATGCTCCGGGTCCGTAAACCCGTTGGCGGCGAGCTTCACCACCAGCCTGTTTCCCTCCACTCCGGGCAGAGCCCCGTCGGGAAACTCGCCGATCAGCGTCCGGCGGAAGTCCGCGTCCCCGTGGCAGGAGTCCCGGCTTTCGATTTTAACAGGCTCGACCGGGCTAAATAGGCGGAAGATGTCCTTATTGTCCATTTTTCCGTTATTTTGAAAACTTGAGGCTTATGTCCAGCGCCGTGACAGAGTGGGTGAGGGCGCCGATGGAGATGTAGTTGACGCCTGTTTCGGCGACGGCGCGCAGGTCCCGCTCGCCCATGTTGCCGCTGGCCTCGGTGATGGCGCGCCCGCCTATGAGTTTGACGCACTCCGCCATCATCTCGTTGGTCATGTTGTCCAGCATGATAATGTCCGCGCCGGCGTCAAGCGATTGGCGCACCTGGTCCACCGTCTCCGCCTCGATCTCCACGCGGAGTGTGTGGGGAGCGTTGCGGCGCACCGCCGAGATCGCCTGGGCGATGCCGCCCGCCGCGACGATGTGGTTGTCCTTGATGAGCACGCCGTCGGCGAGGTTGAACCTGTGGTTGTTGCCGCCGCCCGCCTTCACCGCGTACTTTTCCAGGACACGCAGACCGGGCGTCATCTTTCGGGTGTCCACGATTACCGCCCCGGTGCCCTCCACGGCCTTCACAGCGCGTCTCGTGGCAGTGGCGACGCCGGACATGTGCTGGACCAGGTTCAGCGCCACGCGCTCACCGTAGAGCACGGAGCGCGAGGGGCCGGTTATATCGGCGATGCCGTCCCCCTTTTTCACCTCGTCCCCGTCCCTTACCAGGGGAGTGACGGCGACCCTTTCGTCCACCAGGTGGAACACTCTTGTGAGCACCTCCATGCCGCAGAAAACGCCGTCCTGCTTTGCCCGGAAGGTGCCGGAGGATACGGCGTCCTCGGGAATACAGCTCTGTGTGGTGATGTCGCCGGTGCCCAGGTCCTCGGCAAGGGCGTCAAGAATAAGCCTGTCAAGTCCTATGAAATCCATGTTTTCTCCTCTCAGCTTTCGCGGTAGTGGGCGCCGATGCTCTCACGGCGCGCCAGGGCGGATTCGATTATTGCCACGGATATGATGGCGAGGCTCAGGTCCTCGTCATACTTTTTTGAGCCTGAGAAGCCGGCTGAAAGCGCTCCGAGTATCTCCTTCATCTGAGCCAGCGCCGATTCAAGCCCCTCCCTTGTGCGGACCACAAAGCAGTTTTCGCTCATTATGCGCTGCATTTTGTGCCGAAGCTCCATGAAGTCGATGTCAAGCTCTGGTCTTACGGGAAGGGCGGGCATAAGCTCCTTGGAGCTTGAAAGGGCAGGGGAGAATGTGGAGTTTATGTCCTCCGCCGCGCGGCGGCCGAATACCAGGCACTCCAGCATAGAGTTAGAGGCGAGGCGGTTGGCGCCGTGTACGCCCGTGGATGCCGTCTCCCCGCAGGCGTAGAGCCCCGGGACGCAGGTGCGGGCGTAGAGGTCCGTCTTTACGCCGCCCATCATGTAGTGGTGAACGGGGCAGACGGGGATGAAATCGTGGGCAATATTTATGCCCCGGCGCAGGCACTCGTTATAGATGGTGGGGAAGCGGTGCGCCAGTTCCTCCTCGGGCTGGGAGGTGATGTCGATGAAGACGTGGCTCTCGCCGGTACGCCTCATCTCGTTATAAATGCCCCTGGCGACAATATCCCGCGGAGCCAGCTCCGCCAGCTCGTGCTTGCCCACCATGAAGCGGACGCCCTCGGAATTCTTGAGAAGCCCGCCCTCGCCGCGAACCGATTCGGAGATTAGGAACGCCCTGCCCTCCGGGTCCTGTGACCATAGCCCGGTGGGGTGGAACTGGATAAACTCCATGCCCCGCAGCTCCGCGCCGGCGCGTATGGCGGCGGCAAGACCGTCTCCCGTGGCGACAGCAGGATTTGTGCTGGTCGAGAAAACCTGCCCTATGCCGCCGGTACACAGCACAAGATGGCGTGTGGCGACTGTCTCATAAACGCCGTCGTCGTCCTTGACGATGAGCCCCGCGACGCCCTTACCGTCGGTGAGGATGTCCACAAAAAAGGTGTTGTCCCGGAAGATTATATTGTCCCGCTGGGAGGCGATGTACGCCAGCGTCTTCACCGTCTCGCGCCCGGTGGCGTCTCCGCCGGCGTGGAGGATGCGGTTCTTGTGGTGCCCGCCCTCACGTGTCCTGTCCAGCTCGCCGTATTCGTTGAGGTCGAAGGGCACGTTCATTTTGATGAGCGTGCGTATGTCCATCGGTCCCTCGTCCACAAGAACGTGTACCGCCGCCTCGTCGCAAAGCCCCGCCCCGGCAACGATCGTATCCTTGAAGTGCAGCTCCGGGTCGTCGTCCGGCGCCGTGACAACGGCGATCCCGCCCTGGGCGAGCCAGGAGTTGGAGATGTCAATGGTCTCCTTGGCAAAGACACAGCACTTGAGGGAAGGGGAGAGGTTCAGCGCGCAATAAAGCCCCGCGATCCCCGCGCCGACAATGACCACGTCATAATTTGAGTGCCTCTCGGGAACCACCGAGCCGTCAATGGCATAGCGAAGCATATCATGACCCTCTTTCGTACAGCAGAAGAATAGTAAACTGTATTATATCAACATTACGTCAAGTTGGCAACGGCAACTTGACGAATTTTCCCGTTTTTATTACGTGATTTTCACTGCCTGAGCCGACGCGCGCATCAATTTCCCATTGTGTCAGCAGCAGCGTTTACCGGTGAGCTTTCAGCAAAAAGCTTTTCCGCGATCTGCCGGACCTGCCAGATTGGAATATCATATAACGCGTCTGTACTCTTATTCAGCTTATTCTTAAAACCGTTTATTATCCTGTAAGCCGCCTTAGTGTGCCCGTTTGCGCCGCCTGAGCTGTCGGCTTCACGGATAAACTGGGGTATTAAATTACGCCGGACGGAGTAAATAAGCTCCACAAGCTTCGCGCGATATTCAAGCTCATCAGAAGGGAGCGCTCCAAACTCTTTAAGATCCCTTGCGTGCTGTGCCTCATGCTTCAGAAGGGAAACGCTGAAATCCTCGCTGGTAAGATCATAGGAGGACTTCACACAGTTGATAACTCCGTTATCATCGGTCCATCCGCCGGTACTGATTTTGCCGAAGGAAAGGTACTCCATCGCGCCGTGAAGATCGCCTTTGAGTATCAAACCGCAGTATACGGTTTCGTCGTATCCCATACCCTTCATTCCTCGCCGCCGTCCTCAGGGGTATCTTCATTCCTGTTAGTGGATTTTGACGGCTTTTTGTGACCGGACAGGGGAGAGAGCATGGCGGCTTCGCGCAGGCCCTCGTTTTCCACATGGGTGTAGATCTCCGTGGTGTTCAGGTGCTCATGGCCCAGAAGCTCCTGGAGCGTGCGGACATCAACGCCGGAGTGGAGCATGAGCGTCGCCGCCGTGTGGCGGAGCTTGTGGGCTGAGTATTTCGTCTCGTCGATCCCGGCCTCTCCCAGGTGCTTCTTCACCAGCGCATGGACGGTGGACTTTGATATCCTCTCTCTGCGCGAGGAGAGGAAAAGAGCGTTTTTATTTAGGGGCGCAACGGTTTTGCGCACCTGGAGATAGTCGTTTATCGCCTCGGCGACGGCGTCGTTGATGTATACCACACGCTCCTTGTTGCCCTTGCCCAGCACCCTCAGATGGTCGGCGCGCACATCGCTGAGATTTAGCCCCACAAGCTCCGAAATACGAAGCCCGCAGTTGAGGAAGATCGTCAGGATACAGTAATCTCTCTCCCTGTTTTTTCCGTCAACACTGTCCAGGAGCCGCTCGGACTCGGAAAGGCTCAGATACCTGGGCAGGGATTTCATGATTTTCGGCGAGTCCAGGTCCTGTATTGGATTTGACTCAATTTGATGTGTCTTCAGCGTGAGATATTTATAAAAGGAGCGTATGGTAGATACCTTGCGCGCCCGGGAAGCGGAGCTTAGCCCAAACTCCGGGTCGCTGGCGTTCCGATTTTTCACCCGTTCCCGGGACATATAGCCCAGATAGTCGTAGACGTCGGATAAGTTAACCGACTTTACAAATTCCAGGTCCACATCGGCTATGGAGATACTGTCAAGGGGAGTGTCTCTGGGCAAGCTGTTTTTTATAAGCTTCATGTACCTGAAAAAGGTCCGCAGGTCAAGATAGTATTCGTCCACGGTTTTGCGTGAATGTCCGACGATATTCTCGTGGTAATTGAGAAAGCTCCTGATGATCTCAGGCGCCTCGGTCCGGTAGTCCATTTTATGATCTCCTTTGTAAGCCGGGGAAGTGGCTGAAAGCCCAAAAACCATTATATCACACCGCTCCGGAAAAGTCCACACATAATTGAACAAAATAAAAATTTTGTTCAATGTGGGGGAGGGAAAAACGAGTGGAAAAGGCCATATTCGTTTTTTGGACCCTATTTTGCCAGGATGAGCTCCATGGCGTCTCTTATGCTTGACGCCTCCCAAAGCCTGAGACCCGCGGGCGCGGTGAGCTTTCCCTTGTGCTGTTTCGGTATGATTGCGCTTTTGAAGCCGTGGCGGGAAATTTCTGAAAGCCTCTGTTCAAGCTGTGTAACCTGGCGCAGCTCACCGGTCAAGCCGACCTCGCCGATCGCCACTAAATCGTCAGGTATCGGTATGTCCCGATAGCTTGACGCCATTGCCAGCGTTGCCGCCAGATCCGCCGCCGGCTCATTTATGTAAAGTCCGCCTATCACGTTCACATAGCTGTCGGCTCCGCCGACTCTCAGCCCGCCGCGCTTTTCCAGAACGGCCATCAAGAGCATCGCCCGGTTGTAGTCAAGCCCGTTTGACGTGCGCCTCGGGACGTTGAAGCTGGACGGCGTCAAAAGCGCCTGGATCTCCGCCAGAACCGGTCTGGAGCCCTCCATGATACAGGCAACGCACGTGCCCGGCGTATTTTTGGGCCTTCCGGAGAGTAGCAGCTCCGAGGGATTCGGCACCTCCACAAGCCCGCGCTGAGCCATCTCAAATACGCCGATCTCATTGGTTGAGCCAAATCTGTTTTTCGCGGCACGCAATATACGGTAGTTGGCTGACTGCTCACCCTCAAAATACAGTACACAGTCCACCATATGCTCCAATACCTTGGGTCCCGCGATGGCGCCCTCCTTGTTGACGTGGCCTATCACAAATACGGTAATCCCGGAGCTTTTGGCAAGCTGCATGAGCGTCATGGTGCAATCCTTGACCTGTCCCACGCTTCCGGGAGCGCTTGTGAGGTCGGGCGAATACAATGTCTGGATGGAGTCGATTATCAGGATCTCCGGCGCTGATTCGTCCACCGCCTCAAGAATATCGGTGATATTTGTCTCGGACAGCACCAGCAAATTCGGGCTGTTCACGCCCAGCCGCTGCGCGCGCATTTTAAGTTGACGCTCCGATTCCTCGCCGGTCACATATAAAATGCGGTATCTTTCGCCGATATGCTGGCAGATCTGAAGCAAAAGCGTGGATTTTCCTATACCCGGCGCGCCGCCAACAAGCACAAGCGAGCCCCTGACGCCCCCACCGCCGAGCACCCTGTCCAGCTCGCCGAGCCCGGTGTCAAACCGAAGCTCCTCAGTGACATCCACCTCCTTCAGCGTCACTGGGGCCTTTTTCGGCAGTCTCCCGGAGCTTACGGTGGGCTTTCGGCTGTCCTTCTTTTCCACCGCCTGCTCAACAAGAGAGTTCCACGCCCCGCATGCGGCGCACTGTCCGCTCCACTTGGGAAACTCGTTTCCGCACTCGGTACAGAAATAGGTGGTTTTAGCCTTCATTCTTTAGTGCCTCCAGTTATGTAAACTTGTATATTATGTAAATTCATAAGATTATGTAAACTTTATGATATTACGTAAACCAAACCGTTATGTAAACTTATGTATAATGTTATGTTAACTTATCGTGAAATCCAAAGATTATGTTAACTTATACTTTCAAGGTATCCTCCGACGATCATCGCCGCCAGCTTGAGCTGATACCTTGGGTCCTCAAGCCTTTTTGCCTCCACCGCGTTGGATACAAATCCGCACTCCACAAGTACCGCGGGGCATGTGACATGGTTCATTATATAGATGCCCTCCCCTATCAGCGCGGCGTTTCTTTTGTCCTCCCCTGCCGCCTGACGCAGAAGCCCCTGAAGGCTCTCCGCAAGCTCCCGGCTGCCCGGGGTTGGAGCGTACAGCACCTGACAGCCGTGGGGTCCGGCGGTGGTATATTTATTCTGGTGGATGCTTATGAGCACCGCGTTTTCCGTGGAATTAATGAACTGCGTCCTGTTCTTTGTGTCCCAGACCTTTTTTGCGCGTATGGTAGACGCGTCCTCGGGATATTGAAGCTCCTCGCTGTCCCTTGTCATCTCCGCCGTGACTCCGAACAGCGCCGCCAGCGTCCGGCACCTTTCGGCGATCTCCATATTTATGGCGCTTTCGCTTGTACCGGTGACAGATACGGCTCCGCCGTCCGCCCCGCCGTGTCCGGGGTCAAGGACAAGCGTCGCTATGTTCCTGCCCGGTACGCGCACCCTCGCCGCCGTTCCGGGGCGCAGGCTAAGACAAATATTCACCGCCGCTCCAGCCACAAGACAAACCGCGGCGGCGGCACAGACGAGGCGTATGGCAAAGGCTTTATTCATGCTTTCAGCTCCCCTTTCACGCTTCCAGAGTATTCGTCAAAAGGGCGCTCTATACTGATTATAACACAGACTTTGAAAAAATCACTAATTTTTATTTATTTCAGCCTGATTTTCATTGATTCTGAATGTTTACAATTGTGCCGGTTTTTACTAAAATATCACTGTATACATTGGGAGGCGAGTAGATGTTTATCTTGTTTTTCGCGGTTTGGGTCCTTTTGAACGGGAAGCTCAACTGGGAGGTGGCGATATTCGGGGCGGTGATCTCCGCTCTGCTCTACCTTTTCTGCTGCCGCTTCATGCACTACAGCCCAAAGCGCGACCTATATAATTTCAAGCGGCTCCCAAAGCTCTTTGCTTTCTTCCTGACGGTCGTAGGCGAGATATTCCGCTCCGCCTTCGCCCTTCTCCCTTACGTCTACTCGCGCAGGGAGCCTGACCCAGTTGTAGCCAGGTTCAAAACTGAGAGGGTAAGGACCGAGACGGGCAGGGTGCTTTTGGCAAACGCCATCACCATGACTCCGGGCACCATAACCGGAAGCCTCAAGGACGGGGAATACCTGGTCCACTGCCTGGACAGGAGCATGGCGGAGGGGCTCGACGAAAGCGTTTTTGTGGAAAAGCTTGAAAGATGGGAGGAAGGCTGATGGACCCTTTGACAGCTTTGGCGCCCAGGGTGCTCACCGGCGCCATGGTGGTGCTTGCCGCCTGCGCACTTGTTATGCTGTTCCGAACCTTCGTGGGACCGCGTATGTCCGACAGAATAGTTGGTGTTAACATGGTCGGCACGCAGTCCATATGCCTCATCGCGTGCCTTGTGCTGAGGCTTCGCGAGGATTGGCTTGTGGACATCGCCATAGTCTACGCCATGTTCTCGTTTTTGGCGGTGGCGGTGCTTACAAAGATGGACATAGGAGTTTACAGGCAGTGGCGCGCAGACCAGCTAAAGAGCCGCAGGCGCAGCCGGGAGAACAGCGAGGCCGTCCGAAGCGCCCACGTCGAACGCCGCCACAGGAGGAACGGGACATGACAATGCACTGGATAAGATTCGTACTCGGCACTCTCTGCCTCGCCTTCGGGCTTTTCTTCATCGTAAGCTCCGTGGTGGGCAATTTCAAATTCAAATTCGTGTTGAACCGTATGCACTCAGCTGCACTGGGCGACACCCTGGGGCTTTTGGGAATTGTTTTGGGCACCTGCTTTTATCACGGATTCAACGCCACCACCGTAAAGCTCCTTGTCATCGTGGCGCTGGTGTGGATAACAAGCCCCGTGGCAAGTCACCTCATTATGCTCATGGAGCTTTCAAACGGAAAATACACCGCCGCCAACCGGGAGCCCGACGACGAGCAGGGGCTGGAGCGCAGCAGCGTGGAGATCAACCGCCACGCCCTTGAGGAGAGCAAAAAGGAGGAAGAGGGAAAATGACACTGCTTGAAGGCATACTTCTCGCGTTTCTTTTGATCTGCGCCATATCCGTGAGCGTCACCAGGAACCTGCTGGCGTCCATCATTATCTTCATGTGCTTTTCGCTCATAATGTCGGTGATATGGCTGACGCTGGAGGCGCCGGACCTGTCCATAACCGAGGCCGCCGTTGGCGCCGGGGTCACAAGCCTTTTGTTCTTCGCCACTCTCAAAAAGATCCACGCGATAAAGGCGGAGGACGACAAAAAGCGGGAGGACGACAGCGGCGATGAGAAGTGACGGCTTCATATCAAAGCTCAAATGCTTTGTTGAAAACGGGACCTTCCGGGAGGAGAACTACACCCTCTCCCCTTCCGGCTCCCAAAAAATAGACACCGACAACCCCGAGAACCGCTGGCTAAGCTCTGTACAGCACTCCGAAAAGCCCGTTGCCGCCCGGTTCGTCGCATGGTTTTCCCACAAGGGCGTGGAGGTGTTCAACAGCCTCTACCGGGTGGCATCGGTGCTAATATGCTTCACCCTCATCGGCGTTCTGCTGGCTGTCGTCTCCTTTCTCCCCGCCTTCGGAGGATCCGACAACCCGGCGGTGAACGAGGTGGAGGCGAGGTACGTGTCCAAGTCGATAGAGGAGACTGGCACCACCAACGCCGTGGCTGGCATGATCTCCGCCTACCGCGGCTTTGACACTCTCGGCGAGGCGCACGTACTATTTGTGGCGGCGTGCAGCGTCATCGTCCTTTTGCGGGTGGACCCCTCCGAACGCAGGCGCGGCAGGCTCATAAATCCCGACCTTGTCGGCGAGGACATGGATTTTGAGCCCAACGGCGACCTCATCCTCCGCAACGCGGCGAAGCTCCTGGTCCCCCTGGCGTTCATCTTCGGGCTCTATGTGATACTGAACGGCACCTCCTCTCCCGGAGGCGGCTTTTCCGGCGGCGCGCTGATGGGTGCCGGGCTTATACTCAGCTCAGTCGCCTTTGGCTTTAAGCGCACCGAGAGATTTTTCGGGGACGAGATGTACCACCTTATAAAAACCGTATGCCTCACCGTCTACGCCCTTTTGATGGCATACTTCATCTACATGGGCGCCAACGGGCTTTATGACCACGTCTGGCTTGGGAATCCCGGCGGGATCGTGAGCGGCGGGCTCATATTGCCGATAAACATCGCCGTGGGCTTTGAGGTGGCGTGCACCATGTACTGCTTCTACGCTCTATTCAGGAAGGGAGGACTTTGATATGCCGGAGTTTTTCGGAAACCTTTTCACAAACTACTATGAGACAGCCGCGATGATACTTTTCGGCATAGGCTTCACCACCCTCCTCATGCACCGGAACATGATAAAAAAGATTGTCGGCTTCAACTTTATGGACTCCGCCATATATCTCTTCCTCGCCTCCAAGGGCTACATCCGAGGAAGACTCGCGCCCATAATCGTAAACGGCGACACCGACCCTTCAAAGTACGTAAACCCCATACCCACAGGTCTTGTGCTGACGGGCATAGTCGTCTCCGTATCCGTGACGGCGTTCATGCTCGCCCTCACCTGCCGCCTCTATGACAGGTTCCACACGCTGGACATCGACGAGATAACGTATCTTGCCCGAAAGGAGCGGGGCTGATGGAGCTTGTTCAGAATTTTCCGTTCATAACCATCGTTTTCAGCCTCACCTGCGGCGTGTTCTGCGCCGTGCTGAAAGGAAGGACAGCGCGGAACCTGTGCCTTGCGTGGCTTACTCTCACGACACTTATGAGCTTTTCCGTGCTTCTGTACACGCTGAGGAGCGACGGGTATTACATCTACCGCATGGGCAAGTGGAACGCCCCCTGGGGCAACGAGATACGTGTCGGCGTGCTTGAGGCGCTGATGGCAACGGTCTTCTCCGGCGTCATGGTGCTGTCGCTTTTGGGCGGTATGCACCACATATTCGTGGACTGCGAGAGCGAGAAGACAAACCTTTATTTTACAATGTGCTCGCTCCTTATGAGCTCCCTCTTTGCCCTCATCTACACCAACGACCTTTTCACCGCTTACGTGTTCGTGGAGATCAACACCATCGCCTCCTGCGCGCTGGTGATGCTGAAAAACTCCTCTAAGACGCTGGTGGCTACCACCCGTTACCTCATAATGAGCCTTTTGGGTTCCGGTCTTTTCCTCCTGGGCATCGTGATACTCTACGGCATCACCGGCGAGCTTTTGATGGAGAGCATAAGCGAAAGGGTCGGCGAGCTTTTCGCCTCCGGCGAATATTCCCTGCCGCTCACCGTGATAATCGGGCTTTTCTCGGTTGGGCTCGCCGTGAAAAGCGCCCTTTTCCCCTTCCACTCCTGGCTCCCCGACGCCCACGGCAGCGCCACCCCCTCCTCCAGCGCCATACTCTCCGGTCTTGTGCTGAAGGGCTACATCATCGTGCTCATAAAGATATTCTACCGTGTCTTCGGTCTGCGCGTCATCGTCTCCGAGCGGGTGAGCCAGTTCCTCTTCCTCTTTGGCGTCCTCGCCATGATATTCGGCTCTGTCGGCGCACTGCGTGAGCGGGACCTTAAGCGTATGCTTGCCTACTCCTCCGTTTCGCAGGTGGGCTACATCTACCTGGGCATAGGTCTCCACTCGCGCCTTGGCATAACAGCGGCGTGCGTCCAGATTCTTGCCCACGCCATAACTAAGCCAATGCTATTTATCTCCGCCGGCGGCTTTATGGACGTGTCAGGCGGGCACAAGAGCATGTCCGCCATCAAGGGCGCGGGGCTCCGCGACCCCCTGGGCGGCGCCGCCTTCACCGTGGGCGCCCTGTCAATGATAGGCATACCCTTTTTTGCCGGCTTTGTCACAAAGCTGGAGCTCACCCAGGCGGCGCTGGAGTCGGGCACGGCGACTATGGCGATTGCCCTTGCCGCCATCGCCGTCAGCACGCTTTTGAATGCCCTTTACTACGTCCCCATTATCTTCAACCTGTTCACCCGCCCGGAAAAAAGCGAGTATTCCGACATCCGCCTTCACTGCCGGCCGGACTACGCCATTTCCCTTGTAACCTTCATCGCGCTGAATCTGGGCTTCGGAGCCTTTTCCGACAGTCTGGTGGGCGCCGTGCGGCGTGGGCTTGAGCTTTTCGGAATGTGAGGAGGCTCTTACATGGACATTGATTACATCCTCCTCATACCCGCCCTACTCCCCTTTGCCGCCGCCCTGACAATGAACGCAAAACCGCTGAAAAGCACCGGTCCGCGCCGCTTTTTCCTGGTGTCCGTGCTGGTCCTTGAGCTCATATTCACCGCCGTCAGCGCCTTTGCCGCCAGGGGTACGGTTACCTTATTCGCGCTTGACGAAAGCCTGTCCGTAAGCTTCCGTATAGACGGTCTGGGAAGGGTATTCTCCCTCCTTGTGGCGGTCATGTGGCTCCTCTCCGGGCTTTTCTCCCAGGAATATATGGCTCATGAGGAAAACACCGGCAGGTACTATGTCTTCCTGCTCCTCTCCCAGGGGGCGCTTATGCTCCTCACATATGCCGCCAATTACCTCACCATGTACCTGGGCTTTGAGCTCATGACCCTGCTCTCCGCTCCCCTGGCGCTTCACACTCAGACCGACGCGGCAAGGCACGGGGGCTTCAAGTACCTCTTTTATTCCGTATTCGGAGCCTGCCTGGGGCTCTTTGGCTTCTTCGTGCTCCACACCTACGGCCTTTCCACCGACTTCACCCCCGGCGGCGTCCTTGACCCGGCGAGGACCGCGGGCCACGAGGGGCTTATCACCGCCGCCGCTTTTCTCTCCGTAGTTGGCTTTGGCGCCAAGGCGGGCATGTTCCCCCTCCACGCCTGGCTGCCTGCCGCGCACCCCGAGGCTCCTGCCGGGGCGTCAGCTCTGCTGTCCGGCATCATCACAAAGGCGGGGGTTCTCAGCGTAATACGCGTTGTCTATTACCAGTTCGGCGCGGATTTCCTGCGCGGCACCTGGGCGCAGTATACCTGGCTGGCGCTCACGCTCACCACCGTATTCCTGGGGTCCATGCTGGCGTATAAGGAAAAGCTTTTCAAAAAGCGCCTGGCGTATTCCACAGTGAGTCAGGTGTCCTATATCCTTTTCGGGCTTGCGCTTTTGGAGCCCACGGCGTTTACGGGCGCCGTCCTCCATGTGGTCGTCCACTCCGCCATCAAAAACTGCCTCTTTTTCACCGCCGGAGCCGTTATACTCAAAACCGGCAAAAAGGACGTGCGGGAGCTTCGCGGCATTGGCAAGGAAATGCCTGTGACCATGTGGTGCTTTACCCTCTGCTCCCTGGGGCTTGTGGGCATACCTCCCCTGGGCGGCTTTGTAAGCAAGTGGTATCTCGCCCAGGGCTCCCTCGCCTCCGGTATCCCCGTCTTCTCATGGCTCGGACCGGTGACGCTTCTTGTGAGCGCCCTTCTCACGGCGGGGTACCTCTTCCCTGTCACCGTCTCCGCCTTCCTTCCGGGATCGGATTTTGACTACTCCGCCATTCAAAGGCGTGAGCCTACCCGGTGGATAACGTTCCCCCTGCTTATACTCACAGCATTGACCCTCATCACAGGTCTGTTTCCCGGTATCATAACAAGCGTCGCCTCGACCGTCGCCAGGACGCTTTGCTGAAGGGAGGCTCAGTATGAAATTCCTTATGTTAATATCCGTACTCCTTCCGATCCTCTCCGGCGTGACGCTTCCATTGTGGAAATTCAAAGTACGCCGAACCAGGGAGATATATGTTCTCACCTGCGTCTGCGCCGCGTCCATTCTTGTCCTTGCCCTGCTCCTGAAGCGTCCTGAGGGCTCCCTGAGGCTTTTCCCGCTCACATCGACGTTGGATATTGCCCTGCGCCTTGATGGGCTCTCAGGCGTGTTTTCCGGGCTTGTGGCGTTCCTCTGGCCTTTGTCGTCCCTCTACGCCCTGGAGTATATAAAGCACGAGGGCGGCGACGACAGATTCTTCGCCTTTTACACCATGACCTACGGCGTGACGCTGGGTATCGCCATGAGCGGCAATCTTTTGACGCTCTATCTTTTCTACGAGCTCCTGACGCTTGTCACCCTCCCCCTTGTCATGCACACCCGTGATAAACGGTCCGTAAGAGCCGGTATGAAGTATCTGGGCTTCTCCATCGGGGGCGCCGCCTGCGCCTTTGTAGGTATGATGGTGCTCTATCGCCTGGGTGACACCTCCCTGAGCTTTGTCTACGGCGGCTTCGTATCGGGCAGCGCCTCCGAAAGGACGCTGATACTCACCGCCTACCTTCTCTGCTTCTTCGGCTTCGGAGTGAAGGCGGCGGTGTTCCCCTTCCACTCCTGGCTCCCCTCCGCCGGCGTTGCGCCGACTCCCGTAACGGCGCTCCTACACGCCGTGGCGGTGGTCAAGGCAGGCGCCTTCGCAATAATGCGGGTGACCTTCTACTGCTTCGGAACGGCTGTGCTTCGCGGCACCTGGGCGCAGGATATTGCCATGAGCTTTGCCGTGTTCACCATTGTGTTCGGCTCAGCGATGGCGCTGAGGGAGCAGCATTTGAAGCGGCGCCTTGCCTATTCCACAGTCAGCAATTTAAGCTATATCGTCTTCGGCGTCACGCTCATGACGCCGGCGGGTCTTACCGGCGCGCTGTCCCACATGATTTTCCACGGCGTAATGAAGATAACGCTTTTCTTCTGCGCCGGCGCCATAATGTATATGACCCACAGGGAGTTTGTGCCGGAGCTCACGGGGCTTGGAAGGTTCATGCCCGTGACCTTCGCCGCCTTCACCCTGGGCTCAGCGGCGCTTGTGGGCGTCCCGCTTCTTCCGGGCTTTTTGAGCAAATGGCGCCTCGCGACAGCCGCGCTTGAGGCGGGAGGCGTCCTTCCGCTATTGGGCGTGGCGGCGCTTCTTGTCTCCGCCATACTCACCGCCGCGTACCTCTTTACCCCAGTTGTAAACGCCTTCTTCCCCCCTGCCGGCGAGGGCTCCCACGGGCTGGAGCAGGCGCGGGACCCCAATCTTTACATGAAGCTCCCGCTTTTTATCCTTATGGCGTCCATGCTTGCGCTGGGCGTCGGCTCAAAGGGGCTTCTGTCGCTTCTCTCCCGTGTTGCCGCGGGACAGCTCTAAGGAGGCGCGGTAAATGAAAGATTACATCCTCCTTGTTCCGGTTCTCCTGCCCTTTTTCTCCGCCTTACCAATATACATCGTGGGTAGAAGGTCTAAGAGGACGCGCGACATACTCGCCGAAACAGCTGGCTGTGCGGAGTTTGCCGTGTGTGCCCTTCTCCTTGCCCTTGCCCTCGGCGGTAATGAGCTCACCCTCGCGGTCCCCAACGTGTGCGGACGCGGCATATACCTGAAGCTTGACTGCTTCCGCGCCATTTACGCCCTGATCGCCGCCCTCATGTGGATGATGACCACCATTTTCTCGCGGGAGTACCTCGCCCATTACAGGAACCGGAACAGGTATTACCTTTTCACACTCCTCACCTGCGGCGCAACCGTGGGAGTGCTCCTCTCCAACGACCTTTTCACCACCTTCATCTTCTTTGAGATAATGTCCTTCACAAGCTACGTGATGGTCGTCCAGGACGAAAAGCCCGGAGCCATGCGCGCGGGAGAGACATATATCGCCGTTGCGGTCATAGGCGGCATGGTGATGCTCATGGGTCTTTTACTGCTGGAAAACCGCCTGGGGACGCTGTATTTTGACGAGCTCCACACGGAGGCCGCAGCTATGGCCGACGTCTCTGAGCTGTACCTCCCCGGCGCGCTGATCCTATTCGGCTTCGGCGCCAAGGCGGGTATGTTTCCCCTGCATATATGGCTCCCAAAGGCGCACCCCGTGGCCCCCGCCCCCGCCTCCGCGCTGTTGTCGGGGATACTCACAAAGACCGGAGTATTTGGTATCATAGTCCTCACAAGCGGCGTCTTTCTCCATGACGCCCTCTGGGGCAATATCATTCTCGCCCTGGGCGTCGTCACAATGGTCCTGGGCGCGGTCCTGGCGGTGTTCTCCGTTGACCTGAAGCGCACCCTGGCCTGCTCATCCATGTCCCAGATAGGCTTTATCCTGATAGGCGTAGGAATGCAGGCGCTCCTGGGACACCACAACACCCTTGCCCTCTGGGGAACCGGACTTCACATGGTAAACCACTCCATGCTGAAGCTTGTCCTCTTTATGTGCGCCGGCGTCGTCTATATGAACCTCCACAAGCTGGACCTCAACGACATACGCGGCTGGGGCAGAAACAAGCCGTTCCTCAATTTCTGCTTCCTTATGGGAGCTCTGGGAATTACCGGCGTACCCCTTTGGAACGGCTACGTCAGTAAGGCACTGCTCCACGAGTCCATCGTAGAGTATATTGCGCTCGCCCCGTCCCCCGGGGTTTACCGCGCCGTGGAGTGGCTCTTCCTCATCTCCGGCGGCCTGACGGCGGCTTATATGGCAAAGCTCTATATTGCCATCTTCGTTGAAAAGCCCGTAAAGCCATTTGAGGAGCCCAAAAAGCGGTATATCAGCCCGATGTCCGCGCTCGCCATCGGCATACCGGCCCTGTGCCTGCCCGTGATGGGTATGCTCCCCTCGCCCTTGATGGAGAACATCGCAAGGCTCATGCAGGGCTTCATGGATTGGGGATCCCCGGACGCGACAGTAAAATGGTTCTCCCTTACAAACCTCCGGGGCGCCGCTATATCTCTTGCCATTGGCGCCGCCGTGTATTTCCTCGTCGTCAGGACTCTCCTCATGCGCAGGGGCGAAAGCGGAGTAAAATATTATGTAAACCGCTGGCCAGCCCGCCTCGACATGGAGGAGATTCTGTACCGCCCGCTGATTCAAAGGCTCCTCCCCTTCCTCGGCGCGCTGGTGTGCCGCGTGCTTGACAACCTCACAGATTGGACCGTGGCGCTTTTGAACATTACAGTCCTTCGCCGCAGGCCCATACCGCCCCGCAGTGACGCGGACTTTGAGCCCGGGGATTTTACCCCCCAGATCAAGCGCAGCTACACCCTCCAGCGTATCTCCGGCAGTATATCCTACTCCCTCCTCCTCTTCGGCGCCGGCTTCTGCGCCGCGATGGTGTACCTGATAATCATACTCATATCGAAATGACAGTACGGGACAGCCTTTCGGCTGTCCCGCGTATTATTTATTTCTCTGTCTAAGCCCGCACGGGGACCTTTACAACTATCTTGATGACTGCCTCCGGTTTTCCCGCAGAGCACCGTGGCTTGTGGGCGTCCTCAGGAGCAAGGATGACATACTCACCCTTGCTCAGGAGCACACCGCCTGATACCTCAGGCTCCTCATAAAAGGTAATGTCCTCGCCCGCGTCGTAGCATGTCTTTTGGATCAGCCCTGAGCGACTTATAACGCCTATAAGCTCCTCTCCTTCAACAAGATACTGGACATCATAATATTTCTCATGTGACTCAAAGCTCAGTTCAGCGGCGGGCTTTGTGGTGTAATGCTGTACGCTTGCCCGCACTCCGCCGGCAAGCTCAATCCAACCCTCCGGCAGCTCCGCCAACCCCGGTCTACTTAAAAAATCCATCGCCGTCCGAAACCCCGGCAGACTTATGTCATATATTTTTTCATTTCCAAGCTTAACGCTTAGCATGTGCGCACCTCCTCATTGATAGGTATCAAATGTGTTGTGGATGGTATCTATCCATCTCTTACATTCTTCCTTATTCGGGTTGCGGAGCACCCAGCCAAAGGTTATCCAATCAGCGCCCCCTCTGATCGCGCTTTTTACCTCGTCCAGGTCGTCGCTGGTTATGCCCAGCCTAAAATTATGCCCGCCGCTCAGAATGCCGGAAATGTTGTCGACTCTTGTGTCCCTTCCCTGCGCGTCCTTCAATACGCTGTAATGGCGGCTGAAAACGTGCTCCGCCCCCAATGAAGTGATCTCCTGTGCCAGACGCGGCATATCGTTTGGATGGACAGACAGGTCAAAAATCGGCTTGATACAGGCATCAGCGCAAAATTCAACTGCTCGGCGAACCGCCTGAGAGGAATACCCGGCTGAAAGGAGGACATAATCCGCACCCTCTGCTGCCGCTTGTCTGGCGCAGAGCTCGGCATAGGGAGATTTATAGTCAGCAACAAGGACCACTCCGGGACCAACAGCGCGTCTGAGCGTTCCAATTGCACTGTGACCGAACCTGTAAAGTAGAGGCGTACCCACTTCAAGCCATTCCGCGCCCGCGTCCAACGACATAAAGGCTATCTTCTTCGCAAGCTCCATGTCCTCTACATCAATAGCAGCTTGTACCCAGACCTTCTTTTTCGTCATATATATTCCCCCTTCTCAGCCTTGCGCCGTCTGTTCCTGCTGCAGAGCAGCGCCGGTACACGGATGATGGCACGCTGAAAAATGACCGTCTCCCATGTCCCGAAGCTCAGGCATTGTTTGCCGGCAAACATCTGTCGCATATTTACAACGCGGGTGGAAGGGGCAGCCAGACGGTGCATTGATTGGGCTTGGGACCTCCCCCTGAAGGACCTCACGCCTGCGGGACCTCTCAACATCATAGTCCGTAATGGGGACTGCCGAGAGCAGCGCCCTTGTGTATGGATGTACAGGGCTTGTGTAAAGCTTCTCCGCATCCATCACCTCTACCAGATGTCCCAGGTACATGACCCCGATCGTGTCCGCGATATGGCGCACGACAGCCAGGTCGTGGGCTATAAACAGATATGTCAATCCCAGTTTTTTCTGCAATTCCTTAAAGAGGTTTATGATCTGCGCCTGAATGGATACATCCAAGGCGGATACCGGCTCATCGCAAACCACGAGTTTTGGCTCACATGCCAACGCCCGGGCAATGCCAAGGCGCTGCCTCTGTCCACCGCTCATCTCATGAGGATACCTGCCGGACATGGCGGGGGCCAGCTCAACAAGTCCCAAAAGCTCGTTCACCCTCGCCCGGATCTGTTCCTTGCTGTGCCTTTTACCGTCGCAGACAATCGCCTCCTTCAAAATAGAATAGACTGACTGCCTCGGGTCGAGCGAGCCGTATGGGTCTTGAAAAATCAGCTGTATTTCCCGGCGGAAGGAGTTAAACTGTTTGTCAGGCAGACCTGTTATATCGGTCCCCATGTAAAAAATTTTTCCGCCTGTCGCGCGATAGACACGCAGGATACATTTTCCCACAGTTGTTTTCCCGCAGCCGGACTCGCCGACAAGCCCAAAGGTCTTTCCTTCCTCGATGGTAAAGCTTACATTGTCGACAGCCCTTACTACTGCATGCTTTTTTGACGCGATCCCGCTGCCTGCGGGAAAGCTCATGTGCAGTCCTTCGACCTGCAGCAGCGGAGTGCTGTTTTTTACGCTCAAATCAGTCATTTTCGCTCACCTCCGTCAGCAGATGGCACGCCGCAAAATGCTCGCGCTCACCAGCCGGAGCAAGCACCGGCTGCTTCAGCTTATCACATGTTCCTTCAAGAGCGCAGCGGCACCTTGGCAGGAATGCACACCTCCAGTCAAGCTCTGCCAGATTTGGCGGCGAGCCCTTTATCGGTACCAGGTCCACATCCTTTTGAGCGTCAAGCCGCGGAACTGACCGCAGCAGCCCTGCCGTATAAGGATGCTTCGGCTCAGTCAGCAGATCCCTGGTCGTCCCTGATTCCACTATCTTCCCTGCGTACATGACATATATCCTGTCAGCGTACCTGGTAACAAGTCCAAGGTTATGGGTCACGATGATCAGGGACGTTCCGCGTTCCTTTACCAGCGACAGCAAAAGCTCCATGACCTGTGCCTGGGTGGTGACATCCAGCGCCGTAGTGGGTTCGTCCGCAATTATAAGCTTTGCGTTGCAGGCAGCCGCAATGGCGATCATTACCCGCTGACGCATCCCTCCGCTCATTTCAAACGGATAGCTTTTCATACGCCTCTCGGGATCGGGTATCCCAACACTTTCAAGGGCCTTTATGCCACTATTCCACGCATCTTTCCGGCGCGCTCCTGTGTGTGTCCGAATAACCTCGGAGAGCTGGCTGCCTACTGTGAGGACCGGGTTGAGCGAGGTCATGGGCTCCTGGAAGATCATAGCTATCTTTGCGCCGCGTATTGACATCATTTTACGTGATTTGCGGGGATATTTTAGAAGATCCTCGCCCTCAAAGATCACCTCTCCGCCAAGTATCCTGCCAGGCGGAGACTGGACGAGTTGGACAACGGACATCTGTGTTACGGATTTTCCGCAGCCTGATTCTCCAACGATGGCTACCACCTCACCGGCACCGACATGAAACGACACGTCGTTAACCGCACGGACCTCACCGTCGGAGGTGAAAAAGGAAGTCCTCAGGTTCCTGACATCAAGCAATTTTTCCATCACAGCTTCCCCCTCAGTCTGGGATCAAGCGAATCCCTGAGCCCGTCGCCGACGACGTTGAAGGCTATCACGACAAGTATTACCATCACACCCGGTACAAAGCAAAGCCATGGGTTCAGGAGAAGGTAGTCATATCCCTCCGATACCATATTGCCCCATGTCGCCTGCGGAGCTTTGATACCGATCCCAAGGTAACTCAACGTAGCTTCCATCATAATTGCCGTGCCAAGGTTCATGGTATAGAGTACGATCAGGGACGGAAAGCAGTTGGGAAATAGATGCTTAAAAAGGATCCGCCTGTTCTTTTGACCGATTATCTGTGCTGCAACAATATAATCGTTTTCCCTCAAGCCCGCCACAAGACCGTTTACCATTCGGACGTAGGTGGGTATAAGCGTAAAGCCAATGGCTACAACAATACTGGGTACGCCTCCGCCAAGAATAAACGCAATGACCATTGCAAAGACGAGCGCAGGGATACTGAGCACCATGTCCACAAGGCGCATGATGACGGTATTGATCACCCCGCCGAAATAGCCGGCTATCAGTCCGATCGTTATGCCGATGATTGCCGCCAGCGTACCGGAGAGCACACTGGTGAGAAGCGATACCTGTGCTCCTGAAATAAGCCTGCTCATCACATCGCGTCCCAAAGCGTCGGTTCCGAACGGGTGGGCAAGGGAAGGTCCCTGAAGTGTATTGGATGTATCGATGGCTGTTGGCTCATATGGCGTCAGCCAGCTTCCAAAAATGGAAATGACAAAGAACGCCGCGAGGATACCTACGCAAAGCTTGACCAGAATGCCGCGTCCAAAAAAGACATTGAGAGCTTCCGGTCTTCTCCTTTTAGCTTTATTTGCCATAATCCGTTACCTCCAGCTCTTCCTTATCCTCGGGTCAAGGAAGCCATACGCAATATCCACCATAAAGTTTGCCAGCACCGTTACGATGGAAATAACCAGTACACATGCCTCTACAATGAAGTAATCCCGGCTGTTGATGCCGCGTACCAGCAGATTTCCCAGACCGGAAATGTTGAATACGCTCTCCACGATGATGGATCCACCCACCAGGACGCGCATCTGCATACCGATAAGGGTCACAACAGGGATCAAGGCGTTTTTAAGCGTGTGCTTTGTGATAACGCTTCTCTCCGCTATACCGTTTGCCCTGGCAGTCCGAACATAGTCCTGCTGTATCACCTCGAGGACATTTGAACGCGTCTGCCTTGCCAGTACCGCGAAGGCTGAGAGGCTTATACATATGACAGGCCATATAGCGTGGCTGACAAAGCCGCTAAAGCTTTCCGACGGAGAGACGTATCCCTGAAGCGGGATCAGGTGCAGCTCACGCGAAAGCACATAAACGCCCATTATAGCGATCCAGAACTGCGGTACGCCAAGGCAGAAATTTGCGAAAAACGCCAACGAATTGTCCAGGAGTGTCCCGCGCTTCACAGCGCTCACAACTCCGGCAAAAACTCCGGTCAGCACACCTATAAAAAGTGCCGGTATGCTCAGTGAGAGCGTGATCGGCAGCCTGGTTTTCAAAAGGTCGGTTATCCGTTCGCGGGTGAGTATCGATCTGCCGAAGTCACCCTTGAGTATATTCCTCACCCAATTGATGTACTGTACCGCCTGCGGCTTGTCCAGCCCGAATTCCTCCTTGGTTTGAGCTATTTTTTCCTCTGTTGCCGCCTCACCAAGAGCCAGCTTGACTGGGTCGCCAGGGAGAAGATGGATAATGGAAAAAGCAAAAATAGAAACAAGGATCAGTGTGAGAAGCGAAACGAGGATACGTTTTAGAAAATAGCCAAACATGGTCTGTCCATCCACCTCCGATCATAAATTGCTCAACGCGGCGGGACCGCCGATTTACGCAGGCGGTCCCGGTAAATTTTTTCCGCAAGATAAATTATCTGTTCTTTTCCAGCATGGTCATGACCTTTGCCATGCGGTATGACTTGGCGGCGAACAGGAAGTCCTCGTCAAAGAATTTCCTTTCCAGCTCCAGCCATGTTCCGTCAGTCAGACCAAAGGCGTCGATGTATGCCGCCTTCGGGACCGTACCGTCAAGGACCTTTGCCGCCTCGGGAAGCGCGTCCATGTTCCTGTCAAGAACAAGGCTGTTCCTGTCCCTCGCGACCTGCCTTCCTGCCTCGACCATTCCGTAGGTCGCCGCAGCGATCATGAAGTGTACGCCAACCATTTGGTAGCCCAGCTTTGCAAGCGCGTCAAGGTCCAAATCTGGCCTGCCCTCTTTTGAGCTCAAATCGGGATACCACTTAGGACCTGTGACCTGCTCCGCCAGCTTCCTCAATACCTCCATTCGCTGGTCAAGGTCGCGGATCCTGTTAAGAGAGAGCACCATAGTCGCGTCAGCGCCGGCCTCACGGTACATACAGCACCTTTCCACCACCTCATCAAAGTCTTTGGTGATGTCCACGTCGGTTCTGGAGATAAGGATCGCGTCTGTCCCCTCAAGCCCAAGGACGGCAGCGCGCATCCGTGCCGTTCCCTCCTTTTTTGTGCAGACGCCAGCCTTGCTGTCACGCAGACTGAGATAAGGCTCGCTCTCGTCGGTGATGATGAGGCCGCCGATACCGCAGCGTGCCAACCTGTTTGCGGTGTTGTAAGCATTCAACGGCCTTCCAAAGCCGCCTTCAGCGTCCACGATCACCGGAATCTTCGCGAACATGCACAGCTTTTCGCACAGCCATACCAGATCATCGACCGTCAGCAATCCCATGTCCGGGTTCCCGTTCATTGCCATTGACAACTCTCCGCTGCTGATGACCGCGGCCTTGAAGCCGCACAGCTCGGCGCACCGGGTGGAGGCCACATCATAGGTTTCCGGCAGTATGATCATTTCACCGGTTTTCAAAAGGTCCTTCATAGTTTTTTGCATCGCCATGATCACTCCTCCTTCCTTGAGATCCCCGCGACCCAATCTCCGACCATTTCATTCAATGCCGCTACTCTGTATGCGGTGGACTCAGCCATATTTTCCTTACCCCAGATCTTTTCCTCCAGGTCCCACCATTTTCCGCCCTTTTTCAGCTCCGACGCATCCTTCCCGGCAATAATATCCCTTGCCTCCGGGAAACGGTCACCAAGCTTTTTTATGGCGAGGTTATTTTTGTTCTTCATAACGTCAAGACCCGCTTCGATCATAAACAGCATTGCAGATTCCAGCAGGTAATGTATCCCAACCAGCTTAAAATTAAGCCCGGACAGTACGTCGAGGTCCACATCAGGTACGCCGAAATGGTGTGAGAGGTCAGGATAAAATTTAGGACCCGGCACCTGCTGGTGGAGCTTTCTTAGAAACTCATGCTTTTCCTCCTGGCTGCCGGTGAGGTTATTAAGCGTCAGGATCAGTACAAGGTCAGCTCCCGCCTCATGCAGCAGGTTACAGCGCTCCACAGTCTCGTTGAAGTCCTTGAAGACATCAAGGTCGGTCCTGGCGATAACAATGCCGCCGGTGCCCGCTACGCCCTCTGCAGCGGCACGTATTTTGGCTGTGGCTACCTTGATGGGCGTGTGCCTCAACCCAACCTGGGTGGCGGAGCTCGGACAGTCAGTTATCTCATCTGTAATGAGCACCCCTCCGGCGCCTCCAAGATGTGTGAGCCGGTGGGCGGTATAATATGTGTTCAGCGGGCTTCCAAAGCCGTCCTCAGCGTCAATACAAACGGGGATAGTGGATGCTCTGGATATACGTTCGCTGATCCATACCTCCTCGTCTGTGGACAGGACGCCCAGGTCCGGAATTCCCGTATAGGCGCAGCAAAACTCGCTGCTGCTGAGAAGTGTTGCCTTGAAACCGCACATCTCTGCGGTGCGCTGGGACCTGAAATCATATACCTCCGGAAGGATCAGTATCTCATCGCCCGCTATCAGTTCTTTCATTGTCTTTTTCTTTTCAGTCATATCTCTGTTATCCTTTCAGGCACTAAATTCGTCCGTGTTCAGGCGTATTATCCTCCCTGCTCCGGCGGGCAGCCTGCCAGCCGGAGTGAAGATTTTATTTTTCCTTCCACGCGGTATTCAACGTGCATGAATAGAAGCATGCTTCGTTAATGCCGTCGTCATGGAGCTTCGGGCTCTTTACAAATACCATCGGGACCTCCGCAACGGGCTTGTACATGCAGTAGGTGTCAACCATATCGACCTGTGCCTGGCTCAGGAGTCTGAGCTGCTCCTCATCGTTTGTAGCGGAGATCGCGCCACGGAGGTTCTGGTCCACGGAGTCGGGCCGGATCATTGAGGAGAGTCCAAGGACTGTTCCGGAAAGCCCCTGGCAGAACATGCTGGCAAGCTGCGTGGGGATACACGGACTGCTCCCTGACGGATGGAGAAGCATACCGCTCTTCCAGCCGGTCAGCTCAATGACATATGACGCCATCTCAAGTGTGTTTATCTCCACGTTGATACCCACTTCCGCGAGCTGCTCCTTGATTATTGTTACCGCGTCTTTTGTCGCGGTGGTGGCAAGAGTTGTTATCGTCGTGTCAAAGCCGTTCGGATAACCCGCCTCCGCCAGAAGCTCCTTTGCCTTTGCCGGGTCGTAGGGATACCCCTTCACCTCGCTGCTCTCATAGTAATCGCCTACGCAGAACTGGTTACGGGCATTGGCATAGCCATAGTAAACCGTTTTGGCTATTGTTTCGGTGTCTATGGCGTAGCTCACTGCCTGCCTGACACGAATATCATAGAAGGGGTCGTCCTCGTTAGTACTGTTATAGCAGAGGATCGGGACCATATTGTATATCGAGCCCAATGCAACGGTATATCCCTTTTCCTCCATTCCGGACAGGACTGAGAAATCAGCGTTGTACCAAACATCTACCTCGCTGGATTCAAGCGCGGCCTGGGCAACAAGCCCTGTCTGGTATACGGAAATCGTCACCCCGTCAAGGTATACGTCGCCGTTCCAGTAATTTTCGTTTCTCTTATAAACGTGCTTTATATCCCTCTGCCACTCTGTTTGGACAAATGGTCCGGTGCCCACGGGCGATGTTTCCATGGCCTCCTCGCCCAGGGTGTCGTATGCCTCCTTGGAATACATATACCCGCACTCTCTCGCAAGTCCGTATAGAAGCGTTGAGTTCCACTGGGAAAGGTTAAGGCGGATGGTGAGGTCATCGATCACATCCACAGACTCAAGCTCACCGATGAGGTTAGTCGCCTTCTGGCTCCGCTCCCTGGTGGTGTCAAGGTTCCACTTTGCCACCTCGGCTGTAAGCTTTGAACCGTCAGAGAAAAACACGTTGTCCTTGAGCTTAATTGTGTATGTCTTTGCCTCGGCATCCGACTCATAGCTGTCTGCCAGCCAACATACCACCGCGCCGTCGGAATTCAGGGAGAATAATCCCTCGATCATCGGCCAGCAGCATATAAAATCCGCGGTGTTACCGGCAATGGTCCATGCCGCGATGCCCGTGGCATCTGCGGTTATGGCGATGTTAAGCGTGCCTCCACGCTTTTCATCATCCACACTGTTACCGTTTTCACCCTGTCCCTGATTGTTTCCCTGACCGTTTCCCTGTACTTCTGAGCCGTTGTTTCCGTTGTTTCCGTTGTTTTCATTCTGTTCGTTCCTGGAGCAGGCGACAAGGGAGAGTGCCATTACAAGCGCGAGTATCAAGCAAATTACTTTTTTCATATTAACCTCCTGTTTTTGTTCTGTCTGTTTGGTCCCCTGCCTGTGTCCTCGGCAGGGCATTTATACTGTGCAGTCCATAGCCGTACCCCGGCTCACCCCCCTCCTGACCTGAAAGCGTTCCACATGTCCGTTCGTACAAAGAAGCATATTTACTGCGCCGTAACTGCCGGTGTGATTACAAGCCTTAAGTATTATTCCCGATCGTGTTTCAGAACCCCTCTATCCCCTCTATCGCGTAAACACGAACAGGGCAGGAATCAAGGCCCTTTATGGGCAGCGGGGCAAAGGAGATGAAAAAGGTCTCCTTTTCAAGCTTGTCCAGGTTTTTCAGGACCTCAAGGAATGTGATATTCTCCGCCATGCAGATGTCGTGGAAGGGCTTTACGTCCTCGTTGCTGTTTTCGATGGACACCCCGTCGCCAAACCCTACGGACTTGACGCGGTGCTCCACCATCCATTTTGCTGTCTCTTCGTTAACAAAAAGCCTCTTATCCTCCGGTGTGTTGGTCTTGTCCGTAAACGGAGGCAGCTTATAGGGCGAATCAAGTATGACCACGTCCCCCGGTCTCACCTTGTCTCCCAGCGCGCGGTCAAGGATCTGCGCCGTAATGTGGCTGTTCGGCTCCGCTTCCTCAATCACGGCGTAAATTCCCCGGCCAATAAAGCTTGTCAGAGGCAGCGAGGCAACGTCCGGCCAGGTGTCGTCGTGGTGATACGGGCATTCGCAGTGGGTCCCCAGGTGACTTGTCAGGTCCATGATCGTGTGGAAGTCGGGGATTGGTCCCCCAGTGTTGAAGCGATACATATGGCAGCGGCGCGTCTCCGTTGCCGGGTCCAGCGGCTTTGTCAGGTCGATCACCCTCAGCCCTCCAAGTTCATATACGCTCATTTCTCCTCCTTATCATTCCGTAAATTTTATGGCCGCCGCTCCATCGCGTGGATGAGACGGACGATCATCTCGTGGCACGGGGCGGGTACCCCCAGGCGCTTTGCCGTATCAACCACCGCTCCGCTTATGGAATCCACCTCGGTCCTCCGCCCGTTTTTGATGTCGGCGTATATCGAGGTGTAGCCGCCTCCGGAGCCCTTGCAAACATTCTCTACCGACTCTATTGCCTCCGGGACATCAAAGCGTGCACCTCCCTCGGCGTTTGCCACCTCCACAGCCTCACGGCACAGAGCGTGCATTGCTGCACGAGCGTCTGGGTCGTCATAAATATACCCCAGCGGCACCTGGAGCACCGCCGTCAGAGCACTTGCCGACGCGTTGGTGAAGAGCTTCATCCATATCTGCTTTTTAACATCGTCGCACACAGAGCACTCAATGCCGCACCTTGTAAATTCCTCCGCAATCTCCCCAAGGCCTTGTCCTCCGCTGCCGGATGACCCGATGGACGTGTGCCCGGAGCCTCCGTGGAATGTGTATCCGTCGCCCAGAACCGACGCGTTGTGCTGCGTCGTCCCGATGATTACATGTTCCGGGTCCGTAAAGCGAAGCAGCTTCTCCTCATGACCTGCGCCGTTTTGCAGTGTCATCAAATATGTGTCCTTTCCCAAAAGGCGGCGATTGCTCTCGAGCGCGGACAGAGTGTACATGGATTTTACGAAAACAATGACAAGGTCCATTTTCCCAAGTGCGGCAGTATCCGTCACAGCTTGTGGAAAAAAGTGCCCCTCGCTTCCGTCCTTCTCCCTCACAGCCACGCCGTCGGACCGTATCCTGTTTACCCTGCCCTCGTCAACATCAACCAGCCAAACCTGATTCCTGCGGGAAAGGTATGCGCCAAACAGCATCCCCATAGCGCCGGCGCCAAGAATAGAAATTTTCATGTTATTGTCTCTTTCCAATCGTGTGATTTATTCTTCCGCTGCGGACCGTGGCGCCGCAGTTCCAATAGGTTCAGCAATATGCTGAAATCGATTGCATTTTTAAAAGTACAAATTCCCTCCTCTCACAGCGCCGCAAATAACCGGTTTGGGCAATAATGACCAAATATGCGATTTTTCCCAAAAACTCGTTGGGTCAATTGACAGTTGGAGAAAATTTAACCGCCAATTGTTTTGATATTTCTATTGTAACACAATATTTTCAAATGTCAACACATTTTTGCAATCGATTTCAGATTTTATTTTTCTTTTGTTATTACTACGCCTTGACATTTTTAATAAAACATGTAAAATAAATATGTACATTTATATCAAACTTGGATTTATCCACTTAGGGGCTGATCGCTTGTCGCAGAAAGTCACGATCTATGACATCGCCAAAATCGCCAACGTCTCCCCCAGTACTGTGTCCCGTGTCGTCAATAACCAGCCGAATGTTAAAAAGTCCACTCGTGCACGGATCATAAAGCTTTTGGAGGAATACAGCTATATTCCTGACGAGACGGCGCGGAGCCTTGTCACTCAATCATCGCGAATGGTGGGGATTCTCATATCGGACATCCGCACCACTCACCACACCGACGGCGTATTTTACCTCCAGCGTGAGCTTTCAAAGCACGGCTATTCCTGCCTCATCTACAACACCGGATCGGGTGACGAGGAGCAGCTTCAATACATACAGGTGCTCCAGCAGAAAAAGGTTGACGCGGCTGTGCTTATGGGTTCCGTCTACCAGACCGAGAATGTCAAGCGCGCACTGAAGAAGTACCTTACCGACATTCCCGTTTTCATATGCAACGGTGTTATCGACCTGCCCAACGTTTTCAGCATTGTAGCTGACGAGCGCGGGGGTGTCTCGGAATGTGTCAGGCTTCTTTCGGACAAGGGCAGGAAAAACACGGCGTTTATCGTGAACCACTACACCCCCAGCAACCTTTTAAAGCGCGAGGGCTACGAGGAGGGCGTTGCGCGCTGGTGTTCCGGTAATGAGCCTCTGGTCATTGAAACCGGTACGGGCATACCTTTGATATATCAGGCGACCCAGGAGCTCATGCGAAGTCACCCCGACACCAACGGAATGATCTTTTCCGAGGATATGCTTGCCGTTATCGGCATACGCGCGTTGAAGGAAATGGGTCTGCGCGTACCTGAGGACGTGGCTGTCATCGGCATAAACAATTCAAGCTACACTGAGATGTGCACCCCCACACTCACCTCCCTTGACAACATGTTGTACGATCTGAGCATGACCGTGGCAAAGGATGTATACAGCGTCCTGCAGGGTGAGCATATAAGCCGCAAGGTCATGATCTATTCGGAAATCGTAGAACGCCAATCCACCTGACCGCGCGAAAGTCTGAATTTACATTAAAAATCGGGAAGGCCCAAGCTTTGGGGCCTCCCGTTTCCTTTATTTGTCGAACGACGGATTCATGTAGTAGACGTTTTTCTGGTCAAGCTTTTGCAGGGTATTGCCCAGAGCTTCGCCAAAGCGCTGGAAGTGGACTACCTCGCGCTCGCGGAGGAATTTCATGACGTTGTTCACGTCGGGGTCGTCGGAGAGCCTGAGGATGTTGTCATAGGTGGTGCGGGCCTTCTGCTCCGCGCCCATATCCTCCGTGAGGTCGGTGATGACGTCGCCCTTGACGCCGATGGTGGCGGCGGTCCAGGGTGTCCCCGAGGCGAACTGAGGGTAGATACCGGCGGTGTGGTCCACAAAGTAGGTATCAAAGCCAGCCTTCTTTATCTCCTCGGGCGTCATATCGCGGGTGAGCTGATGGACGACGGCGGCGACCATCTCAAAGTGCCCCAGCTCCTCAACGCCGATGTCGGTAAGGAGCCCACGAAGCTCGGGATAGGGCATGGAGTAGCGCTGGCTCAGGTATCTGAGCGACGCGGCGAGCTCGCCGTCTGGTCCGCCGTACTGACTGATTATGAATTTTGCCAGCGCGGGGTTTGTGTTGCGTATCTTTACGGGGTACTGGAGACTTTTTGTATACGAAAACATACTTATTTGCCCATCCTTTCGCTGTATTCCCAGGGCCACGGGCCGTCGGGCCAGGTGTATTTTTCACAGTCCTCCACCTGGTCGAAGGTAAGCGGGCCGTAGAGCTTCACGTATCTCGCCATGCCCTCGCGCTTCAGGGCGAGAGTGTCCCTCAGCGCCTTGAACGCCTCCTTGTCGTCGGGGTGGGTATCAAGGTAGAGCTGGAGCTCCTTCGCCATGAAGGCAAGAGCCATGAGCTCTCCGAGGGGAGTTCCGGCGTAGGGGTTGGTCTTGTTGACCATGTTCATAAAGGGAAGGTCAAGTCCGGGGAACAGGGTCCCGCGAGTAAGCGCCTCCTGAGGAGCGTACATGGGCGGGTTCTCGCCCTGGGGCGGTACCCAGGAGGTGGCAAGTGGCGCGCACATTGGCAGCATACCGCACTTGTAGCCGCAATCAGAGCCCGTATCGGGCTTCATATTTTCCAATTTATTGTCCTCCATATTTTTTTGGACGCCCGGCGTCCGATACATACTATGACAGAGAACGGCGGAATGACAAAAGCCGGACAGGGTCTTTCACCTGTCCGGCTTGCGTAATATAATACTGTTTCAGTCCTCAGCCCTGTTGGTCACAGGCAGGTCCTCAAGCTTTTTGGGCTCCCTGCCCTCCCGCTTTTGGGTGAGGTATCGGTCCATCTCCTCCGCCACTATCTTGGCGCTGCGCGCCGCCTCAACCACCGTCTTGGCGCCCAGGGACACGTCCCCCGCGGCGAAGATACCCTCGCGGGTGGTGCGCCCGTGCTCGTCCGTGGCAAGAAGTCCGCGCTCGTTCATCTGCAGTCCCGTGGTGGTGTTTACTATGCGGCTCTGGGCGCCCTGGCTTATGGCGACGATAACATTGTCGCAGGGGAAAAGCATGGGGTCGGAAACAGCCGTCACGCTCCCGGCATCATCAAAGGTCCTCTGGCGGTACACCACGCCGTCGTCGCGTATTTCCACCGTCTCAATGCCGTACATCATGTCCACCCCGTCGGCAATGGCGTAGTCCAGCTCCCTCTCGCTGGCCGCCGCCTTTGGCTCGCGGCAGAAAACGTGTACATGGCGAGAGCCCTTGCGCAGCGCCGTGCGCGCCACGTCCATGGCGGAGTTGCCCGCGCCGATGACTACAAGCCTCTCGCCGATTATAAATACGTCCGGGTCCACCAGATAGTCGATGGCGTAGTGGACGTGCCCCAGACTCTCGCCGGGAACATTGAGCTTATTAGCCTTCCAAACGCCTGTGCCGATGAATATCGCCTCGTAGCCGTCCCTTTGAAGGTCGTCCACCGTGAGGGCAAGCCCGATGGCGGCGTTGGGCCTTATCTTTATTCCCAGCCGCAAAAGCTGCTTCTTGTACCGCTCTATCACCGTCTTTGGCAAGCGGAAATCGGGTATTCCGTAGCGCAGAACGCCGCCAATTTTGTATTTGCTCTCAAAGATGGTGATGTCGTACCCCTTCTGAGCGAGCTTTACGGCGATGGTGAGCCCTGCGGGACCCGAGCCGATGATCGCCACCCTCTGCCCCACCCTTGGCGCGCGCTTCAGCTCCGGGTCGTCAAGATAGGCGTCGGATATGTAGTTTTCAATGCTGGAGATCTGCACCGGCGCGCCCTTCCTGCCCAGGACGCAGTGTCCCTCGCACTGGTTCTCGTGGTTGCATACCAGCGAGCAGAACACGGAGAGCGGGTTGTTCTCAAAGAGCATCTCCCCGGCTTCCTTCTTGTGACCCGTTCGGAAGAGCTCTATCATCTCCGGGATATTGGTGTTGATGGGACAACCTGTCCGGCACATGGGGTTTTTGCAGTGTAGGCACCTGCGCGCCTCGTTTACGACATGAACAGCCATTTAAACTCCTCCTCTAAAATTTTATCTGAAACCTCAGAAATTTCAGAATATCGCCTTGCAAAGAAGGACCGCCATCTCAGCCCTTGTCAAAGTGGCCTTTGGATTGAGCATATTGTCAATTCCGTTGACAAGCCCATACGCGGCAAGCGACGTCACGGGAGCAAGCGCGTAGTCCGATATATCGCCGGCGTCGGAAAAGCCCGCAAGCGTTGTCTCGTCCCCCGTGGGAAGCTCCAGGCGCATCATATCAAGAAGCTTATATATGAGCGTGAACGCGTCCTGCCTGGTCAGACTGCCATCAGGATCGAATAAACCGTCGCCGCTGCCGGAGGTGAGCCCCACAGCCTGCGACCAGTTCACGGCGTCATAATACCATATCCCCGCGGGAACGTCGGTATATTGGCACGCGCCGTCCACCGTGGGCATACCCAGCGCGTTCCACACCATCATGACGAACCCGCCGCGTGTCATCTGCCCCTCGGGGTCGTAAAGCCCGTCGCTGTTACCGGTCACCACGCCCAGGGCGTAAAGCCTGTTTATGCTCTCCTCCGCCCAGCTGCCCACGGCGTCCTCAAAGCCCACAGGCGCCTCAAAGGTGACGGGATATGTCAGCGTCTGCCCCCCGGCGGAGACTGTAAGCTCCCCCTCGGTGACCTCGCCCTTGCGAAAGGTTATGACGCCCTCCGTCACCTCTCCAAGACCCATTGTCAGCTCGTATTCAACGGCGTCCCTGCCTATGCTCACGGGCCTTGTGAGGTACAGGGCGGATATGTCAAGCTCAAAAACAGCCCCGTCCTCAAGGTCGCTGAGCACCGGTCTCTCACCCGTCTCGGCATCGGTCACGGTCAGGGAATCCACCGTGTCCGTGATGTGTACAGTCGCCGTGCCCGTGATCCCCGTAGAGGGCGAACGGAGGCTCAGCCTGTCCACTCCCGGCTCTGCGCCGGCGAAATATGCCCCGTCCTCATATGTCCCCAGCTCGCCCGTCACCACAATGTCCTCCGGCACAGGCGCGGGATTGCCGGAGCTGTCGGTGCAGGTGAACTCAAGCGCTATTGGCGAGCCCGTCAGGACAAACGCCCCGTCGTTTTCTATACCAAGCCTCGCGGGAACGCCGTCAGGCTCCCTTCGGGATACGAAAAGTATGTAGGTTGATGAGTCCCGTGGCTTCCCGTCTGAGGGGCGGTTCACCACTGTGCAGGTATCGTCTCCGGGAAGCTTCACCATCATCGCCGAGGAGCCGCCGCCGTCAAGGTTCACAACGGTCTTACAGCCCTTCGCGATAAGGTCGGCGGAGATCTCCTCCAAAAGCGCCCCGTTAGAATGTGTGCTGCTCCTCCCGTCCACCACATAGGCGACCACGGAGCCGTCGCCTTTGATTCCAATGGCGGTCCGTGGGTGAGATTTTATAAGGTCCTGATCCCAGCCCTCGGGGTCCGTCATCTCCCCGTTTTCAACAATCATATCGCCGCAACCCGTGCCCCAGACGGCATTGGAAAGCCTTTCGTCGGAGCACACCGTCGTCAGCGTCACCCGGTCCCCCGCGCTGAAATCCTTATATGTATCGGGATACCGCCCGTTTGCCTGGGCTGTCAGCACCATATGCCCCTCCTCCAGGGGATAGTCCGTGCCGGAGGGTATCACCTTTTCGACCTGAAGCTCCACGGTGCCGGAGACCGTGATCTCACCCGAAATAATCCGGAAGATAACCGCCCAGCCGGGGAGATTGGTGTTTGTGGACTCACTGTGAAAGGCACTGTTATACAGAAATAACCCACCCGCGTTGGTGCGTACCTTGTTGTAATGGTCAACGGTGACACTCTTGCCCTGATTATCTATGAACTCCCCTGTATCATAGTCAAAATATCTGCCGCCGCCTTTGTTGTCCAGGGTCATGGTCACCTCGGGCTTTACGGAACAGAAAGCGCCTGAGTCGGTAAACGCCAGCATGTTCTCACCGTTCATATCGGATAAATACCTGCCGTCCTGGATAACTCCGCCCAGCGGCAGGCTCATGGAGCTGTAAAAGAAGTCGGCGTTGACGGCGCCCAGGACGTTGAGCCCCGTGCTTTCGGCGTAGGCCACCATCTCCTCTATGGTCATGGCGGAATATATCATGTCCTCCGCCATTACGATGGGATATACGTCCCCTCCGGCGGTGGTCTCAAGGGTATAGCCCTCCACCCGCTTGCCGCCGGAATTAAAGGAGATCACGTTGCCGAAGCTGAGCCCTCCGGCAAGCTCCACCGTGTTTTCGTATATTGGCGCGCCTGTCCCGCCCTCAGCGGCGAAGGCCGGAGCGGCGGCGCAAAGTGTGAATATCAGCGCCATGACGGCGCAAAGGGTTCTCTTTTTCATAGCGATACCTCATTGTCAAGAGATCATGCTCTCGAAATCCTCTTCCGAAATGACGGTGATGCCCAGGCTCTGGGCCTTTGTAAGCTTGCTTCCGGCGTTCTCTCCCGCCAAAACATAGCTTGTCTTTTTTGAGACCGAGGAGGCTGTCTTTCCCCCCAGCCGCTCGATTATCTCCCCCGCCTCGTCCCTGGTGTAGCGGGAAAGCGCGCCGGTCAGGACGAATACCTTCCCCTCGAATCTCCTGTCGGTGCTCTCTTCGGTGTAGGTCATATCCACGCCCGCGTCCCGCAAAAGGCCGAGGAGGTGCTGTGACTGCTCCGAATCCAGCCAGGAGCGGATATATCCCGCCGTGACAGGTCCCACGTCCTCCGTGTCGGTGAGCTCCTCCACCGAGGCGTTCTCTATCGCCTCCATGGATTTGAAACGCCTTGCCAGCACCTTTGCCGCCGCCTGCCCCACCTGGGGTATTCCCAGGGAGCCTAAGAGCTTCATAAGCCCGTTGGACTTGGAGCCCTCTATGGCGGCTATGAGCTTTTCGGCGGACCTTTTGCCCATTCCCGGGAGCATGGCTATATCCTGTGCCCTGAGGGAGTATATGTCCCCCGCCGAGCTTATAAGGCCGTTGTCTATGAGCAGCTGCGCCACCGCCGTTCCAAGCCCCTCGATGTCCATGCCGGCGCGGGAGGCAAAGTGGACGATGTGCCTGAGCCTTTGAGCCGGGCACTCCGCCCCCTGACAGCGAATCGCCGCGCCGCCCTCGTCACGCTTGACGGGCGCCCCGCACTCCGGGCAGACCTCCGGGAAGACGTAGGGGACCGCCTCGGGAGGACGCTTTGAGAGGTTTACGGAAAGGACCTCGGGAATAATCTCCCCCGCCTTCTGGACAAGCACGGTGTCACCGACGCGTATGTCCCTCTCCGCTATAAAATCCTGGTTGTGGAGTGTGGCGTTGGTCACGGTCGTACCGGCAAGTCTCACCGGCTCCAAGATCGCCTTTGGCGTCAAAACCCCAGTTCTGCCCACCTGGATAACAATATCCGTTATCCTTGTCTCCTTCTTCTCCGGCGGGTACTTGAAGGCTACCGCCCAGCGTGGAGCCTTTGCCGTGGAGCCCAATATCCTCCGGTGCTCCAGCGAGTTCACCTTGACCACCGCGCCGTCGATGTCAAAATCGAACCTGTCCCGGTCCTCCCCGATCTCACGTATCATCTCCCGGCACCCGTCGATGGTGTCAAACTCCCTGTGCGGCACCGTGGGAAAGCCCATGGACTCAAGGAATTCCAGCGTCTCGGAATGTGTCTCAAAGCTCCTGCCCGTCACAGCCTGGACGTTGAAGCAGATGATATCCAGCCGCCTCTCCGCCGCGACAGCCGGGTCAAGCTGTCTCAAAGAGCCGGCGGCGGCGTTGCGCGGGTTGGCGAAAAGGGGCTTTTCGTCCTTCTCGCGCTCCGCGTTCAGCTCCCGGAATACCTCCTTGGACATATACACCTCGCCCCGGACCACCAGGTGCTCCGGCGCGTTTTCCAGCCTCTTGGGAAGTGAGCGGACGGTGCGCAGATTCTCCGTCACGTCCTCCCCGGTCACGCCGTCCCCGCGTGTGGCGCCCTGGGTGAATACGCCGTTTTCGTACCTCACCGCCACGGAAAGCCCGTCTATCTTCGGCTCCACGTCAAAGCTTGCGCCCTCCACGCTCCCACGCACCCTTTCGGAGAACGCCTCCAGCTCCTCGGCGGAGAATACGTCCTGAAGGCTCTCCAGCGGCACCTCATGCGTCACAGGGGCGAATGCCTCCGCCGCCCTTCCTCCCACGTGCTGTGTGGGCGAATCGGGGGTAACAAGCTCAGGGTTCGCCGCCTCCAGCTCCTCAAGCTCCCGCAGGAGCATATCGTATTCATAGTCGGATATGTCCGGCGCATCCAGGTCGTAATACCTGTGGCTGGCGTCGTTCAGCCTCCGCCGGAGCTCCTCTATCCGTTCCTTTGCGTCCATTTGTCTCTCCTTTCAGCCAAGGCTCGCGTACATATTGGGCACAGCGCCCACGATGACCGTCTCCGCCACGTTCACCTCTGTGTTCACCGTATCAGTCCCGCGCTCGCGGCCCAGCATCACCTCAAGGGTGACCTCCACGTCCATTATTATCCTGTGTCTCGTCTGGTTTATCCCCGCCGAGGTGAAATCGTTGCGGAAGCTTGTTACAACATTTGTCACCGACAGTATGTCAAGCCTCAGCCTGGGTCCCCTCCCGGAGAGCAGTGTCCCTCCCAGAAGGTTCCCGATGGGTATTGACACCCGCGTCATATCCTCGTCGGCAAATCGCCGGACGATACTGCTCGTCACCTTCGCCTGGAGCGCGTTGATTTTGGCTGAGTTGGCTATCAGCGCCGTCACCGCCCCGGTTCCGTCCCGTTCAAGCGTCACAAGGCTCCCGTACTCCAGCTCCCCCTGGTCCGTGAGCTCCGCCACCACTCCGTTCACCGCCAGGGTGATGTCGTCCGTGGCTGTCGCCAGCGCAAGCTCCGTTATCTCCGGCGTGAGCCTTAACGTCATGAGCGTTCCGGCGATAAGCAGGCCCGCGCCCAGGAGCACAAGCCCCATCCCCGCCCTTCTCCGGCGAAGATTCCAAATACATCTCCTCAGTATCCTCCTCCTGCGCATACTCTCCGCCTCCCGGAGAATTATATGCGGGGAAAAACGATAAAATCAGCCCAAAAGCCTCTCAAGCGCGGCAAGCACTCCCAGCCTTCCCGCCTCATAGGTTATCCCGCCTTGGAGATACGCAGTGTACGGCTCCCTCATTGGTCCGTCGCAGGAGAGCTCGATTGACGCGCCCTGCACAAACGTCCCCGCCGCCATTATCACCTTGTCCTCGTACCCCGGCATGTCCCATGCCTCCGGCGTCACGAAGGAGTCCACCGGCGAGCCCGCCTGTATCCCCCCGCAGAAGCGCTCCAGCAGCTCCGGCCTTCCGAAGTCGATTGACTCGATAATGTCGCTGCGCGGCTCGTCAAACGCGGGTCTCGACTTAAAGCCCAAAAGCTCTGTCATCCTTGCGGCAAATACCGCCGTCTTCAATGCCTGTGCCGTCACGTGCGGCGCGGTGAAAAGTCCCTGGTAAAAAAGCCTTGAACCGTAAGGCGAGCAGCCGCACTCCCCTCCTATACCCGGCACCGTCAGCCTCATTGCGGCGGCGTCAACAAGCTCCGCGCGCCCCGCCACATATCCGCCCGTGGGCGCAAGACCGCCTCCGGGGTTTTTGATAAGCGACCCCGCGATAAGGTCCGCCCCCACCTGGCAGGGCTCCCGCGTGTCCGTAAATTCCCCGTAGCAGTTGTCCACCACCACAGCGCAATCCGGGTTCACCCCATGTATCGCTTCACATATTTTCCCTATGTCCTCAACGCTCAGCGCCGGCCTTGTCGCATAGCCGGAGGATCGCTGTATCTCCGCGACCCTCACTCGCCCGTCGCCGGCGGCTTTGCGTATGGCGTCCAGATCCGGCTTCCCGTCGTGGAGGAGGTCCACCTGCTTATAGCTTATACCGTATTTCCTCATGCTTCCCGGGTAGTCCCCCGTAAGCCCGATGGCGGTCTGGAGCGTGTCATAGGGCGCGCCCGTGACGGCGAGGATCGCGTCCCCCGGCGCAAGCGCCGCCCACAGCGCGCAGGCTATGGCGTGGGTGCCGTTGACAAAGCTCTGCCTCACCAGCGCCTTCTCCGCCCCGAAAACATCGGCCCAAATGAGCTCCAGCGTATCCCGCCCCATATCGTCATACCCGTACCCAGTGGTGCCGGCAAACATGGGCGCGGACACCCTGTGTTTTTTGAACGCCTCAAGCACCCTTTTCGTGTTTTCAAAGGACACCGCGTCGATCCTGTCAAAAATCCTCCGGCAGTCCTCCTCGGCGCGGAGCGACAGCCCGTTCAAATCAGTCATAATTCAACCCCATTTCATTCAAGCCCGTTTACGATCTCCTTGAAAAGGTTCCCTCTCTCGGTAAAATTTTTGAACCTGTCAAAGGACGTGCAGGCGGGGGAAAGTATGACCACGTCCCCCTCCTTTGCCTCGCCCGCGGCGGCGAGCACGGCGTCCTTGAAGTCGTCTCTTTTGATTATGGGTCCCGTGTACCCCGCGTCCAGCGCCGCCTTTTCTATCTTGTCCGCCGTGAGCCCCGTGAGCACCAGCGCCTTTACGTGCTCCTTTATGTCCTCGCCCAGTGTGTCAAAGGGCACGCCCTTGTCCTTGCCCCCGGCGATGAGTATGACCTTCTGCTTAAAGGACCTGAGCCCCGCCCGCGTCCTTGAGGGGCTTGAGGCTATGGAGTCGTTGTAAAATCTCACCCCGCGAAGCTCCCGCACAAGCTCTATCCTGTGCTCCACGCCCCTGAAGGTCTCGGCGACCTTCACCATTGAGGCGGTCTTCACGCTCCCGTAGAGCAGTGCGAAGGCGCCCAGGTAGTTTTCCACGTTGTGGTCGCCGGGAATAAAAATCTTATCCGCCGGCATTATCTCCTCCGCCTTGCCGCCTAAGGAGCACCAAAGCTTCCCGCTTTCCAGAAACGCGCCGTTTTCCACAATGTCCCGTCGTGAGAAGAATCTGACGCCCTCCCCCGCCGAGCGGGCGAAGCCCCTTGTGATCTCATTGTCCGCGTTCAGCGCCACCACCGACGGCTGAGGCGAATTTCGGAATATGTTCCGCTTCGCCTCCACATACTCCTCCATGCTCTTGTGCTTGTCAAGGTGGTTGGGCGCCACATTTGTCACCAGCGCCATGTGGGGCGATTTTTTCATTGTCATGAGCTGGAAGGACGAAAGCTCCAGCACCGCAACGTCCTCCGGCGACATCTCCCCCGCCTTGTCAAGAAGCGGCGTTCCGATGTTCCCGCCCACGTGGACCCTTCGCCCGTCGGCCTTCAATATCTCGGAGATGACGGTAGTCGTGGTGGTCTTCCCGTCGGAGCCGGTGACGGCGATTATTTTGCAGGGGCAGACCTCAAAAAACGCCTCCATCTCGCTTGTGAGTATGGCGCCGTTCTCCACCGCCCTCGCTATCCCCGGCTCGTGGGGCATGATCCCCGGCGAGCGGAATATCACGTCCGCCTCTATGTCCTGAAGATAGTCCTCCCCGGTCACAAGCCTGCATCCGGCGTTCAGCAGGTCGTCAACAATGTCCCCCAGCTTATCCGGAGCCGCCGCGTCCCGGACCGTCAGGTCAATCCCCGCCTCCAGCAGGAGCCTCACCAACGGCCTGTTGCTTACCCCCAGCCCCAGCACGGTCACCCGCTTGCCCCGGAGCCCGTCGATATATTGAGAAAGCGTCATAGCAAACCTCACAAAGAAAAAGTTATTACTATTATACTACTACCCGCCGGTTTTTGCAAACACAATATGCCGCCGGACGCGAGAAGATATTGGAAAAATTGAGGTCCCAAAATTCACGCCTTGACAATCGCGGAAAAATGTAATACCATACTGACGGTGACCGGGCCGGACAGCCGCGGGCGCGAAAGCGCGTGAGGAAAGTCCGGGCTCCACAGGGCAAGGATAACGGGTAACACCCGCCAGGGGCGACCCTCGGACAAGTGCAACAGAAATAGACTGCCAGGGCGCGCCGCTTTTTTGTCGCGTCCAGGTGATGATGGAAAGGTGAGGTAAGAGCTCACCCGGAGTATGGAGACATGCTTCCGCTGTAAACTCTATCCGGAGCAACTACGGGGACACAAGGGCTGCCCGTCCGTCCCCCAAACGGCTTGAACCGTCGGGCAACCGCCGGTCTAGATTAATGGCTGTCCACGACAGAACCCGGCTTACAGGCCCGGTCACCTTATACAAAAAGCGCCCGAGGGCGCTTTTTGTATAAGCGGAAACGCGCGCCAAAAAGCATCTATACGCAACGCAAAATGACACGGATGGAGCTTCGGTAATGAAAAGTTAAAGACCGCTCATGTAATCCTCGAGTGCTTCCTCAAGATGGATTGGTGAGAGGGAGCTGTGAGTGAAAAGCTCCGCGGCGGCTTCGGCAACGGAGTGGTCATTGGTAAAAATCTTGGATTCCGCAGACTCCTTCCACCCGTGCTTGCTCCGCTCAAAAGCCTTGACCGCATAACAGAAGGGCTGCGGCTCTGTGACGGCGTACCGCCAGTAGGCACCCTCTGCATAGCGCTTTTCTGAAAGCTGAAGTAATTGATACAAGTCGTCCATCAGCATAATGCCCGCCGCCTGAAGTGTCGGATGCAGTGTCTCCACCATGCCGCTGATGAGGTCAAACGCTTTTTCAGTCGGGACGAACTCCCCTGACACCAGCTGTGCCGGCGAAATATTCATTCCCTTTGCCAGGAGCTCGATGGTGTCCGCGTTGGGGTTGGCTTTTCCGGCGAGAAGATTTTGGAGTGTCGTATGACCGATCCCCAACTCCCGCGCAAACTCCGCTTGGTTCCTGTATTCGCTGAGCTTTCTTTTCGTTGTGGCAGATATATTTTTTTGAATTTTCACTTTATGCCACCTCCTCACGCTAAATCATAAAAAACCGGCAAATATGTGTAAAGCCCATCATAACGGCAATTCACCGCTATGATGGGCTTGACTTATTCGTTTTTTTCATATTCCGCGGCGCTGATTCCGCCGGCGGGCTTCCGACTGCTTCTTTCTGCGCCAATATCTGATATTTGCTTTAAGAAGCTGATGAGAAATATTCAGCTTAATATAAGCGTTCTTGTAAGTCTCTCACACAGCTCATACCCGTCCCATATGAGGTCAAAATCCATTGCCTTCCCCACAGGGACAATGCGGTCGATACCCTTGACGCCTGTCTTCAGGAGAGGAATAAGCGTCTCCGGCTCTCCGATATATGCCACCGTTTGGCAGCGGGTGTCATTAAAGAGATCGCGCAAACTCATAATATCCGCGCAGTCATATTCAAAGAAAAAGCCGGAGTTGTCCTTGAAATCCATTAGACCGTCGTAAACCTCGCCAATTTTACACCTGATAATCAGATTATCGGTCGACGGTTCTATTTTCACACCGCTGTACGCGGCGGCAAGCAGACAAGCGCTGGTCAATTTATTGACAGCCTGGATAGGCTGGAAGCGGTACTTCTCAGAAACCAGCTTGTGCAGCTCCGCCCAAAACAGGCTTTTTGCCTCGTCAATTTTATTGCCCGTCCAAATGACGATGCGGGGGCTTGTACAGGCGTTCTGGTCAGTGAAGTATGTGTCGTTGTAGAAATCCTCGGCAGTTTTGGACTTATTGCGTATAGACAAATAAGCATTACTGTTTATGATTGCAACTGAAAAGCGGTCTGCAAATGTAATTTCGCCGGCTCTTGGTCTGAGGGGCGACTTGCGTATCTCCGCAATAGTTTCATCGCCGCCCCAGATGATACGTACATCGGCAAGATTTGAGAGATAGTCATTGATCTCCCGCTCACGACCATAGCGGATGAGGCAGACGCGGTCCCGCATAGCTTTACCGCTGTCAGTCATGAGAGCTTTTTCTATCGCTTCGTTGATGATTTCCACCTGGGGAAAATCCTTGGATGGGATACGTACCACATTTGCATTGCCCGTAAGAAGTCCGGCGGCAAGGGAGTATGCATAATTCACCGGAACATTTGAAGGCGCGATGTGGAAAACCGCACCGCGTCCCAATCTGAAATTGCCGTCACTTCGTTCAAACCGCTCACGGAGCTTTGAAGTGGATCCTCTTCTTATCCAGAAGGCAAAGGTAATGACATCGGAATAAAGCTTTGAGCGGCTGTCAGCCATCAGCATCTTTGAAACTTCGTTGAGAAAATCCAGTACATCGTCTGAAAAAGGCTCCTTTGCTGGAACGGCGCCCAAATTTCTCAAAACATCGTTGTCTCCAACAAAATAGCTGATCCCCGCCGGAGCCTCAGTTAAATTTTGCCGCATAGGTATCACTGCACCCCCTTATCTCCGCATTCTTAAGCCGTCCAACAATCTCAAAATACTTTCCCTTTCTGCCACACGGACAGTCATCCTCTCCCAGCAAAACGCCCTCGTCCTCGGTAAGGATCGAGTGTCCAGGATAGGATTCAGGTATTGAGGACAAAACCTGTATGATGCCCTTTTCCCCTACCCGGCATGGAGCAAAATCCAGCGGACGGCGCATAATAACATCTGAAAAAACGCTGGCGTGCATATGCCCGTACTCGCACTGCATGTAGATACAGCCTGTCTGTTCCACCATGCCGTAATAGTCGTGGATTTTGTCAAGCCCACACACATCTCGAAGATGCGTGCGAAACTCCTCCTGACTCACCGATTCGCTGACGAGCTTCTTCCAACCACCGCCATGGATAATTATGCCATTGGATAGATCAAAGGTAATTCCTTGATCTCCGAGGCGTATGAGCTCCTTATAAAAGTGCTGCCATATCATAAAGGTAAATCCAAAGAGAAGGATAGGACGATTTGCGTGTTCATCCAAAAATCCTCTGAGCGCCTCCGTGTCCAGCTCCATATCGTCATTGAGGGCATATATCCTTTTGGAGCCAAACATGGAAAATCCAAGTATACCTGCTCCGCGCGCTGAAAACATATTTCGATCCTTGACCACCGATGGACAGTCGATTATGATCATCGGCATTCTGGATGAACCGGTGAAATCGGATACAATCTTTATCATTGCCTTTTGCTGGTTGAAAGAAGTGATCCGGTCCAAATAGATTTTTGATACAGCCTGTCCTGTGGTACCGGAGGAGGTCATGGTCTTGACGATATTCTCCTGGGGTACACTCTTGAGGGAGAGCTCTTTGAAAAGTCGAACTGGCAAGAACGGGAAACCGCTCAGGTCCTTCACCTTAGCTGGATCAAAACCCGTGGAATCTAATATCCTGGCGTACCTCGAGCATCCGGCTCTGTGGCGTTCCGTCAACTCCAGAAGCCTGACCGTTAAAAGACGCTCCTTATCCTCCCGTCCAAGAGAATAGGGAGGAATCTGCAATAATTCGTCAAAACTCATCTGATATATCTCTCCAAAAAAGATATTGAGGGGGCTTTTAAACTCCCCTCGCTGTATTATTTGTAATACTTTTCTAATTTCAAATATAATATCTTCCCCGCATCATTCTTGGGAATCTCATCAATTTTTATCACTTTAAACGCCATTTGATTAAGACCGGTCTTTAAAACCACAAATTTCTTGACCTCTTCAGAAACAGATTCATCAGTCACAAAGAGATACATATGATCGTCCACTCCGGCACAGGCAAAATCGGTATCGGGAAAGGCGGTCTTCACGAGTCTTTCAATCTCATCAAGGTTGACGCGGTTTCCGTAAATTTTTAAAAACCGCTTTTTTCGACCCACTATGTAATAAAATCCGTCCTCGTCAAACTGTGCCATATCGCCTGTCTCCAGTATGCCGTGACGCTCATCTCCAAGGCAGAGATCCTCAGCCCGCTCGCAGTAGCCCAATGTGACGTTAGGGCCATCGTAAACGAGCTCTCCGGTCACATTGGGTTCGAGTATTTCCTGCCCCTCAGCATTGATGAGGTGAAACCTCCCCCCGGGAATGGCAATTCCCATGGCCCCCTTTTTTTCCACAGCTTTGTCAGCAGGAAGATAGCCCATGCGTGCGGTAGCTTCACACTGTCCATACATCACGACAAACTTCTTCCCTTTTTCTTTTGCGTACAGAGCATATTTCTCATGGAACTCCGGCGTAAGTTTACCGCCTGCCTGAGTCATTGTTCTAAGCGACGGTAAATCCATCCGGCAAAACCTTAATTTGTCAAGCATCTCATATGTATACGGAACTCCTCCAAAAGAGGTGGCTTTCTGTTCTTTGAAGAATTGCCAGAATTCCTTTCGCATAAGCGTCTTGTCTGTTAAAAGAATGCATGCCCCTACAGCCAAGTGCGTATTGATGATCGACAACCCATAGGTATAATTCATTGGCAGCGTAGTGATTGGGCGTTCCGAGTGATCTAAAGCCAAATATTCAATAATGGATTCAGTGTTTGACCGGATGTTAAAGTACGACTGGCGCACAAACTTAGGCGATCCAGTTGAACCTGAGGTTGTCAGGAGCAAAGCTAACTCTGGAAAGATGGGAATATCAGTTGCAAATCCAGTCTTAAGCAGCGCGTATCCGAACGCTTCATATTGGATCCGGTAATCTGGGAATCTGTCTTGCCGCTCCTTCGGAAGCCAGATATACGGTGGTCGGTAGGCTTCAATCAGCCTACAAAGCAGCCCACTGTCGAGACTACCGCTAAGCATCACCGGCACGATTCCATTGTTGAGAAAGCCTACATATCCCATTACGGATCCGACACTGTTCCTGCACAGCAAAAAGGCAATGCATCTTCCGCCGATACAAGCCGCTATGCTATTGGACTGTTCTTTTAATTCCGAATACTTTATGGTATTTCCTGCTTCATCAATAAGTGCCGTATCCGCCTCATGTCCGGCAAAATCCCACATCCTCAAAGACGGTCCTTCATTCATTGAAGTCAACACCATATTCCTCTTTTGAAAGAATTTCTTTGCCCTTCTCATAAGAGCTGAAGTCTAGCACATCCATGGTGTCGAGCATGATGCTAAATTCTCCCTCCAGAGCAGAAATAAGGGTCATATGCCCCACCGAATCCCACTCAGGAACACTTTGATATGTCAAGCCATCCAACTGCTCCTCTTTCAATCCCAGTGTCTGTGTAAATATCTTATTGTACTTTTCGAGATTGCTCATTGTGTAGTTCTCCTCATTTCTAAATTATTTTAAACTGTAGCGCCACCGTTGACGCCGAGAATGACTCCTGTGATATATCTGGATAGATCCGAGGCAAGGAAAACGATCGCGTCGGCAACTTCCTCTGGGGTTCCCAACCGACCCATGCGAATATTTCTCAAATGCTCGATCATTTTTTCCTCTCCTATGCTCCTGACCATGTCTGTATCGATCATTCCGGGTGCAATTGCGTTTACGCGGATCCCTTGACTTGCTAATTCCTTAGCCGCCGTTTTTGTCATTGCTGCCACAGCGCCCTTCGTTGCGGAGTATACAAGTTGCCCGGGATTACCCTCAATTCCAACAATGCTCGATAAATTTATGATGCTTCCGCTTTTTTGAAACATCATCACTTTACTGGCGAGTTGAATCATGTTCATTACGCCAAATACGTTGGTTTCATAAATTTCCTGCATAAGGTTTTTAGAAATCATGCCGATAAGTGCATCCTTCATCACCCCTGCATTATTCACCAAAACGTCTATTCTGCCAGTTTCTTTTCTGATCTGTGCAACGGCTTTTCTTGCACCAGCTTCATCTCTTACATCAAAATATACCGCCTTGACAATTGTATGATATTTTTCGCTCATTAACGTGCAAACATCATCCAAGTTTTTGGGAGAGCGTGCGTTGGCGTACACGATGCCTCCCTCTTCCGCAAACCGCTTGACAGTTGCCGCTCCAATTCCTCTGCTGGCGCCTGTTACCAAGCACACCTTGCCTTGCAGTAGTCCCATACTATTCCTCCGATTCTTCAATTTTTGAATACTTTTCTGTCAGTATTCCGCGCAATTGGTCTTGCTGGATTCCCCAAAGCAATGATTTCGTCCGGAATATTGTTATATACAATAGAACCCATGCCGACGATGGAATGATTTCCTACGGATACCTTTTCTTTTATCGCGGCGCTAAGACCTATGTATGTATAGCAGCCTATTTTTACAGTTCCGGCTATGTTTCCCATTCCGGAAATCATGCATCCTTCAGACAGAACATCATCGTGACCGATGTTACATTGAGGTTGGATATATACATGATCTTCTATAACAACGTTGGTAGAAATAAAACATCCACACTGGATGACTACTCCGCTCCCAATTTTCGTGAACTCCGGAATTTGAACGCTCGGATGAATAAGAGTCGGAGTTCTTATCCCATCTACCTTAAGCTGTTCATATTTCTTTTCCCGAACCGCCGGTTCACCGATGCCTACTACAGCTTCAAGCTTATCAGCAAACAATTCTTTAGCCTTCTCATATTCAAAAACTTCAATGCCATTTCACTTTTTTTGAATCAGCGCCGTCAACGATAAAAATAAATGAATCCCATAATTTTTCTTTTTTGTTGATAATTTTTGCCAGCTCCAGCACTTCTCGTCCAAGACCCCCGGCTCCGTAAATTGCAAGTACCATGCTGAATCACTCCCCCTGTTATGATTATTGATAATTTTACACCCTTCAGCTAAAAATATAGACCTACTGATGGTTTACAAAAATGGGGCTGTTCCTTTATTGGAACAGCCCCTCTAAGTATCGTTTTGTATCTTTATCACATATTCTTTTAATATCCTTATACTCTGACAACCCGCGCCGGATCAGGATCTCCTCAACGCATCCGATTCGCTCCCCTGTCATTTCTTCCATCAGTTTTACGTATTCCGACAGCCGAAAGGCGTCCTCGTAGGTATGGATGTCAAAAGACATCATCCCCCGAACCATTGTCTCCGCATTAACAGCCTGCTCTTTGAGGATATTTTCAAAGCTTGTACACTGTGATATATGACTATTCGCCGGAACAAATACAAACGGCTCAGCAAAATACTGGTTCGCTCCGAGGGCGTGAGTCAATACCGCCTTTCGGTCTGAGTCAACGGAAAGCGGATATCGTCCTTTCCTTTTCATGGTAGAAAGGACGGTAATACCATCTGTACGTGACATCGCTCTTTTAATGTGCCTGGTCAAATTGGGACCATAAAGGAACCGGTTGCCGTAGATATAAAAGGTCGGTTTTGTAAACTGCCGGTTTAGTTGTCTTGGGCTTTCAACAGTCGTGATCTGGACGCCCGGCAGCAAGATAGGCGCGCAGGTTCCAACAACGTCGATGTCGTTGATCCCTGCCAAAAAGAATTGGGACAGCAAATAATGGAGCAGCGGCTTATTATATATTGTCATGTTCGCCGGAACGGAACCGTCGAGGAAGATAACTCCCTTCCACTCACTTCTGCCCTCATGTCCGTAAATAAGTGTCTCTATATCTGTATCAAGCAGGATCGACAGCTTGTTCCAAATCGACACATCCGGGCAGGAAATACCCCTTTCACTTAGTTAAGGATATAAACGTGTATTTTTCCGTCCGTCAGTCGATTTTGCCGACGAAACGGTAGTAAATCTCGATCTCCTGCTCCCGCATACCGTCTGCGTCTTTCGTTGCTTCGTGAATTACAATCTTTTCAATCAAGGTGTTCAGAAGCTCGGCGGTCAGCTCGGTGGGGTGGGAGTATTGTTTTATCAGCGCGACCCATTTCTCGGCGTCGGATGCCGTCTGCCGCTCGGTTGTAAGCTCCGCTTTGATGCGGTCAATCTTGTCGATCAGCTCGCTTTGCTCGGCTTGGTACTTCTGGGACAGCATATTGAAGTTGTAGCCCGTGATGCGCTCCGCAGACCAGTCCTCATACATCTTGGCAAACAGCCTGTCCACCTCCGCCTTGCGCTTCTCGGCTTTGGCAAGCTCCGCAGACTGTTTCTTCGTTTGCGCGGCGCGTCCCTTGTCACCGGTTTTCAGAAGCCGCTCTAAAAGCTGTTCCTCGCCCAGCTCCGCCTGTCCCGCCCAATACTGGATTCTCGTCAGCACATAGGCGTAAAGGGTATCATAGCGGACATAATGGGCGGTGCAGCGTCCGCCGTTTTTGCCAAGCTGCCGGTAATTCGTACAGTTGAAATAGCTGAACGGACGACTGTTTCCTCGGTTTGTCCCGAAGCTCATTGACCATCCGCAGTCTGCACAGCGCACAAGCCCGGCAAAAATCTGTGTAGTCGCGTCCTTCATCTGCCTGCGCCGTCCGGCGATCTGCTCCTGCACCTGATTGAATACGTCCTTTGAGATGATCGCCTCATGGGTGTTTTCTACCCGGAACCATTCCTCCTGCGGCTTGCGTATCCGCCTCTTGTTCTTGTAGGAGATATTGGTTTCCCTGTTGTGAATGCTGTTCCCGATGTAGGTTTCGTCCTTTAGGATGGACTTCACCTGAGCTATCGTCCATGCGTAGGATTTTTCCTCCGGCGCTCCGGCATAGATGTTGGCAAATGTGCCATATCGTGTGAAGTTAAGGTATCCGGCAGTTGGGACTTTCTCAGCAGTCAGGATTTTGGTAATCTTAGCGGCTCCCGCTCCGTGTACGGCAAGATCAAAGATTTTCTCAATAATCCACTTCGTCTCACCGTCCACGGCGAGGGTGTTCTTGATTTCCGGATGGCGGATGTATCCCAGCGGGGCGTAGGTAAAGGTACGCTGTCCATCAGCGAATTTGGCATGGAGTGCGGTCTTTACTTTGCGGCTTGTATCCTTAGCGAACCATTCGTTGAACAGGTTTTTGAAAGGAACGAAATCGGAAAGCCCTTTCTCCGTGTCCTCATTTTCAGTGACGGCGATATAGCGGATCTGCTTCTCCGGGAACACAAATTCGAGGTAGTAATCCATCATAACGTGTTCTCGGCCGAACCGTGAAAGGTCTTTCGTAGCAATACAATTCACCTTTCCCGCCTCAACATCGTCCATCATTCGCTGAAAATTCGGACGCTCGAAATTCGTACCGCTCCATCCGTCGTCAACGTACTCGCCGACCACATGAAGCCCGTTGTCCTGTGCGTATTTGCGTAAAATGGTGCGCTGCGTTTCAATCGAAACGCTGTCGCCGTAATTCTCATCGTCACGGCTAAGTCTCATATAAAGTGCTGTATTGTACGGTTGTTTCACTGGCAAATAACCTCCTTTTCTCGGAAACAACCCACGCTTACAATACGCTTTCATTATACCGTAACCGCGGGCCGGAAGCAATATGGATCTCGTTATTTGCCGCAATCGTTTTTCGCGGCGTACCTGATAACGTTCTCAATGAGCTTGTCCACCGGCTTACCAGCCGGGGCGAAATGCTCAGAAACCTTAATACGGGTATTGCCGAAATAGTAATACATGGTTCCGTCTGGCTCGATAAGATAAAATGCCCTGTTCTCCGGCGTGTCCTCCGGTCCCTCCCAGTAGAGCGACTTCCATTCCTCCAAAAGCTCGGCGGGGATTTCTTCCTCCGGCTCATAACAGGCGCAAAGGTCTACAGGTTCATAAATAAAGCCTTCGTTCATTCGCTTCCTCCTTCAATTTGATTGGCTGTTGGGATAAAAAATACCGTCAGCCCGAATGGTGTCTTCGAGCTGACGGTACTCATCTTCCGTCAGTGTGGGGATAAAAGTATAATATCATACTGTCTTCAAAAAATCTGTCGAAGTCTGTAAGCGCGCATACATTTGCGGCGCTTTGGCTCACCCCAGCACCTCCCGCCAGTAGGTCAGGACGATGTACAGCGCCAGGGCGTCGAAGGCGAGGTAGGCGAGAAAGCACAGCCACAGGCCGAAGCGCGCCAGCGGGCGGCGGCGGAAGTGGTAGAGGGTCCAGAGGGACGCGGGGATGAGGACGAACTTCAGCCCCAGCGCCGCCCAGGGGGTGCTGAGGATTCCGCCGAAGAAGGGGTTCATCTCAAAGCTCCCCGGAATGAGCCGCAGTCCCACGGTGGTGTAGATGAAGT